>CAJFII010000005.1 GCA_904381285.1 uncultured Clostridia bacterium | reverse complement strand
ATGTACTTTTTGTTCCTTCTTCAAACGGAACGTCTTGTATTATACTACATCACTTTTTCTTTGTCAACATATTTTTTCACTTTTTTTCATATTTTTTTACGTCCTCTTTTTGGGCGTAATAAAAAACTAGTAATTGCTGCTTTTTTATTCTGTTTTTCCTTTACTAATTCTTCTTTTTTTATTGGTTTTTATGTTGCTCGTGACTTCGTATAATTTATATTATCATCTTTTACCTCCTATGTCAATACTTTTTTCATCTTTTTTTCTTGGTATTTTTTGCCACCTTTTTTTAATTAGTCTTTAACAATTATTTTTAAGCAAAAAAACATGTAGAAAAAGCTAGATATTATTTTGCTTTTTCTACATGTTTTTTTATTATTTGTATAATATTATTGAATTAAAAATCACCTTGTCAAAAATCTCCGTCCCCACTGACAATCATATGAATTTATATTTTTATTTATTTTCTTCTAATAACCAATCAATCATATTTTTATGAATTATACCTTCTTTAGAAAAATCCATTTTATCTAAAGAAAGAACGTATTTAGGATAATTATCATTTATTTCTCTAAATGCTCCAAATTCTCTTTCTATCACTTTATCATCTGCTAATAAATATGCTACTTGAATATATATCTTTTCATTGGTTCTAGTTGCAATAAAATCAATTTCTCCTTTTTTGGTTTTTCCTATGTATACTTCATATCCCCTTTCTAACAATTCATTATATACGACATTTTCAATTGCAAAACTTTTATTTATTTCAAAATTATTATTTTTTATTTGTGCTATTCCTAAATCTGTCATGTAATATTTATTCAAAGTTTTCAATAATGCTTTTCCATGAATATCATATCTATATATTTTCTTTACTATTAGTGCTTTGCATAATGCATCTAAATATGTATATAATGTTTCTGTTGATATGGATTTTTTTTCACTCCTTAGAAATCTCATAACATTTTCTGCTGAAAATTCACGCCCTGTTGTGTCTACAATATATTGTAACAATAAATCGAATAAAACTGTATCCTTCAATCCTAATCTTTCTACTACATCTCTTAATATAATTGAATCAAATACGCTATGAAGATAATCTTTTATATTACTTTCATCTGTAAATTGAGTTCTATTAGGAAGTCCTCCCCATTTAACAAAATCCCAAAAAGTATTTTCATCTTTTCCATTTCTTCCCGTTAATTTTATAAATTCTTTATAACTTAATGGATATATATTGAATAATACATATCTTCCAGATAAAACTGTTGATAATTCATTGGATAATAATTTACTATTTGAGCCTGTAATAAATATACTTATATTTTCTATAGATGCTCTTAATGAGTTTATTACATCTTCAAATTTGTCTACTTTTTGAATTTCATCTAAAAATACATAATATTTTTTATTATCTCTAATCTTCTCTTTTATATATTTATTTAATTCTTTGTAATCTAATAATTTTTCATATTCTATAAGTTCAAAATTAATATATATAATATGTTGTTCATCTATACTTTTTTCTTTTAATTCACTCATTATTTGTTTTAATATTACAGATTTACCACATCTTCTTATTCCTACTAATATTTTTATAAGGTCACTATCATAGAAACCTCTAATTCTGGACAAATATATTTCTCTTTTTAACATTTTCCTCACCTATATTTATTATATTATTATATTTTATATTTGTCAACTTATTTCTTGTTTTCGAAATAATTATCTAAATATGAAATATGTTTCGTTTTTTCAAAATATATTTGTACTTATTGTTTCAAGTTATAATAATTGTATACAACAAACTGTATTATATATAAAAAACTAGTCAGAATCTCTATCTTTATTCACAGATCATTTGACTAGTTTGTTATATAATCTATACATGACATATTCCTACATTGCTACTAATTCATATGGTGATCCTTCGCTTCCGTCTCCCGCACTTGTCTGGATTCCAGATTTTAAAGTTATTACAGGGCGAACTCCTATAGAATCCCCATAACCCCCTTCAGGTTTGCTATAAGAATAAGTTCTACCGATTAGAATTAATATTCCACATGTAGTAACCGTAAAGGCTCATCACGTACAGCAAAGTAAACTTGGTCAGAACTAAATTGTACAAAACGAGATGCCAACCAATAATTTTTACCTATATCACGAATCCCATTTTCATTTTGACTTGTCGCACCATTCAATTTATTAGAATCTATTTCATAATTGTTATCAGCTATTTTACATCCACTATCTGTACTTCCATTATATTCAAAATCTAAGACAACAGTAGATGTTGCCGTGTCTTTGGGATTTTTGGGATCACTTCCTACACTTCTTCCTTTTATTGCATATCTTGTATCTACATAGTTACTGCAAAATGCATTTAATGTATCTACCGCATTATTATATCCTATTTTTGTTTTTGTTTCATCAAAATTTCCTAAAGTTAAATTGTCTGTTACTACATCTGCACTTATTATTTGTAAGCCATGTTCTTCATCATTATATAACACTTGCCATAATCCTGTGTAATCTCCTGTATTATATGTTTGTTCTGTATCATATCCTGTTGCTATTCCATGTTCTGCTTGTGTGTATTCTGTTGTTCCTGTGCTATCAGTTACACTCATTCCATCTACTTTCATTGTAAATGTTTTTTTTGCTGGTGTATATCTTACATAATCTCCTGGTTTTGCTTTGCTTGCTAGTGTTCTATCATTTGTTCCTGGTGTATTTGTTCCACCTATTATATTATTTATTTCATTTTCGAATCCTGATAATCCTGCAAGTTCTTGCTCTTGTGCTTGTGTATAATTCTTTCCTGCTTGCTCTGCTGTTCTGAATATTCCATTTTCTCCTAATGTTAGATTTATGGTTACTCCTGCTAATATTAGTAACACTATAATCGTTATCACGAGGGCTATTAATGTTATACCATTGTTGTTATTTGTTGAATTTAATTTTTTTCTTGTTTTTTGATTTTTCTTTTCTTTTTTATTCATTCTTTCGTGTTCCTCCTTATTCTCTTTTTTCTTTCTTTTTAATATTTTGTACATATTAGTAATTATTTATTCAAGCTATCTTTATTTAAGCATTTTCAAAAACTAAAACTTGCAAATTTTCTAAAAAATACGTGTGTTTGAACAAGCTTTTTTGAAAATTAAAAGTTTGTTTTTGTAAAATGCGTTTAGCTTTATGTCTTTATTTTATAATTACATATAACTTTGTCAATATTCTTTATTGTTTTTAATCTAGTAGTAATATTTCTTCTATTTCTACCTCTTTTCGTATTCTATCTTTCTATTTAATACTTTTCAATAGTTTTATCTATCTTTAATTATCACTTTTTTACATAAATTTATAAGTATAAATACATTAAAAATCATTCTGCTTATTTTTACTATTTACATCTGTTTTATAAATGATTTTAAAGTTTCATATATATTTTTTCCTATTTTGTAAATTACTTCTTAAGTAAGAAGCTAACTCCTAATATAATTACTGTAAACTTTTATTATATTAGGATTGGATGGATTTATTATGAGAAAAAAATTACCTTTGAAATGGCAAAAACATTTAGTTTTGCCTACTTTTAATTTGCGAAAAATGGAAGACTTAGAAAGTGAAATTAAAAGATTTGATTATCGGAAATATTAGTCAATTAATAAATGAGATTTCCCAAAAGATAATTCAAACTGGAGAAAATTCAAATTTATATACTATATCTTTAGTAAAAAATAATCAATTACATAAGTTGCCAAATATAAATGTGAGCACTTTAGAACAACTCTTAGATTTCTATGAAAAATATAAAAATAATCCTGGTAGTTTTGATGAAGTTTGGTATTGTAAAAAACAAATTAATAAAACTGCCTCTCCTTCATGTGTTGGTAGGATATCTTTTCATACATCAGATATCTCACTAGACACATCAAATGAACAAATACTTGAGCAAGTTTGGAATACAACACATAGAGATATTGAAAGTTTTAATGAAAATTATTCTAAGTCATATGTAAGAGCTCATCGTAATGGTTTTGGAAGAAGATATATTATTGATAAAATGAACATTCAATCTGATATCGAGAAAGATCAAATTGTCTCACAATATATATCTGTTGTAAAAGAGATTGAACAAAAAAGAGATTCTATCGAAAATTTTATTGATTTTTTACAACAACTTGGCATAAATGAGTTTAGCTTGGAATATTTATTAGAAGAAAGTAGGTTTTCAATAATTGATTGGGACTCACAAGATGATTTAAAAGTAATTTCTTCAGTAATTGAACCTGATATCGAAAGATAAGTATTATGGAGGAAGATATGGAAGTAACCAATATTTTTTCAGAGCCAACAAAGTACATTAATGAAATTATACAAAATGTTCATATTCCTAAGGAAGAGCAAAAAAAATTTGAAGGAAAAAGTTTGGCTAGTATATTTTTAACAAAATTTTGTGATGCTGGTTGTTCTCATTGTTTCTTTAAATCCGGAAAAAGAATAGAAAAAGCACCTCAAGAACAATATGAATTTTCTGATGATGGAATCACAAAATTTATTGATTTTATAAATCAATCTAATAACGGATACTTATTAGTTATTGGTGGTGGTGAACCATTTAAAAAATTTGAGCATGTTAAAAGAATTGTTAACGAAGTAAAAACGGACAGGTTAATATTGGTAACAAATGGAATGTGGGCTCAAGATTATATTGAAGCAAAGAAAACTATTTTTCAAATATATAGTACTTATCAAGAAAGAACAACTCCAACCAAATTAATTTTAAGATTAAGTGTAGATAAATGGCATGCAGAAAAATTAGGCTATTCTCTTATAAATAACATTATAAATATATACAAGCAATATTTTAGGGAAGAAGAAAACTTTGAATTACAATTACATACATTAATTGATGATCCAACAATTGATATTCTTTCTAAAGAACGTAAGGATTTTACTATCATTCGTACACAAGAAACTGGTGTTTCAGATAATGAGGAAGTTATCAAAATTAGTCCATATAGATGTAGATTAACCTTTAATGATGGTTATGTTATATATGTTGGTATTGCCAAAACTTTTTATTCTACTTTAAGGCCAAATTTAAACAACAAAGATGCTCATTTAGAAAAAGCAATAAAAATTTTTGATGATGATATGGAATACAGTGCATTTGATAATCCTTCTGTTATCATAAATAAAAATGGTACATATGGTCTTAACTTTTGGGTAAATTACAATGGAAATGTAGCATTATGGGGAAATCAACAATTAACAGATTTAAAAAATATATATTGTGATAATTATGACGATATTATACATGCAAATCTTGATAACATTATTTCATATTCATTCCTAGATAAAGGCTACAAACATAGATTAGAAATTATTGACAAAGTAAATCATAATGCTGTTATACGTTCAAAAGCAATTAATATTAGAGATTATGCTGGTGCTGCCATATTAGAAGAAAAGAAAACAACTCTTTTTTATGCAATACTCGTTATAAAGGAATATCTTGAAGAAAAAAAATTACTTTTAAATAATATAGAAAATTTATCCCAAGAGCTTAAAACAGCAGTCCAGTTAGATGAACAAGAATTAATCAAACAATATAACCAATCTCCATATAATATTATTACTGAATATATGGAAAAACCTAATTTTAATGAAAATGAATGGAAAGATTTATTTCTACTAATTCAATTAGGGCATTATGATGTATCAGAGCAACAATTAGATATTGGATTAGATTACTATAATAAATATTCTGCTAACAAACTCTATAATTTGGATGAAATTAAAGTAGATTTCAAAGAACATTATGAGCGATTGAATGAAAAATTAACATTTATGCAAGAAAAAGCAAAGAAAGTATGTATTAGTAAAAGTACAAAACAAAGATACAAAACGCCTTCAGCAGTTATTTTAATATTATCAAGGAACAATAATGGAAAAGAACAAGTTTTATTGCAAAAAAGAAAAAACACTGGTTATATGGATGGATATTACGATTTAGGTGTTTCTGGACATGTTGAAGAAAATGAAACATTGAAAATAACTTTAGCAAGAGAAACATTTGAAGAAATAGGTGTGAAAATCAACATATCTGACATGGAATTTATATCAATGATACATGATATAAAAGGAACTCCTTATTATAATGCATATTTTAAAGTTACAAAATGGGAAGGTGAACCCAAAATTAATGAACCAGATAAAATAGAAGAAATAAAATGGTGCAATGTAGATGAATTACCAGAAAATCTTATAGACATCAGAAAAAATGGAATTAAGAATTATTTAGAAAATATTTACTATAGCGAAATTGCATAATAAAATTATACTTTGTACTTAAGAAAAATGGGGAAGAGCATTTTTATCTGCTTTCCCCATTCTTCTTCCTATCTTCCTATTGTCAGATCAAATCAAATCTTGCTACAGAAACTTCATATGCAGTTTTCCATATTCCTTCCTCTGAGTTCGGTGAAACTCTTTTGAAGTAAGATCTACTTTGGATTCTTCCACGGATTTTAATTCGTTCTCCAACCTTTAATAAACTAGCTATCTCTGCAACAGCATTCCAAGTAATGCAAGGTATATAATTCGATTTTGCACATGATTTATTAATAGCAATATGGATATCTGTAATGGAAGTACCTAACGGTGTTTTTCTTAAAACAGTCGGCTTACATATATAGCCTGTCAGTTCCACCAGATTTATATTTATATATTCGCCGGGTTCATCACAGAACTCTATATATCGAACAAGTAAAAATAAATCTAGCTGCCTATGTCCGTCTTCCCCTATTTTATTGCAAGAACTAAATTCTCCTGCAATTTTTACCCATTTTCCTTTTAGTTTATCATTCGGAACACTTATCTGTCGTAATACTCTATCAGGTATCATCACCGGAACATAGTCTTCTATTCCGCTAACCCTTTCAGCGATAACCCTTGTCCGATAAAATTTGATACCATTCCTTTGATGGCTATATTTTAGCTCATTTTCCAGTTGTCCCACAAGAATTGCTAAGTTGGAATCACTAAATATTTTGGTATCTCTTAAGTAGTTTCCTTCTTTCAATTCCGCAATAAATGCATTTTCCCTCCTTGTTAATAACTTCATTTTCTCTGACATGTACTTTTTCCTCCTGTGTATTATTTTTTTGCTTTGCTTATTGTACAATAAATAGAAGATTTTTTCTTTTGTTGTTTACATGCATAAAATATTTGCATGAATTCAAATTAAGAAATAATTTCTCTATTTATATATGTATAAACAACAATAATATTTTATCATAAAATTACATTTTTGTAAACTTATGTAAATTTGTCAAAAATTTTTTTGAATATATCTTGACATTTCTGCATATACTTTGTAAAATAATATTCAAATTATATTTGCGTTGAAGATGACGAGCAGTTAGAAGTTACTAAACAGAGAGTAAAGGTTGTAAGCTGAGAGCCTTTTTAGAGAGACCTAACTTGAATAACACATCTGAGCAATTTGAAATTAAGTGAAAAAACTTATCTATTGTTTTTAAGTTTTTTAAGCTGGGTGGCACCGCGGAATGTAAACTTTCGTCCCTGCATTAATGCAGAAGATGAAAGTTTTTTTGTTTATCTTTTGCATGAAACTCTATTATTTTTAAGGAGGGATTAATATGTATAGAACAAAAACATGTGGTGAACTTAAACTTAGTGATGTTGGAAGTACAGTTTCTATTGCTGGTTGGGTTCAAACTATTAGAGATTTAGGTGGTGTCGTTTTTATCGATGTACGAGACCAGTATGGTATTACACAAGCAGTTATTTCTGGAAATGACAGCTTAGTTGATATGGTAAGTCACATTCCTAATGAGTCTTGTGTTACCTTATCAGGTAAGGTTAGAAAAAGAGATGAAGAAACTTACAACCCAAATATTGCAACAGGTGAAGTTGAAGTATTTATAGATACGATAGAAATTTTAGGAAAAAGAACAAAATATTTACCTTTTGAAATTAATTCAAATGCTGATATAAGAGAAGATTTACGTTTACAATATCGCTTTTTAGATTTACGTAACAATAGGTTGAAAGATAATCTTATTTTAAGAGCAAAAGTTATACAATATTTAAGATCTCAAATGATTGAACAAGGTTTTTTAGAGGTGCAAACTCCAATTCTTACCAGCTCATCACCAGAAGGTGCAAGAGACTATCTTGTTCCTAGTAGACTTCATGCCGGTAAATTTTATGCCTTACCTCAAGCACCTCAACAATTTAAACAATTATTGATGGTATCTGGAATCGATAAATATTTCCAAATTGCCCCTTGTTTTAGAGATGAAGATGCAAGAGCTGACCGTGCTCCTGGTGAGTTTTATCAATTAGATATGGAAATGAGTTTTGCAAATCAAGAAGATGTATTTAATGTTATGGAACCAGTTATATATAACACCTTTAAAACCTTTTCAGATAAAGAAATTAGCACATATCCATTTCCTCGCATCAGCTATAAAGATGCTATGCTAAAATATGGAACAGATAAACCAGACTTAAGAAATCCTCTTGTTATTATTGATGTAACTGAATTTTTTAGTAGATGTTCTTTTAAACCATTTCATAATAAAACTGTACGTGCTATTAAAGTAAAAGGACATATGTCAAAAGGTTTCCATGAAAAAATGTTAGATTTTGCAACAAGCATTGGAATGCCTGGACTTGGGTATTTAGAAGTTGGTCAAGATTTATCATATAAAGGTCCAATTGATAAATTTATTCCAGATGACATGAAAAAAGAATTATTAGAACTTGCAGAATTAACCGCAAATGATACTATTTTCTTTATTGCAGATAGTGAAAAAAGAGCAAATGAACTTGCAGGTGAAATTCGTACAGAACTTGGAAAACGTTTAGAATTAATAGATGAAAACAAATTTTACTTTTGTTGGATTATTGATTTTCCAATGTACGAAATAAATAAAGAAGGTACATTAGAATTTAGCCATAACCCATTTTCTATGCCTCAAGGGGGTCTTGATGCTCTAAATAATAAAAATCCACTAGATATACTTGCTTATCAGTATGATATCGTATGTAATGGAATTGAACTTTCTTCTGGAGCTGTAAGAAATCACGATATAAACATTATGGAAAAAGCTTTTGAAATTGGAGGATACACAAAAGAACAATTACAAACAAAATTTGGTGCGCTTTACGCAGCTTTTCAATATGGTGCTCCACCACATGCCGGAATTGCCCCTGGTATAGATAGAATGATTATGCTACTTACAGACGAACCTAGTATTAGAGAAGTAATTGCTTTTCCATTAAATAGTAAAGCACAAGATTTAATGATGGGAGCTCCTGGAAAAGTAACAAATGCTCAATTAAGAGATGTTCATATTAAACTAGATATAAAAGATTAGAAGGAAATAAAAAAAGATTGCTAAAACTTTTATGTATTAGCAATCTTTCTTTTTTATTTTCTACTCATTTCCATAATAAGCATCTAATAATATTTGTTTTAATTCTGTAACAAGTGGTAATCTTGGGTTTGCTGTTGTACATTGGTCTTCAAATGCACGGTCAGCTAATTCATCCACTTTTGCTAAAAACTCTTGCTCATCGATTCCCGCTTCTTTTAATGATTTTGGAATTTCTAGTTTTTCATTTAATTCTTTAACCTTATTAATTAAAGATTCAACTCCTTCCTCAGTTGTAGAAGCTGCCAAGCCATTTTTTCTAGCTAAATTAGCATATTTTTCATCTGCAATAAAGTATTCATATTTTGGGAATGATACAAATTTCGTTGGTTTTGTAGCATTATATTTTATAACATATGGTAATAAAATTGCATTTGCTCTTCCATGTGCTATATGGAATTCTCCTCCTAACTTATGTGCAAGTGAATGGTTAATTCCTAAGAACGCATTCGTAAATGCCATACCAGCAATACAACTTGCATTATGCATTTTTTCTCTTGCTTGTGCATTATCTCCATGCTCATATGCTTCTATTAAATAATTAAATACTAACTCTACAGCTTTTTCTGCAAGTCCATCTGTATAATCAGATGCCATATTAGATACATAGCTTTCAATAGCATGTGTTAGTACATCCATTCCAGTGTCAGCTGTAATTTTCTTTGGTAATGTCATTACTAAATCTGGATCAATTATTGCAACATCTGGTGTTAATTCATAATCTGCAAGTGGATATTTTTTGTTTTGTGCCTTATCTGTTATAACTGCAAAAGATGTTACTTCTGAACCTGTTCCTGATGTTGTTGGTATTGCTACCATTTTTGCTTTTTCTCCAAGTTTTGGGAATTTATATGTACGTTTACGTATATCCATAAATTTTAATTTTAAGCCTTCAATATCTGCATCTGGATGTTCATAGAATAACCATATACCCTTTGCAGCATCCATTGCACTTCCTCCACCTATTGCAATGATAACATCAGGTTTAAAGTTTTGTATTGCTTTTAATCCTCTTTTTATTGTATCAAAAGATGGATTTGGCTCTACTTCTGAGAATATTTCAGAATGAACATATTGTCTTCTTTTTCTTAAATGATATAGTATTTTATCTACATATCCTAATTTTACAATAGATTCATCTGTTACAATAAATGCTCTTGAAATATCTGGCATTTTTTCTAAGTATCCTATTGAACCTGCTTCAAAATATATCTTTTCTGGAACTTTAAACCACTGCATATTAACCCTCCTCTTTGCAACTCTTTTTATATTTATTAAATTTACACTTGATACATTTGATGTTGTTGAATTTCCTCCAAATGTACCACAACCAAGTGTAAGTGATGGCATATTGGTATTATATATATCACCAATTGCTCCATGAGTTGATGGAGAATTTACAATAATTCTTCCTGCTTTTACTCTATTTGAAAATTCCAAAATAGTTTGTTTGTCTTCTGAATGTATAACAGCTGAATGTCCAAGTCCTCCAAATTCTAATAATTCTTCAGCTTTTTTAATTCCTTCTTCTTTAGAATCAACTATATAATATGCTAATACTGGACTTAATTTTTCTCTTGAAAATGGAAAATCTGGTCCTACTTGTTCTTCATAAACTACTAATACTTTTGTATCAACAGGAACATCAATTCCTGCTTGTTTTGCAATATCATATGGGCTATGTCCTGCAATGCTTGATTTTAGTGTATATCCTTTTTCTGGAACAAACATACTATTTTTTAATCTTTCTTTTTCTTCTGGATTAATAAAATAGCAACCTGCCTCTTTCATTAATTTCTCAAATTCATCATGTATTTCTCTATCCACTATAACAGCTTGTTCTGAAGCACAAATCATTCCATTATCAAATGATTTTGATAAAACTAAATCATTTACTGATGTTTTTAATTTAGCTGTTTTATCTATATAGCAAGGTACATTTCCAGGGCCTACTCCTAAAGCTGGTTTTCCACAAGAATAAGCAGCTTTAACCATTCCTGTACCACCTGTTGCCAATATTAAATCTACATCTGGATGGTTCATAAGTAAATTAGTAGCTGTAACTGATGGTTCTTCTATCCATAAAATACAATCTTCTGGTGCTCCAGCTTCTACTGCTGCCTGTCTTAAAATTTTAGCTGCTTCTACACTACATTTTTGTGCTGATGGATGAAATCCAAATATAATTACATTTCTAGTTTTGGCTGCAATTAAAGATTTAAACATTGTTGTTGATGTTGGATTTGTAACTGGTGTTACCCCTGCAATTATTCCAACTGGCTCTGCAATTTCTACATAACCTTCTTCTTCGTTCTCATTAATAATACCAACTGTTTTATCATATTTAATACTATGATATACATATTCTGTTGCAAACATGTTTTTAGTTATTTTATCTTCATATATTCCACGTCCGGTTTCTTCTACCGCCATTTTTGCAAGTTTCATATGATTTTCAAGTCCTGCCATAGACATCTTTTTTATAATATTATTAACTGTGTCTTGGTCAAGCTCTTTATATTTTTCAGACGCAATTTTAGCTCTTTTCACTAAGTCATCAATCATGTTTTTTATTTTTTCTAACTCTTCCTCAGTAACTTCTGTTGCCATAATAGACCTCCCTCTTTCGTTTCATTATTACTTATATTATATATTAAGTAACAAATTTGTCAACAAAAAAATATCGATATTTTTTTACAAAGAATTCACTATTTTTTACTACTATTTTATTGATTTTTTTTATTTGTTAATATACAATAATTTAAATATTATTAAAGAAAAAATGGTGATATTATGAATAAAAAGAATAAAACACCTTCTAATACAGTAACACCTAAAAGAATTGGTAAAGCAATGCTATGTATGTTTATAGTTTTGTTTCTACTTGTAGTTAGAATTGGATATTTACAATTTGTACAAGGTGCTGAACTTAAGGAAAAAGCTTTCCAACAACAAACTATAAGTAGACTAATTAATCCAAAAAGAGGTAATATTTTAGATTGTAACGGAAAAGCTTTAGCTATTAGCGCAAAAGTAGATACAGTTTCAATTAATCCAACAAGAATAAAAGATTCCACAGATGAGTTAACTAAAGTAAAAAAAGAAAAAGTTGCCAAAGCTCTTTCTGAAATTTTTGAATTAGATTATGAAGAAACTTTAGCTAAAGTAAATAGTGATTCATCAGTTCAAACAATTGCAAAAAGGGTTGAACAAGATAAAATTGATAAATTAAAAGCTTGGATGGAAGAAAATGATATTTCTGTAGGAATTAATATTGATGAAGATACTAAAAGATATTATCCTTATAACAATTTAGCATCATATGTAATTGGTTTTTGTAACAGTGAAAATCAAGGTATTTATGGAATTGAAAGAAGTTACAATTCTTATCTTACTGGTACACCTGGAAAAATTGTTACTTCTGGTGATGTTAATAATGATGAAATTTCTACTGAAGATGCTCAACATATTGAAGCTGAAAATGGTAATAACGTCGTACTTACAATAGATGCTAATATACAAACAATTGTAGAAAAATATCTAAAAGAAGCTGTTGAAAAAAATAACGCTCGTAACGGAAGTGCTATTATTATGAGGCCTTCTAATGGTGATGTTTTAGCAATGGCTTCATATCCAGATTATGACTTAAATAATCCTTTTACCCCTTCTACAACATATTGGCAGGAAAGATGGGATAGCCTAAGTTCAACCGAGAAAACTGAAATGTACAGGAATATTAATGTTTCTAGTAGATATGAGCCCGGCTCAACTTTTAAATTAATAAATGCTTCAATAGCTTTAGAAGAAAATATCACAGAAACAGATGTTGCAAATGATTTCAATTGTGTTGGATACGAAATGGTTAGTGGAACCAGAATTAATTGCTGGACTTCTGCTGCTCATGGCTATCAAACTTTACGCCAAGTATTAGAAAATTCTTGCAACCCTGGAATGATGCAACTTGCTTCAAGAATTGGTACTAGAACTTTATATAAATATTATCAAGCTTATGGATTATTTTCAAAAACAGGAATAGGTTTACCAGAAGAAATAGGTAGTGACTTCCATTCAGAAGAAAAAGTTGGATCAACAGAACTTGCAACAATGGCATTTGGACAAAGATTTAAAGTAACTCCTATACAGTTGATAACCGCTATTTCTGCAATTGCAAATGATGGTGTTTTATGCCAGCCAAGAATTGTTAAAGAGATTGTTAATACTGATACTAATGCTGTTACAAATATTGATCCAGTTGAAGTACGCCAAGTTATTTCCTCTGAAACTGCATCAGAAATGCTTGACATGATGGAATCTGTTGTAACTGATGGGACAGGCTCTGCTGGAAGTGTAAAAGGATATTCTGTTGGAGGAAAAACAGGTACTTCTGAACCTCCTGTGGAAGATGAAGATTATGGATATGTAGCTTCATTTGTTGCCGTTTCTCCTGCTGAGAATCCAGAAATTGTTGTTCTTGTTGCATTATATGATCCACAAGTTAAAAATTATCATGGTGGTACAGTTGCAGGACCAGTAGTATCTTCAATTTTATCAGAAGTATTGCCTTATCTTGGTATCTCTCCAGATAAAATTGATGTAGATACATCTTCTAGTAGTTCAAGTGTGACTGTTCCTAATGTAGAAAATAAAACTGTTGCTGAAGCACAGAAAATTTTAACAAATGCTGGTCTTAGATGTGAATTCACTTTAGAAGGTAATAAAAATGAAGTTTTAGTAACAGACCAAGTACCTGAACATGGTGTTAAATTACCAAGTAATTCTTTAGTAATGCTATATACTGCTGAAAATAATGTAAGGACATCTACTACTGTTCCAGACTTAACTGGAATGAGTGCTGCACAGGCTGCAAACTCTTTAAAATCTAAGAACTTAAATATTAGTGTAGAGGGAAGCGGAAAAGTTGTATCACAAGAACCTGCATATAATGCTTCTGTAGAACAAGGTACTGTTGTTAAAGTTATTTTAAAAGAAGAGGAATAGTTACCTCTTCTTTTTTTGCATATGATAACAAACCCTTGCAGTTAGTTTATCTGGTGAAATTTTTGCTAAGAATCTTACAATTTTTATTTTTATTCCTGGTATTATTACAAGTTTTCTTTTAAACATTTTATCAACTGCATATTTTGCTACATATTCACTACTCATAGATTTTAAATCAAATTTTACGCCCGCAACATTATTAAAATTAGTTGCTACTGGACCTGGGCATAATACACTAATACATACATTTGATTTTTGCTTTTTTAATTCTGTATATATACTTTGTGTTAATCTAAGTACATATGATTTTGTAGAATAATATGTTGCCATTAATGGACCTGGCATAAATCCAGAAATAGATGAAACATTTAATATATATCCTTTATTTTTCTTTACCATATCTTGTAAGAATAGTTTTGTAAGTATATGTGTAGCAGTTATATTTGTATTAATCATGCTAATTTCTTTATCTAAATTTGTTGTTGTAAACTCTCCAAATTCTCCAAATCCTGCATTATTAATTAATACATCTATATTTTTATTTTTTACTACTTTATATAATTCTTTACAACTATCTGCATCTTCTAAGTCTAATGCTATAATTTCTACTTTTGTTTCAAGTTCATCTTTTAATTCATTTAATTTGTTTCCATCTCTTGCTACTGCAATAATGTCATATCCATTTTTGCTTAAAACTCTTGCAATATCTCTTCCAATTCCTGAAGATGCTCCTGTAACTAATGCTTTCATAATTTATTTCCTCCTACCTTTGTTGTATTTTGTACTTACTTTATCTATGCCTTTATTACTTAACTTTATTATCTATTTTATCTACTTTTCCATTTTTTAAATATATAATTTTGTCTGAACTTTCTAAAGTAGATTTTCTATGTGCTATAACAATAACTGTACTAGTTTTAGCAATGTTATCCATTATATTTTGAATAATTTTTTCTGTTTTAAAATCCAAATTTGCTGTTGGTTCATCAAATATATATATATTAGTTTTGTGTAATATTGCTCTTATAAATGCTATTATTTGCAATTCTCCACTTGATAATCTAGAGCCGAACAATTTGTGTGTCTAGACCTTTATCTGTTTTTTGTATAAAATCTCCTGCTCCAATTTGACTTGAAAGTTCTAAGATTTGGTCATCTGTTATATTTTTATCTCCTAATGTAATATTATTTCTTATTGTATCTTTAAAGATATATGGTGTTTGTGATATGTATGAAATATTTCTTCTTATACATTCCATACTAAGCTCTGAAATAGGGTACCCATCTATTAAAATATTTCCTCCTGTTAAGTCATATAGCCTCATTAAGATACCTGTTAATGTTGTCTTTCCTACACCCGTTCTTCCCACAATTGTTACCTTTTGTCCTTTTTTTATATGAAAGGATATATCTTTTAATACATCTTTGTCCCCATAGTTCATATATACTTGTTCAAATTCTATGTCTCCTTGTAGTACATCTATATTTTTACCTTTTTTAATATCTTCTTTTTCTTTGATTTGTAAAATCTTTTTAATACGTTTATATGAATTAAAGCAAACTTGCATTTCTTGTAATTGATTAAACATTTCATTCAAAGGGGTTCTACATTGTCTTATATATGAAACAACTAAGTATATACTACCTATTCCAATACTATTATCTATTACTAGCGCATAATACAAAGCTACGAATATACCTATAGCTTCTATTAATCTTGAAAGTGGTAAACTTATACCTTCAACAAAAATAAATTTTTTTCTGTATCTTAACTCTTCATCTAGTAATTTATTCATATCTTGCGTGTTTTTTTGTTGTAGTCCAAACAAGTATGTTAATTTATTTTTTCTATATAGTTCTGAATATTCTTTGTTTTCTAAATCTCTTTTATCTAATATGATATTATTTATGTCTTTGACTTTTTTCACAAAATAAAATGAATTTATTGCAATCATTAAAAATGTAATAATTCCTATAATTCCCAAACTTATATTTGCAATCATCATCATGATTACCATAAATATTATATACAAAATATTATTAAAGACAACTGGTATTGCGTCTGCAAAAAGTATATTCATATTACTAACATCTGCTGTTAATCTTGTATAAATATCAGTTGAATCATATTCATCAAATACTTTCATAGGCATACTTAAGACTTTTTTAAGCAATTTTTGTCTTGTTTCTTTCAAAATTTTTACCACAGTTTTATTAACTTTTATATTTCGTAAATTCATAAATGCCGCTCTTAAGATATGAATAATAGCATAGCCTATTATTATAATAATCATTTGTTTTATAACATCTTGAGATTGGAAATCTAAGTCTAATACATGTTTTAGTATATATGGGTGAAGTACATTTAATAAACTACATAATAGTATTATTACAGTAATACTAATAAAAGACATTTTATATTTTTTTATGATTTGTTTCATATCTCTTCACCTTCTTTCTCGAAAGAAGCTAATTCTTGGTATAATGTATTTCTATTCATTAATTCTTCATGAGTTCCCTCATCTTGGAATTGTCCATTTTCCATTACATATATTTTATCTAATTTTTTCATTTGATTAACACTATTTGATACAAAAATTATTGTTGTATCTTTACCTATTTTTAATAAATTTTCCATTACTTTATTTTGTGTGTTTTCATCTAATGCAGATAAAGTATCATCAAAAATATTAACCTCTCTTAAATTGTATAAATTTCTAGCTATATTAATACGTTGTTTTTGACCTCCTGATAAGCGTTTTCCTTCTTCTTTTAACTGTGTTTTTGTTCCCAAATTCATTTCTTCAATGTCTTTTTCTAAATCTGCTCCGCTCAATCGCATCTTCTATTTTTTTATAGTTTATTTCTCTATTCATTGCTATATTTTTTTCAACATTTGTATTTAAAACAATATTCTTTTGCATTGCATATCCAATTAATGAAAAAATATCATCTAATTTTATTTCATTTTTCTCTATATCATTAATTTTATACATTCCGTCTGGTATTTCATAAAATCCCGCCAGAATATGCATTAATGTTGTTTTTCCGCTTCCAACTTGACCGATAATTCCTATTTTATCACCTTTATGGATTGTCATGTTTATATTATTTAAAACTTTTATTTTGCCATCATATGAATAATTTAAATTTTTCAATTCTATCTTTTCAATTTGTTTTAATTCCTTTCCTTTTTTAGAATAAGTATCAAGATTATAGAAATAATTATATCTTTTTCTTGCTTGTTTATAATATCCCATTGCTTCTATAAACTTTGGCAATCCTGATACAACTGCTCCAAGAGTAAATTCTAGACAACTGATAAAAGCTATTATTTCTCCTACACTCATCATTTTATTGTATGTAAATATTAACCCAAGCATAACTCCGAAAAATGTGTACAGAAGCAAAAAGTATATTGATTCCATTACTTACTTTATTTTTTAAAATCCCTATATTTAAATCTGCTTCTTTTACTTCATTATTTACATATTCAAACTTTTCCTTTTGGCTAGCTTGTCTATTGTATAACTTAACCAATGGAAAACAACTTGTGTTTTGTTCTATTATTTTTGATAATTCTATTTCTGCTTGTCTTGAATTTTCTAATGTTTCATCTAATTTTCTATATTGCTTTATAACATATAGAATAGCAATTATAAATAAAGGTATTAATGAAATAGCAATAATTGGATTTATTCCTTCTGAAAGAATAATAACCATTAAAATAGGAGCAATAATTACATCATTAAAATAGAAATATGTATTTCCAAAAGATTTTCTTGGAAAAAATAATATCTCATGTGCCATATAGCTCATGAACGTACCTTTTTCTTCTTTTTCGTAATATTCTGGCTTTACATTTTGTAAATGTTCAATTACCTTTTTTCGAAGTTCTGTATCAGATGCTCTTGCATTGGAAAAATAAGATGTCCTATAAAGAATTCTTGGAATTAATGTTCCAATTCCTACTGCCATAAGTATAAATACTTGTTTAAATATTTCTTCCTTACTTGCTCCGTTTAATAACAAATCTAGAATTCGTCCTATAATAAGACCACTAATTAGATTTAATGAACTGCATATAATATGAAAAAACTCACCAATTAAATAAATTGGCCTTCTCTTTTTTAGTTCTTTATTCCATATTTCATGATATTTATTTTTTGTTTTCATTTTTTCTCCTTCGTATTATTGCCTGTTTTTTATTTATTCTTCTAATACTCTTTTTGGTTTTGTATATAGTCCTTTCTATTATTTGTATTAATATATCATAAACTTTTTTTATTGTAAATGGATTTATTTTGTTATATAATTGTTACAAATACTAAAAAAGGAAGTTTTTTTATGAAAGCAAAATATATTAATTTATCTACTAATTTTGATGATTCAATATTTGATGAACTAGGACTTGCAATAAGAAATGGTAAGTTGGTTGTATTTCCAACTGAAACAGTTTATGGGATTGGTGCAAATGGTTTAGATGAAACATCTGTAAAAAAAATATATGAAGCAAAAGGAAGAAGTTCAGATAATCCTTTAATTTTACACATTTCAAACACTAATACGCTATCTGAAATCACAAAAAGCATCTCTTGTGTGGAAAAAAAGCTTATAAATGCATTTTTTCCTGGTCCTTTTACTTTAATATTAGAAAGAACACCTACTGTTCCAAATGTTGTAACTAGCAATCTAGAAACAGTAGCTGTTAGAATGCCAAGTAATGAAATTGCAAGAAAAATTATAGAACATGCAAAAGTTCCAATCGCTGCTCCTTCTGCAAATATTTCCGGAAAACCAAGTGGTACGGAAGTATGTGATATTATAGATGAATTAGGAGATAAGGTTGACTATATTGTAGATGGTGGAAAATGTGATATAGGTATTGAGTCTACTGTTGTAAGAGTAGTTGATGATATCCCAACCATTTTACGACCAGGTAAGATTACAAAAGAAGATATTCTTAATGTTGTAGGTAAAGTAAAAGTAGATAGACATATTTTTGAAAAATGTGATTTTAATGAAGCTGTTCTATCACCTGGTATGAAATATAGACATTATGCTCCTAATACAAAATGTATTATGGTCTATAGCAGTGAAAATAATAAATTAGTACAAAAAATCAATGATATTGTAAAAGATAATTTTAACTCATTAGTTATCTCTACAACTGAAAATATTAGCAAATATAACGCCAAATATGTTTTAGATGTAGGCTCTAAGAATAATTTAAATGAAATATCAAAAAATATTTTTTCAACATTAAGAAAAGTTGATTCATATAATGTAGATTTAGTTATAATAGAAGGTGTTACAAGAGAAGGCCTTGGTCTTGCTATTATGAATAGATTAATTAGAGCTTGTGAATATAATTATATAGAATGTTAAAATAATGTAAAGGAGATTGATTTATATGAATAAAAAGAAAGTAGCTATAACAATAGCTATATTAATTTTTATAATTGCACTTATAATTTTTTGTACATTTTACTTTTCAAAAAAAGATGACAAAAACAATACAACTTTAACTTCAACTGATGGAAAATTCAGTATTGAATTACCTTCAGATATTAATTATAAAATAAATACTAAAAAAGATAATAATTATACTATAGATTTATATTCTGAAGAAGATGAAATGTTTATATATGCTACTTCTATTGAAAAATCACGAGAAGTTGATTTATATGAAATTGCAAGTGGTGATAAAACTTCATATTTAAAAGATAAAGAAAATGTTCGTGATGATTCTCGGTATCAATGAAATAAGCATAAATAATAATAAAGCTTATGAATATAGCCTTGTATATTCTGATAAAAGTTATGGTAAAGATTTTTATTGCAATGTTGTATGGATTGAAACATCTAATAATATATATATACTTAATTTTGAAGTAGTTAATGATAATATAGATAAATATAAGGATATATTCAATAATATTAAAAACTCTTTTTCTAACCTTGAGTGAACTTTAAGGAACGTCCCTAAAGTTCACTGACAACTATTTTAAATTCTATTACTACTTTAAATAGGTCTCCATCTAAGTATATATCAAATTTTCCATTTTGTAATTCTGTTAATGATTTTGCAATTGAGATTCCAAGTCCGCTTCCTTCTGTACTTCTTGCAGAGTCTCCTCTTACAAATCTTTGCATTAATTCATCTACACTGATGTTTAATTTGTCTTTAGATATGTTTTTTAATATTACTTTTGCTGTATCGTTTTCTTTTTCTACATCGATATATACCCTTGAGTTTTCTAGTGCATATTTTGATATGTTTACATACATATTTTCTAATACTCTATACATATACCTACTATCTGCTTCAATGTATATTTCTTCTTCTGGAAGAGTTTCAATAATTGTTAATCCTCTTTTTTCAAATTTATCTTCAAACTCTCCTCTAACTTGTTTAATTAATTCTTTTAAATTTAGTTTTTCGATAGTTAGTTTTATATTACCTGATGATGCTTTTGAGGCTTCTATTAAGTCTTCTGTTAATTTCTTTAACCTTTGAGATTTATTATCTAATATTTCTAGATATTCTTGTACTTTTGGGTTTTCTATGTTTTCATTTTTCATAAGATCTACATAGTTAATTATAGAAGTTAATGGAGTTTTTATATCATGTGATACATTTGTAATTAATTCTGTTTTTAATCTTTCACTTTTCATTGCCTCATTTATTGCATTTGAAAGCCCTCCTGATATGTCATTTAACTCTTTTGCAATTTCTTTTTGTTCACCTTTAAATTCTTCCTCATTTAATGGATTATCTACATTACCTTTATACATATTATCTATTTTATTTCTTATTTTGTTCATTCCAGTAAATTTTTCTAGTAAAATTCTAAATAATATATACCAGAATCCTAGTAATAATAATACGTATATAAATCCACTTAAAGCTGCTACTATAAGAATAGATTGTATAACTATGAATGCTCCAAAAACTAATACTAATTTTTTTGTTGTATTAATATCTTTAAACACTAAATCTGTTGTATTTCTTTTAACCCATTTAATGAATTTGTAACAAAGTGTATTTTTCCATAATATTTTTGCTTTTATTCTTCTAATGATTGTAATTAGTGTAATAGCTAATGTAACATAGATTACTATTCCCATTAATATACAAGATATAATTCCTGTATTTAACATACTTGCTGTTATATTTGTTATATCTGCTATAATTTTAAATAGTGTTATTAATACTACTCCTTCAAAAGTAAGTAACGTTCCTGATATAATTGCCACTATCTCAAAAGAAACCTTGTCTAATGAATCTGTATATATCCCTTCCTCATCTTTTTTATGTCCTATACTAAATATTATATAAATACAAGCAATAACTAATAAAAATGCACTTATTACTAATACTGACGGAGCACTTTGGTAAGTTTGTGATACGATGTTATACATGGTATTATATATCTGAAATTCACCTATATCTTCATTTTTTACACATGCATAAATTTTATAGCCAGAATCTTTAATTTCTTCAAACATATAGCTATATGCTATATTGTCATATGACATTTTTTCAATATTTGTTGCTATTTTATCATCTTCATATACCCAATTATATGTTTTGTTTTTTATATACTGTTCTAATTCCTCCTGTGTATCTGTTTGTACTGTTTTTTTTATGTTAGTATATGCCTTACCATCTTTATCTATCATTAATATTTCATATGAGTAAGTTCCTACATAAGATAAATTATATTCAATAGGTTCTTCCTCTACACCATCCATTTGTAAAGTTTGGTTTTCTATATTTCTTGAAAGTCTACGTGTTGATGTATATATAGTGCTTAATAAGTCTTCTGCAAAACGCTCTGTTTCAAAATATGTTGTTTTTCCGTCTATATCTTCTTGATATGTGGAATAATATGTTATTGAGAAAGCATTAACAATTATAATTAATACAAGTATTGGTATTATACAATAGCATATTGTTTTTAAAACTTTTGAGCTTTGTATTTCCCTCATAATTTTTAGTTCCTCCTTATTTTATATTTTCTATTTTATACCCTATCCCCCATATTACTTTTAAATATTTAGGTTCTTTTGGATTTATTTCTATTTTTTCTCTTATGTGTCTTATATGAACAGCTATAATGTTTTCTGCTCCATATGCTTCATCTTCCCATACATTTTCATAAATTTGATTAATGGAAAATACTCTACCTTTATTTTTAGTTAAGAATTTTAGTATGTTATATTCTGTTGGTGTTAATTTTATTTTGTTTCCATCTACAAATACTTCTTTTGTATCATCATTTATTTCAAGGTTTCCAGTTTTATAGATATTCTCTTGTTTTTGTGTTATAGATCCAAGAGAGGTATATCTTCTAATTTGTGAATTTACTCTTGCTATTAATTCTAATGGATTAAATGGTTTTGTTACATAATCATCTGCTCCTGTATTTAGACCATTTATTTTATCATAATCTTCTGATTTTGCACTAAGCATTATAATAGGAATTGCTTTATCTTCTCTTATTTTACTTGCAACTTGTATTCCATTAATTTTAGGCATCATTATATCTAGAATAATTAAATGGATTTCATTATTTTCTACTATTTTTAGTGCTTCTTCTCCATTATATGCTTTTAAAATATTGTACCCTTCTTTTGTTAAATATATTTCTATTGCCTCTACTATTTCCTTGTCATCATCACAAACTAATATATTATACATTTTAAATATTACCCCTTTACTTTTTTTCTTGTATTATAACATCTATCATTATTTTTTTAAACCTTGTATTATATATAACACACAAATATTAAGAAAAAAGTATAGAGTTTATTAATTTTTTCTTAACGAACTCTATACTTTTCCTAATTTATACATGTAATCTTTTATTTAATTCATCTATAATTTGCTTACCACATAAACTAAATGACATTATCATACTCATTATACTTATTCCAAATGCAATTATATATAGTGTATTTATTTTTATAACTCCTACTATTATTAAAACCAACAATCCTAGTGTAAATAAAAATATTATTGCTTGATATATTACATATTTAACATATTTTTTTCTGCTTATAATTGTTAATATTAGCATTGTTAAATTTGCTATTATAGCTATAATTGGTATTCCTATAATTAAAGACCAACCTTTATAGCCAATAATCATGTCTATTAATATAATTAATATAGAAACACATAACATTTGAAGCATTACATGTGATGCTATGTTTACATTCTTTTTTATAGAATAAATTGTAGTAATCCAAATATATATAATACCTACAATAAATAATAATGACCAATGCAAATCTGGCTTGACAAAAGCATTTATTATAAGTAATATAACTGATATAGCTACAGAAACTAACATTAATATTTTTAATATTCTATTACTTTTTTTAATATTCGAAATCTCTGGATATAGCATTTGGCACCCCATTACTTTCTATTTTAACATCTATTCCTTGTTCTTTTAATAGATTATAAAATGTTTTTTGAATTTCTATATCTTGTAATATAGATGTAAATGTAAATGTTATATTATTCTCAAACGAACATGCTGAACATTTTATTTTTTCTACACTTTCTGGTGCAATTAGCATAACAAAGTTATCTATAAATTCTCTATATTCTTGTATTATACCAATTCTTCCTATATTAGAAAATGTGGTTGTTGTATATTTTCTAATTTCTAAATAACTAATATTTAAAACAATTCTTTTTAAAAATAATGGTATAAGTCTTACAAAAATATTATTTCCTAGTTTTACATTTGCTGACATTGTTTTTAGTATTTCTTCTTTTTGTAATTTTTCTTTAAAATCATTTTTTACAAATTCTAATATTTCATCAAACGTTTTTAATTCTTCCATATTTGCTACCACAGTAATATAAGAGAAAAAATTTGATATTGTTTGAGAATCGAAATATTTTTTCAAGTTTACTGGTATACATACTTTAACTGGTTTTTTACTCTTGTTTTTTAAGTAATTTGCTTTATAGATAGAAAATATTAATACAGATGTTAAATATTGTGTTATTGTACATCCTTTTTTTAAAGCTTCATTTTTTAATTGCTCTAAGTTTATTATTTCATGAATAACGGATATTGCATCAAGTGGTAATTTTTTTCCTCTTAATATATATGCTTTTTGCCCATTTGCATTACCTTTTAATTTTTTATTATAATTTTTTATATAACTATCTTCTGTATTATATTTTACTTTTTTTTGACTTCTTAAATCTATCACAAATTTCTCTGGATGTTTTAATTCTATATATGTATATACAATTTCCTTAAAAAAATCTGACGCACTATTTCCATCTGTTAAAGAATGGAATACATCTAAATTTATTTTATTTTTAAAATAAGTTATTTTAAATGAGAATCCATTATTTGTATTTTTATCTATATATTTACATGGATAATTATGTTCTTCTTCTATAATAATTTCTTTTGGATTATCTTCAAAGTAATACCAAAAAGCTCCTTTTTTTAATGTGACTTTAAAAAATTTGAATTTCTTTAATGCTATTTCAGATGCTTTTTTTAATATTTTTTCATCAATTTCTTCTTTTAATATTGCTGATAATCTAAATACAGTACTAAATTTTTTATTTTGTATAATAGGGAATAATTTTGCGGAGTTATCTAATCTTCTCCACTTAGAACTTTGATTTTTTTGTTTCATTATTTTCCCCTTTCTTAATTTTTAATTTCTTGTATTAATATTTCATAGTCTTCTTTTGCCATATACTCATTTTCATCATCTTTATTTAAAATCCAAATATGCCTAGCACCTATTGTTTCTTTTAATGTTATTTGTACATTTTTTTCCTCTGCTCTTTTTATTAATACATGTACATCTGGATTTAAAACATCATATGTTCCTGTAAAAATTACTATATTTTTTAATTTATCTAGTGGTCCATCAATTGGATTTACAAGATAACTCTCCATCCCATTCGTTCCAGCATATGCAATTCCTGCTAATTTCAAACTTGTTACATTTATTACATCATCTTTTTCTTCTATTTCTTTTATTTTAGGATTTTCCATTCTAACATCTATCCAAGGTGAAATCAAAATAGTTTTTGCAGGCATTTGTATTCCTTCTTCTCCCATTTTTTGAACTAATGCAAGGCTTAATCCACCTCCTGCTGAATCTCCCATTAAAATTAATTTATTAGCATCAATTTTGTTTATTATTTCTTTATATAATGGCTCCATAAATTCAAATACATCTTCATAATTATATAATGGTGTTAATGGATATTCTGGAATTATTATGGTATAGCCTGTATCAATTGCTATAGATTTTAGAAAACTCCAGTGTGTTTTAGTAAGTTCACCCATATATGCTCCACCATGACAATATAATATGATTTTGTCACTTGATGTGTTATTTTTTGGAGATAATATATATACATTTCTATCACTGTATTTTTTAGTTTCTATATTACACTCTTCTTTTACTTCTTCTGTTGGAAGAGATTGAATTTCTCCATATATGTATATTGATAAAATTGTAATTAATATAATGACAAACATTAAAATAATAGGTATAATTATTCTCTTTTTTGCTTTTACCACTTTTCTCTCTCCTATTGAACAATTTAGTTTATTATATCACTAATTTATTGATAAATAAAATTAATTTTTTATTAATATAGTATTTTATTACATCATATATTCAATATAAGGTGATATGAGTTTTGAGAAGAATAAAAGTTTTTATATTTAATGGTATTATATTAACTTCTACTTCTTTATTAATGAGAATAGTTGGTGTTTGTTTTAATATTTATATTTCCAAAAAAATAGGCTCTGAAACACTTGGTGTTTTTAGTTTAATTATGTCTGTATATATGTTTAGTATTACTGTAGCTACCTCTCGGGATAAATCTTGCTGCAACCAAAATTGTAACAGTTAGTACTGCTTTTAATTCTAAAACTAATGTACAAAAACCAATGAGAAAATGTTTGTTATATAGTCTTAGTTTTGGAATAATTGCTGCTATTTTATTAAGTCTATTTTCCAATTTTATTTGTATTAATTTATTACATGGTAAGGTATCAAGCTCATTGTTCTATATTATTGCAATTAGCCTACCTTTTATTTCAATGTCCTCTGCATTAAATGGGTATTTTACTGCATTAAGAAAGAATGGAAAAAATGCTGTTGCTAGAATTTTTGAACAATTTGTAAAAATTGTTTCTACAGCATATTTAATATCTCTCTTTATGCCAAACGGATTAGAATATGCTTGTTTATCTTTAGTCTTAGGTGAAGCCATATCTGAAATTTTGTCATTCGTATTTGTATATATTTTATATAATTTTGAAAAAAGAAAATATAATGTTGAAATTGATACAAAAGTTAATTATATGAAAGAAATTTTTAAAATTACTATACCAGTTTCTTTAACCTCATATATTCGTTCTGGTCTTTCTTCTTTAAAACAGTTATTAATTCCTCTAAGACTCGAAAAATCTGGTATTAACTGTAGTACTGCAATTTCTACTTATGGTTTAATAAATGGAATGGCAATGCCAATTTTGATGTTTCCTGAAGTAATAATTAATTCTTTTAGTGGTTTACTTGTTCCTGAATTTACTTATTTTTATACTAGAAATGACCATAATAAAATTAGTACTATTATTTCTAAAATTTTTAAAATTAGTTTATTATTTTCTATTGGAGTAATTGGTGTTTTTTTATTTTATTCTGATAATGTAAGTATAGCTATTTATAATAATTTAGATATTGCTTTTTATTTGAAGATTTTATGCCCATTACTTTTGTTTATGTATCTAGATAGCATTGTAGATAACATTTTAAAGGGACTTAATCAAGAATTAAGTGTAATGAAATGTAACATATTAGATTTGTTTGTAAGTATATTTTGTATTTATTTTTTACTTCCTATTTTTGGAATTAGTGGATATATTTTAGTAATTTTCATTAGTGAATTATTGAATTCTAGTATTAGTATTATCCAGTTAAAGCAAATTACCAAGTTTAAACTTGATTTAATAAATTGGATTTTAAAACCATTTATTTGTATATTTATTTCTTATTTCTTGACAGAGAAATTAATTTATAATGACTGTAATGACATTTTTTCTTTTATACTAAAACTATTTATATTTCTTGGTTTTTATTTTTTATTTATTTTATTATTGAAATGTGACAAAGAAAAATAGAACTTTTATAAAAGTTCTATTTTTCTCTTGCTTTTACTATTAATCTTTGTGTTCCATAATTTGTACAAGTAATTAAAGTTACTTCCTTTTTGCCATCTGTTTTTTGTGAAGTACAACTTGTATCTTCTGGTGATACTTTATATATATCATATACTTCATATGTTAATGTTCTTCCTGTTAAATCTGTTAATTCAATTTCATCTCCAATTTTTATTGAAGATAATTTTCCAAACATTTTCTTGTTTTTATAGTTATGACCTACAATAACATAGTTTCCTACTTCATTTGGATTGCCACCCCAAAATTTTACTAAAGAAATTTTAAGTATTTCGTCTATGTGTTGTTGATCAGTAGTTAATATAGGATAATTGATTCCTAGAGATGGTATATTTAAAATTGAATTCGTTGTATATGTAGCCCCAGTTTCAGTAGTATAAGTTTCTTGTTGTACAGGTTCTTCTTCAATTACATTATTTATAGACTGTTCTTCTACTTCTTGTATATAGTTTTGTGCATCTTTCGCAAGTTTTGTAATGTCTATTTCTTGTTCATTGCTCTCTTCTTCACCTAGTGTTACTATTAGTACATTATCATCTATTCTTACTGTTGTGTCATCTGTTTGTTTTTCATTTGTTCCTGTTAAATCTATACTTGATAATATTTCTTTTGATATTTCCTCATTTTTATTTCTATCATATTCTGCATAAATGTAATAAGAAAATAAACTGCATACTAAAAATACTGACAAGAAAAAGTAAAGTTTATAAATCTTCTTTTTTCTTTTCAGTTCAGGAGTTACATATAATTTTTCAGTTACTAGTATTTGATTCATAATAGTTCTCCTTTTTTATATACACTTTTATTATAACATGTGTTTTGTTTTTTTGAAATACTTTTTATTAAAAAAAATGAGCTAAATTAATAGCTCATTTTCATTATATTATTTTTATGTTTTCTTCATTATTAATTTCATTATTTTCTTCATAATTCATAAAGTTTCCTGTATTCATTTGATATGTTAAGTTCATTAATTCAATATCTTCATTAAAATTGAATTCTCTATATACTCTTTCCATATTAATAGCCTCCAACAAAAACTTTTCGTAAACATTATATATTATAATTTTAAAAATTGCAATAGTATAAGATTATCTATTGTAGACTTGCATAATATGCATTATACAATTTACTATAATATCCTCCTGTTTTTAATAGTTCTAAATGATTTCCCATTTCTACTATTTCTCCTGCATTTAATACTATAATTTTATCTACATTAACTATTGTTGCTAAACGGTGTGCTATAAATATTGAAGTTTTCTTTTTAGAAATTATATCTATTGATTTTTGTATTAATGCTTCTGTATGTGTATCAATATTAGCTGTTGCTTCATCTAATACAAATATTGAAGGGTTATGTGCAAAAATTCTTGCGAAAGCTAATAATTGTTTCTGTCCTGCTGAGAATGATACTCCTCTTTCTTTTGCTACTTCTTCAATTCCATTTGGTAATGATGATACAAATTCTTCTGCAGAAGATAATTTTACCGATTCTTGTACTTCTTCATCAGATATATTCGCATTAAGTTTTATATTATCTTTTATTGTTCTTGCAAAAATAAATGGGTCTTGTAAAATTATTCCTATATGTTGTCTTAAGCTTCTTTTATTTATATTTTTTATATTTACACCATCTAATAAAATTTCTCCTTGTTGTATTTCATAAAATCTATTAATTAGGTTAGTAATTGTTGTTTTACCACATCCAGTTTTTCCTACCAAAGCAGCACTTTGACCTGGCTCTATTGTAAAACTAACATTTTTTAAAACCCAATCCTTATTATTGTATGAAAACCATACATTTTTAAATTCAATTTTACCTTTCACTTCTTTTAAAATCATTCCATCTTCTAAATTTTCTAGATATTCTTTATGATCTAATATATCATATATCTTATTTATAGATACGAATGCTTCTTGTACTACTTCTATATTATCAATTATTCTTGTTATTGGTTCAAATAATTGTTTAATATATGTGGTAAATACATAAATTAAACCTACTTCCAAACTAATACCAAACCAATGATAAACACATGCCCATATAATAATTGCAACAGCAACATTTTCCGCTATTGTTATTATCGCTGGTAATAGTCCTTCTATTGTTCCTCCTGGCAACCTTGAATTTCTATAGTCATTATTTAATTTTTCACATTCTGCTTGTTTTTCCCTTTGAATATTAAATATTTTTATTAATTTTGCACCATATATTGATTCTGCTAAAAAGGTATTTAATTCTGTTCTTATCTTTTTAGATTTATCATATATTTTATTTAACATTCTTGTTAGAATAATAGAAATTACTACTATAAATGGTATTACTATAAATGATAACATACTTAATGTCGCGCTAAAATAACACATAATTGCTACTATTACTACTATAAGTATTACATCTTTAAAAAATGTTGTAAGTACATCTTTAAATAAAGTAGAAACATCTTCTACATCATTTGTAATTCTTACAAAAAGCTTACCTGCTGGTGTTCTATCATGAAAAGAAATATTTGCATTTTGTGTATATTTAAATAGTCTATTTCTCATAGTATATATAATGTCTTCTCCCATCATGTTTGTAGCAGTACTTGCAATAAAATCAATTATATTGCCTATTAATACTATAGCAATATATGCAGCCCCAATCATTCCTATTGTAACTATTCCTTTTTGATAAATACCCATGCTTAAATAGTCATCAATTACAATTTTAATTAAATATGGCTTTATCATTTCTCCTATACTTATTAGTAATGATAAAAAAACAACTATAGAAATTGTTTTTTTATGAGGTTTCGCCATTTCATAAACTCGATGCCATGTTTTATTTTTCATTCGTATCTCCTTCTTTTATTTTATTAGTTTAATGCCATTTCACTTTTAGCAGATTGTTGTTTATAAAATTCGTAGTATTTTCCATCTTGTCTTAATAAACTATCATGAGTCCCTTCTTGTACAATATTTCCTCCATCTAATACTATAATTTTATTTGCATCTTTTATATCTGATATTCTATTAGATATTATAATACAAGTTTTATCTTTTACTAATTCTTTAACATTGTTTAATACTAATTGCTCTGTTTTGTTATCTAATGCAGAAAATGTATCATCAAATATTATAATATTACTTCTATTTAAAAATGCTCTTGATATTACAACTCTTTGTTTTTGTCCACCTGATAAGTTTGTTCCATCTTCTCCTAATACAGTATCAATTCCATTTCTCATTTTTTCTATATCATCATATATCATTGCATTTTTTGTACTTTCTTTAATATCTTCCTCCTCATAGCCATCTTTAAATAGTTTTACATTTTCTCTTAACGTTGTTGAAAATAAGAAGTTATCTTGCGTAATATAGCAAATACTATCTCTTAAATCTTTTAGTGGAATAGAATTAATATCTTGTCCATCAATAAATATCTTTCCATTTGGTACTGGATATAATCTTAATAGTAAATTCATTAGTGTAGTTTTTCCACTACCTATTGTTCCAATAATTCCTAAAGTTTCTCCTCTATTTACTGTTATATTTATATTATTTAAGACGTTTTCTATATGTTCTGGGTAATTATATGTTAAATTCTTTATTTCTATATTTCCGTATTAATTTACTAGAGTTTTTATCAGTTTTATATGATATTTTTTCTCTTTCTAATTTAAATACTTCATCTAATCTTTTATATGATAATTGAGCTCTTTTGTATCTTGAAATAAGTCCTGGTAACCATGAAACTGGTCCAACAAATAAACCTATATATCCGTTAAATGCAACAAAATCACCTGTTGTTATTGTCCCTTGTAATACTAATTTCGATCCATATAATAATGAGATTCCATAGCATAAACCAAAACATATATTAATACATGTAGATAACAATGTTGAATGTACATCTACTTCATTATTTGCATTTTTTAATAATTTGTTTTTCCTTATAAATTCTTTTAATTGAAACATTTCACCAGAATATGCTTTTGTTGTTCTTATCGCGTCTGTGCTTTCTTGTACATATTCTGAAAGTTCTGTAAAGTATTTTTGAGATTTTCTAAAACTTTTTTCCACATATTCCTTTATTTTTACAATTAAAAATGCTGTTACTACAATAGGAAGTAATGTTACAACCGTTAAGCTAAAATCCACTCCTGAAATCATTGTAAATGTAGCTATAATTAATGTAAAAAATATTCTACTTCCATAGGATAATAATCTATATACAAATTGTCTAATTTCTGAAATGTCTTTAACAAAATAAGACATTAATTCCCCGTTTTTAATGTTTTGCAAACTTGTCATTTTTATTTTTGTAAATTGCTCAAATAACTTGTTTTTTAAATCTCTTTCTATGCTCCTAGGTGTATAACCAGAAAGCCATCTCCAAGGTACTCGCACTATTAATAAAATAATAGTAGTTCCTATTAAATAATATATGTTTTGAATAATTAAATCTCTATTTGCTTCTATATCGTATAAAAGATCTATTATTTTCCCTATTATTTTAGGTGGATATGTTAAGAAATAAATATTAAGCATAATAAAAAATACTTGTAAAAATGCTGTAAATCTATATTTTTTTGTTATCTTCAACATTATTTCTTTCATGAATTCTTCTCCTCTTTTGTAAGTTTTTAGTGTTTTTACTTATTTTATAATAAACTATTTTGCCAAAAAAAGAAATAGTAATTTTACTATTTCTTTACTGTATTTCCTTAGTTTTTGTTGATATATAGCATAATAATTAGCAAATGTTTCTAATATTAAATTTATATTACATTTTTATAACATTTTGTGGGTTGTCAATGGGACGGAGATAAATGACAACTATTATTACTAATGATATTAGTGTTATTCCTTTTGCTTGTTTATTTTCATTTTTCAATTATTTTATCTTTTAATTTTTGTGTTTACAATAGTTTAGACCGTTTTTGAATGTCACTTTTTAACATAATTAATAATTGACATCATTTTAAAAATTGATACACCTTGCAACCATTGCTGGTTGACTTCCATACGCTGATGCAGTAATTACTCCCCCTGAATTTCCAGTATATTTATATATTTGTAATCTTACAGCAGAAGGATATGAAGTTCCAGTAGTACCATAATAATTTTCAGACACTAATGAAAGCGTTGCTGTTCCACTAGATTTTGTCACTGACAATGTAGGATTACCTGAACTATTATTATTATTTGCAGATGTAGCAACAGCAAGTATTCCATTACTTCCACTTAGATTTAAAGTTAATGTTATGGTGGTTTTTTTAGTCGCCATATTTTGACTACTATTTCCACTAGTTAAATTTGGATTTGCCTTTCCAGCATTCACACCTGCATTATATCCATTATTATAACCTGCGCTATTTCCTGCACTATAACCACTATTGTATCCTGCACTGTTACCTGCACTATATCCTGCATTATAACTTGGTCTTGAATCTAGAGTTCCTCCACTATAATACCCTGCTGGTACATTATATGTTGTATTGCTACTTGACCAATTTAATGTTCCTCTGTTTGCCATCGTTCCTTTTATTCCTACATTACTTGAATTTGAAAATGTTTTATTTTCCAATACATCTGACGCTACTGCTGTTCCTGTTGCTTGTTTTTTCTGTAACTCTGCTATTTGAGTGTTTAGGTCACTTATTGTTCCTTCTAGTTCTTCTTTTGTTCTAGTTAAACTGTCTACTTGTCCTTGTAAATTTTCTATTTGTTCTTGTAATGCTGCTTTATCTTCCCCAGCTTGTTCTAATTGCCCATTTAAGTCTTCTATTGTTCCCTCCAATTCTGTTTTGGTGTTATTTAAGTCTTCTACTGTTTGTTCTAGTTCTTTTATTTTTTCTTCTAATGCTGCTAACTCTTCATCACTTGCTCCACTTCCTCCTCCACTTGTTCCTCCTCCTGGCTTATATATTTCGTCTATTTTTATTTCATATCCGTCTTCTGTTTTTATTGTATTTCCATCTTCTTGCAATTCTCCATAGTTTCCTGCTATTTCTTCTAATTCTTCCTGTGTTAACCCTGTTCCTCCTTTTTCTAGTTCTTTATCTAATATTGCTAGTTGAAAATCTTCTTTTATTGCTGCTATTTCATGGGCTTCTTTTGCTTTTTCAGCTTGAGTTATTATTCCATTATCTCCCAATGTCAAACTTAATGTTACTCCCGCTAGTATTAATAATATTATTATTGTTATTACTAATGATATTAACGTTATTCCTTTTGCCTTTTTTATTATTTTCTTGCTTATATTTTTTCTTCTCATTTTTCTTTGGTCCTCCTACTGCTTTTTTCTTTCTTTTTCGTCATTTTATATTTGCCATCTTCCATTTGCAATAGTTTGGACTCTTTTTATATATCACTTTTTTACATAAAAAGTGATACAAGAACTTTGAATTTATCAAAAATCTCCGTTTCAACCGATAATTTACTTCGTGAACTTTAAGGAACGTCCCTAAAGTTCAAGGAATGTCGTATGAATTCAAATGATGTTGACAATAGTTCATCTTATCAATTATAATGTTCTTGGTGATATCATGAATAAATTATTTGAAAATACTACTACTTATACTAGTGATGTTTATAGGGAATTTGTAGAGTTCCATAATAGAAAGTATAATTTGAAGTATAACTTATATACTTTGTTTATGCTTGCTTTAATTGTTTTTTGTATGGTTTTACAGTTTTCTTATAGTAATGTTTCTCTTGGAATTCTTTTTCTTTTGATTATGATAGTATTCTTGATTTGGAGAGTGTTTCATCCTTTTTTCTTTGTAAAAAAAGAAGCAAATAGTGATAAAGTAAAAAAGCAATTGACTAACACTTATTCGTTTTATGATAATTACATAGAAATTAAAAATGATAATGATTCATTTAATTTAAGATATTTTAAATTGCATAAAGTGTTTGAAACTGAAAATAATTTTTATTTATATATTAATAAAAATTATTCTTTTGTTTTGGATAAAAATGGTTTTTCTATTGGAAATCCTGATTTGTTTTATGATTTTATTAAAAAGAAAATATGGTATAAAGTTTTTTAATATATGATAAAAAGGTAGAGCAATATTGGCTTTACCTTTTTTATTTAATATATTTAATTATTTTTAATTCTTATTCTTCTTCAACTTCAAATTGTGAATTATATAAATCACTATAAAATCCACCTTTTGCTAGTAATTCTTCATGTGTTCCTTGTTCTACTATGTCTCCATGATTCATTACTAAAATTAAATCCGCATTTTTTATAGTTGATAATCTGTGGGCAATTATAAAACTTGTTCTACCTTTCATTAAATTATCCATTGCTGATTGTATTTGCTGTTCTGTTCTAGTATCTATAGAACTTGTTGCTTCGTCTAATATTAGTATTTTAGGATTTGCTAATATTACACGAGCTATTGTTAATAATTGTTTTTGTCCAGCTGAAATGTTTGATGATTCTTCATTTATTACCATATCATATGCTTTTGGTAGTGTTTTTATAAAGTGATGAACATGTGCAGATTTTGCAGCTTCTATTACTTCTGCATCAGTTGCTTCTGGATTAGAATATTTTATATTATCTTTTACAGTTCCACCAAATAGCCATGTGTCTTGTAATACCATTCCGAACATTCTACGAAGTTCACCTCTGTCAAAATCCTTTATGTTGTGACCATCTACTAAAATAGCACCTGAATTCACATCATAAAATCTCATTAATAGTTTTACCATAGTTGTTTTTCCAGCTCCTGTTGGTCCAACAATTGCTATTTTTTGCCCATCTTTAATATCTGCATTAAAATCATTTATTATTATTCTGTCTTCATCATATCCAAAACGAACATGATCAAATTTTACATTTCCTTTTAATCCTTCTGTTGAAACAGGATTTTTTACAGTACTTACTTCTTCTGGTTCTTCTAAAAATTTAAACACTCTTTCTGCTGCTGCAACCATTGATTGAAGCATACTAGATACTTGTGCAATTTGATTAATAGGTTGTGTAAATTGTTTATTATATTGTATAAAGCTTTGAATATTACCTACTGTTATTTTTCCTTGTATTGCTAAATATCCCCCAAGTATTGCTACTGCAACATAACCAACATTTCCAACAAAATTCATTATAGGATGCATAAGTCCAGATAAAAATTGTGATTTCCAACCAGACCTATATAATTCATTGTTTGCTTTTTCAAATTCTTTTATTGTTTCTTCTTCTGCATTAAATGCTTTTACAATTGTATGTCCTCCATAAACTTCTTCTACTTGACCATTTACATGACCTAAGTAATCTTGTTGCCTTGTAAAATATTTTTGTGATTTTCCAACTATCTTTTTCACTATAAATACTGTTATTGGCAATATTATTAAAGAAACTAGTGTCATTTCCCAACTTATAGAAAACATCATAATTAATATACCTATTAATGTACATATTGATGTAATAATTTGTGTAATACTTTGGTTTAAGTTTTGGCTTAATGTATCAATATCATTTGTTATAACTGATAATACTTCACCGTTTGTTCTTTTATCAAAATACTTCATAGGTAATTTATTTATTTTTACGGCAATATCATTACGTAATTTATATGTTAATTTTTGTGCAATACCAGTCATTGTAAATCCCTGTATTAAGGAAAATGATGCACTTATTAAATATAATACTAATAGAGTTAATAATATGCTTAAAACCTTTCCGAAATCTATTCCGCTTCCACCAGATAATTTGCTTACAATACCATTAAATATTTCTGTTGTAGCATTACCTAAAATTTTTGGACCTACTATCGAAAATATTGTACTACCTATGGCAAATACTATTACTATAATTAATGCTATTTTATATTTTGATAGATAATCTTTTATTAACTTCTTTGTTGTACCTTTAAAATCATTTGCTTTTTCTGCTGCTCCTGAACCCATTTGACCTCTTCTCATTGGTCCTCTTATATTGTTTGCCATTTTTTACTCCTTTCTATCTATAACTTCATATTTTTGTAACACATAATTTATTATTCTAATTCTTCTTTTGATAATTGTGATAAAGCAATTTGTGAATATGTCTCACAATTTTTCATTAATTCTTCATGTGTTCCAATTCCTACTATTTTTCCTTCGTCCAATACTATTATCTGATCTGCATTTAATATTGTGCTAATTCTTTGTGCTACAATTATTACAGTCTTATTTTTAGTAATATCCGCAAGTGCTGCTCTTAGGTTTGCATCTGTTTTTAAATCTAGTGCAGAAAAGCTATCATCAAACACAAATATTTCTGGATCTTTTGCAATTGCTCTTGCTATAGATAAACGTTGTTTTTGTCCTCCTGATACGTTACTTCCTCCTTGTGCTATTTCAGATTTATACTTATTTTCTTTTGTTTCAATAAATTCAGTCGCTTGTGCTATTTTGGCTGCCTCTATCATTTTTTCATCTGACATGTCTTCATCAGAATATTTTATATTAGATTCAATTGTTCCAGAGAACAATACTCCTTTTTGAGGTACAAATCCAATTTTTTGTCTTAATTCTTTTTGAGGTACTTCTTTAATGTTTACCCCGTCAATTAATAGTTCTCCTCCTGTTACATCATAAAAACGAGGAATCAAGTTAACAATAGTAGATTTTCCTGAACCTGTACTACCAATAATTGCTGTAGTCTTTCCTGGTTCTGCTGTAAAATTAATATCTGTTAATAATTCTTGGTCTGCATCTGGATATCTGAATGATACATTCTTAAATTGTACAAGTCCTACTAAATTTTTATCGAAGTGTTTTGGATTTTCAATATCTTTTATACTAGGTTCTGTTTCTAATACTTCATTAATACGTTTTGCAGATACTGCAGCACGTGGAAGCATAATAGATATCATTGAAATCATTAAAAAGCTCATTACAATTTGCATTGTATATTGTATAAATGCCATCATGTCACCAACTTGCATTATACCTTGGTCTACATTGTGTCCTCCAACCCAAATTATTAATAACATAATTGAGTTCATAACAAACATTAATGCTGGCATCATTATGCTCATTGCTCTATTTACAAATATATTTGCTTTCATTAAATCTTTATTGGCATCATCAAATCTTTTTTCTTCTTTTTTCTCTGTATTGAAAGCTCTAATTACTGGTAATCCTGTTAGAATTTCACGTGATACAAGGTTTAATTTATCTATTAAATCTTGTAATTTTCTGAATTTTGGCATTGCCACTATAAATAGTACAAGAACTATTCCTATAACACAAAGTACTGCAAGACCTATAATCCATGCCATACTAGTATTGCTATTTGTAAGTACTCTAATAAATCCACCTATACCTATAATTGGTGCATATACTACTACTCTAAATAGCATTGTTATTAACATTTGAATTTGTTGAATGTCATTTGTACTACGTGTTATTAGTGATGCTGTTGAAAAATTGTTAAATTCTTTTATGCTAAAACCTAAAACTTTTTTAAATACTTTTTCTCTTAACACTTTTCCAAGTGTAGCTGCCACTCTAGATGATAATAACATAATAGTTACAGCGCACACTAAACTAATTGCTGCTATTCCAAGCATTTGTAATCCTGTCATAAATATGTAATTATTTTGAATATCATCTGTATTTATTCCTAATTCTTTATATTCTTCTTTTGTAGCTGTTATTGCTACTTGTGAAGACATACTTTCTAAGTTTTCATCAATTTGTTTGCTAATTCCTTCTAATATTTTGTCTAATTCTTCTTGTGTCATAGATTTCAAAATCTCTATAGTACTCATTTGTTCTAACATTATTTTTTGTTCTTCTGGAAGTTGTTGTAAAATTTGTCCTTTTATTTGTTCAGATGTTGCTTCATTTGTAACACTGTATGCTTCCATTAAAGGTTTTTCCATTATTTCATTAAGTTCATTTTGTTCTTCTTGTTTTAAGTCCTTTAAAACATATACAGTATTTGGTTCCACTTTATTGTCTTCATCAAAATATTTTTCTATTTTTTTACTTGCTTGTGAAGACATATCATTTGTGTTCAATTCATAATAGCTTAAAATTTTTTCATCTTCATTAGTAAATATTAATAAATTTTCCATTTGATTTTTACTAATAACAACTGGTGTTACATCTTCTATACCACCTTGCTGTATACCAACATTTACTATTTTAGAAGTATAACTTGGCAATTCTAAATCAGCCCATGCTTGCACACATAATAGTATTATAATTGCAATGACTGATAAAGCAGAATTTTTTAAATTTTTTAATACTTTAAACATTTCTTCCTCCTATTCTTATACTAAATAACTAACTTTGTATCATATTATAATATTGCAAACTCAGCTTTTTGTCAATATTTTGAATGTGAAACTTTGGTGAATTATGTAACACAAAAGGGTTGCTTAAAAAGCAATCCTTTTGTATTATATTTCTTTAATTCTTTTAATAGCTTCTTTTGTATTTTCTCTACTTCCAAATGCAGTTAATCTAAAATATCCTTCTCCGCTTGGGCCAAAACCAACGCCTGGTGTTCCTACTACATTTGCTTTTTCTAATAGATAATCGAAAAATCCCCATGATGTGTATCCGTTTGGGACTTTTAGCCATATATATGGTGCATTTTTTCCACCAAATACTTCATAACCAGCTTCTTTTAATCCTTCTAAAATAATTCTAGCATTTTCCATGTAATAATTTATATTTTCTTTTATTTGTTTTTGTCCTTCTTCTGAATATACCGCTTCTGCTGCCCTTTGTGTGATGTATGGTACTCCATTAAACTTTGTACATTGACGTCTGTTCCACAATTTATTTAAGCTTACTTCTTCTCCATTTTTAGTATATCCTCTTAATTCTTTAGGTACAACTGTATATGCACATCTTACTCCTGTGAACCCTGCTGTTTTAGAAAAACTTCTAAACTCTATTGCAACTTCTTTTGCTCCTTCTATTTCATAAATACTATGTGGAACATTGTCTTCTTGTATAAATGCTTCATATGCTGAGTCAAATAAAATTATTGCTTTATTCTCTTTTGCATATTTTACCCATTTTGTAAGTTCTTGTTTTGTTAATACTGTTCCTGTTGGATTATTAGGTAAACACAAATATATCATATCTACTTTTGTATTTGGTAGTTCTGGTACAAAATTGTTTTGTGCTGTTGCAGGCATATATATAACACCATCATATGTATCTGTCTTTTCATCATATTCTCCTGTTCTTCCTGCCATTACATTAGTGTCTAAATAAACTGGATATACCGGGTCTGTTATTGCTACTTTATTATCTTTTCCGAATATTTCACCAATATTTCCTGTATCACATTTTGCTCCATCAGATACAAATATTTCATCTTTTTCTATTTGTATTCCTCTCTTTTTGTAGTCATGCTCAACTATTTTTTCTCTTAAGAAATCATATCCCTGTTCTGGACCATACCCTCTAAACGTTTCTTTTTTCATCATTTCATCTGCTGCTTTATGTATTGCCTCTATTACAGCTGGTGCTATTGGCATAGTTACATCTCCTATACCTAATTTTATTACTTTTTTATCTGGATTATTTTTTGTAAATTCTTCAACCTTTTTAGCTATTGTAGAGAACAAATAGCTATCTTGTAATTTTAAATAATTTTCATTTATAGTTATCATTGTATTTCTCCTTTCTAATATTCCATTTTTCCTTCAAATACTGTTGTTGCAGGTCCTGTCATATATACATGATTGTTTTGTTTATCCCATTTAATTATAAGATTTCCTCCTAATAATTCTACTGTTACTTCATCATCTACAAGTCCATTCATATTACAAGCTACTGCTACAGCACATGCACCTGTTCCACATGCATAAGTTTCTCCTGAACCTCTTTCCCATACTCTCATTTTGACCGTATTTCTGCCTATTATTTCAATAAATTCTATGTTTGCCCTTTGTGGAAAATGCACATTTTTTTCTAATATGCTTCCATATTTTTCTACTTCAAAGTTTTTTACATCCTTTACTATTGTTACAGCATGTGGGTTTCCCATTGATACACAAGTAAATTCAAATTCTTTATCTAATACCTTTATTTTTAAATTTTTAACTTCTTGATTATTATTTTTTGATTCATCTTTCAAATCTGGTATTACTGGAATTTTACTTGCTTCTAAAATTGGTTCTCCCATATCTACTTTTACAGTTTCTACTTTGTTATTTATTACATTTAAGTCTAATACTTTAATTCCTGCTAAAGTTTCTACTGTAATTCTCTTTTTGTTGGTAAGTCCCTTGTCATAAACATACTTTCCAACACACCTAATTCCATTTCCACACATTTGTGCTTCTGAGCCATCCATATTATACATTTTCATTTTAAAGTCACAAGTATCACTTGAGCAAATTAAGATTAGCCCGTCTGAACCGACACCAAAATGTCTGTTACTAACAAATTGAGCTAGGTCTGATACATTGTCTGGTACTCCACTTTTTGTGCAGTCCATATAAACATAATCATTCCCTAGCCCATGCATTTTTGTAAATTCTATCATTTTATCACCTTCTATAGGTATATATTAAAAAAGTAGAATATATTTATATTCTACTTTTTGTATTTTATCATATGTATTTTTGTTTGTAAAGATTAAAAATTATTAACAGCATTTATTGCATTTGTATACATGTTTTCAATTGAGTCTATCTCTTCTTTTTGTACTTTATTTATATTATTAGTTAGTGTATACATTCCCATTAAAAATAATACAAATAAAATTATAATAAAAATCATGACTGTGGTAATGGAATATTTAGGATCAGTAAATATTTTCATTTATTTCCTCCGAAAATTTCTATATTATATTCTCTTTTTACTTGTATTTATTATATTTGATATATTTTTTTGTTTCAAGTATTTTTTAAAAATTGAATATATTTTTTTATTTATCTAATAATATTGTTGAAATCTTTTTTATACTAGTATACAATATAGTAAAAGTATACTAAAGATAAGGGGGTGAATGTTTTATGAAAGATAATAGAATATCCATTAGTTTATCTACTTTAATTATTGCTTTAGTTATTGTTGTTGTCGTAGTTATAGGAGTGGTTTTTTTCGTATATAATCATGTTAAAAATGAATATGAAGGTCCTTCTACAGACACTCCAGCTGAAAGTGCTCCTGTTACCAATACTAATACTGTTCAAGAAAATTATGTTGCATCTATAACAGGAAAATCATCTTCGCAAGAAAATCCACTATCAATTGGTGATTGGGGAATTGCTTCAAAATACATTTTTGGTGAATATAGAGACATTCCTGTAAGAGTTACAAAAGTTACAAGAGGAGATGAGGCTGCAAAACAAGTAAAAGATTATTGTGAGACTGGTTCTTCTGTATATGAATACAAGGAACCTGAAGAAGGAATGGAATGGGCTGTTATACAATATACTGTAGATTTAATGAATGTAGATAGAACTACATCTATTAGAACAGATGCAAAAATAACTGGTACTGATAGTACCTCTATAAAATATAATGGAAAAAGTTATGTTGTATCAACAATGGGAATGACTACAAATTCTACTAAGTCAGAAGTTGGTACTGGATATTTTGCAGCACAACTACCAATAGGCTGTAAAGATTATTTAATAGTAATGGGTGCATACTCAAATACTCAAGCTTTCTATAAGGGTGTATAGAATTTTTTGAACTTTAGGGACGTTCTTTAAAGTTTACTTGTGAACTTTAGGGACGTTCTTTAAAGTTTATCCTTTTATCCATTCTACTCTTTCTTGATGTAACTTCTGTGCAAATTTCACACCTTCTTTTATATTATATTTCTGTTTTATATAATTTCCATTTATTTGTTTGATACATTCTTGTCCTATTTTTTCAAATTCTATGTTTTCTAATTTTGTATTTCTTGTACTACATTTATCTGCTATTACTACAATTTGTAAACCATGCAAACCTAATTTAGATTTTGCTACTCTTTCTATAAAATTTACTTTTTTAGCAGGTGTCATTTTATAAAATATTCCACCTTTCATATGTTCTTTTACTGCTGTTTTTCCATAATCTATCCATTTATTTGGAACACCAATTCTTTGTCCAAAATTTTGTACTAGTGGTATTCCATTTTCATCATGTCCATAATGATGTGGATACATACTAGGTGGTGTTATTCCTTTTCCTATATCATGTACTAATGCTGCGAAACGAATACCTAAATCTTTAGTTAATTCTGCTGCTTTATCAAGTACAATCATAGTATGATTATAACTATCACCTTCTGGATGATATTCTACTGGTTGTAGTGAACCTATTAAATCAAATATTTCTTTAAAATGTACATCTAATGTATTAGATTGTCTTAATACTTCAAAAAATATTGATGGTTTATCTTCTTTTAATGCTTTTTCGAATTCACCAAATATTCTTTCTTTTGATAATGTATTAAGCTCTGGTTTCAATTTTTCCATTAGTTTTAACGTATTTTTTTCTACTTTAAATTCTGTTTTTGCCGCGAATCTTGCTACCCTATATACTCTTAATGGGTCTTCCATAAAAGCATTTGTTGTTGCTCTTATAATTTTATTTTCTATATCTTTTCTACCATTAAATGGATCTATAATTTCTCCTGTTAATACATTTTTTGCTATTGCATTTATTGTTATATCACGTCTTGCTAAATCTTCCTCAATGGTTACATTTTCAGTATCTATTTCAAATTCTTTATGTCCTAGTCCTATTTTTCTTTCTCTTCTAGCAAGTGCAAATTCCGTACCCTCTATGTCGAATACTTCAAAAAATTTTCCTCTTTTCATAGCATTACTGAATAATTCAGAAAATTTTTCACTAGAAATTCCAGTTACACAATAGTCTTTATCATATATTGGTTTTCCCATAATTTCATCTCTTATTGCTCCTCCAACTAAATACAAATTCCCACCAGAATCTTTAATTTTTTCTGCAATTTCTATAATATCCATAATTTCTCCTTTTTATCTAGTTTATAATGACTCTTTTTCTTTTATTATATTTTAACATTTAAAATATGAAAAAACACTATATTAGTCATTTTTATTATAAATTATTATTACCATTAATCCCAAAATTAACATTTATATATTTTATTTTTTTGACCAAATAGTATAGAATTATACCTTGACATTAATACTATTTAAGAATATACTTTAGGTAGCTTTTCATATATTAATGTGAAAAATAAAAAATAAGGAGGAATTCTATAAATGGATAACTTATTAGAAATCAGATGGCATGGTAGAGGTGGTCAAGGTGCTAAAACCGCATCATTATTACTTGCCGATGCAGCTTTTAATACAGGAAAATATATTCAAGGTTTTCCTGAGTATGGACCTGAAAGAATGGGTGCTCCAATTACTGCATATAATCGAATTAGTGATACTCCTATTACTATTCATAGTAATATTTATGAACCAGATTATGTTGTAGTTGTTGATGACACTTTACTTGAATCTGTTCGGAGTTACAGATGGATTAAAAGAAACAGGTGCAATTGTTATTAATACAACTAAAGATGCCGACTATTTAAAAAGTGTTTTAAATGGTTATAAAGGTGATATTTATACAATTGATGCAAGAAAAATATCAATGGAAACTTTAGGAAAATATTTTCCAAATACTCCAATGCTTGCTGCAATTGTTAAAGTAAGCGGTATTATGACAGATGAAGAATTATTAAATGATATGGAAGGTTCATTTAAGCATAAATTTGCAAAAAAACCTGAAGTAATTGATGGTAATATGAAAGCTTTAAAAATGGCTTTAAATGAAGTAAAGAAGATATAAGTATTTAAAACTTATAGAAAGGAGTAAAATTATATGACTAGTGATAAATTAAATCCAAATACACCTTGGCAAGATTTGACTGTAGGTGGAAATATATATGATGCTGGAAATTCTATGGAATTTAAAACTGGTGATTGGAGAAGTATTAAACCTGTATTCTTAAGTGAAAAATGTAAACAATGTGGCTTATGTTTTCCAGTATGTCCAGATAATGCAATACCTGTAAATAAGGATCAAAAAAGAGAAGATTTTAATTATGATTATTGCAAAGGATGTGGCGTTTGTTCTAAAGTATGTCCTTTTGGTGCAATTGAAATGAAATAAATAGTAAAGGAGAAAATGATATGAGTATAAGAGAACGTTTAAGTGGTAATGAAGCAGCTGCTATTGCTATGAAACAAATTAACCCAGATGTTGTTGCAGCATTTCCAATTACCCCATCAACTGAAATACCACAATATTTTTCAACATTTGTTAGTAATGGTACTGTTGATACTGAATTTGTTGCAGTAGAAAGTGAACATAGTGCTATGAGTGCATGTGTTGGTGCTGAAGCTGCTGGTGGAAGAGCTATGACTGCAACTTCTGCAAATGGTTTATCTTTTATGTGGGAGATGATTTATATTGCATCTTCAATGAGATTACCTATTGTTATGTCTTTAGTAAATCGTGCTGTTTCTGGGCCTTTAAATATCCATAATGACCATTCAGATGCAATGGGTGTTAGAGATGCTGGTTGGATAATGTTATTTTCAGAAAATAACCAAGAAGCATATGATAATTTAATAATGGCTCATAGAATTGCAGAAAATAAAGATGTTTTATTACCTTTAATGGTATGTCAAGATGGTTTTATTACTTCTCATTCTATTGAAAACATTGAATTAATTGAAGATGATTTAGTAAAAGAATTTGTAGGTAAATATAAACCAGAACATTATTTGTTAAATGAAAAAGAACCTATTAGCATGGGACCTTTAGATTTACAAAGTTATCTTTTTGAACATAAAAGAGCTCAAGCACAAGCTATGATAAATGCAAAACAAGTTATCTTAGATGTTGCAAAAGATTTTGAAAAAATGACAGGTAGAAAATATTCTTTCTTTGAAGAATACAAATTAGATGATGCAGAAATCGCAATAGTTTGTATGAATTCTACTGCCGGAACTACTAAATTTGTAATAGATGAATTACGTAAAAAAGGTATAAAAGCAGGATTATTAAAACTAAGAGTATTTAGACCTTTCCCAGCAGAAGAAATTGCAAAAGCATTATCACATGTTAAAGCTGTTGCAATTTTAGATAAAGCTGATTCTTTAAATGCTACTGGTGGTGCATTATTTACTGATGTTACTTCTGGTATGCAAGTTAACAAAGTTTGTGTACCTACAATTAACTATATTTACGGTATAGGTGGTAGAGATACAAAATCAACTGATATTGAATCTGTATTTAATGATTTACAAGAAATTGTAAAAACAGGAAATATCGGTAATCCATATAGATACTTAGGATTAAGAGGTTAGAAAGGAGTGAAATTATATGGCATATAATTTAAAAGAAGTAATTGCAAATAAACCATCTAGGTTTACTTCACGGACATAGAATGTGCGCTGGATGTGGTGCTCCACCTGTTGCAAGAATGGTAATGAGAGCTTTAAAAGAAGGAGACCACGCTGTTGTTGCTGGTGCTACTGGTTGTATGGAAGTTTCTACATTTATTTATCCATATACTTCTTGGACAGATTCTTTTATCCATACAGCATTTGAAAATGCTGCATCTACCTTATCTGGTGTTGAAGCTGCATATAAAGCAATGAAAAGACAAGGTAAATTACCAGATGATGTAGATACAAAATTTATTGCTTTTGGTGGAGATGGTGGTACTTATGATATAGGTATTCAAGCTCTTTCAGGTGCTATGGAAAGAGGTCATGACATGGTATATGTATGTTATGATAATGGTGCTTATATGAATACTGGTATACAACGTTCTTCTGCAACACCTAAATTTGCAGATACAACAACAAGTCCTGCTGGAACTGTTATTCCTGGTAAAATGCAATCTAGAAAAGATTTAGCAAAAATTATGGTTGCACACCATTTACCATATGTTGCTCAAAGTATAGCTTTAAATAACTTTAAAGATTTATATGAAAAGGCTGAAAAAGCAATTTATACAGAAGGTCCTTGTTTCCTTAACGTACTTGCACCTTGTCCTAGAGGATGGGGATACCCAACAGAAATGTTAATGCAAATTAATAAACTTGCTGTTGAAACATGTTATTGGCCTTTATACGAAGTTATTGATGGTAGATATGTTATTAACTATAAACCAAAAAATAAACTTCCTGTTGAAGAATTCTTAAGACCACAAAAAAGATTTAAACATATGTTTAAACCTGGTAATGAATGGATGATTCAAGAGTTCCAAAAAGAAGTAGATGACAGATGGAACGAACTTTTAGATTTGGAAGCAATTACTAATAAAGAATCAAATGAAGGATAAAAACTTTATTTATATAGAGAAAAAAATAACAGTCTTTTTATAGGCTGTTATTTTTTATAAATTTTTAAATTCTTATCTTAATTTTGTTCTTCTTTATTTTCTTTTGTTTCTTTTACTTTTTCTTGTTTATCTTTTTTTCCTTTTTTAGATGCTGCTACCGCAATTATTACTATAATTAATACTAGTGCTATTCCTCCTATTATTGCATATAATGTATAATCTTGTGCTGCGTCAAATTTTATTTCATTTACTTTTCCAGCTTCTAACTTCCACTCTAATGTTTTTCCATCTTCTGAAACTGTTGTTGCATTATTTTCTTGTGCTTTAAATGGTAATGTAATTTTATATGTTATTTTCATTTGAGATAAAATTGATTGCATCATAGCTGCTTCTTGTTCATTATATGATCCCATATTTGTTAAATCTAGTTTTGCATCTTGATAATATCTTGTTTTTAATAAATTCTTTTCATACACAATTTTATCGTTTTGTGCTTCTTCTTGTGTACTTGTACCCATTGTATTTGTAAAATTGAATTCATTTTGGATATTTTCTACATGTTTTGTTGCTTTAAATCCATATGTATTATCATCTTCATATTTTTCTACTGTATAGCCTTCTTGTCTTGCCTCATCTTCCATTTCTTTAAATGAATCATCATTTTCTAAACTACTTGTTGTAACTCCCATGCTTGTTAGAAAAGATTTATCATATCCCATTACATAAGATACTTCTCCACTTCCATCAGCATTTAATTTAATATCAAAATTGACATTCGCACATCCTGTTAATGTTAATAGTATAATTCCCACCATTAGCATTAATGCAATAGTTTTTAAAGTTTTTTTCATGATTTTTTCCCCTTTCTATTTTTTATTTACTATATCATTAAACTATATATTTTTCTACATTTTTTGTTAAATTTTTACAAAATATTTTAATGTTTTTTTCTTTTCCAGTTCACTTTACTAGTAAATATTAATACGACATGTTTCTTATATTTGCATATTTATGTAAATAGTTGTATAATATTAGTATGGACTACGTGTCTTTGTAACTGTTAATCAAGCTAAAGTCTTGCGCATTGCAAGCAGAAAGGAAAAACATGTTAAGACTAAAAAGCATGACATTCGCGGATATTGAAACAGGAGAAGAAATTGTTGCAGAATTGCCGGAAAAATTTCAGGTTTTAATACCAGGGAATACAGAGGCAGATGCTAAAGATGCCGCAAAATGCATTATAACAGAGGGATACGACTGGATAAAGGATGTCCTTCTCCAAAAATAGTTTTAGCTTGTATTCACGTCTTCCCCCGCTGAAGTTTGGCGGGGCTTTCTTTTTATATTTTATAAGAATAAAATTTATAAAAAAATTAACCTTAGCATATAATAAACGAACTTATCTTTATTGATAAGCTCGTTTATTATAATATGATTTTAGCGACTTAATTTATATACTGCATATTGATTTAATGATACTCCTTCTTGTTCTGCTTCAACAGCTAATTTATAATGTAATGATTTAGGTATTCTTACTAAAAATTTTCCACTGAAATGTTCATACCCTACTGGTAATGGTATTTCAAACCCGCCTTCCATTTTTGCTTCTATCCATCCTTCCATTGCTTCTCTTAAATTTTTATATGCTTCTTCAAATGTTTCCCCTGTACTTTGACATCCATCTAATTCAAGAATACGAGCATAAAAATAAAAGCCACTTTCATCATTGATCGGTTGAATAATGTAATTATATGGCAATGCCATGTACTCTTTCACATTTTTCATAAATACTACCTCCTTTTATTGTATATTCTAAAAACAAAACTTTATTCTCCTATTCTTCTAAGCACATCTTTAACATATACCGCTTTTAATGGATTTTCTTCTTTTATTGTTATTACATCACCATTTCTATTTATAAAATTTCTATGAGATGTTCCGTTTTCTTGGTTTCATTATATATCCATTATACTCTAAAACTTTTTTTAATTCTTTGAATCTAATTCCATTAGGTTGTCTTTTCATCTTTAGTATTAGTTTACTGATATCAGGCATATTTATTCCTCCTTTCCTTAGAAATAAATGTCCCCTATCAGCCCAAATATATGATATCATATTTGATACTATTGTGTCAATATTTTTATTAATGTTACTAATTTTTATATTTACATATTTTTTACTTTTTTTAATTTTTTATGTAAGATATATTCTAATAATGAAAACCAGCACGAAAAAAAGACGCTAATGAAATTTCTAATTTCGTTAACGTCTTTTCTTATATTATTCTTCAACTGGTGCATCTACTGGACAAACACCTGCACAAGTTCCACATCCAATACATGCATCTTGGTCTATAACATATTTATCATCACCTTGTGATATGCATTCTACTGGACAATTTGCAGCACATGCTCCACAACTGATACATTTATCTGTAATTTTATATGCCATGTTTTTCGCCTCCTTCATTTCTACATCTTATTTATATAATTTAATATTTATGACTTTTAAATATCTTCTTCCTGCTCTTTTAAATCTTGTTCTTCTAGTTTTTCTAACTCTTTAAGTTCTTTTAATTCTTCTTTGTCAATTCCAGATATTTCATCCTTTTCCTCTACATCTTTTATTACTTTTAAATCTTTTGCGTCAAATTTTTTATAGAAAAAGCCATCCTTATCTTTAAATTTTACTTTTACTTTTTCCTTTAATATTTCAACAGAATCAACTACACCTTCTCCCTCTTCTTCTGCTTCAACTATTGCTCCTACTTTTGGAAGTTTTGCTAATTTTTCTTCATATGCTTCTTGTTCATATTTCAAACAACACATCAGCCTACCACAATTTCCAGATATCTTTGATGGATTTAATGATATGTTTTGTTGTTTTGCCATTTTAATTGATACAGTTTCAAAATTGCCTAAAAAAGAACAACAACATAGTTCTCTTCCACATATTCCATTTCCACCAATTCTTTTAATTTCATCTCTTACACCTATTTGGCGAAGCTCTATTCTTGTTTTAAAAATAGCTGCTAAGTCTTTAACTAATTCTCTAAAATCAATTCTTCCATCTGCTGTAAAATAGAATAATACTTTACTATTGTCAAATTTATATTCTACATCAATTAAATTCATATCTAATTTATGTTTTTTTATTTGCTCTAAACATATATTAAAAGCTTCTTTTTCTTTTTGTTTATTTGCCTCATAATGTTTTTTATCTTTATATGTAGCAACTCTAATAATTGGTTTTAGTGGATTTTCTATTTTCTCTTCTTTTACCATTCTATTTTCTATTACCACTTCTGCATATTCTTCTCCCATAGATGTCTCTACTATTACATATTGCCCTTTTTGTAATTTATTGTGCTTTGGATCAAAAAAATATATTTTTCCAGGTCTTTTAAATCTTACTCCTATAATTTCTTTCAAAATATTATTCCTCCCATATTTTATATAACATATTATCAATACTCATATCATAATTGCTATTTTGTTTTAAATTCTTTTTCGTTTGTTCTACTGCTTCTATATATCTTATGTACCTTGGATTATTTAACAGTTTATTAGATAATATAATATTAATATAGTCTAATATTTCGTAAATGTTTTCTTTATTTTTATACATGAAATCTAGTCTGTTTAATACATCAAGTAATTTATAGTTTTCTATATTTGAAAATATTTTTGCAGCTTCTTCATATTCTTGTTTTCTTTCATTTACTCTAATTGCTTTTTCTATGCTTCCTTCACAAGCTTTTAAAATATTATCATTAATAGTAAATCCATAATTATTCTCTAAAAATTCTTTAAGTATATTATCTTGTATCTTATTAAAAGCTATTTTTACACACCTTGATTTTATTGTATTTAAAAATAAACTTTCATTTGTGCCTGTCATTATAATTGTAATAAAACTTGGTGGTTCTTCTAATGTTTTTAGTAAACAGTTTGATGCATCTTTTGTCATTTGGTCTGCATCTTTTATTATATATACCTTTTTATCAGATATAATTGGTTTTTCTAATATTTTTGATTGCATTTGTCTTATCTGCTCTATTTTTATTGTAGCATTTTCTGGTTCTATTTCTATCAAATCTGGATTGTTATTATTTTGTAATTCTATGCAAGACTTACATTTCCCACATGGTTTTGTTTCCTTACTATCACATAAAATCATTTTTGCAAATTCTTTTGCAAATAAAGTCTTACCAACTCCACTTGGACCCACAAACATATAACTATGTGTTAAATTATTATTTTGTATTATATTATTTAATGTTTCTTTTACCTGTTCGTTTCCAATTAGTTTTTCAAAACTCAATTCTTAATAGCATTCCTTTCCTTGATTAATCCAAAATGATATTTTAATTATATTTTTTAATCTACTTTTCCAAATAAATTAAGTGGCCAGAATCTAATCCATACTGTACTTTCTATTTTTTCTAGTGGAATACATCCAAATCTTCTTGAATCTGTACTTTGTGCTCTATTATCTCCCATTACAAATACACAATTTTCTGGAACTACTATGTCTGTAAAAGGTCCATTTAATGAATCTGTTTCTACTGTAGGTTCCAAGTAATCCTCTTGTAATTCTTCACCATTAATATACACTTTTCCATTTTCAATTTTTACATGTTCTCCAGGCAATCCTATTACTCTTTTTATATAACTATCTTTTCCTATTTCTAATACATAATATCTAAATTTCGAAAATAAATTATTTATATTATGATTATATTCCGCAATTGGATTTTCTAAGTCTGCCTCGGCTGCTGAAAAATATGATTTTGATGGCGCTTCAAAAGTTATTATTTCTCCTCTTTTTGGTAATGAATGTGTAATTCTAACTGTTCTATTTAAAATTAATCTTTGACCTTCTTTTAAAGTTGGAAACATTGAAGGTTGTTGTACAATTGTAGGTGTTCCTATAAAATATCTTACTAATAATGCTAAAACAACTGCAATTATAATACAATAAACCCATTCTAAAATTTCCTTTATTTTAAGTTTTTTCTCTTCATCCATATTGTTAAGACTTCCTTTCACGGTTATCTATCATCTTTTCAATTATATCCTAGAATTACATTTTTATCAAGATATAACTCTACTTTTATTAATAATGTTGTAAAACATAAATATATAAAAATTTATTTTTTAGTAGGTATTCTAATTACTACTTCTGTTCCCTTTCCTTGTTCACTTTTTATATCTATGCTGCCATCATTTTTATCTAATATCTCTTTAGCAATAGAAAGTCCTAATCCTGTCCCTCCCATATCTCTTGTACGTGCTTTGTCAACTCTATAAAATCTTTCAAAAATTCTAGACAAGTCTTCTTCTGGTATTCCTAGACCATTATCTATTACTTTTATATATGCATCATTATATACAAATCCTACATATATTTTTATATGTCCACCTTCTTTTGTATATTTAATACTATTAGTAAGTATATTTAATACAACTCTTTCTATTCCATATTTATCTGCATACACAGGTGGAACATTAGCAGTTACAAAACATTCTACATGATGATGTTTTTTATCAATTTCTAGTTGTAATTTTTCTTGGCATTGTTTTACAAGATTTCCTAAATCGAATTCTTCTTTTTCAACTTGAACTTGATTATTGTCAAATCTAGATAAAGCAAGTAAATCTGTTACAAGTTTCGCCATTCTTCTGGCTTCATTTGCAATTACATTTAGAAATTTATCTTGTGTTTGCTTATCATACTCTCCTTCTAATAAGGTATCTGCATATCCCATTATAGATGTAATTGGCGTTTTTAATTCATGTGATACATCTGCAACAAATTCTTTTCTCATATTATCTAGTCTTACATGCTCAGTTATATCTTGTATCATAACCATAACTCCTGCTGCTCTATCAGATTCATCTTTTAATGGTGCAAAGAACAAGTTAATATGTTTATCTCCTATACTTATTCTTTCTTCTGATGATGTCCAAGCATCAAGATAGATAATTTTTTCCATATTTATATCTACATTTAATTTTTTAAAGATTTTTTCAAAATTTTCATCTTCCGGCATTATTCTAAGTAATCTCGTTGCTGCTGGGTTTACTAAAATAATCTTTCCATCCATATTAAAAGCAATAATTCCATCTGTCATATGTAATAATATAGTTTCAATTTGCTTTTTCTGTCTTGATACTTCATTTAGGTTCTCTTTAAGTTCTGTTGTCATCATTCCAATGGTTCCAGCTATCTCATCCACTTCTTTATTATTATTTTTTTTGCTTTCCTTTTCCAAACCGTACTTCTTCACCTGTTGCAATTTTTCTTGCACTATCAATTAATCTATTCATTGGAATAGTTATTTTTGTTACAACAAAAATGGCTATTACTATGGATATCACTAAGAACGCAAACACCAAATATATTGATAATAGTCCTCCTTGATTTATTGTTTCTGCTATTTTAGAAGTTACTTGTTGTATATCAGAATTCTGTGCTAATAAAAAATTGTTAATATCCCTTAAATTTACTAAAAAATATGTACTAATCCCAACTATCAAAACAGTTGCTATAATTGCAAATATTAGTATTATTTTTAATTGTACATCTTTAACCATTTTTTCTCCTCTTTATTTCTTTATTATGTATTTTAAGGTCAAAAGTCTTTTTTGACCTTCGACCTTATTTTTTTTTGTTTTATTTTGATGCTATATAATATCCTACTCCTCTTTTTGTAATTAGTATTTTAGGAGCTGATGTATCTTTTTCTATTTTTTCACGAATTCTTCTTACTGTAACATCAACAGTTCTTATGTCTCCATAATATTCATATCCCCATACTTTTTCTAACAAAACTTCTCTTGTAATTACTTGTCCTGGTTGACTTGCTAAATATTTTAGAACTTCAAATTCTCTTAAGGTTAAGTCTACTACTTCATCTTTTATTTTTACTTCAAATTTATCTAAATCTAAACTTAAATCTCCTACTATTATTTTGTTAGATGTTCCGTTTTTTTCTTGTATTGTATCATCTATTAATGATGCTTCTGCTTTTCTTAGATTTGCTTTTATTCTAGCCATCAATTCTCTTACACTAAATGGCTTTGTAACATAATCATCTGCACCCAATTCTAATCCAAGAATTTTATCTATTTCCTCATCTTTTGCTGTTAACATTAAAATAGGTACATTTAATGTATGCCTTATTCTTTTACATACAGCAAGTCCATCCATTTTAGGAAGCATAATATCTAATAAAATTAAATCAGGTTTTTTACTTAATGCTATGTCTACTGCTGTTAAACCATCATTTGCTTGTAATGTGTTATATCCCTCTTTTTCTAAGTTATATACTAATATATCTACAATGTGTTGTTCGTCATCAACAATTAGTATGGTTTTCTTATCATTATCTATATTTTCTTCTTCCATAAGGCTACACCTCTACTTTTTTAAAATATCTATGATAAAAATATATCATAGATATTTGTTTTGTACAATACTTTTTAGATATTTTCTTCTAATGCTATATGTATTAGTGCCATTCTTACATATACTCCATTTTGTACTTGTTTAAATATTCTTGATTTTTCACATTCTACAACATCATCTGCAATTTCTACTCCTCTGTTAAATGGTGCTGGATGCATTATAATACTTGTAGGTTTCATTTTTTCTACTCTTTTTTTATTTAATCCATATGCTTCATGATATTCCTCAACTGTTTCTTGCATTGATGTTGCATGTCTTTCATGTTGCACTCTTAAAAGCATAACAACATCTACTTTGTCAATGATTTCATCTAATTCGACATAATTGTATCCTTCTTCTCTATACTCTTCTGGTCCTGATGTATAAACAGTCATTCCCAATCTTTTCATTATTTTTATATTTGTATGTGCCACTCTTGAATGTTTTATATCTCCAACAATAACTATTTTTAATCCTTCAAATTTTCCAAATTCTTGTTTTATTGTTAATAAGTCTAATAATGATTGTGAAGGATGATTTCCTGTACCATCTCCGGCATTAAGTATTGGTACTTTTATTTTTCCCACTAACTGCTTATAATATTCATTTTCTACATGTCTAATTACTAGTGCATCTGTTCCAAAACTTTCAAAAGTTTTGACAGTATCATATAAACTTTCACCTTTTTTTAAACTTGAGTTTCCTGCATCAAAATTTTGTGTTTTACACCCTAATCTTAATGCAGCCATATCAAAGCTATAATGTGTTCTAGTAGATGGTTCAAAAAATAGGTTTGATATTACTTTTTTTCCTTGGTAATCTACTTTTTTTCCGTTTTTGAATTCTTCTGCTAAATCAAGTATTTTTTCTATTTGTTCTACTGAAAAATCATCTAGATTTAATACATTCATTTAACTCTCTCCTTTCGACATTTTTTCCATTGTAGCACTAGAATTCGATTTGCACAAGTATTTTTTATTATTTTGTTATTACATTTTCTTACTTTCATATACATAAACTATTGTATAAGTATTCTTTTTATGCTATTATATATTTATCAAATTTAATTATGAGGAGGATTATTATGGTTTGGATTATATTAGCAATCATTGTATTATTAATAATTTTTGTTATAAGTATTTACAATGGTTTAGTTAATGCAAGACAAAAAGTTGAAAATGCTTGGAGTCAAATTGATGTTCAATTACAAAGAAGATTTGATTTAATTCCTAATCTAGTAAATACTGTAAAAGGATATATGGAACATGAACAAACTACATTAAATAAAATTGCTGAATTAAGAACAGCTTGGGCTAGCAGCTCTACTGTTGCAGAAAAAGCTAATCTTGATAATCAATTAACTGATACATTAAAAACTATTATGGCTGTTTCTGAAAATTATCCTGATTTAAAAGCAAATACAAACTTTTTAGCATTACAAGAAGAGCTACAAAATACTGAAAACAAGCTTTCATTTGCTAGACAATTTTATAATGATACAGTTACAATGTATAACACAAAATTAGAAGTAGTACCTTCAAATATTGTAGCATCTTTATTTAAGTTTAAAGAAAAAGAATTATTTAAAACAGATTCTGATGAAGCAAGAAAAAATGTAAAAGTTGATTTTGGAAATCAAAACTAAAAATTGGTGAACAAAGGGGACGTTCCTTAAAGTTCATATATATGAACTTTAAGGAACGTCCCCTTTGTTCACCAATTCTGTTCATTTTTTGTTTATATTAAATATTCTGCAAGTATTTTCATAAGTTAATTTTGCTATTTCTTCTATTGGTATTTGTTTTACCTCAGCAATTTTTTGTGCAATATATTTTACATTTCTAGGATCATTTCTTTTTCCTCTGTGTGGTTCTGGCGATAAATATGGACTATCTGTTTCTATTAGTATTTTATCTTGTGGTACTAATTCAATTATTTCATTTGCATTTTTAGAATTTTTAAAAGTTACTGGTCCTGCAAATGAAATATAAAATCCTAATTTTAATGCCTCTTTAACAAGTTCTCTATTTAATGGGCAACAATGAAATACTCCTTTTTTGTTTACTGTATTTTGTTTTAGAATTTCTAAAGTATCATTTACCGCTTCTCTTGTATGAATTACAATAGGTAAGTTCATTTCATTTGCTATTTTTATTTGCTCTATAAATACATGTTTTTGAATATCCTTATTCTCTTTATTCCAATAATAATCTAATCCAATTTCACCAATTGCCACTACTTTTTCGTTTTTTGCAATTTCTTTTATTTGGGTTAATTCTTTACCGTATGTTTTCCACTTTTTCGTTTATATCATTTGGTGAAATTCCACAAGTTGTATAAATTTGTGGATACCTTTTTGCTAATTCCAAAGCTTTTTTGGAAGAATATAAACTATATCCTGCTGTTATAAAACTTGTTACTCCAGAAGAAAATATATTTTGTATTAATTCATATCTATCTTCATCAAATTTCTTATCATCTAAATGACAGTGTGAATCAAATAATTCCATTTTATAGTCCTTTCTAAAATACAGCAACAACATTTGCTACTGCATATTTTTTACAATGTGATACACTTATATCACATTGTTTTAATCCTTCTATTTTGATATCAATAAAATTAATTCTTGGTCTTCCATTTTCATCATTTATTAATTCAACATTTTTCCAACCAATGTCATATTTGTTTCCTAAAGCTCCTGAAATTGCTTTAAATGCTGCCTCTTTTGCTGCGAATCTTGCAGCATAGTGTTGGTACTTTGCACTGTGTTTACTTTCACAATATGATATCTCATTTTGTGTATATACTCTTTGTATAAATTTTTCTTTTAAATCTTCTATTGATGTTTTTATTCTTTCAATTTCTATGATATCTGTTCCACAAGTTATTTGCATTTTTGCTGTCTCCTTATCTTTATTACATCATTTTAATTAATGTTATAAAATTAATTATATTAAGTAGTAATGATATTCCTAATGCAATCAAAATTATTTTATTTATTTTACTATCTTTTTCTATATTTAACTCCTTGTATGCTATATCAAATTTATTTTTTATATTATTATAAATTTTCTCTATCTCACATACATGTCTTGTTTTTCTATAAATATTAGTACCTATATCATCATTTGTGATTTCTTGTATCCATAGTTCTTTTGTAAATTTAATAAATTTTTCTCTTGCCCCAGATGCTAAACTTTTTTCTTTACATTCATTTTCTAATTTTTTCAAATATATTTTTTGATATTGTACTAAAATGTATGTATATAAATATTGGTTTTCATATACATGTGGAAGTACAGTATAATTATGAATATCTATACTAGATGTAAGTAATGCCATTCCTTCTTTAGTAAAACCTGTTTGAATAAATTTCCACTTTGATAATATCTCCATATGCTTTTTATCAAAATTTGATTTATATGAACTTGGAAATATATTAGCATATTTGAAAAATTCAAATTCGATATTTTTAAATTGTTTTGTTTCATTCCAATCCATTTGGTCTATACATGTGTATGCATATGTTAGAAAACGGTTAGTATTAATGTCTAATTCTTTTGCATTTGTTGCATTCCCTGTTATATCTTTAATAATATCATTTAGTTTTTTCACATCACTAAATGTAGCTGTTTGAAGTCGTATGTTCTCATATTCCTTTAATTCTTTAAATTCAGAATAAATATCTCTAAATTTATAATTGAAATTTAATACATCTGAAAATTCTGTACTATCTTCTATGTTTGTTTTTATCACAAGGAAGCATATTCCTGTATTAAAACATACTAATTCCATTTTTTGAATTTTGAAGAAAATTCCTTCTTCTTCTCCCGCTTTTCCTTGTAAATCTTGACCTAGATTATATTCAAACATTGTACATGAATTTTTAGATAATATTAAAGCTTGCATTTCTTTATTAAATTCTTCAAATTTTCTAATTTTATCTTTATTAAACTCAAAATCCTGAAACATAAATTTTCTTATTGTTGGTAAAAAATACGAATATATATCTAAATCTTTTTCTTTTTCAAAAAATCTTACTTCTATATTTTTATTGCTCAATAATTTTAATAAATATTTATCATATTTATTTTCATTAATAACATACGGATATATAAAATATGTATATTGATATTTCGTCTTTAGTTCCATTTTTTATCTCCTTTATTTATCAGTATAATAATATGAATTAATATCTTCTCCTAAATGCCATTTTCCAATAAAATCTATTATAATATTATTTGCTAGTTCATACTTTGTTTCAGCTACTTGGTTTCCATTTTTATCAATTGAACCCCATTTTCCATCTTTTTTTACTGCTGCATAACCAAAGTTATTTTGTTCTGTAGCATCTTCATATATATAATCTACTACTACATTTCCATCCTTATCTATATAGCCATATTTTCCATCTTTTTTACTTAAGAATAATGTATTTGAAGTTAAAACTTCACTTGATTTTTTCTCTTCAAAGTTGAAATTATAGTATTTATATTCATCATTTACTCTTATTCTAAAATATCCTTTTTCTGCATTTACATCTGATACAATTCCTTCTAGTTTTTGTTCAAATTTGTTATTTAAAATTTGTGAGACTGCTGAATTGTCTTTATTAGCTTCTATAAATCCTGCTTCTTTTCTGTATAAAATATTTGTATATTCAAAAGGCAATATTGTTTCATTTGATGTATTTATTATTCCATATTTATCTCCATTTTTTGCTATGTAGTTTTCTCCAAAAGAATATTGTAAATCATCATATTGTGCCTCTATTTTTATTTCTCCTGTAGAAGATATTACACCATATTTTTTATTTTTTATAAATATAATATCATTTTCATTAATTTGTTTTACATCATCAAATTTATTTTCTAATAATACTTCTCCTTCTCTAGTAATTGCATTTAGTTTTCCATTTTCTTTTACAATATATATGTTATTTGATGAAACTTGTTTTATTTCCTCATATTTAGGTTCTAATACTACTTTTTTTGTAAAGTCGATTACTCCAAACAAGCCATCATTATTTTGTACAATATATCCGTTTTGATAATTGTCTCCAATTGATTGAATATTTTTGTATTCTGGATTAATAATTATATTTCCTTTATTATCACATAATCCAACTTGTTCATCTTTTTTTATTATTAAACTATTTGTTACACCTTGTAATGCTTCAATACTTGTATATTCTAGTGGCAATATTTCTTTACCTGAATAATCTATTAATCCGTATTTATCGCCTTTTTTAACTCTTAGCACTCCTGCTTCATACCATAAGTTATTACTGCTATCTTGATTTTCAATTACTTCCACTAAATCATAATTAGTAAATTTTTCATTATTTTTTGAATCTATTACTTTTGTTTTGTATGTATTGTTTGTATAATCTACATCATATAAACATATAAATATATCAGTTTTACTATCTGGTATTGTAATCATTTCTGAGTAAGTTGGCTCTATTACAATTTTACCTGTTTGATCAATTACTCCCCATTTATCATTTGTATATACAGGATAATAACTCATTACTTGCGTACTTGTTTCATTTGTATTTTTTGTAAGCAATGTTTTTATTGCTACAACAAACATAATTATTACAGCAATAGCAATAATAACAGCTATTACTTTTTTTATATTTAATTTGGATTCCGTGTCATACCTTTTTCCTTTGCTCATATAATTAATCCCTCCAAAATTTATTTTTACACATACTATAATATCACATTTTATTAGAATTGAAAAGATGATTTTTTATAGATAAAAGGTATATTTCTCTAAATATACCTTTTATCTATAAGTAATTAAATTAAATATTTCAAACAATACTTTATGGCAAACTATCTTTTTATAAATTTAGCTACAATAATAGTCATATCATCTTTTGCCACACCATATCCATTGTCTATAGCTTCTTTTGTTATAATGTCTGCAATTTTTTGTACATTGTCTGTTTGTATACTTTGTAATATATCCCTAACCCATAGTTCTTTATTTTGATATTCTGTATTAGATTCCATTATTCCATCTGAACACATTACCAAAATATTATTATCTTCTATATCCTTATCATATACTACTAAATTTATATTTTCTAATATTCCAGCTGGTAATGATAATGCTTTTATAATTTGAACATCTTTTTTTTCTTTAATATATGTTGGACAAGCTCCATTTTTAATAAATTCTATATTTCCAGAATATAAATCCAATATTGCTATATCTAAGGTTGCAAATGTATCTTCTTCTGTATTTATTGATAATGTAGAATTAATTAATTCGATTGATGTATCTTTATCAAATCCACTAGCAAGTAATCTTTGTAACATTTTTATTGCTATTCCACTTGCCTGTTTTGCCTTTGGACCTGTACCCATTCCATCACTTATTGCAAGCAAATATTTTCCATCGTCCAATTTTATACTTAGTTTAGAATCTCCTGAAATAGGTGAACCTTCTTTTGTCTTTTGAGAAATTCCTAATTGTAACATATATTTATCTTCTGAAGCATATGTATTTACACACAAGTTTGTTTCTCTTTTAAATCCACATCCACTTTTTTGTATTACAATTTTTTCTTCTAGTACTTTAGAAAGAATTCTTTCCATTTGTTCTATTGTACATCCTCTTTTTTCATTTACATCACAGCAAGAGTCTAGATATACTGTTATTATATACCTTCCTGTTTTTTCTCTTCTTATGTTTATGTCTTGTATATTAATCTTTTTTTCTTTAGCAATTCTTATTATTTCTTCTTTTTCAATTATAAATTCATGTTTATCTTCTCGTTGTATTTTTTGCTCTATGTCGTCTGCAAGTGATGATATTACTTTGGAAACACCATTTAATTGAGTTCCTATATTTCTTTTATTTTCATCCATTTTTTGTTTCCAAATAAAATTAACTTTACTCATTTTAAATGATTGATTTATTGTTTGTACAACATCTTTTATATCTTTTTCAAGTTCCATACTTACATCTACATTGTCAAATCCAATAATATAGTTATTGTGATTTGCAAGTATATCTAGTAATTCTTTTCTAGTTATTTCTCCATTCTTTATTAAGGTTTTAAATATGTCTTGTATTAAACTTGAATCTTCAGTTGTTTGTAAATCATCATACAAAATATTTTCTTCTAACCCTTCTAAATTATTACTTAGTTCATCTATAAATATTTTTCTATTTTTTTCTTCTTCTATATCCTCTTCTTCTATTATTGTGGCTGCCGCTTCTTTATATGTATCTGCTATTTCTGCTATAGTTTCAGAGACATTGTTTAATTTAAAAACAGTTTCTTTATTTTCTTCAATTCTACTAGCTGGTCCTGTTGGTAATAGTTTTTCTTTTCCTACCAAATCTTCAATATCTATACTTATATTTTTAGGAACTAATAATAAACCTAATGAGGCTATTAAGATTTCTTGTAAATATATTATTGTTTGAGTATTTCCATTTGTAACAAATGTAAATATTCCATTTCCTAAAATGAATCCAACAATTACACCTATTCTACCAAATCTTGAAAATATTCCAGCTATCATTCCTGATAATGCATAAGAAGCAATTGTTATTGGTTCAGTTCCATTAATTAACCCTAATATTGTTCCTATTGTAATACCTGATGTTGCACCTACTAACACACCATTTTTCCAGCCTAATACTAGGACAATTAATATACTTAAAATTGTTCTTATTTCAAAATTGAATATGCTAAAATCTCTAAAACTAGATGCACAAATTGCAAGTAAAATACTTGCTCCTATTACTTCTTCTATTGCAAAAGCTTTTTTTATTGCAAATTCGTTAATAACAATTAAAGAATTTGCAAATATTTTATAAAATATGTATGCTGAAATTGATACCATTATACTTACTAAGATATCATATACCATTAATTCTTTAAAAAATAGGCTTGATACTTGTACTAAAAATGATGATAGAAAAACATATTTTCCCAATTTTAATTTTTCGTTTTCATATTCTACTACACTTTGTTTTGGTTTAAATATTAATGTCATTACTACGAAAACTAATGATGTTAATAAATAATTTAAAGTTTGGTTACCACCCAATCCAATAAAGGTTCCTATTAATGTAAGTACATATACTATTAAAGCAGGTATTTTATTACTTAAAACTGCTGCAAAAATAGAAATTGCAAATGGTGTTATTCCATTTATTCCTTCTATTGTAGATATCATAAAACTAATTATATATATAGCTATTTTCTGCTTTGTGAAAGCACTTTTTAAAAATATTTTTATTTTACTATCATGGTAAGCACTTTCTTCATACTCATCATATGAATTTGCTTGTCCTGATATGTTTTGAAACATTATTACCACCTCTTACTTTTTCAAATATAGGTATTATTTTAATATTAATCTTTTGAATTGTTTGTCATATTTAGTACTATATTTAAAAAAGTTTTTTATCTTTTTTGACATATATAATCTTTATATGACCTTTTCTTTTGTGGCAAATAATTTTATATGAATTATTTTATAATATTTTAGTGTTTTTTTCAATGTTTTGTTCTAAATAAATTTATATTTAAGTTAATGTAAAAATAGGTCCACTTATTTTAAGTGAACCTATTTTTTATTTTTATATTTTATTTTTTTCTTTTATCTACTACAAACTTCTTTATTAAGAAAATTCCAATTGCTAATATTAATGTTGATGTAATTCCTATTACGTAATAGATATATTGTGATCCTGTTGGTGGCGTAATTATAACTTGACCGTCTTGTGGATGATCTGGATCTATATTTCCATCGTTATTATATGCTACATATTTACTTGCACCTGATGTGTCGTGTTCTTGTGGTTGAAGTTCTATGTCTTGGTTTCCTGGAACTGCTCCATGATCATATCTACCAACTGTATTATCTATTTCAACAATTTCTGTCATGTTTGTATAACTCAAATCGTCGCTTGAACTTTCTGATGATAATACTTTCTTTAATGTTAATGTAGATGTTACTTGTTCTCCTGGTTTTAAGTTTGTATTTGCAAGTGGGTTATCCTCAGTTGCTTGTAATATTGTTGTTTGTGTACTTAAGTCTATTAATTTTAAGTTATTGCTTCCATTTGTATTGTTTACAAAGCTTGAGTTTTTAGCATTTTGTACTGAGTCTTTTGTTACTACTTTCCAAAGTGGTTTTCCATTTAACATGTTGTCTGCTTCTTCATAGTTTAAGTTATTTGCAACATAGTTTAATATTGTTTTTGCTCTTGTTGTTGTATCTATGTCATTTTCACTGTTATTTCTTATTGTTAGATTATATGTTATTTCTATTTTTGCTCCACTCATTATTTCTTCATCCATAATAACATTTATTAACTCTTCTTTGTCATATTTATTAATATCACCTTTGTTAATCCATTGTAGATTACTTACACCAGTTTGTGTATCAAATAATACTGTAACTCCATCTGCTGCTGTTACTTTAATATTTGCCACATCTTGGTCTATTGTTAATTCAGATTTTGGTCTTTCTACAATTCCAAAGTCAACACCAACAATATTGTGTTTATATGCATCTTGATTTGCATTCATATTTCCTGTAGTTGTTGTTTTTGCATACTCAACTTCAACTTCTATTTCAGGAGTATATGCATAACGATATGTTCTTCTTTCTAGTTCGTTTGCAAGTGTTCTATTTAGTTCTTGTGTAATATGTTCTGGTTGTGGATTTACATATGCGTTAAATACTTCTGCCTTATGATTTACTATTTCTGTTCCATATTCATTCTTTGAATAATCTATAACTTGGTTTCTTCTAAATGCATCATCTCTTGCATCAGATAATTTATCATCTGCAGTGTACCAATAATATCCATCTTGATTATATTTGTCAATTACTGTTGATTCTGCAATTTGTACAGTTGATTCTTCAGCATTTTTGTTGTTGTAATTTTCTGTATATTTGTTTATCAAAGTAGTATCTGTTTTATAGTTTTGTGTTCCAAGTTCTACTCCTTGTTTTGTTCCAAAAGTTGTTGATTCATAATCTTGTCCATTATATGATGTATCATTTACTCCTTTATACCAAGTAGATGTTTTATTCATTGCTGTATCATCATTTGAACCATATGTGTATCTAACTGTGTAATCTCCTGGTAGGAAGCCTGTAAATCCATACCATCCGTCTGCATTTGTTGTAGTAGTTGACCTTACAATCATTTGTCCGTTTTTTATTTCTACTAATTCAACTATTACTCCTTGTATTCTCTTGTCTTGGTCATCTAGTTGTCCATTTCCTTCTCTTTCTTGAGCTGTATATACTCTAGCCTCTTTTCCAGTATTATCTTCATATACTGTACCTTCTATTGTTCTTGATTCTAGTAGTTTGTATATAAATGCTGGTGCTCTACTTGTATCATCTTCATACATTGATCTTATATTTGGATAATTTACTATATTTTCTTGTGTTAATTTATCAATGTTTGATACATTTAAGTTACCTGGATTTGAATCTATATCTACTAAACCTGGTGTATTTGAATCTGTTTTTGAGTTATATGTTTTGTATCCATTAATTTCTGCTAAGTTCATTACTGTAAGTGTATTATTATTTAATAATTCTTTACTTAATAATGTTCCTGCATCATTGTCTGGTCCAAGTAATTGTAGTACAACATAAATATATTGTTCTTCACCATTTGCTAATCTTGTTTCTGCATTTGGTCTTAAATATATTGTGTTATATGAATTTTTAGTAGATTTATATTCTGTATTTGCATACATTGATGTATCATATTTTGTTACATCACCTGTCTTATTACCATTTATATCTCCAACATATGCTTCTATAAATTTATAGTTTGTATCATAGTAATCTACAAGTTCTGTAATTGCTCCAACCATTGAAGATTGATTTCTAATTGCTAATTTATATGTTATATAAATTTTTAATCTATCTTCATTAACTTGATCTCCAGTTTGTTGTAAGTTCGTATAATTTTCATTAAGTTTATAGTTTCCATTTACTTTTCCTGTTACACCTTGATTATAGTTTGAACTTTGTCCGTTTGCAACTTCCTCAGTTCTCATATCTAAATCATAAGTGTCTGTTTCTACCTCTCTTGTTTGGTTTTGGTTAGTATAATCTGTTGAATCTTTATACATTCCTCTTAATCCGTTTAAGTAGTCTGTCTCACTTACACCAATACTAAATCCATTGCTTCCTGCTTTTCTTGCATCATAATTATAGGTTTGAGTTTTTCCATTTACTTGTACTTCTGCTTTTAATACATCTTTATATAATGCCATATCAAATGTTGGTCTCGCTTTAATTCCTAAGTTTACATTTGTTTGGTTATATTGTCCAGAATATATACTATGATATCCTTTACCTCCTATAACTTCTGCTGTATCTTCTATAGCAAAGTCAGAAATTTGTGGGTATGTTTTTACTGTGTATGCACTTATTCTACAATCTGCTACAAATTGTACTTTGCTTCTAATATCTGGATCTGTTGATTGATATTTATTTATTATAGCTTGATATGCAGCTTTTTCATTTCCTTTATTTGCAACTACTTGTTCAGCTACTTCTTTGAATAAGTCGATTATATCTTCTTGCAAATATGTTCTATTATATATTTGTGCTCCTGTTATACAGTCTGTAGTTCTATAATTTGATGGATATGAACCTATTTCTGCAAATTTATTATTAAAGTTTTGTCTATTACCTGTATGGCCTTGTGAATCTTCAGTTGCTTTTGATGTGTCATCTCCTGTTGCATTATATAAAACGTTTGTATATAACATACCATTATATGTAAATTTTACGTAATATTTCTTTCTAGCATCCAATCCTATAAATTCATAGTGTCCATTTTCATCTGTTAGTACTGGATTTTGAAATGTTCTAGAATTTACTAATGTTCCATCTGAATATCCACATGAAGGTGCATATGAATCTATTGTTTGTCCTTCAACTTTATTACATGTTTTAACATATTTTACTTCTACTCCACATGTATTTTTGTAGAATTCTATTGTTTGTCCTTCTATTTTTCCACATATTGGATTTTCCTTTTCAGTATCACTTGCAGCATAACATGATTCGTCATGCTCATGGTACACTGGTGTCTCAAAACATGTTCCTGGTCCTCCTGCTGCTGAGCTACCTATATGAGTATGGTTAACTGCACTATAACATGGTCCATACATATTTTCATTACCTACATGAACATGGTAAACTGGTGTTGTATAACATCCTCCGTATGTACTACTATTTCCTATATGATCATGTGTGATACTTTGATATGGTGTAGCAAGTCCACCTCCAACTTCATATAATGTGACTTCTATTCCAGATAATGCTTCTCCATTGTCTATTTTATTGTTTCCTTCATTTACTTTTCCTTGGTCTTGATCAAGGAATACATTTCCGCTTATTTTAATTGTAAGATTATCTACTTCTAATTTTACAACTTCTGTTTCTAAATGCGCTGTTCCCCAATGCATTTGTCCATCTAATGCATATAAGACTAATTCTTGTGAAGGAGAAATTACTGTTTTATTTAGTTTGTAACGGTATCTGTCATAATAAACAGTCTTATATGACCAATATCCATGATGATAATTTCCTTCATCATCGTATCCACCTGGATTATAATGATCTTTTACACTATGCCCATGTGTTCCATTTCCTTCTCTAGTCCAATTCCATTTTGAAACTTCTCCTGAGTATTCATATAATGTACCTGTACATTCTCTTAAGTATCTAAAATCCAAATCTAGATGAATATAATGTCCATCACCTCTAACTATTACATAAAATTCTTCTCCATTTGTAGGATACTGATATTGTCTAGAACGAATTGAACTTCCTCTAGAATCAACTATATCTACTAATTCCATTGCATTTCCAGTTTCATTAATTACTTGCAAATTTGTTATTTCTCCAAAGTTGACTCTTGTTCCATCTGGTCTTATATGGTAATCATCTAAATATGAAATTTTAAATGGTCCTACTGTATATGTATCTCCTTGATTTACTGCAACTTTTATATTATTAACATCTGTGGCATCTGTAGGATTATACCCTCCAGATGATTGCACTTTCTCATAAAATGCTCTATAAGCAACTGATTCTCTATATAAGTCATCTCCTGAACCTACTTGATTACCAGTGTTTATATCCATTCCCCATATAATTCTTTGTGCTCTATCCATATCTCCGGAATTTATTATGGCATACATAGCATCTTGATGGATCTGTGTGTTAATTGTATCTTTATAAGTAAATTTTGTTTGATACTTGTCGCCATCCCATTCTTTAGCAACATTTTTTCCATCACATTTTTCACAGTATGTTGGCGAATACCTTCCGGGATCTTGACCTTCATAAGTGGTAGTTCTTAATTTTCCACCTTTTTCAATACATAATGCCCAAAGTCCATCTACTATAGTTGTAGCAACTTCTCCTTCTCCATCTGATTTCCAGAAAAACGATGTTGGTTGTGCATTTACTATTGTTGTTAATAATATTATTGTAATAAATGTTAATACTCCGATTATACTTTTCTTTCTCACTTATTTTACCTCCTTTCTTCTATATTTTCCTTAAAACTTTTTTATTTATTAGGTATATTCCTACACCTAGTATTGCTATACTAACAATTGTTATTGCAATATATACATATACTTCACCTGTTTTAATACCTAGAATTGCATCTGCTGAGCTTATATCGTCTTCATTTTGTACTTTGTTAGCTGGTGTTGAGTCTATATCTGCTAATCCTAAGTCATTATAGCTTTCATAAATCTCTGCATTATTATTTACAACACCTGTGTTTTCTCCTGTCATTTTCTTTGTTAATAATAAAGTTATTTCTTTAGTTTCTCCTGGATTAATTATTGTATTTGCTAAACTTGCATTAAATACATTTCCATTACTTGATGTATACCAATCTTGGTTTAATTCTGATGAAAATTCCATACCACTTGGTAAGTAATCTACAATTTTTTTAGCATATCCAGCTACTCCGCCTTCATTTGTAACTCTAATTTTGTATTCAATTATAATTGTTGTTCCATTAATTGTTTTTTCATTAAAATCTAATTTAACAAAATCTGAGTCATTATATTCATATACTTTTGATCCATTTTTATCATTTACTGTAATTTTGCTAATTACTTTATCTAGTTTTAAGTCAAATTTTGGATTAACAACTAGTCCTATATTTATGTTGTATATATTTTCGTTTAATTCTATAGCATCAGATACTGCTCCATTTCTAATTTCGCCATTTATATCTAGTTTCATAGTTATTGCATCTGAGTTTTCGCTTTCATTTAATCCTTCTGCTTTATATGTTGTTACATCATATTGAGCTGCATCATATAGAAATACTACTATATATTTTCCTCTTGTTATCCCTTCAAATTTATATGTTCCATTTTCATCTGTTTTTACAATTCTAGAATTTCCACTTTCATCTTTTATTATTTGTCCATTATCTGCATTTATTAGCATAATTTCAATATTACTTAATACAGACTCCGTTTCATCAATTTTTCCGTTTTTATTAGAATCTAACCATGCTTTACCAGATATATTGTATTTTCTTTCTTCAATTGAACCATCTGGTAAAACAACGTCCTTACTTGTAGGTTCTATTGTATGTTTGATAGAATCTAAACTTGCAAATCTTGCATTTTCACAAGATACAGCTATTTGATTATCTATTTGTATAGCTTCTGTTCCTTCAATTGTATTCGCTTTTGCTGTAATTGTTATGCTTGCTGTTCCTCCTGGTTCTATATCTAATGTAAGTTTTGCTTCATTTTCTCCACTCTTTAACTCTGTTGTTTCTCCATTTACAGTATATTTACTTGATTGATATGTAAGGCCATCTGGTATACGGTCTGTAACAACGACATCTTTTGCAATTGCTTTTCCTATATTTTTAATTGTTACATAATATTCAATTGTATCTTCATCTGTCATCTTTCCATCTGGTTTATTACTGTTTACAGTTACTATTAAACCTGCAGCTGACAATTTATTAGATACCTCATTTGTTTTAAATATTTCATCTGTTTCACTACATTTAACTTCTGCACTATTTTTAATTATTTTTTCTATTTCAGAGCCCTCAATTTTATTTACTGTTACTTCTAATACTGCCCTTGCAGAACTTTCTCCTCCAATAGTACCTATATTAAATGTAATTGTATTTGATTTCTCATCATATTGAACGCCTTCTGTTTTCTTTTCAGATGTAAATATGTACGCATCTTTATATGTTGTTCCTTCTGGCAATTTATTTGTTAAAACAACGTTAGTTCTTTCATTTCTATTAACATTTTCTATTTCAGTAGTATATCTAATTGTTTGTCCTTCTCTAACAAGTCCTTCTTCTGTATTTGGAAATGTTATCATATTTACATTTAAATATCCTTCTATAGCTTTATTTTTTATAGTTTGTGTTTGAATTGGTTTTTCTAGTCCATCTGCTGTAACAGTTCCAAATACTTCTAAGTATATTTCCTTTAATTTATGTGATGATAATTTATCTAACTCTTCTTGAGTCATTTTATCTAATTCTTCTTCTGTATAGTTTTCAAACTCATTTATATATTCCGGATATATTGTTTTAACTTTCACACTATATTCTACATCAGCGGTCTCTCCAACTTTTAGTGTTTCAATCGTTTTAGAATATTCCTTCATTTCATAGTTTTCTTCATAACCTTCGTCAGTATATTCATCACCTGGTACAAATTCTGTGTAAACTGCTCCCTCTGGAATATTTCCTTTTACAACTACGTTTTGTACATCTGCTTTTCCTACATTTTTAACTGTAATTTTATATGTAATTACTGTTCCTTCCTTTACATCTGCATTATTTTCAACATTTGTACTTATAGATGCTTCTAACTCTGGTCCTGCACCTGTTGTTAATCCAACTTTTGAAGCTTTTGCTGTTTCAGAAGTTGTTCCATCTTGTGCAACATTATCAAAATATACTACATAGTTAGCATATGTTGATTCATTGTGTGGTAAATTTGCTGGAATATTTATATTGTAATTAAATGTTAAAGTACTTCCTGTTGGCATTTCATAATTATTTAATACTATTAAGTAAGATTTTACTGTTGCTAAATCTTGTATAGATGTTGTCCATCCATTGTTAGTATCTGTTAAATCTTTTGTAGCTGTTCCATTAGTACTATAATATATTGTAACTTTAGATGCATCTATTCCATTAGATGTTATAGCTGATGCAAGTGTTGCATCTAAGTTTGAACCAAGTTCTTCTCCTGTTAATACATCTTTATTACCTGAAAATGGTATTCTTCCCAATACACTTATATTTTTTGCTACATTATTATAGTTGTTTATTACACTTATTGTAACAGTTGCCACTTTTGCATCTGTTCTTGTTTCTAGTTTTCCAACTTGCTCTTCTCCACTAATTGATGTTACAGTTTCATTTTTAGCATTATATCCTGTAATTTCATTTGTTGTTACCATTCCAACAGGTGCTACTGCTTTTAGTTGAGTTGATACATAACCTTTTGCTGCTTGTCTTGTTTTTGTGCTTTCTTGTGTTTCATATGTTGTTACATTTTCATTTGTAACATATACTTTCATTTCTCCATCTGTTGTTGGTGTTAATTTCTTTAAAGAAATATCTGTATTAATTACAAGGTTTGCTCCTTTTGATACTTCGTCTTGATTATATACTGTATCTTCACCTTCAATTGATACTTGAATTACTATATTTCCTGTTTCATTTACATATGTTTTATAATCTTTTATTTTTAATTCATTATCAAATAATAAATTAATATCCTTTATATTTAGCTCAGCAATATAGTTTGGTAATACAATTTCCACAACTGGATTTTTATATAAATCACATGTAATATCATTTGTTTTAAGTATTACTCTAAATTCTACATTTTCATTTTTTACTACTGTAGATAAATTTGGTTTACTAACTGCTGCTTCTATTTTTGTAGAAGGTGCTATTAATTTTATGTCTTTACTTGATTGTGTTTCTTGTATTTTTACTCCTGCTCCATCTACACTTGTTAATGTACTTAAATTTAGTTTTTCAAAACTTGCAACTTGTTCTTTGCTATAATCTGTTTTTCCTTTTAAACTTTTTGTATTGTTAATTTCAAGTTTTCCTTCTTTTATAGGTTTACTTGTTTCTATTTTTATTTGATTTGTTTCAGCTTCATATGTATATACATAGTTGCCATTTTCATCTACTTGAGTATCTTTATTAAATATTGCTAATTGTTGTCCATCTGTTCCAAGTATTTTTACATATCCATCTGTTCCTAATATTTTTTCAAAGTTTTCTTTATTAACAGATGTTGTTTTATAATATGCATAATTTATATTTGATATTGTTGTTGGGCTTACTTGTCCCTCATTATTTACAAAATTGTCTATATTATTTTGTACTGAAATTTTGTCTATTAAATCAGCATATGAAATTGTTAAATCTATTTTTTCATTATATTCTATTTCTTTTTCTAATTTTGTATATAAATATCCTTTACTTAATTCTTCTTGTGATGAAATTTCTGTTGTTACAAAATTTCCTATTATTTCTGTTTGTTCTATTTTTAATGTATTAGAATTTTTTACTTCAGTTTGTACATTATTATATGCTGTAACTGTTAGTTCTACTGTTTGCTCAGTTTTTACTTCTTGTAATTTTTCAGCAAATATGTATGTGATAACATATTCATCTTTATTTGTTTTATTCCATGAAACTTTATTTTCGTTTTCTTCATTATTTACTGTTATATTTAATATTCCTGAATCTTTATCATATGACCAATTATTTTCTGTAAATTGCTCTCCTGATTTATTATTTGTTGCATATGTATTGTTAGCTGTTACAATTACTTCTTCTGGTTTTATTCCATTTACTTGTGGAACATTTATACTAACTTGTGTTTGTTTGATTGGTAATGCATTATTTTCTAGACCTGTTTTTAAAGTTGTTTGTAATATTGTTCCTGCATTTTCTCCAACTTGATATGGTATAAATGATTTTACTGTTTGTTCTATACTTGCTTTAACCTCTTTAGTCCATTCATTTCTTGTACGTATTGTTTTTTCAATTGCAATTGTATTTCCTTCATCACTTACATATGTACCTGTTAATTTTATGTTGTTTATTTTACTGAAATTCGATAAATCAAATGAATCATCTTTTAAACTTGTGATTGGTATTGCCAAAACAATTTGTGTTCCAGAATTTAGTTGTTTTAATGTAATAGTATTTTTTTCTGTATCTATAGATTCAACTGTTTCTAGAATATCCTCGCTATTTGTAATTTTAAAGTTTGCATTTTCTTTATCTTCTCCAGTTATTTCTACTTTTCCATTCTTTAGATAACCTTTTTTTACATTTATTGACAAATAAATTTTTGTATCTGTAATATCTATATCTTGTTTTAGTGTATGAGTTCTATTTCCATTTTCTGAAAGGAAATATGCATCAAACTCAACATTTTCATTATTTGTTACTGTTTTTTGATTTTCTAAAGTATCAGATGTTGCATAAGTTTTTCCTGCATATACTCCAAGCATTATGAAGTTTGCGAATGTCAAAATAACTGCCAATGTTGTTGCTAATACTTTACTTAAAATTTTTTGATTCATCGTATATTCCTCCTATATTTTTATTTATTTCTGCCATCTTTCATTATACGCTTTTTTTAGCTGTTTTTCAAGGCTTTATACTAAAAAAACAACATTTTATGTAAAATGTTTTGTTTACTTACAAAACTAAACAAATATATATATTATTTTACTATTTTCTTCATTATTTTTAAAGCTTTGTTTTTTATTAAATTTTCTTTTATAAAACTTTCTTATCTAGGGAAATGATATGTTTGAATTATTTTTAATGTTTTATTAACTTTATATTAAATTTATATTACAAAATTCTATAATTTTTAAGTTTTTTCTTCGGATATAAGTTTTATAAAGTTTGTAACATTTCATTTAAGTAATGAATATATTAGAATGTAGAGTTATATTTATATAAGGAGGTATTGATATGGATTCTGATTTTATGAATAATTTAAATAATATGATGAATAATGGAAACATTCCTGATGATATTAAAAATTTAATAGATAATTTGAAAAATAATAATTCCTCCGGTAATAATAATTCTAGTAATGATTCTAATAATATCAATGATTCTAGCAATGTAAATAATATAAATCCAGATATGATAAAAAATATTATGGATATGTTTAATAATTCTCAAAATAACAATCAAACTTCTGATAATTCTAATAGTAATTCCTCTAACATAGATATTAACATGTTATTAAAAATGAAATCAATAATGGATAAAATGAATAATAATAAAAATGATCCTCGTTCTAATTTATTACTTTCTTTAAAACCATATTTGAAAGAAAGTAGAAAAAATAAAGTAGAACAATATGTCCAATTATTTAATATGAGTAAAATAATTGAAGCATTTAACCAAACTGGTGGTGAAAATTCAAAATGATGTTTCATTTTCCTAATTTTGGTATGCCCTATTATAACAGATATTCTAGATATGGCTATCGTTTACCGCCCTACACATACCAGGGTTCAAAAAACAATTCTTATAGTATAAAAAAATCTGAAAATCCAAACGATAATTCTCATAATAATATAAAAAATAAAAGAACTCCTGATTTTCAATCTCATAATAAAAATAACAATTGTGATACAAAAACTATGAATGATAAAACCACTTCTTCTACTGATGAAGATATCCCAATGTTTCAACTTTTTGGTATTAATTTATATTTTGATGATATTTTATTAATTTGTTTAATTTTCTTTTTGTATCAAGAAGGTGTAAAAGATGAAAGTTTATTTATAGCTTTGATTATGTTGTTATTAAGCTAGAATAGAGCTTTTGCAAAAAAGTTATCTAAAAGCAACTTTTTTACCAAAGCTCTATTTTTTATTCAAGAATTATAGTATTTTCTTTTACATATGCATATGTTTTTCTTGTTTCTTCTTCCTCTTTTTCTATTTCCTTTACTATATTTGCTATTCTTATTTGTGGTGATTCTATTTGTGCCGCTGCAATCATTGCTTCCATATTACCTTTTGCACCTGCGTGAGCTACTCCTCTTAATATTCCTAATACAACTATGTTTTCTCCTGCAATTACTTCTGCTCCAGCATTTACATCACCTAACACCACTATACTTCCTTCATATTCTAGTTTCATTCCTGAACGTAATGAACCTCTATGAAACTTTGTTTCTGAAGATTTTATTTCCTCTGCAAATGCTTTTTTTATTCCATGTAATCCTAATACTTTTGGACTATCAAATTCTACCTTTACATCTATATCTTTTTGTATAATTTCTTTTATTCTGTCTATTTCTTTATTTTTTAAAACTTTTCCTGTTACAAATATCGGAGTTTTTTCATTTTTATATAATTTTTTTAACTCTGGAATTTTTTCTTTTAAACATTCTTCAATTTCTTTATAGTCTGCTTTTTCGCTAATTTTTAAAGTTATTTCTTCCTTGCCTAAAACAATATTTACACAATTTTTCATTCTACATCCTTCTTTCTTAGAAATATATAATTATATTTCTAACTATTACTTTTAATTTTGTACCTCAGTATATGGTAATGCTGTTACATTTTCTACTACTTGATTTTGATTCATTCCAAAGTATTGTGCCATAACATCACGTGCGGCTTCAGCTGTATAACCTCCGTGATCCTCCGCCTTCAACCATAACAACTACTGCAATTTCTGGCTCATCAAATGGTGCAAATCCTAAGAACCATGCATGTGTTATTTTTTCACCATTTTCATCAACCATTTGAGTTTGTGCTGAACCAGTTTTTCCTCCTACTTCTATTGTAAAGTTTTTAAATGTTGAATATGCTGTTCCTCCAGATTCACTTGTAACAGAACGCATTCCCTCTAATACTGCATCTAAGTTTTCTTGTTTAATATTTAAATCTTCAATTTGTGTTTTTTCTATTCCAAATCTTTCATTAAAGTAAGCTTCATATTCTTCTCTAGGAACTTCTGTACCATCTACATTTTTTATTGCTTTAATAATTGTTGGATTTATAGCTTTTCCACCATTGGCAAGCATACTTGCATATTTTACCATTTGTAATGGAGTAAACATATTGTCTAACTGTCCAATTGCTGCTGAAAGCGTATTTCCTGGTAACCAAACATTTCCCTCTGTTCTCTCATTTAATGTTCCTTTTTCTTCTCCAGGTAATTCTATTCCAGTTTTTGTTCCTAATCCAAAATATTTAGTATATTTTGCAAGTGTGTCTATTCCTATCCTATTTCCTACTTCATAAAAGAAATAATTACATGAATGTTGTATTGCTTGTGTTACATTTAAATATCCATGTCCAGAACGTTTCCAGCAATATCTAGGTGAATCACTATAAAGTGAGTATCTTCCCACATCATTTATTTTGCTTGTAGTAGTAATTGCTCCTGTTTCAAGTCCTGCTATCGCTGTAACCATTTTAAATATTGATCCAGGTGGATATATTTCTTGTGTTGCTCTATTTCTTAATGCTTTTGTAGCTTTGCTATTATATTGATTATATAACTCAGGCTCTATTCCAAATATAAATTTAGATGGATCAAAATCTGGATAACTTGCCATAGCAAGAACTTCTCCCGTTTTTACATTCATTACCACCATTGCTCCGCCAGTAGCATTATATGGTGTTCCAAATTCTCCATTTTTAATTTTTTCAATGTTTTTTTGCAATGCAGTCTGTGTTGCAGCTTGCAAATTTGCATCTATTGTTAATATTACATCTGCACCTTGTACAGCTGCTGTTTGTACATACTCATCTGTTATTGTTCCATCAACAGCCATATCTATTTGTTTTACTCCGGTCAGTGCCTTTCAAATATTTTTCTGCTATTCTCTCTATTCCTGATTGACCATAATAGTCATTCATGGTATATCCATTATTTTTTTCTTCTTCATATTCTGTATCTGTAATTTTCGAAGTATGTCCTACAACATGTGCTGCAAGTATCCCTTTTGGATATGACCTAACTGGTATTTCAACAATATTAACACCAGGGAATAAATCATTTTGTTCATTAAATATATGTACACTTTCCACACTTATATTTTGTGCAATTGTTACTGACTTGGTAGAGCTGTAGCCTTCAAGTGCTATTTGATATCTTATTGCCATTATTTTTATTGCTTCTTCTACATTTTCATTTTCTATTTCGTATTTTTCTTTAAATTTATAAAAGGTTTCTTCTGCAGACAAGTTTTCGTCAATTTTATTTGCTTTTTTCCATTTTTTTTCTTTTTCTTGGTCATTATATGTAAAAGCAAATGGATTTACTGTAATCGGAAAATCGTTTATGTATTTACTATTATTTTGTTCTAAAACATTTGCTACTCTTAATAAAGTATCATTTAATGTTTTATTATCAATTTTACTTTTATAAATTTCTAGATTATAACTTGTTGTTGTTCCAACTAGAATTGTACCACTACTGTCTGTTATGTTTCCTCTTGCTGCTTTTAGTGTACTTTCTCTTGTTAATCTTGTATTTGATGTTTCTCTGTATTGTTCTCCATTAACAATTTGAAGGTTGAAAAGTTGAACTATTAAAACAATTCCAATTATATATACAAGTGTGGTAACAATATTATATCTTAATTTTATGTTTGCTTGTTTATTTGATATTTTCAAACTTTCCCTCCTTTTATTACAATAACAAATTTGCTAAAAATATCTTGTTAATATTTTACTTCCTCTAAATGATTCTTCTATGTAATACCCTGCTTTTTGAAGTAGTGGATAAAATATTATTGTTAATATTACATTATATAATATCTCAATACATAGAATTTTTATAAATGGAATAATTTCTACATTTATAGATACAATTAAAGCATTTAAAATGTAACTTCCTACTTCATAAAAAGCTGTTGCTAGTATTGTCATTAATATTATTGTTATCCTGCTATCTTTTGAAAAGTTTTTGTCTAATATTCCTCCTATTGCCCCTATTGCTCCTAACATTATTCCTGATATTCCTATTTTTTTACTTGTGAAAAAGTCCAGGCATATTCCCAAAAATATTCCCATTGGTATGCCTACTCTTTTTCCTGCAAATAATCCTAAAAACAAAATTAGTATAACAAATAAATTAGGTGCTATTCCTGCTATATTAAACCAATTAAAGAAGTTTACTTGTAGAAAATATAAAATTATAAATATAAATATTATTGCTAAAATAATTAATGTATTTTTCATACTTTTCTCCTTTAACTTTATTTAATATATTAATATATAATTTTTATTCTGTGATTACTAACACTGTTTCTACTTTATCAAAATCTACGGCAGGTTCAACAATTGCACTTCTATCAACTATGTTAGTTGAATTTTGTATTGATTTTATAGTTCCAATCTTTATTCCCTTTGGATATATTCCTCCCATTCCAGAGGTTTCTAGTACGTCTCCTTGTATTAAGTTCGCATCTGTTGGAATATATGTTGCCTTTAACATGCCACTTTCTTCAAGTGTTCCTTTGCAAATCAAGTTGTCTCTAGATGTTGACAAAGTAGCACTTACTGTACTTGCTGTATCTATAATAGTTTGCACTTTTGCTGTAGTGTCTGTTGTAGAAATTATATAACCTACTAATCCTTTTTCAGATATAACTGTCATATTGTTTTCTATCCCATCATTTTTTCCTACATTTATTACAAATACATTGTTATAATTGCTTATATCTTTACTGATGATATATGCTGCTTTTGTTTTATAATTTCCATACTGTTCTGATAAATCTAGATATTCTTTTAGTGTTGCATTTTCTGATTTTACAATTTCTAGTTCTCTTAAACTTGCTTCTAATTCACTGTTTCTTTGCTTTAATTCTTCATTTTCTTGTTGTAATTTACTAATATCGGCAAAGAATGTATCATTACCTGTTATTTTATTTTTTAAATAGGTAATTCCATTTTGGATTGGCATTACAACTGTAGAAATTGCATTTTCAATATGGGATAAATTTTCTACGTTCATATTAGATATAAATACTAATATTACTAGTATTATTATAGTTATTACTATACCTACAATGCCTGTCTTTTTTTTATACATTTTTGCCTCCTATCTTTATTTTTTATCTTCTTCTACGTGCATTTATTAATACTGTTTTTAGTCTATCTAAATCTTCTAGTGTCTTTCCTGTTCCTTTTACTACACAATCTAATGGATCTTGTGCAATATAAACAGGCATTCCAGTTTTCTGACTTAATAATTTGTCTAAGTTTTTAATTAATGCTCCTCCACCAGCAAGTACAATTCCTTTTTCCATAATATCTGATGCTAGTTCTGGTGGTGTTTTTTCTAATGTTGTTTTTACAATTTCTACAATTTCATTTATAGATTCTTCCATTGCGGCCTGTATTTGAGTTGAAGTAACTGTTACATTTTTTGGTAATCCTGTTGTTAAGTCTCTTCCTCTTATTTCTTTTGACATTTCTGTCATAAGTGGTAATGCACATCCTATTTCTATTTTTATTTCTTCTGCTGTAGTTTCTCCTATTGCTAAATTCATTTCTTTTTTTACATAGTTAACTATATCTTCATCTAGCTCATCTCCTGCAACTCTTAAAGAATAACTAACTACAATTCCTCCTAATGATACTACTGCAACTTCAGTTGTACCTCCACCAATATCTACAACTATACTTCCACTTGGTTCTGATACATCCAAATTTGAACCTATTGCTGCTGCCATTGGTTCTTCTATTAAATATACCTCTCTTGCGCCTGCTTGCATTACAGCTTCTTCTACAGCTCTTTCTTCAACTTCTGTAATTCCTGATGGAACACCTACTACAACTCTAGGTTTTCCGACATTATATTTTCTACATACTTTTGAAATAATATTTTTTAACATTAATTGTGTTGCAGTAAAATCTGCAATTACTCCATCTTTTAGTGGTCTAATTGCTTTTATTTGATCTGGTGTTCTACCCAACATCTCTTTTGCTTCATTTCCTGTTGCTAATATATTTCCAGTTTTTCTATCTATTGCGACAACTGATGGTTCTTTTAATATAATTCCCTTTCCTTTTAATGTAACTAACATATTTGCTGTACCTAAATCTATTCCTATATCTTTACCGCCTATTCCAAAAAGTTTCATTCTGTTTCCTTCCTTTCAATAGGGAATTCCTTACTTTATACTATTAATAATGTGTTTGTAATTATTTTCCCTTTTTCTTTTTTTCAAATATACTCCTAAATTCATTATTCCCTATAATTACATGGTCTAATAGGGTTATTCCCATAACATCTGCACTTTCGTAAATTCTGTCTGTTACCCTATAATCTTCACTACTTGGGCTTGGGTCTCCACTTGGATGATTGTGCAAAAGTATTATCTTTTGTGCTCCCATTTTTACTGGTTCTTCTAATATAATTTTGGGTTCTATTGCTGCAAAGTTTCCTCCGCCTAAAGCAATATCTACGATTTTAAGTAATATGTTTTTTGAATTTAATATTAATAGTTTTACAATTTCTCTTTTTTCATATTTTAGCTCGTCCATAAATAAGTTTGCTACATCTTTTGTATTTTTAATCACTATTTTTAATGAATTAACTGGTTTAGACATTCTTTTTGCTAGTTCACAAGTTGCTATAATTTGTATTGCTTTTACTTTTCCAATTCCTTTAATTTGTGTTAGTTCTTCTATTGATAATTCTTGCAAAAAACTTAAGTCTTTTTCTTCACTAATTCCTTTTAGTTTTAATATCTTTTGTGCAAGTCCTACTGATGTATCTTCCTTAGTCCCACATTTTATTATAATTGCTAACAATTCTGAATTAGAAAGAGATGCTGAACCATACATTTCCATTTTTTCGTATGGTCTTTCTGATTCTGGAAGCTCCTTCATTTTTATTGGCATACTATTTTTCCTTTCTTTAACCCCCAGATTTTCCCTTTTCTTTTTTAATTACACTTTTCTATATATGAATATTGATATTGCCATTCCTATTATACTTGCTATGTTTATTTTTAGTTGTAACCCAAATGTTAATTTTATAATGTTTAAATCTAATGTGATTGGATTAGCTAATCCAAATTCTTGTCCATAAGATAACCACCATAAGAAATCAACTTTAGATGCTAATTCACCTAATAATCCTCCTATTACTAGTCCTGATAATATAAATACAATTAAAATCCATATATTTTTATCTCTTGTAGCCATTTTTTCCTCCTTTTAATGCGTGTTTCTTTTCTAATCTTATTAGTTCCTTTTTACCTTATAGTATTATATATGCATATGGCATTTTTTTCAAGTAATCTACTGGTAATTTTTTTATTTTTTTATGGGTTTTATATTTTATTTTTAATAAGTTTATGTTATTATTTTAGTACACTTTTTATTGCTTTATAATATAATGTATTACTGGTAATTTTTAATACTTTTTTGTAAGTTACCAAAAATTGTTCATTTAAAATTGCGTTTAGTAGTAGTATAATTAAATTATAGTAATCTTTGGAGGTAAATGTGTAAATGAAGTTAGAAAAACTAAATGATGATAAAATTAGAATCACTCTAAATTTAGACGACTTAAAGGAAAATGATATTGATCTTCATACTTTTATGTCTAATTCTATTGAATCTCAAGAATTATTTTTAGATATGCTTGATAAAGCAGAAAAGGAACTTGGATTTGTTACTGATGATTACAAAGTTATGATTGAAGCTTTGGCTATGACTAACGGAAATTTTGTTCTTACCGTTACAAGGATTAATCCCGAGAAAAATAATAAAGCTACATATAACAAAAAAAATGTAACAGTTAAAAGAAAGTCATCCCCTATTAATGCCAAAAAAGCTATATATTGTTTTAATTCATTTGATGAATTCTGTAATTATTGTAATTTTTTAAATAGTAATGTACTTAAAAATATGAACTCTTTTGCCGATAGTGTTACATTATTTGAATATAACGAAAAATATTATTTAGTGTTTACAAATATAATTGTTAATAACTCATTATTAAAACTATTTTGTTCATCTATTACAGAGTTTGCATGTTTTGTGAGTGACGCAGATTTATTTGAAAGTAAATTATTAGAATATGGAAACATAATTATGAAAGACAATGCAATTGATGATTGTTTAAAATATTTTTGTAAATAAATATTACATAGCCACAAAAAAGAACTTAATTTTCATTAAGTTCTCTTATTATTTTAATATTTTAATACAAATAATTCTGTGGATTTTGTGCTACTCCATTTACTCTTATTTCTAAATGTAAATGGTTTCCAAATGAACGTCCTGTATTACCTACTGCAGCTATTACTTCTCCTTGTGATACTTTTTGTCCAACTTTTACATATAACGCGCTACAGTGTCCATATGCTGTTTCAACACCATTTCCATGTGATATTACAACATAATTTCCATATCCACCATTATAACCTGTACTTGATGTAATAACTGTTCCTGATGCTGCCGCTTTAATTTTTGTTCCTTTCGCAGCTCCTATATCTATTCCTTTATGTGTGCTTCCCCATCTTCCTCCAAACCTAGATGTAACTGTTCCTGATATTGGTTTTATTAAATTGATTCCTAATGCAACTTTTTTATTTGAACTATTAACACTAGAAGCATATTTCACGGCTGATTTTGTTTGTACAGGCACTAGTTCTACTTTTTCATATAATTTTGATATTGCCTCTTCTTTAGTTACCAATTGTTTTTCTTCAGCTTCATATTTTTCTAATATTGTAAGTTCATTTTTATTTTTACTATTTTTTTCTTTTAGTTCATTTATACAGCTTTCAGCTTCTTCAAATGTTGCAACATATAGTTTTTCTTCTCCCGCATCTAAAATTGCGTAATATTTATAATATGGTGTTCCTGATTCCTTTACTATATTAAATATTTCATCATCATTTGTTTGAATATCTTTCTTTAATAAACACAAGCTATATTCTGGCAAAGTATCTATTTGAACAAATGCCATATTTCCTCCATCGCCATTTTCGATGTAATCATTAATTTTTTGTTGTAAATTACTTTTATCATTAGTATATCCTATAAATTCTCCATTAAAAGAAACACTGTATGTTGGTTTATATATAAATATTACTGCTGCTATAATTAAACAAAAAGCTAATACACATACGGAAATAAGCTTTATAGATGTTCTTATATGTATTAATATCTTTTTCATATTTTTAAAATTTAATACACTCCTTATCCTTAATTATGATGTTATTTTATATTAAGTATTTTTTTTTCACAATTAGTACATGGGGTTGTATTTTTAGTTTATCTTTTGTTATTTCAATTTATCTCGTTTTTTCTTTATTTATCTTCTTATATCATATTTTGTAATATTGTTGTAATATTTCACTTTTTATCTATTTTCCGTATAGAAATAAAGATATATATTCTATCTAGAATATATATCTCTATTCAAAATTTATTTACAAATATTTATTAAATTTGTAGCATCTTTAAAACCTTGTTTATAATATTTTTTATTATAATACGCCATTGTGATATTGTAATCTATTATTAAATTTTCTATATTAGATGTTAATTGCTCTTTTAATAAATTATATTCTTCTGGTAAATTAGATATTAATTTATCAATTTCTTCTTTTTTTACGTGTTTAACTTTATTTTTAAGCAAATTAAAATCATCTGATATGTTTTCTAAAAATTCCCCTTCTCTATATTCAAAAACTTTATCTAATAAATCATATTCATTGTTCATACTACCACCTAATAATAGTATGGTTAAATTAAATGTTTTTATACAAGTTTTGTATATTTTAGGTTACATAGTATATTGTTAACTTAAACGTGTGTGAACCTGGTCCTGAACTTGTATATAATGGTATTTTACACAAAGTATTTGTTACTGTTGCACCTGTACGCACACGGAACCCTGTTGCTGACTGTGCAGTAAAAGTTTTATTCATTACTCTAGTCCAATATGACCACACATTTCCATTCGTTGTGTCATCTAAACGAATAGCAACTACTGTTCCAGGAACATTATAACTAGCTTGTACATATTGACGACTTTCTGTTTTACCTGATTCATCTGTAAAATCTGCTTTTCCAGCAACTCCTGAAACAGAAACAGTTGTATATTTAATACTTAGTGCTGTATTATGTCCCGCACTATATCCAGCATTGTATCCAGATTTATAATTTGTTGAATTTGTATTTACTCTATTGTCTGCTGCTGTTACTCCAGCATTATATCCATTGTTGTATACAGTAGTAGTATTCACTTTTCCAGATCCATTATGATATCCTGCCGGTATTGTGACACTTCCACTTCCTGTTGGAGTACTTGACCATGCTCCTCTATCTGTCATACTTCCTGTTATTTTACTTCCATTTACCCATGCTGTTTTTCCACTTAGTATTTGAGCTGCTGTTGCATTTGCTGATGTTTGACTCGCTAGTGAGTTTGCTGTTATTTTTCCACTTCCATTATGATATCCTGCTGGTATTGTATAGCTTCCTCCTGCATTTAATGTTTGATTTTAGTCCTACACTTGTTGAGTTAGAAAACGTTGCTCCTTGCAATACTTGTGCCACTGTTGCATTTCCTGTTGATTGTTTTGCTTTCAAGTCCGCTATTTGAGTATTTAAATCATTTATTGTACTTTGTTGTTGTTCTATTGTTTTATTTAAAGTATCTACTTGTCCTTGTAGATTTTCTATTTGTTCTTCTAATGCTGTTTTATCTTCCCCAGCTTGTTCTAATTGTCCATTTAAATCTTCTATTGTTCCTTCTAGTTCTGTTTTCGTATTTGTTAGGTCTTCTACTGTTTGTTCTAGTTCTTTTATTTTTTCTTGTAATGCTGCTATTTCTTCATCTGTTGCTGCATCTCCTCCTCCAGTTCCTCCTGGTTTATATATTTCATCTATTTTTATTTCATATCCTTTATCTGTTTTTATTGTGTTTCCATCTTCTTGCAATTCTCCATAGTTTCCTGCTATTTCTTCTAACTCTTCTTTGGTTAGCCCTGTTCCTCCTTTTTCTAGTTCTTTATCTAATATTGCTAATTGAAAGTCCTCTTTTATCGCTGCTATTTCTTATTATTCCATTATCTCCTAATGTTAGGCTAAGTGTTACTCCTGCTAATATTAGTAATATTATTATTGTTATTACTAATGATATTAATGTTATTCCTTTTGCTTTTTTTATTATTTTTTTACTTACATTCTTTCTCTCTTCTTTTTTCATCTGTTCCTCCTAAAAATTGCTCTTTTTTTATATACTTCTTTCTTTTATTAGTTTAGTTTGAAAAATTTCATCTCATTTTTTACTTAATAATTTATATTTCCTTAACGTCAAAAAATGACGAACTTTCTTTTTCGTCATTTTATATTTACATTATTCTATTTTCAATAGTTTTACCTCTTTTTAAATATCACTTTTTTACATAAAACTAGGGTTGTCAGTGGGGACGGAGATAAATGACAATTATAATATTGTCATTTATCTCCGTCCCATTGACAACCTATCCTTGTAGTTCTGTTTTAACAGTGTTTATTTCTGTTACTGTTGCTTTTGCTGCTGGTTTATAATATCCTTTTGTTTGTGCAATTTTGAATAATTCGTATTGGAAACTTTCATCATTGTTTCTTACTTGTTGTAGTGTTTGTCTTAATTCCATGTTTTCACATTCTGATATTGCTCCTTGATATGTTGTAAGTTCTGATTTTACACCATCTAAAATATCGTTTACCATTGTTTTCTCGTCCATAATACCCTCCTCTAATTATTTAAAAATGACATTAATTTTTGTTTTGTATTTAAAGCATCTTGTGCTGATTTCGTAAACACTTGCTTGATTTGTGGATCTACCGCTTGTGATGCATATGTGTTTAATTTTTGATATGAAGTTTCATGTGCTCCTATTAAATGTCTTAGATTTTGTAATTCTACTTGATTTAAATCTGCCATTATTAATCATTCCTTTCTTAATTTTATCTATGTTTTAGTTTTCTCTTTTTTTGTATTTTTTATTCATTTTTATAAAATAAAAAATAGTATATAAAATTCTTGTTTCAAATTTTATATACTATACTTAGAATAAAACTCATATTAATTTTTTTGATTTTAATCTATTATTTCAAGTCCTGCAAATTTTGCCATTAGTCGTTTATGTCCTACTTTGTCAAATGTTATATCTACTTTTAAGTCTTGTCCTTCTTTTTCTACATAATTGATTGTACCTTCTCCAAATTTTTTGTGATATACTCGTTTTCCTGCTTTATATATTGATAAATCAATGTCTTCTTGTCCTTTTTTATTTAGAGCATTTAAGAAACTTTCTGCTGTTCTAAATTGATACTGCGTATTTGTATCTTTAATTTGTATTTTTTCTTTTTCTATTTTTGTTTTTGTTACTTTACCATATTCCCATGTATATGGTGAGTCTTTAAATTCGTTATCTTTTTTTCCTTCTATTTCTTCCATTCCTTCTAAATCTTCGCTTGGTATTTCTGTTATAAATCTTGATATTGAATTATAGCTTGTCGAACCAAAAATTGTTCTTCTTTTTGCACATGTTAAGAATAAATCATTTTTTGCTCTAGTTATTCCTACATAACAAAGTCTTCTTTCTTCTTCTAATTCTTTTGGTTCTGAAATAGATTTATATCCTGGAAATATTCCTTCTTCCATACCAACTAAAAATACTACTGGAAATTCTAGTCCTTTTGCACTATGTAATGTCATAAGTGTAACAGAATCTTGTTCTTCTTCAAGATTGTCTATGTCACTTGCTAGCGTTATCCCTTCTAAAAAGTCCCCCAATGTATTATCTGCCGATTCTTCTTCAAATTCTATCGCTACTGTTAAAAATTCCTCTAAGTTTTCTATTCTGTTTTCCGCTTCTTGAGTATTTTCTAATTCTAGTGCTTTAGTATATCCTGTTTTGTTTAATGTTTCTTTTATAAGTTCAGATATTTCTACTTTTCCTTCTAGTGCTTTTAATTCTTCTATTACTTGAATAAAATCTCTAGAATTTGCATATACTCTGTTTAACCCGAATTGGTCTGCGTGTTTTATTATTTCATACATTGATATTCCATTTTGCTCTGCTAGTTTTTGTACATTGTCTAGACTTGTTTTTCCTATTCCTCTTTTAGGTTCATTAATTATTCTTATTAAACTTAAATTGTCATTTGTATTATGTATTAATCTTAAATATGCAATTATGTCTTTTATTTCTTTTCTTTCGTAGAATTTCAAACCACCTATAATTTTATATGGGATATCTTCTCTTACTAAAATTTCTTCTATTGCACGAGATTGTGCATTCATTCTATATAAAATTGCAAAGTCTGAATATTTAAAATATTCTTCTCTTCTTAAATGATTTATCTGTTCGACAATATATCTTGCTTCATCATATTCGTCTTCTGCTTGGTTTACTGTTGGTAGAGATCCTTTTTCATTTTTTGTCCATAGTTTTTTATCATATTTCACTTCATTATTTTTTATTAATGCATTTGCTACATTTAATATATTTCCTGTACATCTATAGTTTTGTTCAAGTTTTATTATTTTAGTTCCTGGAAAATCTTTTTCAAAGTTTAAAATATTTGTAATATCTGCACCTCTAAAACTATATATTCCGTTGGTCATTATCTCCAACTACAGTTATATTTCCATATCTTGCTGCAAGTAATGATACTAACATAAATTGTGCTTTGTTTGTGTCTTGATATTCATCTACCAAAATATATTTGAATTTTTCAGAATAATATTCTAATACATCTGGATTTTCTGTTAAGATTTTTATTGCAAAATTAATTATATCGTCAAAGTCTATTGCATTATTTTCTTTAAGTCTTTTTTGATATAACTCATATATACTTGCTATTTTTTCTTTTCTAAAATCTCCATTTGCACGGGCTAGATATTGGTTTGGTTCTAGCATTTCATTTTTTGCATTACTTATTTCATATTGTACAATTCTATCTGTAAACATTTTGTCATCTATATTTAAATCTTTTAAACAATTTTTTATCATTGCTCTTTGGTCTGTTGTATCAAATATTACAAATGAAGATTCAAAACCTATTCTATCTATATATCTTCTTAAAATTCGTACACATATAGCATGAAAAGTTCCTATCCACATATCTTTTGCGACTTCTCCTACTAGCTTTTCTACTCTTTCTTTCATTTCATTTGCCGCTTTATTTGTAAATGTTATTGCTAATATGTTCCAAGGTTTTACATTTTTTTCTTGTATTAAATATGCTATTTTATGTGTTAATACTTTTGTTTTTCCACTTCCAGCACCTGCTATTACTAAACATGGTCCTTCATAATTTATAACTGCTTCATATTGTTTATCATTTAATCCTTCTAATAAATCTTGCATTTTTTACTCCTTTTAGTTAACGAATTTTTGTATTAATTTATCTAAGCATTTATCAATTTCTGCTGCACAAAATCTATATGTTTCTATTCCATATCCCCAAGGATCTTTTATGTCTAAATCTTTTTGTTCTTTATCATCATTTATATATTCTTTCATTGTGTATACTTTATCTTTTAATTCTGGATACATTCGCATAACTGCAGATTTGTGTGAAGTAGTTGCACAAAGTATCAAATCCATTTCTTTTATTTTTGAATGCGCAATATTTGTTGCTCTATGCATACTCATATCTACCCCATATTCCTGCATTACTTCTCTTGCCTCATCTGTTGGAACATCTCCATCATATGCATATATTCCACAAGAATATACCTCTACATCTTTTATATTATTATCTTTTAACTTTTTTTCCATTAATTTATGTGCCATAGCACTTCTACATATATTTCCTGTACATATAAACATTATTTTCATAATTAACACCTCTTTTTCACTTATAGTATTATATCAATTTTTGCTTATATGTACAATCCTTTATAAAAATTTATATTGTTGTTGCTAATATTCCTAATATAAACCCTATTATGTTTCCAACACTAGACATTCTACCTTTATATAATTTATTCGATTCTGGAATCAATTCTCCTGATACTATATATAGCATTGCTCCTGCTGCAAATGACAAGCATATAGCTATTATTTCTTGTGATATTGTTCCTACCAATGCTCCGAAAAATGCTCCTATACCTGTTGTTACTCCTGATAAAATTACATATAGTATTACTTTTGTTATTTTCATTCCTCCATTTTTCATTGGTACTGCCATAGAAACGCCTTCTGGTATATCATGTAAAAGAATTGCAAGTGCAAGAGAATAGCCAAGTTTTAAGGATGCTCCAAATCCCGCTCCGTATGCTAAGTCCTTCTGGAAAGTTATGTAGTGCAAGTCCTATGCTTACTATTATTCCTGTTTTTAATAATGTATCTGAAGTTTTTACATTTTTTATGTTAGTATTAAATTTCTTTTGAACTAACACATCACATGCAATCATACATATAACTCCTAGCAAAATTCCTATTATGATTAAAGGAATTCCTGATATCTCTAAAGCTTCTGGAACTAAATCAAAGCATACAATAGATATCATTAATCCTGAAGCAAGTGATAAAATAAAACTTAAGAATTTGTTGCTACTAGACTTGAAAGTTACTCCTATAATTCCTCCTATGGTAGTTCCAAATGTTCCAAAAAATAATCCAATTAATGTTGTTTTTAGTAAGTATTCCAAAATAAAAAATCTCCTTATCTAAATAAACTCTATATTATCAGTTTATTTAATAAGAAGATTTTTATTCTTTATTTTATTATATACCTCTTAAATTTATATTCTTTAATATTCATTCTTCTAATTTTTCCTAAGCATTAGTCTCCATATTCTTGTTCTGGCTTATTATAAAATTTATCTAAATCTTTTACATTTTCACCAAACTTTTGTAATATAGGAACTGTCATTCTTATAGGATCACTCGTCATTTTCTTTAATTTTCCTTCATTTTTAGTTACTAAACATTCCATAACCTGTCTTACTTCTTTGCAGTCATATTCTTCTCCAAGAAGTTTCATTGCTGCTTCTAGTTGATTTTTAGGCATTCTAATACCATTCCAACCACAATAGTTTCTTAAGTTTTGCAAAAATTTATTTGTGGAATAAAAGCAATTTTCACATACTGTATCTTCTGGCATTTCATCTGTATTAAAGGTAAATTCACAATTATCCCCTTCAACATTCCATGTTAAATATCTATATTCTCTTTTCTTTAACATATCAATACAATAATTTAATCCCTCATGAGAATTTAAGATGTCATCTATTGTATATCTAATAGTTCTAAATCTACCTATACAATCTTCTCCATCAACTATTCTATACCTTTTTGCATAAGAATACTTATGAGTAATTGGCAAAAAATCATCCAGCTGTTTTTCTTCATGTATCATAGCATGAATTAAAAAATTCTTTCCTTTAGTAGAAATATTGTGATTTACTGGTCCTACTAAACAACTATAATTAACTCCAATATCATCTGTAGTTAATCTTTGTGATAATTCAGCCAAAAAGTTTTCAAAATCTAATAATTGTTTTGCAGTAACATGAGTTGATACTGCTCTAATATCATAGTCATTGTCTGTTCTTTCTATATAATCATCAAGTGCCATTGAACCTGCAACAAAAATTGATTTAATACTTTCATCATTTTTAAAATATTCTTTGAATTCACTATCTACTGTTTTAGCAATTTCTCTAATGTTCATTTTTAACTCCTATTTTTTTAAAACTATTAATGGTATTTCCATTTCATCTCTTGTAATTCCTGCATGATAAGTTTTAAAAGTCTTCCCTTTTTCATCATATCGTAAAGATATATCTTTTGTTGCAATAGCAATAAAATCACCTATATTGTCAATTACTATACTATTTTTTATTTTATTACCAAATAGCTCCTTTTTTATTACTTCTTCTTTTGAGTAAAGAAGAAAATTATTTCCATACTCTTTAATAAATTTTTCTTTGAAATCATTTTTATTAATTTTTTGTTTTAATTTTATTGAACATGCTCTAGGTTCTAAAGCAATTGTTCTTTCTAACATGTTAAATAATTCTTTGTTTTCACTTATAGTCTTATATTTACATTCTATATGTCCATGATCAGCAATTACAATTAATACAGTTTCAGCTGGCAATTTATTATATAATTTTTCTGTCATGTCATTTATATTAAAAATTTCATTTTTTACTTCAATACTCTCAAATCCTTCTTGGTGTAATATTTTATCTGGATTATTATAATATGCATAAATAAATTTTTTATTAGGTTTAATACATAAGTCACATATCCTTTTGCTAATTTCTTCTAATGTATTACATGGATACTTTTCATCAAAAGGCCAAGCAAAATATGCATCATTCGATGTTTCTTCATTTATTCTATCTAGAATTGTTTTATATTTCATTTCTGGTCTTTCTTTTACAACATGTTTTGCTGGAATATTTGTATCTTTTTTTACATTCATATAAACTGATACTGTTTCATCGTCGTCTTTAAAAAACATATCCCATCCTAACCATCCATGTTCACTAGGTGCTTGCCCTGTAAGGACACTAGTTGTAGCTGCAACTGTGGTAGATGGAAATACAGATGTGATATCACAAATTTTATTTTTCTGTAAAAATGATTCTTTAGGCAAAAATCTATCTAATACCTTAGTGCCTAATCCATCATAAAGTAATAATACAATATTCTTATATTTATTTTGCAATAATTGTTTATCTAAGCTTTTTAAACTTTTATGCAAAATTTTAGCATCCATTGCTTTTAAAATTGAATTACTTACATTTATTAAGTTATTTCCTTCAATTGGAAACATAATTTCATATTTCAATTTTTCCATAAATCATCCTTAATTCTTTTTCTATAATTCAAAAACTGATTTTATAATAGCATGTTTTACCATAATTTGTCAATATAAGCTTGTCCATATAAAAATATGAATTTGTTTAAAGTTCTAGAATTATAATTGTCATACATAAATAACAAAAATCTCCTTATCTAAATAAACTCTATACTATCAGTTTATTTAATAAGAAGATTTTTATTCTTTATTTTATTATATTATTCTTCATTTCCTTTTAATCGTTCTGCTCTATCTGCTGCTATTAATGAATCAAGCATTTCGTCTAGGTTTCCATTTAAAAAGTCTTCCATTTGAAATATACTTAATCCTATTCTATGGTCTGTTATACGTCCTTGTGGATAGTTGTATGTTCTTATCTTTTCTGATCTATCACCGCTTCCAACTTGGCTCTTTCTTTCATTTGCAAGTTCAGAATCTCTTTTTTGTTTTTCCATTTCATATAATCTTGAACGTAATAAACGCATTGCGTATTCTCTATTTTGTAACTGTGAACGTTCTGTTTGACATTCTGCTACTATTCCTGTTGGAATATGTGTTAATCTTACTGCTGATGATGTTTTGTTTACGTGTTGACCACCAGCTCCTGATGCTCTATAAACATCCATTTTAATATCACTAGGATTTATTTCTATTTCTACATCTTCTACTACAGGTAAAACTGCAACTGTAGCAGTTGATGTATGTATTCTTCCACTTGATTCTGTATCTGGTACTCTTTGTACTCTGTGTACACCACTTTCGAATTTTAGTCTACTATATACTCCTTTTCCTGTAACCATAAAGGATATTTCTTTATATCCACCAAGTCCCGTTTCGTTTTCATTTAATATTTCTAATTTCCAATGTTTCTTTTCTGCATACATTGAATACATTCTAAATAATGTGCCAGCAAATAGTGCTGCTTCTTCTCCACCTGCACCAGCTCTTATCTCACATATAACGTTTTTGTCATCATCTGGGTCTTTAGGTATTAACAATAATTTTAATTCCTCTTCAAGTGAATGCATCTTTTCTTTTGACTCTAGCATTTCAGTTTCTGCAAGAGCTTTCATTTCTTGGTCTTCTTCTTTCATCATTTCAAGGGCTTCTTCATAATTTTGTTTTACTCTTTTATATTCTCTATATTTTTCCACTATAGGTGTCATATCAGAATGTTCTTTCATAAGTTTTTGCCATTCGTTAGTTTTTGATATAACTTCTGGATCACTAATTTGAACTGTTAATTCTTCATATCTTTTTTCTACGTCATCTAATTTTTGAAACATCTTACGCTCTCCTCTTAATTTTATTCTTTTAGTATTATACACAATTTTTACCAATTTATCAATAGTAGTTACTTAATGTATACTTAAATTTAAAATAATATGTATATTTAGAGTTAATAAATATACATATTATTTATATGGTAAATACTACTTACAGAATTACCCTATTAAATTCTATTCCTAATTTTTGAAGTGCCTCTTTCTCTCTATTAGTACATGTAAATAAAATAATTTGTCTATCTTTAAAATCTTCGTTTAAGTATTTTAATATATTTTCTAATCTTGCTTGATCCCAATATGCAAATGCTTCATCTAAAATAATTGGTAATTTTTCTTCTGATATTTCCATACCTGCACCAATTCTTAAAGATAAATATAGCTGGTCTATTGTTCCTATACTTAAATTCTTTGCTGATATATAATTACCATTTTCTATTTCTATAATCATTCCATTTGTTTCATCTAATTGTACATTTTTGTATTTTCCAGAAGATATTTTTTCAATTATTTTTGATAAATTACTCGTAAACTTAGGTGTTACATTTTTTCTCATGATTTCATAAGCATTTTGAACTTCATCTTTTACTAAATTAATGATATCATTATTTTTTATTAATTCATTATATTGTTCTTCTAATACCATGTACTCTTCTTCTAGTTGTGCTAGATTTTCTAGCTTTGGTAAAATATTATTTTTATCAACATTTATAGTATGTAATTTTACTTTATTTTCGCTTATTTTATTTTGCATTACATTTATTTCATATGTTAATGCCTGTTTTGATAATAATTCATCAATTTCTTTAATTGGTATTATTCCAATATATTTATTCCTTATTTTTTCTATTTCTTCATTATATTCTTTTTCTATTAGTTGTACTGTATTTTTACTTTCTTCTTCTAATTTTTTTGTTGCTTGTAATAATACTTCTATTTCATTTTTTGTATTAGCTTTTTCCACATTTTGTTTTATTTCTTTTGTGTGAATTCCCATTTTACTCTTATATTGTTGATAACCTGTATACACAACTGAAATAATTGTTAAAACTGTAAATATTGCAGTAATAATATCGTTTTTTATTAAAAATATAGATATTATTGTTAATATAAAGAATATTACATCTAATATAGCTCCTACTTTTATAACATTTTTATTATGTATTACCTGAAGTTTATCTTTTGCATTTTCTTCTTTATCTTTTTCATATAATTTTTGTATTTTTTTATTATATTCCCTTTTTACATTTTCATTTATTTTTAGTTTTTCTTTTTGCAATTCTTTCTTTTCTTGTACTTGTTTTAAATTTTTTAAAAGTTCTAATTTGTTTTCTTGCTCTTTTATTTGTACCTCTAATTCTTGATTTTCTTCTTCTATTTCATATTGTTTGTTAGTAAAATTACTTAAATATTCCTTCTCATTTTCTATTTCTTCCATTCTTTTCATTACTGTATTTATTGGTCTATCTTGACTTCTAGCTGTACCTATTTCTTCCATTTGTCTTTTGTTTAAATTATTCATTATTTTTTGAAATGATATATTATCTTCACCTGTACTTGCTAAATTAGACATTTTTTGTACTAATATATTTTGTTCTTTTTCATCTAATTTTACTTCTTCTTGTAATGATACTATTGTTGACAAAAATAATTCTTCATCTACTTTAGTTTGGTCATAAAAAAACCTATTTCCTAAATTTTTATCTATGTTAAATTCTTTTGATATATCTTCTAAATTTTCATTAAATATATTCGGATTTTTCTTTTTAAATTCTCTAAACACTTCATATTTTTGGTTATTATCTAATTTATATGTGATTTTTCCTGAAAATTCTCCGCCATTCCATGGCATATATTTTTCATAATCTGAAATAAATTTTTTGTTTTTATTTTTTGATAATCCATAAAACATACCCATTATAAATTTTAACAAGGTAGATTTTCCACTTTCATTTTCTCCATATATTATATTTATTCCTTTTTTTAATTCTATTTCTTTATTAGATAATTTTCCAAAGTTATTTACTTTTAAATTTAAAATTTCCATATTTTGTGGTTACTACCTCCTTTAGTATTATTTTTACATTGCTTCTAAACCTATCTCAATAGCTTTTAATATAGTTTCTTTATTTTCTTCATTCATTTTTTCTAGCATATTTTTAACAAATATTCCTTTAAGACTTTTTTGTTTTGCTAATTCTTCTAAATCTATTTTTATACTAGTATTGTCTTTTATTTTTAATATATTTTTATTTTGTATTTGTTTTGCTATTTCATATGTGTTTATTTCAAAATTCCTTTTTCCTGTTAAAATAATCTTATAATATTTATTATCATCTGTCTTGATTTGATTTAGACATTCTATTATTTCTTCTTGTGAATTTACCATATCAATTTCTAATTCTTGTTCTATGAATTCTTTTTTATCTACTGGTACAAATGCTATTTCTAATTTTTTATCTTTCTCAATATTTCCTACAATCATACCATGTTTTCCTAGTTCATCAAAACCTAAACTAATTAATGAACCTGGATATATTATATTTTTTTCTTCTTTATAGTTTGTTTTATGAATATGGCCTAGTCCTATATAATCAAATCCTAATAATTTTAATTCTTTTTTTGAAATTGGGTTATACTGCATGTCCTCTTTTGCGGATGCATCTAGAGAACCATGTGTTAATAATATGTTTATTTTGATTGGATTTTCTATTTTTATTTCTTCAAGGTTTGAATTTTGTCTATAAAAATTATTAAAACCAAACCCATAAATATCTGCTTCATCTTCTGATACTTTTTTTATTTTTTCATCAAAAATAACTACATTTTGATTCCAGTTAAATTTATTGTAATATGATTCTTTTACTCTTGGATCATGGTTTCCTGGAACAATGTATATTTTTGTATTTGGTATTTCTTTAAACAAATTATTTATATATTCTATAGTGCTTTGTTTTACATATTCATGTTCATATAAATCTCCACAAATAAATAGATGATCTATTTCATTTTGTGCTATATATTCAATTATTTGCTTAAATATTTGTCTTTGTTCTAATCTCCTTGCATTTCCTAAATCGTTTTTTGCAAGTGTTGAAAATGGTATATCAAAATGCATATCTGCTATATGTACAAATTTCATATTTGGTCCCCTCACATAGAATAATAATTATATTAGAATTATATATAATTCCTGATTAAAAGTCAATAGAATTAAAACATTTGTTTTTAAGTTTTATGAAATAAATTTGCTTAAATATGAAAAGATAGAGTAATGTTAGAATAATATAAACTAAAAAAGCTACATAATTTTGTAGCCTTTTTTAACATTTTTATTTTTTAATCATTATCTTCTAATGGACCAAATAGTTCATCAAATTTTGCTTCTAATTCTTTTTGTAAGTCTTTATCTAGCTCATCATCATTGCTGTTATCCTGTGGTAGCATTGGTGCTTCTTGCTGTACTACTGGTTCTACTTTTATTTCCTCCATCTTTGCTGCCTTTTTAGGTTCTTCTTTTTCTTCTGGTTCATCGAATAAGTCATCTAATGACTCTACTTTTAAGTTTTCAACCTGTTTTTTCTTATCTTCTGGCACATATGGATTATATGGATTGTATTTTCTCCATTCACCTCTTTGTACATCTCTTACGTCATTATGGTCTAATGTATAAGCAGCTAATTTTTTTGCCATTGGTGTTTGGAAATAATAAAATTTATGTGCTTTTATTGGTTTTATTCCTTTTTCAAATATTATACAAAGGTCATTATCCATTCTTCTTAACTCATCTGGAGTCATTAATGCTCTTGCCATTACTTGGTCTGATACACTTGTACCTTGTCTCCAGTTATGTTTGTCTTTATTTACAGATATGCTATCTCTTTCTATTGTTTTTTCTCCTAATGCCTTTGAGAAATATTCTACTGTTTTTTGTGAATTACTTCCTAAGAATACATGTGTATCACAGTTACCTATTATTGTTTCATATGACTTTTCATATACTGCCTCTAGTTGGTCTAAATTTTGTAGTATAACACTAAAAGATATTTTTCTACTTCTACTTGTTGATATTTTTTTATCAAAATCTGGAACTTTACCAATGTTTGCGAACTCATCTAATATAAAGTATGTAGGTACTGGTAATGCTCCTCCGTTTTTATCTGCAAAATCATAAAGTTGTTGTATCATTTGCGAGAAGAATATTGTAAGTAAAAAGTCATATGCTGTATGTGTATCTGATGATATAACATATACTGCTGTTTTTTTGCTTCCTATTTCTTCAAAGTTTATTGTATCTGTTGAAGTTAGTTCTGCTATTTCTTTAGAGTCAAACTTACCTAGTTTAGATTGTAATGAAGATAGTATAGAACCATATGTTTTTTCTGGTGCTATTTCAATAGATTTATAGTTCATTCTTGCTGGGTGGTCATATGGTAATTGATTCATTAATTCTGTAAGCAGGTTACTTCCTCCATTTGAGTTCGCAGCTCTTACTAGTTCTGCACAGCTTGCTAAGTTTTGTTCTTCTTCTGGTCTTGTTGCTATTAAATAATATATTAATGCTTTTAATAACATTTCTGCCATATCATCCCAATAAGGATCTTGTCCCGCTTCTGTTTTTTGTCCTTTTACTACTGTATTCGCAATAACATCTACATCTAATTCACTAGATATATGCATTAAAGGGTTATATCCATCACTAAATTGTGGACGTACTAGGTTTAGTACTTTTATTTCATATCCATGTTGTTTTAAATATCCAGCTGTCTTATCATATAATTCACCTTTTGGATCTGTAAATACATATGAACCTAACATTTGAAATGCATTTGGTATTGAATATGATGCAGATTTACCAGAACCTGAACCGTCCAACTACCAATACGTTTACGTTTCCTCTTTTATCCACAGGTAAATAGTTATTTTGTGCTAAGATTATTCCCTTTTTATTACTTAAGATTCTATATTGCTCTCCATTTTTTGACCAGTCGCTTGAACCGTGTTCTATGTCTGAATATTCATTTTTAGGTGCTGTTCTTATTAAACCTATTAATATGAATATTGCATATACCACACTAAATTTAAGTAATGTAGACAAAAATGTTCCAATGTATTCAGCTGTAAAAGTTTTTGCTAATACAGTTCCTAAACTAGACATTGCTAAAAATATCTCTTCAAAAAATTTTCCTAAATTAAAAGAACCATTTACTGTTGCATTTACAATACTATATGAAATTGGCATCACTAAAACTATGGATAAGATTACCCATAGTATAGCAAATATTATAAAATTTCTTTTATTTCTTCTTACAGCTCCTTGTATTTTATAACTCATACAAATTCACCTCTGTCTTTTGTATATATTAGTGTGTCATTTCCTCAGAATCTCTTACGATTTCACCTTTTTCATTTATATGAATTCCTGATTTTGCTAAATCTTCTTCTGATACATTTTCTATATCTCTATTTTGAGCAAATCTAGAATTTCTTTCTTCTTGCATAATGTTAAAATCTGCAGTGTGCATTTTACCATTATATTCTCTTGCCGCAGTATGTTTATCTTTATCATAATAGCATTTATGCATTTTTGCATCTGTTATTTTTAGTGGATTTTTTTCCACATCATTTTCTGCCATAATAACTGAACATGCAACTTCTAAGTTCTTGTCCCTATTATTTAATAAAATTACTGATGCAGCTCCTGGATTATTCTCTACATTTGTAGTATTCATACAATACCTCTCCCTTTTTCTAATCTTCTTTCTTATCTCTAATTTCAAATGCAAAATAAGGCTTATTAGCTTTAAGCTTGCACTTTCCTTTTATTTCATTCGTTTCTTTGTCAAGATAAACAACTGGTTTGACTTCTTCTGTTGTTTCTGGATCTATAATAGATATAGGTCTTTTTAAGTTTGGTGTATAGTTGAATTCTTTATAAACTGTTTCTTTTTCAGAATATATTGTGTCAAATTTTAGTGGCATAGGTTTTTTAGAAATTGTTATTTTTGTTCCTTCTAATAGAGCCATATTAACAACAACTTTTTCTTTTCCAAAAGAAAGTATTACTAGCTGATCATAATCATCTGATGGATTGTCTACAAAAAAAGTTTTTTGTTTGTACTCTCCACGAAGTTCTTCCGTATAATCAAGTCTTTGAACAGTATATTTAGGTGAATCTTTTAAAAATTCTTTTTCTGTTTTATTGATTTGATAAATTACTGTGTTTACATCTTTTGGATCTGTTATGCTGAAATGCTTTCCTTGCCATGTCTCCATATTATTACACCTCACTTCTATTTTTTATCTTATGTATAGTAGTCCGTTTTTTACCACTATACATAATTATACTATTTTCAGCCATTGATGTCAATACATTTCGCTTCCTTAATTTATGTCAACATCATTATTCTCTATTTCTAGGATTAAATTTAGATATTTCTTTCATTTTTTCGTATAATTCTTTTTCTTCTTTTGTTAGGTTTTTTGGTACCATTATTTTTACACTAGCTGTTAAATCTCCTCTTCCGCCTTTTCCATCTTTATATCCTTTTCCAGGAATACGTAACTTTTCTCCACTTTCTATTCCTGCTGGTATATATATAGATACTGTATCATCTATTGCATCTAAGTTAACACGAGTTCCTAAAGCTGCTTCCCAAGGTGTTAAATATAGTGATGTATATAAATCATATCCTACTAATTCGAATTTACTATCTTTTTCTATCTGAATTTTTATAAATAAGTCTCCATTTTTTCCACCATTTTGTCCTGCTTTTCCTTGTCCAATTAGTCTTATTTTTTCATTGTCTCTAATTCCTGCTGGTACTTTGATGTTGAAAGTTTTCATTTTTCCGTCTACTGTTCGTAATGATATTTTTTTATTCATTCCATAGAATGCTTCAATGACAGAAATTGAAATTGCTGTTTCTACATTTTCTCCTTTTATTGGTACATTTTTTTGTCCAGACTTTTTATTTTCTGTTGCTTGGGTCATATTTCCAAAAAACATGTTAAAGAAATCGCTAAAGACTGAATCAGCACTACGTTTGCTTTCTTCATATGCTTGTTTTTTTCTTTTATTTCCTATATGTGTATTCCACATTCTATCATATTTTCTTCTGGTTACTCCATTAGATAAAACTTGATATGCTTCATTTATATCTTTAAATCTTTCTTCTGCTTTTATATCTCCTACATTTACATCTGGATGATATTTTTTTGCTTGCTCACGATATGCTTGTTTTATATCTTCCATTGTTACTTTATTATCATCTATCTCTAGTATTTTGTAATAGTCTTTAAATATCATTTCAACATCCTCCCATATATTTATGGCAAATAAATTATACCAACAATATGGCTTTATTTCAATAGTTTTAAAATAAAAAACTAGTCAAATTTATTATAGTTTTATTCGAAAACTTTTTGACTAGTTTTATATACATTTATTTAACAACTATATCTACTAAATTATCATATTTCATACCATTTTCTAGTTCAATTTCATATTCTAAGTTTATTTCTTTTATTTGCTCTTGTGATTTTACTATGTTTATTTTTTTTGTGGTTACATTTATTTTTATTTCTCCATATGGTGTTGTTAATGCGGATTTACTTTTATGTTCTAAATCGAATATTAGGCTTTGATTATTTCTATATGTTATTATCTTATTTTCTAATATGCTCATTTTAAATTTTAATTCTTGTTCTTCATGTTTTTCTGTAAATTCTAGTATTGCACCTTTATTGTAATATGTTATTTCACCTATACATTTATTTTTCTCGCCCTCTTGTGTTCCATCAATTATGTGTTTTGCATTTATTTCAACTTCTACTTGCATGTATTTTTCTCCTTTATTTATTTTTCTTGTGCTAGTTGTATTAGTTTATCTAATAATGTTTTATATTCTATTCCAAGTTGTTCAAATAGTTTTGGATACATACTTATTTTTGTAAATCCTGGTAATGTATTTATCTCATTTATATAAATTTTGTTTGTTTCATTTTCAACAAAAAAGTCTACTCTTGATAAACCTTTTCCATCTATTGCTTTAAATGCTTTTATTGCTAATTTTCTAATTTTTTCACTTATTTCATCTTCTATTTTTGCTGGTATTTCTGTTTCAGATTCTTTATTTGTGTATTTTGCATCAAAACTATAAAATTCTTCTGCAGGTTTTATTTCTCCCACGCATGATGCTATTACTTCTTCATTTCCTAAGACTGCACATTCTACTTCTTTTCCATTAATACCTTCTTCAACTAATATTTTTGTATCAAATTTTGCTGCATATTCAATGGCTTGTTTTAATTCTTCTATTGTTTTTGCCTTATTTATTCCTACACTTGAGCCAGAATTTGATGGTTTTACAAACATTGGATATTTCAAGTTTTTTTGTATTATTTTACATAGTTCTTCTAAAGAGCATTTATTTTCATTGAATTGTTTGTCTATGTAAATATAGTCTTCTTTTTCCTTTTTTATGTATTCATATTTAGTTTGATTGATATTTGCTCTATCAAATATTATCTTTGTATATACTTTATCCATTCCAACACTTGACGCAAGTACACCACATCCTACATATGGAACTTTAATCATTTCGAATAATCCTTGTATTGTTCCATCTTCTCCTCCTATACCATGTAATACAGGCATAATTACATCCATTTGTTTTAAAGTTCTTATGACATTATCTATTTTTTCTACTTCTTCTAATTTTTCATTTATTTCTAATGTTCTTATTGTATGAACTTCTTTTGTATATTTATTCCAACTTCCATCTTTCGCTATATAAATAGGATATATTTCGTATTTATTTTTGTCTAAATTTTCTATTACCGATGTTCCAGAAACAATTGAAACTTCATGTTCTGTAGAGATTCCCCCAAAAACAACTGCCAATTTTATTTTACTCATATATACCTCCCTAGAATTTTATTAAATTATTTTTTCTATAATTTTATTAAAGTGCATACCATTTGATGCTTTTACTAAGACTATATCTTCAGGTTTTAAAATTTTACTTAGTAATTCTATTGCTTGTTCATTTGTTTCAAAATTATATGCATTTTCTTTTTCCATTCCCATAGAAATTGCTTTATTTAATATATTTTTAGCCTCTTTTCCAACTGTAATTAATATATCTATTTTGTTTTTTGCAACTTCCCCTCCTACTTTTTCATGTAATTGTTTTGAATATTCTCCTAATTCTAGCATATCTCCCAATACTGCAATTTTTCGTTTTAGCTTACTTTTTGATAAATATTCTAAGCTTGCTTTCATAGAATCATAATTTGCATTATAACAATCATTTATTATTGTTACATTGTTTTTATTTTTCTTTATTTCCATTCTATTTTTTGTAAGTTCAAATTCTTCAATTCCTTTTAGTATTTCTTTATTATCTATATTTAATAGTTTTCCTACCACAATTGAACATAGTGCATTATATACAAAATGCTCTCCTCCTACTGGAACTTTTACATTTAATTCTTCATTTTTTGTAATAGCTAAAAAGTTAGTAGAATATTCTTCAAATTTAATATCTTTAGCCATTACATCACTATCATTATTAATTCCAAAAGTAGCTACATTGTATGTATTATTGTTTTTATTCCAATTATTTAACATATCATTATCGTTATTTATAACCAATGTACCATCTTTACTCATTCCATCTAGTATTTCTAATTTTGCTTTTAATATATTTTCTCTTGAGCCTAATTTTCCTATATGTGCAGTTCCAACATTAGTTATAACACTAATAGTTGGTTTAGCAATATTAGATAAAATACTTATTTCTCCAAGCGAATTCATTCCCATTTCTACTACCATTGCCGTATGATCTTTTAATTTTAATATTGTTAATGGTAATCCTATATGATTATTTAAATTACCTTGTGTTTTTAATACTTTATACTTTTTAGAAATTACACTTGCTAAAATATCCTTTGTGCTAGTTTTACCAACACTGCCTGTTACTGCTATAACTGGTATATTATACATTTCTCTTTTATATGTTGCTATTTCTTGAATTGCTTTAATGGTATTTTTTACTTTAATTATTGTTCTATCTTTATACATTTCTTTTATATGTTCTGGTATTTCGATATTTTCTAATATACATACTTTTGCTCCATTTTCTAATGCTTTTTCATATAAAGTATTTCCATCAAAATTTTCTCCTTTTATTCCTATGTATACATCATCTTTTTTTATTTCTCGTGTATCTTTTGAAAAATTCTGGCATATTTCTGCTTCATTTCCATATATAAGTTGTGCATCACATATTTTTATAATATCTTTTACTTTAATATCCATTTGTTTTTTATTATATCCTTTCTTATTTTCATATAAAGCAAGGTTAGCTTTATATATTTATATTAATTTTCTAAATTAATGTTACATTCTATCTATTAGTATTTTGTTAATTAAATCTATTGTATCTGGATGAATTACAACTTTTTTGTCTAAATTCATTTTTACTCCTCTACTACATATGTATAACACTGCTTCATCTATATCTTTATTTGAAATTTGTACAATTTCATCTAAATCATCATAACTTCTATTTTCTTCTGTTTTATCTGCAATAAATATAATTTTAGCTAATTTATCCATATTTACATTTCCAGTTGTATGATATTTTATTGCGTCTTGCATTTCTTTTGTAAAATTATATTTTCTTTTACAAATATCTGCTCCAATTTTTGAATGTAATAATTTAGGATTCAATTTTTCTATTTCATCTAACTCTAAATTGTTTTCTTCAGCATATCTGTATGCTTCTTCTTTTGGCATTTCTTTTGCAATATCATGTGCAACACCAACTATTTTTGCTTTTTCCTCGTCTATTCCATAAATTTTAGCAAGTTCTTCTGCTCTTTTTGCCACACCAATAGAATGTGTATATCTTTTTTCTGATAATATTTGTTTTATATCATTTTTTATTTTTTCATATTCCATTTTTTTGACCACCCTTTTTGTTTTTTTCTAGTATATACTTATTTTTTTAATTAGTAAAGGGATTTTTACAACAAAATAGCAGGTAATACCTGCTATTTTGTTACTTATTAATATAACTATCTTTCTACACTTCTATTTGCAATTTCTATTGCTTTTGCTACTATGTTTCCACAATCTTTTGATGAAACATTTCCCCAACTTCCACCGTCTTTTTTTACTTGTTCATATACTCCTAATTCTTTTGCTATTTCTTCTCTTAAATTGTTAGAAATCAATTTTGAATTTCTAGACATAACAAATACCTCCTTATTTTCATGAAAATATTTATATTCTAAATTATATTTATCAAAGTATTTGATGTTTTTTAATATTAAATATTTTCATATGGATAGTATGTGTTATTTTTTATAGTTTATAGTAGTAGTTTTTTGTAATTTTACTATTTTTTACGTTTTATCTTTCTGTTTGTGATTCATATTGTCTTTGTAAGCTTCTTATATAATCTTGCATTTCTGGCAATGTTTGTTCTAGTTGTCTTGTAATATTTCCTTCTATGTCTAATTGACCTAAATATGCCATTTTATCATCTTGTAAATTGTTTACTGTCAGTAATCTTGAAATTCTATCTACTAATTCTGGGTTTTGTGTTTCAGATATTTGTTCTAATTTATATGCAGATGAAAATATAACCGCATAGCCAAGTTCATCTCTCATGTGATATACAGAGTTATCCAAAAGTTGCATTCTTCCCTCATACACATAATTTGATTGACTATCCTTAGCTAATTTTCTGACATTTCCAAGTATGATTTCTTTTCCAGTATTTCTATCTACTGTTTGATAACTATATAAAATTTGATTATTATGATCTCTTTTTTGATTTCTTACAACGAAAGATGGATTTTCTCTTCTTTGTTCCATTTCTTGTTTTTCTCTTGCAAATACCTGTTGCATATGTCTTTCTTCTTCTTCACGTCTTAGTTGCTGTTTTCTTTGTATTTCTAAATTTTTTTGTTCTCTTTCCTGTATAAGTTCTTGGTTTAATTCTTGAACCTTCTGAGATACTGCATTAGTAAATGGAATAATATTAGCATTATTATTTTGGATAACTAGTCTTCCCAAAACATTATATTGATTATAATTTAAATTATCAAAATGCCCGTTATAATCTAATGAAGCTAAAAATCCTGATTGTATTGCTTGTTCTATACTCATATCTCTTGGAATCTCAAAGCATACAGGAGCTCCCGAATCAACGAAAATTGTGTCATCTGGTCTTACTATATCAATTTTTCCAGTTACTAATTTTGTCATTTCCCCATTACTATGAGTGATGTTCCATTTAACTCCTTTTGGATAGAAAATAACTTCTGTTCCATCTTCTCTTTGTATTGTAAGATTAGCTTGTTGTATTCCTTCATATCTACTAGGTATATTCCTACTTTCATTTTGTTTATTTGCATTAAATTTATTTTTTAAATTGCTAATTAGCCCCATATTATCGCCTCCTATGTTTACACATTTATTGTATAAAAATAGGAGATTTTTTGTCAATACTTTATATAATATTTTTACATAGTTAAAGTTCCATTTGGTGTATTTTGTATAATTAATATATCTTCTTCTCTTCCATTTTCTGCATTTATATATACTAAAAATTGTGTATCATCCACTGTTCCTTTAAATTCCCAGCATAATAGTTCTGTTTGGAATTCTGTCGGTATTACTGCTAAAGATGAAGCTGTTATTTGTAGATTTTTATTTATTGTTTTTGTTGCTTCTTCCTTAGTTATTTTAACTTCTGGTAAGTTTCTTTCATAATGTGAGTTTAAATATCCTGTTGTTTCAATTCCTAGAACCTCTCCATTATCAAGTGCTACTTTTAATTTTATTAAATCTGGATACATTGTTATTCCATTTTGCTCATATGCATAATTTATTGTTACAATTCCTTCTTGCTTTAAATAATATGTTTCTTTCATATTTGGAAATCCTTTTTGAGCTAAGAAATTCTTTCCTATTTCATTTGCTTGTTCTTGTGTTATTGTTTCTGCTTCTACATTCCTATTATAGTTTGAAAATACTATATGTCCTCCTTTTTTAGATATAGAAATACTTGCACTTGTGTCATCTTTATTATCTTTTAATTTTATATAAAAATCATATGATGGAATATTACCATTTTCTGAAAATCCATTTGAAGTTATTTCTTCAATTTTATCTTGTCCAAAAAATTCTATTGCAATTTGTTTTGCTTTTTCTTCATCTATGTCTTCACCTGTTAATCCTTTTCTTTCAGGATTTGTTAAATGCTCTGAAAAGGCACCATCATATATTAAACCAGCATATTCATGGAAGTTTTCTTCTAATCCAGAAAAACTATCTTGTGAAATATTGCTTACTTGTTGTGCAAAAGCTACACTTCCTTTTTTAGTTAGCTCTCCCCAACTTATTCTCCCTTCGTTCATATCAGCAGATAGTTGAACAAGAGTATTTTTTAGTTCTACACTATATTTGTGTAAATTTGTTAGATTATCTAAATCTTCTTGTGTTAATGGTTCATTATATATATTTTTTCTAGATAAAGAATAACTATAATCACTTACTTGATTTAAGAATTTAGCAGTATTTGCTATTTCTTGGCTTCCTACTGGAATTTGTGCCAAATAGCTTTGAGCAAGATCCGCTTCTCTCCACAAGTGTGTTAGTGTTTCTGCTCCATGTTCTGGTGTTGTTGAAATTAATGATTTTGCAAGATATGTTTCAACATTTTGAACATAATCTACTAATTCATAAAATGCCATATTATATGAATTTTCTGATGCTTGTCTAAATTCTGTTTGTTTTTTATAGGTAAATATACCAAGTCCTACTATAACAGCACCCATTACTACAATTACACTTAGCATATGCCTATCTTTTAACCTATTTTTCCAATCTACTAATTTTTCTTTAATATTCATAATTTTTTCTCCTTTTTAATGTTATTTAAAATTTATTTACAAAATCTATGTTTTCCAATTGTCTTTACATATGGTCTAGACCATATCCACTTATTCGTTGCTGTATCAGGATTAAAGTAATAAGTACAACCATTAGTTGGATCCCATCCATTCATAGCATCTTGTGCTGCTTTTAATACAGTTGAACCTTCCGCAATTGGTACATTAATTTGTCCATCTGCTACAGCTGTAAATGCCCCTTTTTCATATATTACTCCAGCTATAGTATTGGGAAAGTTTGGACTTTTTACACGATTTAGTATAACGGCTCCGTACAGCTACTTGTCCCTCATATGGTTCTCCCCTAGCTTCTCCATTTATTGCTCTTGCCATCAGTTGTAAATCTGATGTTGAACTATTTCCTGCTGCATATACTTCATTTTGATTATTTATTTCTATTAGTGTAATAATACCTATTGCTAAACTTATTATTAATATTAGAATAGAAATTATTTTTAATATTTCTTTCAAATTTTTAACCTCCTTTTATATTTTCTTTAATTTGGTAATTTTGTTTTTATTTAATTATAGTTTGTTAAATTTTTTGCAAAATATTCTAATTTCGAAATTTTTTTGATATTTTTATTTTTATATGTTAAAATCTAATTGTATTAAAATTAGTTTTGAAAGGATAAATTTTAATTTATGAGAAAAGTTTTAATTTTTTATGCTTCTTATGGTGGTGGGCATTTATCTGCTGCTCGCTCTATAAAAGAATATATAGAAGATAATTTTAAAGATGTAGAAATAAATTTAGTTGATTGTATGAAATATGTTAATAAAGCTTTAGAAAAAATAACAACAACAGCATATAATGAAATGGCAAAAAAAATGCCTTGGGCTTGGGGAAAAATTTATTCAAAATCTCAAAAGGGTACTATTGCCAGAATCAGTAATAATTCTAATAAGCTGTTAGCTTTAAAATTGAATAAATTATTACAAGAATATAATCCTGATATTATAATTTCTACACATCCATTTGGTTCACAAATGTGTACATATTTAAAGGCTAAAGGAAAAATTAATTCTAAAATTGCTACAATAATGACAGACTACGCACCACATGACCAATGGTTAGTTAATGCAAATTTAGTAGACTATTTTTTTGTTGCACATGATGGTATGAAATTAGCCTTAGAAGAAAAACGGAATTCCTGCAGATAAAGTATTTGCAACAGGTATTCCTCTTTCGAATAAATTTTTAAAACACTATAATAAAAAAGAAATTTTAAAAGAGTTTGGATTACATGAAGATAAGAAGACTATTCTATTTTTTGCAGGTGGGGAATTTGGACTCGGAAAATCTAGAACTTATTCTATGTTACAAACTTTAGTAGATAATTTTGATAATTTACAAATTGTTGCTATTTCTGGACGAAATGAAAAAATGAAAAAAAGTTTTGAATATATAGTACGACATTCTCATAAAGAGGAAAAAGTAAAAATTTTAGATTATACAACAAAAGTACCTGAGCTTATGAGTATTTCAGATATAGTTATTACTAAACCTGGCGGACTTACAACAACTGAAAGCCTTGCTTCTCGGTTTACCTATTATTGTTATAAACCCTATTCCTGGTCAAGAAGAAGAAAATGCTTCATTTTTGGAAAGTAAAAATGTTGCTATTTGGATAAAGAAAAATGATGATGTTAAATCTGTTTTAGAGGATTTATTTAATTCTCCTGAGAAAATGAAAAAAATGAAAGTTAATGCTAAACTTCTTGCTAAAAAGAATTCGTGTAAAGATATTTGTAATACTATTTTAAAATAATTTATTGTACCAAATTATACTCCCACTTCATATAATAAATATGTGAGGTGGGAGTATGAATTTTTTTAATAATTTATCTGGTACTGAATTAATTACTCTTGCTACAATTCTTGCCATCTACCTTAGCCAAGGTCTTAATCCTGATGAAGTTGATACTTTAGGTAATTTTTTTGCAGCTTTGGGTGCAAATTTAAGTACTATTGCTACTTCTGAAGCTAATACTATTATCAATGACAATTTATAGTTTTTATAATTCTCGTCTTCCTTCTAAAGCTTTTGTTAATGTTATCTCATCAGTATATTCTAAATCCCCTCCAACTGGTATTCCATGAGCAATTCTTGTTACTTTTATTCCTAGAGGTTTTACTAATTTTGATATATACATTGCTGTTGCTTCTCCTTCTACTCTTGGATTAGTTGCAAGTATAATTTCTTTTACAATTTGTGGGTCTAGTCTTTGTAATAATTCTTTTAGTTTTATATCATCTGGCCCTATTCCATTCATTGGAGATATTGAACCATGTAGTACATGATATACTCCTTTAAATTCATGAGTTTTTTCCATTGCAATTATATCTTTTACGTCTTCTACAACACATATAATGCTTTCATCCCTTTTAGGATTTGCGCATATTGTACATGGATCTGTATCTGATATATTGTAACATTTTGAACAATATTTTAAATTTTGTTTTGCATTTAAAATTGATTGTACAAATTCATCTGTTTCTTCTTTACTAGATTCTAATATGTGAAATGCTAATCTTACAGCTGTTTTATGGCCTATACTTGGTAATTTTTCAAAAGCTTCTACTAACTTTTCTATTGATGGTGAATAATATGACATAGTTTTCTCCTTGTAATTACATTAATCCTGGTATATTATATTTTCCCATTGATGCTGCTTGTGCTGCATCTACTTTTCTTAATGCCTCATTTGTACATGTTAAAATTAAATCTTGTAGCATTTCTACATCTTCTGGATCTACCACTTCTTTTTTTATTGTAATTCCTTTAATTTCTTTTGAACCAGAAACTTTTACTGTTATTGCTCCTCCACCTGCTGTTGCTTCAAATTCCTTTGAAGATAATTCTTCTTGTGATTTTTCAATATCTGCTTGCATTTTTTTAGCTTCTTTCATTAAACTATTTAGATTCATTCCTCCGAATCCTCCACCCATTCCTGGGAATCCTCCTCTTTTAGCCATTTTTTGTTCCTCCTTTATTTTTTATTATTCATCTATTATATTTATTGGTATATCAAGATTTTTTACCATATCTTCTATACTGTTTTCTTGTTTTTGTACATATTCTTTTTCATCTATATATTTTATTCTCATTACTTTACCGCATTCCATAGATACTAATTTTGATAATTCATTAATATTTTCTGGTCTTTCTAGTAATGTCTTTCCAAATGGTGTTAGTCCATTTGGGAAGATTATTTCTAAGGTTAAATCATCTTTTTGTTTTGCTTTTGTATTTATAAGATTTGAATATAATACCATCTTACCTGTATTTTTCAAATTTTCCAAAACTTTTGGCCAATATTCTTCTGATGATATATTTTTTAAATTTTCTCCTGTTTTTTTAGGTTTTACATCTTGGTTAGATATACTATTTTGCGTATTAATAGTTGTAGCTTTTTGTTTTTCTTGAGTTCTATTAGTTTGAATTTGTATATTTCCTGTATTTATTCTTTGTTCTAAGTCTTCTACTTTTTTTCTTAGTTCTTTTATTCCATCATTTTGTGTACTTATACATAGTTTTATTATTCCCGTTTGTAACATTATTTCTTTTTGTGTTGACCATTTTATATCATTTTGTATTTCTGATAAAGAATAAATAAGGTTAATTAATCTTTCTTTCGATATATCTTTAGTTAATTCTTCTATTTGTTTTATTTCTTCTTTATTATAAATTGCCAAGTTTTTACTTGTTTTATATATTAGTATGTCTTTTACATATTTAATAATTTCCCATATTAAATTTTGTAAATCTTTTCCTTCTTTTATAACTTCATCTAGTGAATTCAATGCTCCTGGGGCATCATATTCTATTATGTTTTTAACAATTTTGTTTACAAAGGTTATTGGTGGAATTCCTACTAATTCTTTTACTTTGTTCTCATCAATTTTATTATTTCCTTCTTGTACACATCTTTCTAGTATACTTAATGCATCACGCATTGCTCCCTCTGATAGTATTGCTATTATTTCTAATGCTTCTTTTGTTGCATCTATTTGTGCTTTTTGGCATACTATTTCTAACCTTTTTATTATATCATCATTTGATATTCTTTTAAAATCAAATCTTTGACATCTTGATAATATTGTTGCTGGTAATTTCTGTGGTTCTGTAGTTGCAAGTATAAATTTTACATGTGCTGGTGGCTCTTCTAGTGTTTTTAATAATGCATTAAAAGCTCCGGTTGATAGCATATGAACCTCATCTATAATATACACTCTATATTTAGCAAGTGTAGGTAAGAAATTTACTTCATCACGAATGGAACGTATATCTTCTACACTATTATTTGATGCAGCATCCATTTCTACAACATCAGTTAATGAGCCAGATAATATGGCTTTACAAATTTCACACTCATTACATGGTTCACCATCTTTTGGATTTAAACAGTTGATTGCTCTTGCAAATATTTTAGCAGCAGAAGTTTTTCCTGTTCCACGTCCACCATTAAATAAATAGGCATGCCCAATTCTATTTGATATTATTTGGTTTTTTAATGTTTTTGTTATATGTGTTTGTCCTACCATTTCATCAAAATTCAATGGTCTAAATTTTCTATATAGTGCTGTATATTCCATAGGTTTCTCCTCTTTATAAAAAATGGTGTGAGCTTCTTACATCTCTATGGAAAACAATATTCACATAAATACACTACTTATTGCTGCTTCGTTTCCGACCTGACAAGGTTCATAGCTTTTTATTGAATGTTGTTTTCCATACAAATGTAAGTTCTCATACCAAAAGTAATTATATAACGAAAAAATGATTTTAGCAATAGATAAATTCATTTTTAATTAATATCTTTTAAATACAATATTATCTCCATTCATTTGATAATTTGTTGTTCCTTCTTGCACTATATCTCCTGTTGGCATTTCTAATACAATGTTGGTTTTATATTTCTTTTCAGATTTTAATTCTATTGATAAATCAAACGATACTGTAAATTTTATTTCTTCATTTGTTATTCCTATTTTTCCAAGTAATGTTCCATCATGTCTAATTTCTGTATCATCATTTGATGTATAATTTCCCAAATTTTCATTTACAAATCTTAAAAGAATTAATCCTCCTTGGTTTGCTATTTGAAGATTTTTAAGATCTGATTTTTCTGAACCAGTATATTCTAACGAATTTTCTACTCTAGCATCCTCTGAATTTGTAAGTGCTCCTGTTTCTCCATCTAATCTATATGTTTTTACTTCTCCTTTTAATGGTTTTGTTTCTATAGTTAAATTATCTATTATAATTTTATCTATTATTTCTTCCTTATTATAATTTTTATTTTTTATTATATCTATATACACATCATTACTCTGTATTAAATCTAAATCCCATTTATTTTCTGTTTGCTCTTTTTGTATTCCTCCCGCAGTACTTATCACCATTATTTTTGAGATTTCAAATGGCATATTAGTTTCACCCTCTACTTGGTATTTTACAATGATACTTATTACTGTTATTGCAATTATTGAAATTACAAACAATACAATAAACATTTTTATAAATCTATTTTTTCTCATAACTATCTCCTTTACAAGAAATAAACTTTGTTTTGATTTTATATTTTTTCTTAATTATTTTAACATTATATCATATTTGCTAACAAATACAACTATATAATTACTTTTATTAGCATATATAGTTTCATAGGTAAAATCTATGTTTTTATAAAGATATTTGACTTTTATTATAAAATACTGTATAATTAAAATGTTCTATACTTTTTGTATAGTGCGTTTGGATAGAGATTAAACTGTTGTGAGTGCAAGTCTCTATCCTTTATTTATGTTAAAAAATCACTTTTATTGTTTCTTCTTCATATTCACTTTTCCATTTTGTATAACATTTCATGTTTGTTTCTCTTTTTAGTTTTATTTCTAAAAAATGCCATTCTAATCTAGCAATATATTTTATTGATTCTGAGTTTAATAATCCTGTTTCATTTGCATATTTATTCCATTCTTCTACCATAGGAAATCTTTTGTTAGTTATCATCATTTCTTTTAACATATAATATGACATTTCATAAGCTTCGTACATTTCACTTTTTTCAGGATATTCTCTTTCTTCTATAGTTTCATAAAACTCGTTTATTAATTTGTCCAATTTCAGACTTGTAGCTCTTGTTATAAAATCGTCTATTCCTCTATTCTCAATATTTTTATCTAAAGTTTTCTGAATTCTTTTTATATCATTATATAAACTATTATTATATAAAAATAGTTCTTCCTTTTCTTTTAATAATTTTTTCTTTAATTCTTCAAAGCTTCCTACTTTCTTCTTATCAATTAGTGTTAATGAACTGAATAAATAATTTTCATGAGCATATATATCCCATTCTTCTTTTGTTAAGTTTTCATTTCTTATCTTTCTTTTTAAATATCTTAACGACTTTGCATATATGTCCATTTTTTACCTCTTTTTTCTTTTGTTTAAATTAAATCATACTTAATATAAAAACTCTACTATGTATAGACATACTCTAAAATATGTTATATGCTTGTTTAAGATTATTTTAATATGTATATTTTACTATCAGTAAACTTTTTGTTACTGTTAGTTTTGTATTTGGCGGAGAGAGTGGGATTCGAACCCACGGTAGAGTATCACCCTACATGTGTTTTCGAGACACACACCTTAAACCACTCGAGTCATCTCTCCATTTTTTATATTATTTTTTTATTTTTCTTAACTCTTTAAAAAAATTTTTTAGAATTTCTTCACATTTTTCTTTTAATATTCCCGTTTCTACTTCTACTTTATGGTTGAAAGTATAATCTTGTAATAAATTTAATACAGAACCGCAAGCTCCTGTTTTTGGGTCCATTGTTCCTATATACAATTTTTTTATTCTTGCTTGTATTAATGCTCCTGCACACATTGAACATGGTTCTAAAGTAACATACATTTCACAATCAGATAATCTCCAGTTTTGTAATTTTTTACTTGCTTTTTGAATTGCTATAATTTCTGCATGTTTTGTTGTATCCTTTTTTTCTTCTTTTATATTATGCGCCCTAGCAATTATTTTTCCATCTTTTACTATAATAGCACCTACTGGTATTTCTAGCTTATTATACGCTTTTTGTGCTTCTTTTAGTGCTTCTTTCATAAATTTTTCTTCCATAATCTTCTCTTTCATTTTTATATTTTTCCATTTAACTAAAAAGCTGTTAAATATCACCTTGTTTCTGATATTTTAACACACATTTATATTATTAAGCAATATCATCACTTTTTAGTATACAATTTATTACATCCATTCTTCCTATATGATATACTTTTACAAATGTTTTAGGAAATAATCTAATTAATACTTTTTGCCTAATATTACATTGTTCCATAATCCTTTTTTCTATTTCTTTTTCCATAATATTCCTCATAAATTTTTCCATTTCTTTCCATTTTTGTCGAAAAAACTATCTTTAAATCGACCGATTTTTGTTGACTTATCTTACATTGAGAGGTATACTATAGATACATATACCTCGTGTATGTGGCTTAGAGATAAGATAGGGCAACCGCAAAATGAACTATCTTATCTCTCTTTTTGTTTATACTGTTTCTATATCTTTAGAACTGAACAACATTTTATCTCTTATTTTTATAAAATGCAATAAAAAGATTTCGACATTTTTAGTGTACCATAAGTTTATTACAAAATTCAATATTTTAAGACATTTTTTTGAATTTTTTTCCACATGTAGCTGTAAATATCTGTAAACACAAGTATTTATGTGATTTTGTTAAAAAACAAAAATGTCCTATGACTTTTTGTATAACGCGTTAGGGTAAAGATTAAACTGTTGTGAGTGCAAATCTTTTCCTTGTTTTATATTCTATAATTTATTTATAAAAAATGCAATACTTTTTATAACAAAAAATGTCGAAATTTCTTGAAATGTAAGTCTTTTCCATAAATCCGTTTTCGACAAACATGGTAAATATTGGAATTATTTATCCAAGTTGTCAAATCTGTCTAATGCTATACCATTTAGATTTACAATATGTTTTTCATTTTTTCTAATATTATTGCAAATTAATTACTTTGAATGTCTTTTTAATAAAATATTTTTATATGTTTTAAATCTTTTCTAGTCATATTTAAAATTTATTTCTATCTTTACAGAGTTCGACATATTTTTTGTTTTTACTGTGATAGAATACTTTTTATTGCTAAAGATAAGTAAAATATGTCAGAAAAGGAGATTCATTATGTATACTGATGAAGAAGGTCATTCTCAAATTGTTGGAGAAGAAATTGGAATAGTTTCTGTTCATATGTATAAAGAAACTCGGAACTGGACTTCCATTTTTCTATGTACAATCAGAAAATGAAGATGTCTTACAATTGTCTTATATTATTGAAGATACTCTGCATAAGTTCTAGGCTAACATTTTAGTTAGTCTTTTTTTATATATAAAAAAAGTTGATATCAGCCCAGCTACAGCTAATATCAACCAATCCGATAAAGTAATAATCCTGGTGTGCCCAAGGGGACTCGAACCTCTATCGGTCGCTTAGGAGGCGACTGCTCTATCCTGTTGAGCTATGAGCACATATAATTCTTTTTTAGTATATAATATTTTAGCTATTATTTCAATGTTTTAATTGAAATTTGTGTATTTTGCTTGTATAATTATTAATATTAGATTTATATTCATAGGAGTTTATTATGCAAAAAATATTAGGTTATATGAGAAAAGCAATCGAAGATTATAATATGATTGAAGAAGGAGATAAAATTGCTATAGGTTTATCTGGTGGAAAGGATTCTATTACTTTACTTATGGGATTCAAAGCTTTACAACGATTTTATCCAAAAAAATTTGATATAATAGCTGTTAGTGTTAATCCCGGTTTTGAATTTTTTGATAGTGATTTTTTAAAAAATATTTGTAAAGATATAGATGTCCCTTTTTTTGAAGAAGAAAGTCATATTAAGGAAATTGTTTTTGATATTAGAAATGAAAAAAATCCATGTTCACTATGTGCCAATTTAAGACGTGGAATTTTAAATAGTGTTGCTATTCGTGAAACTTGTAATAAAATTGCTTTAGGCCATAATGAAGATGATGTTTTAGAAACTTTTTTATTAAATCTATTTTATACTGGCTGTATCTCAACATTTGCTCCAGTTAGCTACATGGACAGATCAAAAATTACTTTAATTAGACCTCTTGTTTATGCACCAGAAAAAGATATTAGAAAATTTATTAGAAAAAATAATATACAAGTTATGCCAAAATCTTGTCCTATGGACGGTGTTTCTAAAAGAGAAGATATGAAACAAATGATAAAAAATTTGCAAATTGATATACCACATATTAGGTCTAATTTGTATGGTGCTATTATGAGAAGTAATATAAAAGGTTGGAAAAAGGAATCTAATAATTAGATTCCTTTTTCGGTTTTTATACTAATTTTGATATTGCTTGTTTTAAATTTTCTAATTTAGTATTTGCTTCTTCATTAGTTTTTCCTTTTACTCCCATGTAAAATTTAATTTTAGGTTCTGTTCCAGAAGGTCTTACACAACACCATCCATCATTTTCTAAATCATAATACAAGACATTTGATGTTGGTAAATTTATTTTTGAAATATTATTTGTTTGTAAATCTTTACATTCACTAGTTTTATAATCTTTTACTTTTATTACTTTATATTCTCCAAATTCAGTTGGCACATTATTTCTTAATTCTTCCATTATTTGCTTTATTTTTTCTGCGCCATCTGCTCCTTCCATTGTTATTGATGTTATTCCTTCTTTATAGTATCCATATTTTTCATACATCTTAATCATTTGATCCCATAATGTTAAGCCTTGTTTTTTATAAAAAGCTGCTGCTTCACACAGCATCATTACAGCACATATTCCGTCTTTATCCCTTGCATGTGTTCCTACTAAACATCCATAACTTTCTTCAAATCCAAATACATATTCTTTTTCATGTGTTTTTTCAAATTCTTTTATTTTCTCCCCTATGTATTTAAATCCTGTTAATACTTCTATTAATTCTAAATTATATTCTTTTGCTATTGCATCTGCCATATTAGTTGAAACAATTGATTTAATTAATACACCATTTTTAGGTAATATATCTTTTTGTTGTTTTTGATTTAAAATATATTCTGCAATTAACATTGCTGACATATTTCCTGTAAATGCCATGTATTTTCCTGTTTTTACATCTTTTGCATATACACCTAGCCTATCAGCATCTGGATCTGTTGCAAGAACAATGTCTGCATTCACTTTATTTGCTAAATCTAAGGCTAATTTAAATGCTTTTTCATCTTCTGGGTTTGGATATTCTACTGTAGGAAAGTTTCCATCAGGCTTTTCTTGCTCTGGTACAATATATACATTTGTAAATCCTAGTTCAGACAAAACCCTTTTTACAGGCTTATTTCCTGTTCCATGTAATGGTGTATAAACTATTTTTATATCTTTTCCTACTTCTTTTATTATATCAGGATTTATAATTTGTTTTTTTAACTCTGCAATATATTTGTCATCAATATCTTTTCCTATTACATTGTATAAGCCTTGTTTTATTGCTTCTTCTTTTTCCATTGATTTTATTTTTGAAAAATCTACAACTGCTTTTACTTCTTCAATTATTTCTTTATCTTTTGGCGCAACAATTTGTGCTCCATCATCCCAATATACTTTATATCCGTTATATTTTGGAGGATTGTGACTTGCTGTTATCATTATTCCTGCTGTGCATCCTAATTCTCTTACAGCAAATGATAATTCTGGTACTGGTCTTAACTCATCAAATATATATGTTTTTATTCCATTTGCATTTAAACATAATGCTGTTTCCTCACTAAATTCTTTTGACATATTTCTTGAGTCATAACTTATTGCAACACCTTTATTTTGTGTATTTTCCTTTATTATAAAATTTGCTAAACCTTGTGTTGCTTTTGTAACGGTGTATTTATTCATTCGATTTGTTCCAATTCCAATTACTCCTCTTAAACCTGCTGTTCCAAATTCTAAATCTTTGTAGAATCTATCTTTTATTTCTTCTTCATTATCTTTTATGCTTAATAAATCTTGTTTGGTTTCCTCATCAAAAATTGGATTATTGCACCATTCATTATATTTTTCTAACCACTTCTCCATATTTCCTCCTTGCCACATTAATATATTATTTGTTTCTATTTTTTATATATTCTTTATATAGCTTACTTGCTGTTTCTGGGCTATCTACACCTTCAGCATTTTTTACTGGTGCAAATTCTTCTTCTCTTTTTACTCTTAATATTGCCATATCATTTAATTTTTCAAATGCATCAAAGATAAATGATTCAAATTTATATGCATTAGGTTCTGTAGGTACTACTATTACTCCGTTTTTGTCAATATATTTTGCTTTTTTAAATGCACTATGATATGGTAATTTGTTTTTTGCAATCTCTTCTATTGCTTTTATATTGAATAAATTACATAGTATATGAGATTCTCCATATAGAAGTTCTCCATTTTCATCTACTTTTTCAGCCATCTCATCTGTAATTTCTGTATATTCTATAACACTTGGTTTATTATTTTTCTTGCAAAATACTCCTACTTTTTCTTTTGGATTATTTTTAACAACAGATTTTCCTGCTGCAAGGAAATTTTTATCTATTGCAATTCCTGTTAATAATGGGTCTACCATTTTTGCAAGTACATTATCTACTCCTGCAATAAAAATCCATTCTATTCCTCTTTTTTCCATTTCCTCAGTTATGCCTTCTTTTCGCATAGCTTCAAAAATTCCACCATGTCCATCTGCTGCTTCTTTTACCATTCCTTTTTCATCTACTAAAATCTTTCCTTGTGTGTCTATCATTGGTAATTCATTTTGGATGAAAAATTTTACATTTTCTTCTCCCATATCAAAATAGTTATGTCTTTTGAAGAATTCTGTTGTTTTATAATTATTTTCTCTACTTGTCATTATATACCATGGAATAACTGCATCATATTTATCTCTTGCTTCTTTTATTGTTTGAGCAAGAAGTGTAAATAATGGTTTTTTCTCTCCAACTTCTAATTCAAATGTTCCTTTTGGTCCATTGTGTCCAAGTCTTGTACCTTGTCCACCAGCCATTGTTACTACGGCATATTTACCCTCTTTTATTAGTTTTATTCCTTCTTTTTCGTATCTTTCTCTTTCTTCAGTTGGTATTTTTTGTTTATCTATATATGATAATGGCTCAACTTTACAGTCCTTAAAATCTTTTTTACCTTTTGTTTCCTGATATAATTCTTCTATTTGATCAAAATCAATTTTTAATATTTGATCTAATAATTCTTCTTTCTTTTGTTCAATTAGTTTATCATACCAAATTAATAATTGTTCTTGATTATATTTTTTTAATATTTCTTTTACTTTTTCATATTTTTCATCCATAATTCATACTTCCTTTTTATTTAAGTATTTATTAAGTAGTTTTGCTTGTATTGTCTTACCTTTCAATGCTTATATATTATACCATAAAAAAGAATAAGTCAATATCTATTTTTTATTTAAAATACCCTCTATTATTAAACCTTTTTGTTTAACAATAAAGGGTATATATATTATATAAATATAAGGTTAAGATATCCTTGTTTTGTTTAATTTTTCTATCTTTTTTAGTCCTGATGTTTCTAATTTAAAATCATAATTTTCTATAATATAGTCTATATTTTTATCTTCACCTATTTCATAACAATTTATAACATTTATTTCTTTTCCTTGTACATTTTTTATTGCTTTTTCTATATTTAAATTAGCTATTTCTATGTATTCTTTACTTCCTTTTATAATTATATCTATTTTATTTACGTCTTTTTCATTTAATTGTTCTTTTATTTGACTATATTTACATTTTTGTTTTCTTGTCCAATTTATTTCCAATATTTTTTCTTGTGTATCTTGATTTAAATTTATTCTTGATAATAATTCTTTTACATTATTTATAAGGTCGTCTTCTAAGATTGTTATTATTTTTACTCCTTCTTTAATTCTTCTGTTAATATGAGGTAGTAGTATGTTGGTTAGATGACTTTCATTCACATAAAAACCACATACTTTTCTCACTTGATTATTCATATAATCCATTACAATCCCTACCTTTATCTTCCGTTTTAGCTTACTGGTAAATTTTACCATTGTTACAAAAATATGTCAATATTATTTCATAATAAATACAAAAAATATTTCGACATTTATACATTGCATTTTTTACAAAGACATGTATATTTTTTTTATTTTGGTTAATACTTTTTTTAAAGAGATATTTTTACAATTTTTATTTTTTGATTGGGGGTTTTAATATTGAGAGCTTTATTAAATATTATATGTAACAAAAAAGTAAAATATTCCATTTTGATTTTATTTTTACTATTTTTATATGTAACTGTTTGTGCTTTTTCTTACGTAAGCGCTGTATCTGAGGATTTAGCCAATAGTGTATTTAGGCTTCATGTTATAGCAAATAGTGATAGTAAAGAAGATCAAAATTTAAAATATATAGTTAGAGATAATGTTTTAGCTTACATGAATGAAATTTGTAGTGGTGTAAATTCTAAGGAAGAAGCAATTGAAATTGCACAAGCTCATAAAGACGAGTTTAGACAAATTGCTTTAGATACAATTAAACAAAATGGATTTGATTATGATGTTAGTGTAGAAATTGGTAATTTTTCTTTTCCAACTAAAACATATGGTGATATTTCACTACCTAGTGGTTATTATGATGCTTTAAGAATTAAAATTGGTGAAGCAAAAGGTCAAAACTGGTGGTGCGTAATGTTTCCTCCCCTATGTTTTGTTGATGTAAGCTCTGGAATTGTTCCAGATGAGTCTAAAGAAGTTATGAAAAAAGATTTATCTGATGAAGAATTTAGTTTAATTTCTAATGAAGATAATTCTGAAATTAGTTTTAAATTTAAACTTATTGAATTCTTCCAAAATGCAAAAATATTTACAGCAAAAAACTAGAAAGATGTTTTATTCTTTCTAGTTTTTTTTTAGAATTTTTTTATCTTTAATAAAAACTGTTGTAAATAAGTATTTTTTATGATATATTTTTTATTAAATTAGAGTAGTGTATACTCTTTTTTGATTATTCTTTTTGGAGGAATTATTTTGGATAAATTAGTTATTACAGGAAAAACGCCTTTAAAAGGTGAAGTTAAAATTAGTGGTGCAAAAAATGCCGCTGTTGCTATTTTACCTGCTGCGTTACTTATAGATGGAATATGTACTATTGAAAATTTACCTAATATTAGTGATGTTAAATTATTGTGCCAAATTTTGGAAGAAATGGGCGCAAAAATAAACTGGATTTCTAAAAATACAATTACAATTGATGCAAGACATATTACAAATACATATGCACCTTTGGAATTAACAAGAAAATTTAGGGCTTCATATTACTTAATTGGTGCTCTACTTGGTAGATGTAAACATGTTCAAGTTGGTATGCCTGGACGGTTGTAAACTAGGTGCAAGACCTATCGATCAACATATTAAAGGTTTTGAGGCTCTTGGTGCAAGTGTTGAAGTTGGACAAGGAAAAATTACTGCCTCAGCTAATGATTTAATTGGTACATCAATTTATATGGATATGGTCTCTGTTGGAGCAACAATTAATATTATGCTTGCTAGTGTTTTGGCTAAAGGTACAACTATTATTGATAATGCTGCAAAAGAACCTCATATTGTTGATGTTGCAAACTTTTTAAATACTCTTGGAGCCGATGTTAGAGGTGCTGGAACTGATGTTATTAAAATTAATGGTGTTGAAAAACTTTCAGGAAATGTTACTTATTCTGTTGTTCCAGATCAGATAGAAGCAGGTACTTTTATGCTTGCGGCTGTAGCTTCAAGGGGAGATTTAGTTATAAAGAATTGTACTACAAAACACTTGGAATGTATTACAGCAAAAATTATAGAAATTGGTGCACATGCAGAAGAAATTGATGGTGACACTATTCATGTATGGTGTGATAATAGGACTTCTAAAGCTAATATAAAAACATCTCCATATCCTGGTTTCCCTACGGATTTGCAACCTCAAATGGGTGTTGTTTTATCTCTTTCTGATGGTACAAGTATTATTAATGAAAGTATTTGGGAATCTAGATTTCAATATACTGATGAACTAAATAAAATGGGTGCAAAAATAACTGCTCAAGGCAAAACTGCCGTTTTTGAAGGTGTTGATACTTTATATGGTGCACCTGTTTATGCAACTGATTTAAGAGCTGGAGCAGCTTTGATTATTGCTGGTATATGTGCTGAAGGAGTAACAGAAATTTATAATCTTGAACATATTGACAGAGGATATGAAAATATTGAAGAAAAATTTAAGAATATAGGTGCGAATATTAAAAGAGTATCTAATGAAGAATAATAAATATTTCAACAAATTTGACTGTCAATACAAATTACTGTTTTATTTGTATTGATGGTCATTATGTTTGTATTAAATTAACAGCAAAGGATGAATTATTAATGATAAAATTTTGTAGTTTATATAGTGGAAGTACTGGAAATAGCTTATTTGTAGAAAGTGATAATTCTAAAATATTGATTGATAGTGGGGTTAGTTCAAAAAAAGTAGTTGACGGGCTTAATTCTATTGGAGTAGATATTAATACTATTGATGCTATTTTAGTAACACATGAACACTCTGACCATGTACAAAGTCTTGGAACAATATCTAAAAAATTTGATATTCCTGTATATGCAAATCAAAAAACTTGGGATGCTATGAAAAATCAAAGAGATAAAATAAGTGATAATAATATAAAGTTTTTTAATAATAATGAAAATTTTGAAATTGGTGATTTTACTATTCACCCTTTTGATATACCTCATGATGCAGCTAATCCTTGTGGTTTTACTTTTCTATGTGATAAGGAAAAGTTTAGTGTTGCAACAGATTTAGGACATATGACAAATAATGTTATGAGTTGTTTGGAAGGTAGTAAATTTTTAATGCTTGAGGCAAATTATGATCCTGAAGTTTTAAAATGTTCTAGATATCCATATCTTTTAAAAACTAGAATTGCTGGTCCAAATGGTCACTTATCTAACAATTTAGCTGGTAAAACTATCTCTCATTTAATTAATTGTGGATTAGAAAATGCAATTTTAGGTCATCTTTCAAAAGAAAATAATTTTCCAGAACTTGCTTATAATACTGTAATTGAAGAATTAGCTATGAGTAATTATTCAAAAGATAGTATTGGTTTACATGTTGCTAGTAGAGATTGCCCAAGTGATGTTTTAGAAATTACTCCTACTTTACAAGCTCGTGTTGGTTAGGAGGTTTAAATGTTATCTATTAATATTGTTTGTGTTGGCAAACTAAAAGAAGAATATTTAAAAAGTGCTATAAATGAATATTCTAAAAGATTGTCTAAATATTGTAGTTTGAATTTTATAGAACTTCAAGATGAAAAATTGCCGAATAAACTTAATGATTCTTTAATTAATGAAATTAAACAAAAAGAGGCATCTAAAATTATAAATCATATAAAAAAGGATTCATATATTATATGTTTAGATTTAAAAGGAAAAGAACTTTCTTCTGAGGATTTTTCTAAAAAGATTGATGATATTGCTTTAAACTTTAATAGTTCTATTACTTTTGTAATTGGTGGAACTTTAGGGCTTACAGATGATGTTTTAAATCTTGCAAATGAAAAATTATGTTTTTCTAAAATGACTTTTCCACATCAATTAATTCGTGTATTTTTACTAGAACAATTATTTAGAGCTTTTAAAATATCAAAAAATGAAACGTATCATTGGTAAGATGATATGTTTTATTTTTTTGTATTTTTTTTACTTTTTAGGAAAAACTATTTTTGATTTATATTAGGAGGTTTAAATATGAATTCTTTATGGATTGATTCTGTCGAAATTAAAAATTTTTCTACATTAGATAAGGATATTAATGTTGATGTATGTATTATTGGTGGTGGTATCACTGGAATTTCTACAGCTTATTTACTTAGTAAAGCTGGTTTAAAGGTTTGTGTTCTAGAGAAGGATAAAATTGCTCATCATGCTACTCGGCAATACTACTGGTAAAATTACTTCTCAACATGGTCTTTTTTATGATTATCTTATTAATACTTTTTCTACTGATTTTGCAAAAGGTTATTTAGAAGCAAATGAAAATGCTATTACTAATATTAAAAATATTATTGATAATGAGAATATTGAGTGTGATTTTGAATTTCAAGATAATTTTGTATATACTAATTTGGAAGAAGAAGTTATAAAAATTAAACATGAAGTTCTTGCAGTAAATTCTTTAGGGGGCAATGCCGAACTAGTAAATACAATTGACCTTCCGATTAACATTTTAAGTGCTATTAAATTTCCAAATCAGGCTCAGTTTAATCCATTAAAATATATAAATGGTTTGTGTAATTGTATTTTAAATAATAATGGTGAAATATATGAAAATTCTAAAGTATATGATGTAAAGAAATCTACTGATGGATATGATGTTTTTACTAAAAATAATACTATTACCTCTAAGTATGTAGTTCTTGCTACTCATTATCCAATTATTAATGCTCCTGGTTTCTATTTTTTGAAGATGTATCAAGAGGCTTCATATATTATAGGTGTTGAAACTAAAGCTCCTCTTTTTAATGGAATGTATATTAATACAAAATCCCCTGTTGCTTCTTTTAGAACTGCTAATTATAATGGTAAGAAAATTGTTTTGATAGGTGGTTCTGAGCATAAGGTTGGAAGCGGAGAAGATTTATCAAATTGCTATAAAAACTTAGAAAATATGGCTAAATCTATATATCCAGATTGTAATGTATTATTTAGATGGCAAACACAAGATTGTATTTCTTTAGATAAAATTCCTTATATTGGTGAATTTTCTTCTATGATGCCTAACGTTTATGTAGCTACAGGATTTAAAAAATGGGGTATGAGTACTTCTAATGTAGCTGCTCAAATTACTTGTGATAAAATTTTAGGCAAGGAAAATAAATATGAAGATATTTTTCTTTCTACCCGATTTGAGCCTATTAAAAATGGTACTGAATTTACAAATATGTTAAAACAGGTATCCACTTCTCTTGTATTAGATAAATTTAAAATTCCTTCTGAAACCTTAGATTCAGTAAAAAATGATGAAGGTAAAATAATTGAATATGAAGATGTAAAAATTGGAATCTACAAGGATAATGAAGGAAAAATTTATGCTATAAAACCTATTTGTAGTCATTTGGGTTGTGAACTTAGCTGGAATAATTTGGAGAAGACTTGGGATTGTCCTTGTCATGGTTCAAGGTTTAGTTATGATGGTAAGTCTTTGTATGATCCAAGTATTAAAGATTTGGAATTACTTGATTTAGATTAATGTTATTCACATTTTACAATATTTTACTCTAAATGTATTGATAATTTATATATATATGTTACAATTTTATTAGTTTAAACGATTCATATAGGAGTAGTTAAATCATGAAAATAAATGATGAATTAAAAAAATATATCGAAGAAAATGTATTTCCAGAATACCAAAAAAATGATTTAGGACACAATATTGAACATATAAAATATGTAATAAATAGAAGTTTTAAATTTGCAGATACTGTTCCAAATATTAATTATGATATTGTATATGCTATAGCAGCTTATCATGACATTGGTCATTATATAGACCCTAAAAAACATGAAATACTATCTGGAGAAATTATGTATAAAGATGATAATTTAAAAAAGTTCTTTTCAGATAAGGAATTAATGATTATTAAAGAAGCTATTGAAGACCATAGAGCATCTGCTGATCACCAACCTAGGAGTATTTACGGAAAAATAGTTTCTACTGCTGATAGAAACACTACTGTGGAATCTTGTTTAAAAAGCACTTATACTTATGAAAAAAAACTTTATCCAAAAGAATCTGATGCTCAATTATTTGATAGAGCTTTTAATTATTTGAATTTAAAATTTGGAGAAAACGGATATGCGAAATTTTTCTTTAAAGATGAAAAATATGAGCAATTTCTAGAAGATATAAGAATATTATTGTCTGATAAGAATAATTATATAGAAATACAAAGAAAGTATATAAATAAACTAAAGGAATGTGGAGAAATATAAAAATAATATTTATATTTCATAATCTATTGCTTGTCTGTCTAATCTTATGCTTTTGCATAAAGCTGAAACTTTTAAATGCTCTGGATGATTTTTATATTTTTCTAAATCTTCCATTGTTTTAAATTCAGAAATTAGAATTGCATCAAATTCATTTTTTGGATTTATATTTATTCCTGTTTCCATATATTCTATTTCTGGAATTATATTTTTTAAACTATTTAATCCTTCTAAGAATTTTTTCATGTTTTCTTCTTCATTTTCTTTAAATTTCCACATTACTATATGTTTTATCATGTTTTGTTATATCTCCTATTTTTTACCTTAATAAAAGCATAAAGTTTATTTATTTTGGTGCAGCTGGAGGGATTCGAACCCCCGACCTTCCGGTTCGTAGCCGAACACTCTATCCAACTAAGCTACAGCTGCATTTTTATTAACAATTATTATTATACTTATTTTTTTTGTATTTTTCAAGTAACTTTAGCAATTTTTTTAATAAAATATCTTGCAAATTAAATAATTTTGTGCTATATTATTATAAGTGTTCTGAAATTTCATATATTATTTCGAGGTGTAGCGCAGTTGGTAGCGCGCGTGGTTTGGGACCATGAGGTCGCAGGTTCGATCCCTGTCACCTCGACCAATTTAGACCGTTTTTCAAGAGAATTTAAGAAAATTTGAAAACAGTCAAAAGATATGTAAAGTGCTATTTTCTGGGGAATATAGAGAATAGCATAATTTTTTATCGTTCTGAAAAATTCTCAAAAATTCCAATATTTTGTTCAGAAAAATGTTCCGCAATTTTTTAATTCTTTAAAAAAATTGTTCCGTAAATTTCCGCAAGACAAAATTTATTGATATTTCAATACTTTCAGTGTTATCAAATAAAACTGAAAGGAGAACTATTGCTATGGATTTTATACCTTATAAAGCAAATGAATATCTTGAAAATGTTTATTACCAAATACCAAAAGAATTATTTATAAATCCTTATTATAAAGACTTAAATTCAGATAGTAAATTATTATACACATTATTACTTGATAGATTATCAATATCAATGAAAAATAATTGGGTTGATGAAGAAGGCAATATATTTTTAATATTTTCAAGAAAAGAAGCACAGGAAAAATTAAATTTATCAGATAAAACAGTTACAAAAGCATTTAGACAGTTAAGTAATGTTAAATTGATATATGAGAAAAGGCAAGGTTTTAGAAAAAATAACATTATCTATGTTGGAAAAATAAATCATATATCTAATGTTAATATTATAAATCGTAAAAATTACGATTCAAGAAACGAAAAAAATACGAATAAAGAAACGGAAAATTTACGACTTAATAATAATAAATATAATAAAACTAATTATAGTAATATACCTCTGAGAAAAAATTCATATTCAAATTATGAACAAAGAGTTTATGAGCCTGAACAATTAAATAAATTGTATTGTAATGTAATAGAAAATTAAAGAAAAGGAGATAGAAGATTATGAAAAATGAAGAATTAAAAGATAGATTTATAGATGAAAAAACAGGAATAGAATATGCCAAAAAAGGTGATTATTATATGCCTAATTTATATTTAGAACCAGAAGAAAAAATTCCATTAAATAAATATGGGCTATTAAGATTAAATTATTTAAGGAAACATAAGAAAGCAGAATACACTATTTTGTTTATGAATAAAGAATTAAACAAGCACTTGAAAGAAATTCAAGAGCAAGCACAAAAAGAAATTGATATTTTAATAGAAGATTTAAAATCAAAAAGTGATTTAACAGAAGATATGAAAAATACTAATCCTTTATATTGGGTTGGAACAATGAATGCAATAAAAAATCAAGCAGAAGAAATTGTTTTAAAAGAACTAATTTATGTATAAAATTAAATTTTTTACAAAAATAAAATATTATTCAAAATATTGACTTCTATATACATTTGGTTTATAATATGTATAAGGTGGTCAAAATGAAAAATATAGAAATTTTAAAAAATTATATTGAAAATAATAACGGAATAATTTTAGCAAGTGATTTAAAAAAATTAAATGTCCATAAACAATATTTAAAATTATTGTCTGATGAAGGATATGTAGAAAGAAAAGAAAAAGGTGTATATGTAAAAAAAGGAAAAAATGTAAATGATTTCTTTTTGATACAACAAAGATATAAAACAGGAATATTCTCACACAATACTGCACTATATTTTTATCATTTAACTGATAGAACACCATTAAAATATGATATGACTTTCAAAAATAATATTAGAGTAAATGATGAAATAATAGAGCCACATTATATAAAACAGGACAAGTATGAGTTAGGAATAACCAAATTAGAATTGCAAGATAAAACTACAATAAAAGTATATGATTTGGAACGAACAATTATTGATATATTACGAGATAGAAATAAAACTGATTTACAAATTTTTAATACAGCGATGAAAGAATATATGAAAAGAAAAGATAAAAACTTGATAAAATTGAGCAAATATGCAAAAGAATTTAAAATGGAAAAAATACTTAAAAAATATATGGAGGTTTTGTTATGATAAAAAATGCAATGAGTTTAAAAGCGAAAATAAATAATGTAGCAAAAAAAGAAAAAGTATTACCACAAGCAGTAATGCAAACTTATATGCTGGAAAGATTATTAGAAAGAATATCTATTTCAAAATATAAGGATAATTTTATTTTAAAAGGTGGTATGTTAATATCTTCAATTATCGGCATAGATAATAGGTCTACAATGGATATGGATACTACAATAAAAGGTTTTAAATTAGATAAGGAAAATCTTGAAAATATACTACAAGAAATAATTAAAATAGATGCCAACGATAATATAAAATTTAAAATAATTAGTATAGAAAATATAAGGGAAGATGACGATTATGGAGGACTTCGTGTTCATTTACAAGCAAATTTTGATGAGATGCCTATTGATTTAAAAATAGATGTTACAACTGGAGATAAGATAACTTATAAAGAAATTAATTACAAATATAACTTACTTTTAGAAAAAAGGAGTATTGAAATTTGGACTTATAATGTTGAAACAATCATTGCAGAAAAGTATGAATCAATTATTAAAAGAAGTATATTAAATACAAGAATAAGAGATTTTTATGACTTATATATGCTAACACATTTAGATAAGAAAAATGTCAAAAGTAAAATATTAATTGATGCAATAAGAGAAACATCCAAACATAGAGGAACTTTTGATATAATAAATGATAGAAATGTTGTAGAAGATGCTATAAATTCTATTCAAAATGATAACTCTTTAAAAGAACAATGGAATAAATATCAGCGTTCTTATGAATATGCAAAAGATATAAAATATGAGCAATTAATTGATAGTATTATTGCTATAAAAGAAATATATTTTAAATAAAATAATTAAAAAATTGAGAAGAAAAATAAGAAAATTCTTCTCTTTTTTTGTTGCAAATTTTAAGTAAAAAACTAGCAAGATGTATAAGCAAAACTTATAAGAAATATTCTTTTTTAGTTAATTTTAGTTACTTTTAAGTATGACAACATTTTAAAAGCAAGCATCGCATTTCTACTCCCGTATAAATACAGCTTGTCAGTTTTAATAATAAAACTGAAATGTGGGGAATGCTTCCCCAACCCCCTTAAATTTTAAAATATTTTTTATAGTAGTTTTAAATAAAAGACTGCTAATTTTTTTGTAAAGGAGAGATTAAAGATTATGAGAAAAAGAAGTATAAAAAAGCAAATATGGTTAGATTTAAAAGAAGATGAATTATTAAAAAGAAAATCAAAAGAAGCAGGACTAACTGAAGCCGAGTTTATTAGAAGTTTAATTAAAGGTTATAGAATAAAAGCACAACCTACTGAAGAAATAAAAAAATTTCAAAGAGAATTATATGGTATAGCAAATAATATAAATCAAATTGCAAGAATAGCAAATTCAAAATATAGTGTTTCACACGATAGTTATGAGTATATTTCAAAAACATTAGCTGATTTTATTTTAAGGTTTGAAAAGAAAATCTATGGAAGAAAAAGATAGGAGGAATTTAATGGCAATTACAAAATATAAAGTTATAAAGAAAAATTTAGAAGCAGTAATTAACTATGCTAAAAATGGAGAAAAAACAGAAAACGGAATATTAGTTTCTGCTATAAACTGTTTACCAGAAACAGCATATACACAGATGATGCTAACAAAGAAAAATTTCCACAAAGAAGGAGGAAGGTTAGGGTATCACATTATACAATCTTTTGAAGGAAAAGAAATATCTCCAGAAAAGTGTAATAAAATCGGAGTAGAATTAGCAAAAGAATTATGGGGAGATAAATACCAAGTTATAGTTTGCACTCATACAAATAAAAATAATGTGCATAATCATATAGTTTTAAATTCTGTTTCATTTATAGACGGAACTAAATATCATAATTCAAATGTTGAAATTGCATTACTTCGAGAAACTAATGATGATATTTGTAGAAAATATGGTTTGTCTGTTGTAGAAAGTAAAAAAGCAAATAAGGAAAAAGATATTGCTAGAAGTAGAATTTCAAATTATAATCAAAATTCTGGAAAAATGGAAATCATTAGAACAGAGATAGATAATGCAATAGAAAATTCAAGAAGCTATAAAGAATTTAAAGAGCTTTTACAAAATAAAGGTTATTATATTAAAGATACAGGAAAATATTTTACGATAACTTCTCCGTATTATAATAGAAATATAAGATTAGCAAGAGCATTTGGAAATGACTATACTTGTGAAAATATTAAATCAAGAATATATGAAGGAGAATTATATTACAAATTAAGAGATAACACTAATGATAAAGTATATACTTTTAGAATTTATGATAAAGTTAAGATTGATCCACTTAAATTAAAAACATCATCATTTTATAGACTATATGTGCATTATTTATATTTATTAGGAAAATTACCTGCTAAAATTCATTATGAATATAGAACAAAAGAATATTATAAAGAAATAGAAAAGCTAGACAAAACAAGTGAAGAAATAAGATTAATTGTAAAATATGATTTACAATCTATTAAAGATACACAAGAATTAAAAACAAAGTTATTTGAAGAAATTGCACCATTAAAAAGCGAAAGAGAAAATTTATGGATTAAATATAATAAGAATACTAATAAATTAGATAAAAATAATATTAAAGATAAAATAGATAAAATAACAGAAAATATTAATACATTAAATGAGAAAATTCAAACTTGTAAAAGAATTATATCTAATAGCGAAAAAGGAGAAAAAGAACAAGGAGTAATAGGACAGAGGATAAAAGAAAATCAGTTAGAAAATGAAAAGGAAAATAATAAAAATAAGGACTTAAAAAGAGTTAGATAATACAAGTAATATAAGAATAGGGCAGGAATTTATTATATTTGTTATCCTGCTCTATTAATTATATAACATAAAAAATTTTATTCTAATAATCTCTTTAAAATCGGCTTTACTTTTTCTTTAGTAACAGGTTTTACAATATAATCATCAAATCCGATTTCTTTAACGAAATAATCTCTTTTATTCGGTGTAATAGTATGAATAATAACTGGTATATTAAATCCTTCTATTTGTTTTAATTCTGATAAACATTCTTTACCTGTTCCGTTCCTATAAATATTATTACTAAAAATAATATCATATTTCTCACCGTTTTTAATTCTTTTTACTACTTCTTTACCACTTAAAGCAATTGTAACATCAAAACCTAAACTTTCTAATACTCTCTTTGTGTTTTCATAAGAAAAGGCAAAATAATCTCCAACTAATGCCTTTTTACCCTTATATATTGGTTCAAATTCTAAATTATTTTTAGGCATATCTTTTTCAACAATACTTTTGTTTATTTCAATAACATCTCTTAAATGATTACACTCATCTTTATAATAATTATATTGTTCTATTGCAAGAGAAATTTCTTTATTTTTACTTGCAATATCAACATTGTATTTTTTATTTTGTTTTAGTATAAAGAACAATAAAATTGCAATAATAAAGAGTAGTAAAAAAATTAAATAATGCACTATAAACACCTCCATTCTAATAAAATATTGTGCTTACTATAATTCTATATTCGTTTTATAACTTCTGCTATTGTGGTATGTTATAAAAACTTTAAACATAATACAATAATATAAAGTTATGGTCAAGGAGGTGGCGAAAATTTCAACAAAAGCTAGAAAGATATTAGCAAATAATATTGTATATTATAGAGTCAAAAATAATTGGTCTCAAGAATATTTTGCAGAACTTTTAGGCACAAGTTCTGGATATGTTTCTGAAATGGAAAATGGCAAAAGAAACATATCAATAGATTATATTGACCACCTTTCTAATATTTTTAAAATTGAGCCACACGAACTACTTTCAAACGGATTGACCGTTGATAGAAGGCGAATACCTAGACGTAAGAGATAACTGGTACTTATCTCTTATTTTTTATAGTAAGCAAGAGAATTATATCACATATTTTTGAATATATAAACGGGTATAAATAAACAGTTGTTAAATATTCTGTACCTTTGTTAGTATGATATAGGGTGAGTAGAATGTTAGAAGATAATAGCATTTTTTTATATAAAGATTATGGAAAAATAGTTTTTGATTTAAAATCAATAATGGATAAAAAAGGAATAACTGTTAGTAAAATTGTAAAAATAACAGGGTTACATCATAAAGTGGTTAGAAGATATTATGAAGGAACTGTTGAAAGATATGATAAAGAGGTTTTATCTAAATTATGTTTTGTTCTTGGTTGTGAATTAAGTGATATTATGCATTATGAAAAACCAAAAAAATAAGAGGATAAACCTCTTTTAATAATGTTTTATAATTTCTCATTCTTATTTATAAACTTTCTCCGATTTTATTTAATGAAAAATCATCTCTTTTTTTACATACAATGTATAATTTATAAGGTGACTTTATTTTATATGGGCTTAACTTGTATGAACAAATTATCATATCTAGTAATTCTTGTTGTGTAGGAGAAACATCTCCCATACGAGTTACTCCAGAACCTAATATAGGTATACATACATCTTTTTGTCCATAATATTTATCAATTTCTTCCCATAATACTGACAAACAATCTAAATATTCGTCACGAGTTAATCTACCTAATCCTTCTTCGTCTAGTTTTGCAAATGCCAATAATAAGTCATCACCATTTGGTACTAATTTACCAGATGTATAACATTCCTTATTTTCATATTTTGATTTTCTTTTTGATGGTTTTAAGTGTATATTATTAATTAAAGCTTGCATATTTGATATATGGTTATTATTTAGATACTGCCCACAAATAGAATTTGGATTTATATCGGAAGGTCGAGAACCTACACTAGTTGTAAAACATTCATCAAATGGAATAACTCTTTTGCAGTCGGTCATTTTAAATAAATCGCCATATTTTATATATATATTATAGTTGTTTCCTTTTATATGGACCTCCTTGCGAAATTTTAAATATAGATTGTTTATAATTATTGATAAAACAAAAATCAAAATAAATACTATAATACGAACTAATATAATATTTATTTCGTCAGAATAGTTTGTCAATAATTTGTATTTTGCAAAAAGAGCTTCAGGTACAAATGTGAAAATTACAGAAATTATGCCAAATGCTAATGTATTGCTTCTTTTAAGAATATTAAGCATATCCTAACACCTCTTTTAAATAAGTATAGTTTCCAACTTTTTCGCCCCAAGCATTCGTCGTCCAAAAAGGTATTGCATCATCTTCATAATCTTTCATATAAGAGGGAAGCCAATTTACTTCTTTACGTAGTGAATTGTAAAATACTATAATTTTCTTATTTCGTTTTTTAGCTTGTTCAAACTCGTGTTTTAGATATGAAAATGAATTTATGCATCCAACATCATCATTTGGACCTGGAGTAAAAGTAGATTGAATTTTACAAGCCTTAGAACCGTTAGTGTTTTGTTTGTACGGAGTACAAGTACAAAACAATTGGTCTTTAGTTGCTCTTAAACAGCCACTTCCCGCTGTACGAGATGCAGTTTTATCTCCTACAATGAAAATCACAGCAGAAGAAGCATTTATTTGTTTATTAAATTCTCTTTTTAAGTCGCAGATACGACAATCAGGGGTTTCTGCAACGCTACCTGAAGAAACCTTGGACATATCTATAAAGTCGACTTTATGCATATTGTCATTGCCCCATTTGTTTAATACTTCTACAACATCGCGGTCACCAGAACCATCTGAATAATCTGCACTAATATAAACTTGTTTACTCATTATTTTATCCTACCTCCTTAATATTTTAAATATTATATCATATATACTTTAACTTGTCAGTTATTTCCGTTTTTCAATAATTTGTTCATTTTAAAGTTTACTTTTTACAATCAAGAAATTTTTTACAAAATAACTAAGTTATAAAATTAATTCTAATTTAAAAATCTAATTTAAATTTTTTTCCAGTATTCTTGTTTTTGCAATAATATATTGTATAATCATGTTTAGGTTTAGGACAAAAATATTCACTAATAATGTCATAGTTTTTAATACATTCTTTACAATCAATAATCACTTCAACTTTGGATTGATTCCAATCGTTTGATTTGAATATTTGCTTGATTTTTCCTTTACCACAAGGGCAGTCGATTTCATTAATTTTGTCTATTTCATAACTCATTTTTTCTCCTCCACTTTCCAGTTCAATTTATTACTCTTATTTAAATTATCCTTCGCTTTTAATAACTGTAAATTTGTATAATGACATAATTTTATGACTTCTTCTTTTGAGTTTGCTGTTGATAAAGGAATAATATGGTCAATATGCACATCTTCTTTGCCATCCCATTCAACGCCATAATTTTTTTTATAAGTTTCTAATAAGTATGTAATAAAAAAATCTATATTTACTCCAAGTATTTTTTCTATTTTTGTATTTTTTTTATATCCTTTATTAGAAAAGCTATTATTTATTAATGTCCTTACTTGTTTTATTAATTTAAATAATGGATCTTTTTTCTTTCTTTCTTTTTCATATTTATTTATTCTAATTCTTACTTGTTCTTTATGTGTTTCTTTATATTCTTTACTATATTGCAAAATTTTTTCTCTCTTTTCAATATATCTCTTTGCATTATTTTTCTTATGTCTTGGTTTTATTTTTTCTTTATTAGCTTCATAGTATTCTTTTCCTTTTTTAGACAATATTTCTTTGTTTTCTTTTCGATATTTTTTACCATATACTTTTTGTTTTTCTCTGATTTCTTTTTTATGAGATAAATAATAGTCTTTTGATATTTTTTTTCGGCATTCTTTACAAGTATTTCTATATTTTCCTGTATCTTTTCTAAAATCAAACATAGATATATCTTTTTCTATCCCACATTTATTACATATTATTGTATCTGGCAATTCTTGTTTTCTCAGTTGTCTTAATCTTCTTTCTTCTGCATGCTTTTTATCATAAAGAATTTTTTTCTGTTTATTTATACATTCTTTACAGGCATTTCTATATGAATTGGTATCTTTTCTAAATTGAAAATCTTTTAAAGGCTTTTCTATACCACACTTATTACATATTTTAGTTTCCATATATGTACTCCTTGTATAATCTTAATTTATAATACCAAGCTTATCAAAGTCATTTATCCAAATTACTGTTTTTACTAATTGCTACTATAAGTCAATGTTTACGAAGTGTCTAGTTTAATCTTCAAATTTTTATTTTTTATTTGTCTTTAATTTTTTTTCAGTTCCGTCATCTTTTATAATAACAATATCATCTGGATTTCCACCAATTCGTGTATATTGATTTCCACCGTCTATAAAACAAGCTCCACATTTACATTTTTTGAAATCGTGAACACCTAAAGATTCAATAATATCATTACATTTTAAACATTTAATTTTCATAACAAACCTCCTATTTTTTATTTGATTTTTTTGTTTTAGTTGATAATTCTTGACTTGGAATTTTAGCTGTAATTCCATTTTCTGTATTAATTAAATTAGGCGTTAAATTCTTTTTCCTGCTCTTATATACATTAGCTTTATTCTTACATTGTGGTGTATCATATTCAGCTTTAGGGTTATTTGCGATAAATGCTTTATGACAGAAGTTGCAAAGTTTTAATAATCTTACATCTTGGGCGACTTGTATTGCATAATATGTATCAATACCTTGTTTTAAGTAATTAATAGTAAATCCAAAACTATTGTTGTAATATAAATCTTCTAAATTATGAGTTAAGTTATTTGCACTTAAGAAAGGTAGAAAAATTTCTACTGGTTTATGTTCTATGGTTGCGTATAAGTTTTTATATAAAGACCTAGCATAACTTAAAATCATATTTATAGGTTCTGCATAATTATTAGAGTATATTAAATATTCATTTAGAACAGATGTTAAATATGTTTCTTTTTTCGTGTTAGAATGTAATTCATTTTTACATTTTTTAATTAAATTTTGAATTTCTTTTTTAGTTAAATTTGGTAAAAAGAATTTTAAATATTCTTCTGTTTTTAATAAGTCCACACCGTCTTTATAATTTATATAAAATGGATCTCTTATAGCAACTTCATCATCTAATATATAATATCTATTTATAGGTAGATCAGCCATAAAGCCAAACAAACCATATTTGCTTACAAATTCAAGTAATTCAAAATCTTCTATATTTTCTTCATAGAAAACTTTTTTCCCAAGATTTAATGTTTCTACTAAAATGGTATCAATATTTTCTGTTATATTTATGACCTTTTTAGTGGCATTTTTATCAGGTAATATATATTTTTGTTTTTTTATTGTCTCAACTTTATATTTGTTATAAACGTAACAAAAATTAGCTGTTTCTAATTTTAAATTAACATTCATTTTACAATCTCCCAAATTTTTTTAATTTTTTATTTGTAATCTATTGACATATAAAATAGATTACGGTATACTATAATCATAATGTAATTGATTTTATACAACAATAGTATACAACAATTACAGGTGAGAAGTCAAGAGAATTTAAGAAAATTTTGACAGAACATTGAAAATTAAATATCCAATAGCTAAATACAAAATAATGATACACTTGCATAGCCACAGCTCGAGCGTGATAAAACCGTCGCAAGCAATGGGTGCAACTCGGTAGGTTACGGAGTGGTGAAATTCCAGTGGAGTATAAAATACCGTTTAGCATTGCCCAGAATAGAGGGACAGGAACAATATCATTCAAAAATTAAATGAGAGGAGGAGTAAGTTATATGGGAGATAATACTCAAGTTAGTATGAAGTTTATGACAACAAAAGATGTAATGAAAGCATTGGGAATTGGAAACAAAACTTGTTTAGAGTTATTTCATAGAAAAGATTTTCCTTGTGAGAAGGTCGGAAGGTCTTATAGAATTTTAGAAGAAAATTTTAAAGAATATTTCAAAACAAGACGAGTTTTTGAAGAAGAATAAAAAAGAAGATTTAAATATGCGACATTTAAACCTTCAATATGTATTAAAAACTGAAAGAAAACTATTGCTTTAGTTCCCTAAATCTAATATAATTATACCATAAAATCTAAACAAAGCAATAGTTTTCCTTAAATTTAACAAAAAAGGAGAGAACGATATTATGAAAAAATTTAAGGGAATAACTGTAGGCACATATATATCAAAAAGAGCAAAAGGAAAATATGATGCAACAGTATGTGCTAATTGCAAAAATAATAAGAACATTGAAAAAGAAAAACAATATGAATTATGCAAAGGGTGTGATAAGTTTTATATTTCTAAAACTTGTAAAGCTGTTTTAACTATTGGTAGAGATCAGACAACAGGAAAAACATTAAGAAAGTCATTCGTAGCAAATACAGAAGAAGAAGCATTTAATATGGCTTTAGAATATAAAATAAATTTAGACAAAAATGGTGGACCTAGAATTATAACTAAAACAAATAAAACTTTAATAGATTTAGTAAAACCAATGATAGAAGAACAATTTAATCTAAATCAAATTATAGAGTCTACTTATAAAAGAAAACTAGATACATTAAAACAGCTAGGAAAAGAATCTTTTGCAAATAAACCTATTGCAAAAGTAATAAGAGAAGATATAGTAAACTATCTTGCCAAAATTAAAACTTATTCTAAAACAACAATAAAACAAAATTATGAGTTATTATGTATGGGATTTGGAGAGGCATATCATCAGAAAATAATAAAAGAGAATTTTCTAGCAGGATATAAAAGAGTTAAAAAAACAAAAAGCGAATATGTGGGGCATCACAGAATTGCACTTACAATAGATGAACAAAGAAAATTGATAGAATTTTTAAATGATGTACCATATTCTAAATTTAAACACAAATATCTATTTTTATTATTGCTGAGTACAGGAATGAGAATAGGGGAGGCTTTAGTATTAGATTATACTAAAGATGTTGATTTAGAAAAAGGAATTATAATAATTAGAAGAACGCAAACAAAAGATGCTAAAGGAAAATCAAGAATTGGAGAAACTACAAAGACTTTTTCTGGTCAAAGAACTATAAATTTGAATGATATAAGTAAAAAAGCATTGGAAGGTGCAATAAAACATATTATTCCAAATAAGTTCCACCTATTATTTTATAATTCTAATAATAAGCAATATGGACTATATGAAGAAGCTAGTATAAATTCAGCTTTAAAGCGAGCAGGATTAAAACTAGGAATAGGTCTTTATGAGGATATAAACTCAAAAGGCAAGAAAGTAACTAGAACAGATATACACACTCATATGTTAAGAGGAACTTTTGCAACAAGGTGTGCAGAAGCAAAGATAGCTCCAGCAGTATTAAAAGAGATATTAGGTCATTCAGATATATCTATAACAATGAAATACTATGTTGATATAGATAATGATTTTATTAAATCAGAGAATGAAAATGTAGTAAATTACTTAATCGAAAAGAATATCTTTGGAGCATTATTAGACAAAGAAAAAATTGCAATTTAAAATGTTTTAGAAAATTACAAAGGAAACACTGAAACTTTGCGGAATTTTAAAGAATAGAAAACTTGTAAATTTCCGCAAAAGTGTTCCGCAAAATAAAGCATAACGGCTGTAAGTAGTGAAATATCAAAGAAAATAGTACGAGGTATAGATTACTCACCTCGACCAAAAGAAAAAAATAGCTGTGCTAGTTTATTAGTACAGCTATTTTTTTATATAATATATAAAATGATTTGATTTCTATGTTTTAATTAAATAATATTTTTATATAACACTATAAAGGAGAAAAATTTATGTCAATTCTAGATTTTATTTTAAATAATAAATCTTATTTAGAAGATTTAATTACAAGAAGTACTTATCATTCAAATGCTATTGAAGGAAGTACACTTACCTATGCTGAAACATATGCTATTCTTTACAACGACAATAGCTTTAAAATCGAAGGAAAAGAGCCAAGAGAAATATATGAAGCTATCAATCACAAAAAAGCATTAGAATTAGTTTTTAAGAATTTACAAAATAATGAAGAATTTGATGAAAGATTTATAAAAAAATTAAATGAGACTATAAATAGAAATATTAAAGATACAGAAGGTTATAGAACTATACAAGTATTTATACAAGGTAGTGAACATATTCCACCAGAGCCTGAAAAAGTTCCAAATTTGATGATGTATTATATATATAATTACAATCATGATGAACAAGACATATTCGCTAAAATTGCTAAATACCATATTGATTTTGAAAGAATACATCCTTTTGAAGATGGAAATGGAAGAACAGGTAGATTACTTATAAATTATGAATTATTAAAGAATGATCTGCCACCTGTTGTTATAGCAAAAGAAGATAGGGTAAAATATTTTGAATTTTTAAGAAATAATGAAGTCAATGGATTAGCTGAATGGCTAAAAGAATTATCTACTAGAGAAGAAGAAAGAATGGAGAAGTTTGGATATAAGAATTAACTGCATTTAAACTATACAAATTCTCCTATCTAGACCAAAAAAGGAGCTTTTACAAGCTCCTTTTTTGGTTTTTAAATATTTTAACCCTTATAAAAGTTTATCAATTTTCTTTGTAAACATATTTAACAACTTCACAATTTTCAATTACTAAGTCTAATAAAGTATCTTGATCAGGTATTCCGTTAAAGTAACAATAAACAGGTATACTAATTCCACCATGTGCTACCAATAATATTCGCTTATCTTTATATTTTAAGTATATATCATTAAGAAAGCCATAAACTCTTTGAAAAAAGTTTCTAATATTTTCTGCTTTTTCATATTGTATATTTTGTTTATAACTCCAAAATGCTTCATAATCAAAGTCTGTAGTGGGCATTCCTTCAAATTCACCAAAATCTCTCTCAGATAACTTTTCAGTTATCAATATTGGAATATTTCTATCAGCATTTATAATATTAGCTGTTTCAACAGCTCTAATTAAAGGTGAACAAAGGATTAAATCAATTTGCTCATTTTTTAATTTATCTTTTACATTTTTAGCTTGTTCAATTCCTTTTTCGTTTAGTTTAATATCAGCTTTTCCTTGAACCTTTTTAAGAAAATTCCATTCAGTTTGACCATGTCTTGTTAATAGTATTTCCATATAAATCCTCCTAATATACTTTAAATCCTCTTTTTGTAATAGATGCAATTTGTTTCATTTTACCTTGTATTTGACCAGGATATATTTTTAAAATATCTTGGACTGTTTCAGATATAGGTGCATCACCTGGCACTGTTCCTCTAATTTTTATATCTACATCTATGTCCAGTATTTGACCATCTTTAAAACTATTATTTCCAATTATTATATTATCTTTACTTATTCTTATATCTGCATTTTTGTTCGGTACTTTTTGCCCAAGTCCATGTGGACTTAGTGTAAAATTTAAATTATCATGTTTAAATCTATTATTATTACTTTTTAAAGGATTTATAAAATAGATATCTTCCCCTGGTGCTGTTAGTAATGCATACATTCCTTCTTTCCAGTGACATCCTATACATATAGAATGTTCTGTTGGCATTCCATAATGTTGAATATTTATTATTTTTTTGTCAATTAATTCATTAAAAGTTTTCTCAATAAAATATTCATTTCTTTTTTCATTAAAATCTTCTAGAAAATGTGCTATATTCCAAAATTTCTTTGCATATTCTCCATCCAAATATCTTAGATATCTACCTGTTTCTGGATCTGTATATGTTTTAATTGCATTATAATACCAGTTGTCTTTTTCTGGAAATAATCCTTCTTCCATATTGCCTTCTTTATATTCTGCCGCAGAAGCATGAACTACAATATAATAGCCTTCTTTTAAATTTTGTTTTCCATCACAATAACATAGAGTGCAAAAATGATTTCCTCTATTATAATTCCAATCATAAGTAGTGTCATTATTAAAAGTATTTTCTACTCTTTCTTTAAATTCTTGTGGTGTAATTTTATTTTTTAGTTTATAAGCACAAACACCACATACATTAACAGTTGCATCTATTGGAACGAAAGGAACATCACAGTCCCAAGTTATACAAGTTCCAACAAAAAATCCTCCCATCATCCTTACTGCATCTATTGATAATCCTAAATCTGACATAGCATAAATTTTAGCTTCCTTTTTTGAATTAGACAATTTGCTAGTTACATCTGCAATCATTTTTTCTGTTGTTCCTAAAAATTCTAATATTTTCATTTGCGTTTCATCATTAAATGTTAAATTGACCATAATAAAAAACCTTTCTATTTTAGATTTGACAAATGTCTATATTTATTATAGAAAGGTTTTTACATTATGTAAAATACATATTTGTGTTTAAAATATAACTTAAAGTTATATTTTATTTTAAAGTCTCCTTTTTTATTATATCTATTAATATTTGTAATTCTTGAAAATAATTTTCTGTATTATAATAAATTCCATAGTCAATAGGCTCTAATTCAAAATTAGTATTCAATATGCTTAATTGGTTTGCTTCTAATTCGGTTTTTATATATTCTTTAGTAATGATTCCTATAATATCTTCAGTTTTTAAAAGTTCAAGCATAGTAGAATATGTAATATTTTTTATGTTGGAATCTGCTTCTGAAATTTCTAATGCTTTCAGTAAATTAATTGTAGTCTTAGATATTTTTCTTGGTGTATATATTATTTCTTTTTTTAAATCATTCTTTGAAAATATTTTTTCTTTATATTTAGAATCAGTTCTTACTATAAATACATCATGTAAAGACCCTAGCTTTATGAACTTAATTAATTTTGAATTGTATGAATCTTCTCCAAATTTTTTAGATAAAACCAGGTCAAGTTTTTGTTTTTCCAACATTGATAGCATATTATCAAAGGAATCATTTGTTACATTTATTGTACTATTTGAAATTTCTTTATAATATTCTGATATAGCCTTACTAAATAATCTGCTTAACATATTTATATGAGACCCCAAATTAATATCTCGACTTTCATTAAATAATAAATCTGCTTTATTAAGAATATTAATAGAGTCCTTGATTTTCATATACAGCTTTTTGCCATTATCTGTTAGAATCATACCATATTTACTTCTTTTAAATAATTTTACATTTAATTCATTTTCTAAGTTTTTTATATGTTTAGTTACTGCAGGTTGTGATATATGTAAAACATTACTTGCTTTAGTTAAATTTTCTTCATCTGCTACAATTATAAAAATTCTATATAATTCTAAATTTATCATAATATAACCTTCTTTATTAGATATTATTAATACTTTCTGTCAACAACAATACTCCTATACTTTATTTTTTCTGTATTATTAAGCTTTAACTAATGTATTTATATCATAATTTCTCTCTTTTCTCAATATTTAGGGCTTTTTTTCTCCGTTTATTGCTAGTACGAATCCCTTCGGGTTATGAGAATGGGTTGACTGCTTTTCGAACTTTAGTGAAATCAATGGTTTTAGCTGATATTTTAGTACCTTCGGGTATTTTAGCATATCGAACATTTGTGTAATTTTAGGACGTTTTTTGAGGATTTTTTCCCCAACTTTTCCCCAACTTGTTTTATACATTTGTTCGTATAAGTCAGGCACTTGTAAAGGATTATTTTATTGATAAAAATTTTAATTTTTGGAGGATTTAGATTATGAATAATTTTAGAGAAGTTAATGATGATATTTTGAAAGATTGGCTAAGCTTTAGAGAGGATGATTTATGTTCTTTGACCTTTGATGAGGATAGAAAGCATTTTGTTTATTTTGATGAAATTTCTGAGAAGATTTTGAAGAATGTTCCAGAACAGAATCAAAAATATGTTAAGAAACAACTTGATTTGCTTGATGAAAATTTTATAGATTATATTTGCTATTGGAATGAAAAGTATTATAGGAATGGATTTTGTGATGGAATACAATTATATTTTGGCTGTCTCAATGAATAAAAAAGGTGGTTTTATCCACCTTATTACATTTTTATCTGTCTTTGTGTATTATAGTATTTTCTTTCAAATTCTTCTATGTTGATTTGTCTTCCTAATATTTCTTCTATAATTCCCCATAATCCTCTATCAGTATCTGGAAAAAATTTCATGTAATCATTAAAAGTTAAACTTAATAAAAATAATGTTTCATCATCAAGTCCTTGTCCTTTTATTCCATATTCAATTGTTGTTTTTTCTTTAGTTTCTGAATTTATATCTAATATAACTGGAGCACTAACGGCCATTCCATTTTCTAAAGTCATACTTATTGCTAAATCTATTACCTTATTATCTATTTCAATCCACGAATGATCAAATAAATAATTTTTTTCTTTTACTTCTCCAACGTAGAGTTTTGGTTTATACCCTATTTCCGATAGAAGGACATATAAAACACTTGAACATGCATGACATGCACCACACCATTGCTTTTTGTTCATATAATCCAACAAATTTATAATAATTTGAGACATTTCCCTTTCATATCCATTACTTGAAATTATTTCTTCAATTTGAGCTTTATTATAATTCATTCTATTCTTCCTCCTTATATAATATATTTAATTTTTCTAATTCTTTTTTAGTAAAATATTTTTTAAAATAATAATCAAGAAAAATATTCCACATTTCTTTTTTTATTTCATTTTCCTTTATTAATTTGTCTGTCTCTTTTGCATATTGTAAAGTAATTTGTTTTTCTTTATCAATTCTAATTTTAAATAATTCATCTGGTTGCCCTAATATTTTCTCACTAATTTTTTTTATATCTTCAATTTTACTTTTTGATTTAAATAAAATATTCATAAGATTAAACATTATAATAGCACTTACCATAAATGCTTCATTGTTAATTTTTTCTAATTCTAATTTTGTGCAAATAACGTCTGTATATATAAGTATAATTTGATAAATTAAGAAAACAACCAAGTAACAATTAAAATATTCTTTTAAGTTATTATCGTTTTGTACTAAATATACAAATTCATTTACTTTAGTTGCATGTGAATATCTACATAAACATTTATATACATATGTTAAAATACCTTCTCCTAAAATATTATCGAATATTTCATCTTTCTCTATCACACTAAAATATTTATTAAAATTTTCCGCAATATATTTTCTAACATCGCTCATTTTGTCTTTTTCTACATTTTTAATTACTTTATCATATGACTCTTTTATTTCTTGATTATCTTCTAGTGCAATTGCTTTTAAAGTCATTTCATAAACATTTCTTAAGCATGGTAAAGCTACATTTATTTTTTGTTTTTCCGTTAACTTTAAAATATCAATAATTAGCTCTCCTGATGCTATGAGGTTGTTTCTACAGGAGTCTTTCAAATTACTTTTTTCTAGCTTTTTTAATAACTTTTTTATTAGTCTTATATACATTCTATTAAATATTTTTATAAATTCATTTAATTCGTCCATTTTTCTTCTCCAATAAAAAAGCAAAATACAATGTTTAAATATACATTAATATTTTGCTTTTCTTCTGTTTAATTATCTAATTCTTCTTCCTCATCTTCAAACTCTACATCATTATCATGTTTTTCTCTATTACAGTGTCTATGTAACAGTTGAGCATTTTCTTTAATTGTTTCTCCTCCAGATACAAATGCTGCAATATGATCAACTTCAGCATCATCTATACTTAATATTTCATTTCCACAATATGTACAAATATATCCTTCATGCCATAATTCTTCTTTTGTTTCTTTAGAGAATGTTCTTTCAACTCCATAGTCACCTTTTTTGCCAATAATTTTAGAAAGTAATTCATATACTTTCATAATTCTTCCGATAACTCTTGCTTTTGAACCTGTTGCAGCATATGTATAATCTTGATATTCTGAATCGTTCATTTTCATTTCTTTTATTCTTCGTCTAATTTCATCTGAATGAATCATAATATCATGATTGTTAAACATAGAAAAACCAATAATAATAGAATCATATGTAGAGCCACTAAACTTATTCATCATCTTTCCTTGTGCTCTATCATATCCAAAAAAAGCATCTTCTCCAAGTACTTGTTTAATTATATCTATATTTGAGTTAAACTCTTTTTTGAATTTTTCAATCTCCTCTTTAGAATCATTTTGATGTCTTCCCATATATAAATTTAATGTTCTTGATATTGAACTACTATATTCCTGAAAATTTTTTAATGCAAAATATCTTAATATTGTTTCTTGATAATTTTTTCTTTTATTTTCTGCACCTATTAAAAATGCAAATGTCTTGTTATTGGCTGAAATATCTTCTAACATATTGTTAAAACTTCCTCTATAAATACAATTTCTTAATTCTTGAGGTTTTAGGCTTATTGATCCTTGATTTAATCTTACAAATATTTCATATTTTAATTCTTGTGATTCTTTTTTTATAACTATTGAGTGGATACTTGCATTTTTAATTGTTCTTTGAACACTTTTATCTAAATCAGCAAATCTTTTTCCATTAAAATCTGTATATTCTTCCAAATTTTTTAATACAATTTCATTTTTTAGAAATTTTACAAATGAAGTTAATCTTTGTTACCCATCTATTATAGAAAGTGTACCATCATTTTCTTCACAAAGATAAACTGTTGGAATTGGTATTTGCAACAATACAGATTCAATAAATTTAGAAGCCTTTTTTTCATCCATAATATAATCTCTTTGATAATCTGGTTGAGGTATTATATCCCCATCATCAAACATTTCTTTTATAATACTTAAAGGATAATCTTTTGTTTCTGTAAATACTTTCTTATTATTTATTTTTTCCATTATATCACTCCTCTTTTATTTTACAAATAAACAAAATTTCTTTTAAATTTGTATTCTTTTCCGTCCATGAATTAGTTTTAAATCTTCTATATAATGTATTATACATTTTAGTTTTACCTTTTTTATTTAAAATTTCCATTATAAAGTCAGAATCTAATATCCCTTCTGTGCTATAACTCATAACTATATAATTTGATTTAATACTATCAATTAATTCTACGAATTCTTCTTTTACATATTTCTTTATTGAAAATTTAGATTTTTGATTCTCGTAATTTCTTAACCCTGTTTTTCCATTTAATTTTTGATGGTCATTTACAACAATACTTTCCAGAACACTAAAATATGCTGGATACTGTCGCGTATTATATGGTGGATCTAAATATACAATATCAGCTTTGTCTTGATTTTTCACAAAATTAATCACATCGCATGTATACATCTTAATTTCTCCACTATGAATAAACTCTGGTTTTTCAAGTTTCATTTCTTTTAATGCCATACTTCTCCATATCTTTAAATATGCTCCATAAGTCCCAGCAGTATTTGAAACAAAATCTGCTGAATTCATTAAGATTCCTACTAAAAAATTATATTTATCACTTGGTAGAATGTCCTTCCATTCATCTATTTTATTTCTAATCGCATCAATTTTCTTTGCATTTGAACTACTAAAAAATTTTCTTTTATACTCTCCTTCTTCACAAAAATTATCAAAAAAATACCCTTTTTTTCCTTCTAAACTATTTAAATATTTTAGTATATCGTCTAATTTTTCATATCCTATTAGTTCTTTTATTTCATTAAATTCAGGCTCTTCTCTAAAAAATAATCTTCTATATTGTTCAGCTATAGCATAGTTCATATTATCACATGATAACACTTTACAATTATTTTTTAAAAAAAATTCACTAACACTACCTGTCCCAGAAAACAAGTCATACACCTTAACATTTTTATACTCTACTTTAAAATCTTTAAGGCAATCTTCAATAAAACCTATTAGTCTACATTTATTTCCTATATATTTCATACTATACCTCTAATACAATCATCCTAATATTATATTCCACATTTTCATTATCTTCTTCAATAACTACAACATAATCAACATGTTTTATATCTCTACTACGCACTCTCCTTACTATTTCTAATCCCATTTCAGCTATACCTTTAAAAAGTATAAAAGATTTATAGTTTAAATTAATGCCAATTTTTTTATCTATGATTTCAATTAATCTATTGATTCTCCCTATCTCTGAATTAAATCTTTCATCATTTTTAAATGATAAATAGCTGGCTTTACTTTCGCCTACATAATATGTTCCCTGATTATAATATAATTGATGGTTTTTAGGAATATAATATGCTATATCAGGTCTATCGTCATCCCTTTTTAAATAAAAGAATTTATTTGTAGGATATAATTTAAAATCTGACCAAGAACCACATGGTGGATTTACAAATGAGGGCTTTATATTTTCCATTTTTAATATTGTCTCAAAAAAACATGTAACATTATCTTCAGTTATCTCTTCCTCATATTTTTTTCTAGAATCTTTTACGGCTTTGTCACAATTTTTATCTAACACATTTAAATCTCTATCTACAAAAATAGTAGCATAATCATTAATTGATTTATATATTTTCATATTTTTAGCATAGGTTGGATCATATTCATTTTCATTAGAATGATCCATTAAATATATAATACAATTTATTTCACCAAAAGATTGTTTATAAAGTTCATGAAATGCTGGTATTCTTCCATTGTATGGATCTGGTAATGCTAATTTTCCTTTTTTAGTAAGTTTTAATAAAATAATTATCGTTGGAATATTTAAGTTAAGTGAATCTTCCCAAAAGTAATCTCCTGTTTTCTTCATCTCACTCAATCTATCGACTAACCTTGGTGTATCAAATGTTATACCTACTGGGCATTTAGGTGATAACTGATAAAATTCGATATCATATAATTGATTTTTTATATACTCACCTATTCCGACTTTTTTACTGTTTATTTTAAACTCTTTTGCTGATACTGGATTCCATGGAGATATATCATGAAAGAATAATGGATAATTTTTATCTTTCTTTACTATTTTCTCTACTATTTCATTTTCAAAATCATCTTTTCTTAATAATTCTAACGTTTTTAGTGGTAATTCATTTTCCTTTACTCTTTCAATTTCTTTTTTATAATAATATTTCATGTCGTAAAAACATTTTTTCAAGTTTTCTTGTGCTTCTTTTGAATCTTGTCCATAAACAATTAAGCTTAAAATATAACTTAATGCTTCTCTTCTTGTATCTATCATTTTTGATCCATCAATATTTATTATATTTTGTGTTATATCTTCATGATCATATAATGATAATATTGCTGGTGTCGAATATTCAATAGATAATGAAAAAAAAGATAATACTAGAAGAGGACTTGGCTTTCTTATAGTATTCTGTGAAATATCTTTTTTTGAATAGTAAGCAAAAAATATAAATGGAAAGTCATTTTCTAAAAAATTCATTATTCTCCCGTGCCTTTGCCATGTAGCGTTACCTACGAAACCTGTTTCAGTATTTTCAATTCCACATACAATTTTATCTTCATTTTTCGAATATATTACAACATCAGGTTTGTCTATCTTATATATTATTTGTCTAACTAATCTTGGTAACTCACCATTATGATAAAAAGAACATATTATTATTGTATGTTTTACCCCTTTTATATCATATATGGATATATAATTAGAAATCCCGTTATATCCTCTTTTTATTAACTTCATTTCTTTATTATATTCTTCTAACCAAAATAATATATGCATTCCTTCTTGTAAATTATCACAATAAAAATAAAATACTTTACTATTTTCATATTCTTCTTTTTCTAAATTTTTGAATTTGTATTCATTTTTTGGTAATAAACTCCCCATACTTATGCCTCTCTCCTAAATATTAATATGTTTTGATGAATCATTGATGGTACATATGCTCTAGGATATCCAAAAACATGTAGAGATTTACTATTGTCCACCCAAATTATATTAGATTTCATTTTCAAATCTTCTGCTTTCTTTATTTTCATAGCTAATTCTGCTGATAAAAAATGATATTCTTTATCTCTATACATGTCACCTATAAATATTGCCATATATTTTCCCATTTTTAGTTTTCTAGATGCTTTATATATTATATCATACATTTGTTGTAACCATTCTTCTTTTGTTTGATTTTTTGTATCATTATCAAAATTATTAAGTTTTGATTGTTTTATCTTCTTGTTTCTTGTATGTTTCAATGTATCGATATTCCAATAAGGTACATCAGTTAATATAAAATCTATTGAATCATTTTCAATTAAGTCTAATTTTTTTAATGAATCACCTAATATTGTTTTTTGTTCCTTTAAATTTTCTAATTTATTAACTTTTTTGTATATTTCTATCCATCTTTCGGTAATATCTATTCCTATTGCTTCTCTATCTGTAAGACTTGCGCCAAGTAATGTTCCTCCCACTCCCATAAAAGGATCTAAAATCAAATTTCCCTTTTTGGTAAATATTTTTATAATATCTGCACATAATTCTGGTGGTTTCTGTCCTCCATGTTCTGATCTTAATTTATGTTGCATATTTATAGGATATGCTTTATTAATAACCGTTTTTGTACTAAATTTCCATTCTGAACCTGTAAGATCGTTTACAGTATTTCTATCATCATATATATTTGTTCCCATGTTATACCTCTTTCTTTCCATTCAATTATTTTCAATATATTTAGATATTAATTCACATGTTTTAACTGAAATATTACTTCCTTCTTGCTCAACTTTTTTTTGAAATTTCTCTTTTAAATCACTTGATATCATAACATGCAATCTTTCATCTTTTTTTATACCTTTTGGTCTTCCTCTTTTTTTATTATTCATATATTTATACCTCTTTATAAGAGTATATATTTATTGATTATGTTTGTCAATAATTTTTTGTATATTTAATTATATTTAAATATATATTTTATGTGCATAAAAAATATATTTTGGGCACATTTCTGTGCCATTTCTATCTTTCATGTCTTCTATCTTTTTTCTTGCTTTTCTTTTGTTCCTTTTCCTGTTTTTGTCTTTCTTCAAAAGCTTTTATTTGTTCCAATTTTTCCAAGCTTTGTTTTTCTATATTGTTACATAACTTAATCTTTTTTCTAACTTTTGTAATTTTTTCCTATTGATATAATATCCTTTAGTATTTTCTCTTTATTTTGATTTTCAGGCATTTTATCTCTTGTGTAATATAATTTCTTTCGTTCATTTATTAATACTTGTAATTCCTCTTTAAAATCGTTTTTATGAGTATTTAATTCACTAAGAGTTGTTATATTATATTTGCATAGCTATTTTGTTTGTTCAGAATATTCATCCATTTTCTTTACTTCTTCTCTCATCTCTGAAGTCAATTTGTGTCGCATATTTTTCTTTGGGAATACTTTTAATAAGTAACAATAGTACAAGTATAGTGCCTTTAATCCTTTTTCTTTAGGTTTTGTTTTTTAAGTTCCTTTATATTTTAATTTCGTATTCCATGTTTGAGGTTTTAGATATACTTCTTTTTCTGAATTTGTATATAAAATTCTATATTCTATTCTCTCTAGGGAATATTCTTCTCCAAATGCCCTTTCAATTCTAATATTTCTTTTATATGCTTCTCTCCTTATACTAATTTTTCCAGCTCTTATA
>CAJFII010000004.1 GCA_904381285.1 uncultured Clostridia bacterium | reverse complement strand
AGCAGATGTATTAGAAGGAAAAACATTTTCAAATGGAACACAAGTAGGACTAACAGGAACAATAAAAAACAATGGAACATTAAATTGGTCAGGAAGTAACACAACATATAATGTACCAGCAGGATACTATAATGGAGGAACATTAGATTCAAGACCAAGCTATAACGCCGGAGTAACAGCAGCAGACAATAGATCAAACCCAAATTCAACAAATTATCAAACCGGATACAATGCAGGAGTGTCAGCAGCAGATAATAGAGTAAATACAAATAGTGCAAGTTACAATTCAGGATATAGTGCTGGAAATACTGCAGGTTATAATAATGGATATAATGCTGGAGTATCAGCAACTACAGGAAGAAAAAAGACAATAACTTCTGGGACAATAAATAAACAAAAATTTACATTCGTATCTGGTAACAGTTCAGAAAGATGGTGTGTTAGCTTTAATCCAGGAACGGGGGTAGCGCCTTATGCAATTGTACTTAACGGAGTTGGTGGATCATTTAGACCGAAAACAACATATATACGAGAAGGAAATTATTTCTATTGTGCAAGAAATGAATCAGATGATGCAACAGAGGTTATTACATAAAATAGTCCTGCTATGGTTTCTGCAACTTCATGTGTAATACCAACAACATTAACATCAACAACATTAACGTCATTTACAGCAACAGTGTATTATTAACATTTATAATTTTAAGGTGTAATTCAGAATATAATAAATTTTGAATTACACCATTTGATATTTTGTGATAAGAAAGACCGGAAAATGAATGTAAATAAAAAACAGCATGAAAGTTTTAATATTTTATAAAATTATTGTACTATTAAAATATAAATTTGCAAAAAATGTTGCAATTTGTATTTTAAAATGGTAAGATAGTTATATAGTTTAGAAAATAGATTAAAAAAAAACCGAATTTGACGGATTTTTTGTTAATCTATTTTTTTGTTTAAAAAGAGAGGAGAAAAAAATGAATACAAAGTATGTTTTTGTAACAGGTGGAGTTGTCTCAGGACTTGGAAAAGGTATTACAGCAGCTTCTTTAGGAAGATTACTTAAGAATAGAGGTTATAAAGTAACAATTCAAAAATTTGATCCATATATAAATGTGGATCCTGGAACTATGAGCCCTTATGAGCATGGAGAAGTTTTTGTTACAGATGATGGAGCAGAAACTGATTTAGATTTAGGACATTACGAAAGATTTGTAGATGAAAATTTAACTAAAAAATCAAGTGTAACAACAGGTAGAATATATTCTAATGTAATAAATAAGGAAAGAAGAGGAGATTATTTAGGAAAAACAGTACAAGTAATTCCTCATATTACTAATGAAATAAAAGATAATATATATAGTTTTGAAAACGAAGATATAGATATTGTTATAACTGAAATAGGTGGAACAGTTGGAGATATAGAAAGCTTACCTTTTCTAGAAGCAATTAGACAAATTGGATTAGAGAAAAATCCAGAAGATGTTATATACATACATGTAACATTATTACCATATATATTTGGTTCAAATGAAATAAAATCAAAACCAACACAACATTCTGTAAAAGAACTACAAGGTTTAGGTATTAAGCCAGATATTTTAGTGTGTAGAACAGAGAGCGACATACCAGAAAGCATAAAAGATAAACTTGCAATGTTTTGTAATGTAAGAAAAGAAAGTGTTATACAAAATAAAACAGCAGATTGCTTATATGCTGTGCCTTTAATGCTAGAGGAACAGGGATTAGCAGTAGAAGTATGCAAACATTTGCATTTAGATAAATTAGAAGTAGACAATTCAGAATGGGAAAAAATGATTGAAGATATAAGAAAAAGAGATGACAAAAAGGTAAAAATAGGTATTGTTGGTAAATATGTTAGATTGGAAGATTCTTACCTTTCAGTTGCAGAAAGTATACAACATGGAGGATTTGCAAACCATGTAAAAGTAGAAATAAAATTTATAGATTCTGAAACAATTACTAAAGAAAATGCAAAAGAAATATTATCTGATTTAAATGGAATTATAGTTCCAGGAGGATTTGGAAATAGAGGAATAGAGGGAAAAATACAAACAATCAAGTTTGCAAGAGAAAATAATATCCCATTCTTAGGAATTTGTTTAGGAATGCAAATGGCTGTAGTAGAATTTGCAAGAGATGTATTAAAACTAGAAGATGTAAATTCAGCAGAATTTGACGAAAACTGTAAAAATCCAGTAATACATATTATGGATGATCAAGTAGGAATAGACAAAAAAGGTGGAACAATGCGTTTAGGAGCATATCCATGTATTATAAAAAAGGGAACACTTGCAGAAAAAATATATGGTACTACAGAAATTTCAGAAAGACATAGACATAGATTCGAATTTAATAATGATTATAAATCTGAAATTGAAAAAGCAGGTATGATTTGTTCTGGAACATCACCAGATGAAAGGTTAGTTGAAATAGTAGAAATACCAACACATCCATTTTTTATAGCAGGACAATTCCATCCAGAATTCAAATCAAGACCAAACCGTCCAGCACCATTATTTAAATCATTAGTAGAAGCAGCAATGAAAAATGCTAAGATTTAGTTCTATTTTTGAAATTAAGGAATAAAATATAGAAAATGTACAGAAAAATTTATCTGTACATTTTTTTTGTGAAATCTATGTGAATTTAAATAAAATCTATTGACATTTATAAATAAAAGGTATAAATTATTAGCAGTCAAACAAAAAGAGTGCTAATAACAATCTAGTTATTTAACATTCCAAATTTATAAGGAGGTAATATAAATGTTAAAACCATTACAAGACAGAGTTGTTATTAAAATGATTGAAGGAGAAGAAACCACAAAAAGTGGAATTATTTTAGCTTCAAGTGCAAAAGAAAAACCACAAATAGCTGAAGTTATAGAAGTAGGACCAGGACTAACAGATAAAGATGGAAAAGTAGTTCCTATGGAAGTAAAAAAACATGACAAAGTAGTTGTTAGTAAATATTCTGGAACAGAAGTAAAATATGAAGGAGAAGACTTAATAATCGTAAGACAGGAAGATATTTTAGCTATTGTAGAATAAGTACTACTAAATTTAAAAAATAAATTGCAAATTTTATAAATAAGAAAGGATTGATGATAAAATGGCAAAAGAAATTAAATTTGGTGAAGATGCAAGAAAAAAATTATTAGATGGTGTTAATAAATTAGCAGATACAGTCAAAGTAACACTTGGACCAAAAGGAAGAAATGTAGTTTTGGATAAAAGCTTTGGTGCACCATTAATTACAAATGATGGCGTAACAATCGCAAAAGAAATAGAATTAGAAGACCCATATGAAAACATGGGAGCAAGACTTGTAAAAGAAGTATCAACAAAAACAAATGATGTAGCAGGAGATGGAACAACAACAGCAACAGTACTTGCTCAAAGTATGATAAAAGAAGGAGTAAAAAATGTTGCAGCAGGTGGGGACCCAATGGCAATTAAAAGAGGTATGGACAAAGCAGTAGAAGTTGCAGTAGATAAATTAAAAGATATTAGTTCACAAGTTAATGGAAAAGAAGATATAGCAAGAGTTGCTACTATTTCAGCAAACAACAAAGAAATAGGTACATTAATTGCAGATGCAATGGAAAAAGTATCAAAAGATGGAGTAATAACAATAGAAGAATCTAAAACATCAAATACATATGTAGATGTTGTAGAAGGAATGCAATTTGATAAAGGTTATGTATCTCCATATATGGTAACAGATACAGAAAAAATGGAAGCAGTTATGGATAATCCATATATATTAATTACAGATAAAAAAATATCAAATATCCAAGAAATCTTACCTTTATTAGAAAATTTAATGCAATCATCTGGCAAATTGGTTATCATATGTGATGATATTGAAGGAGAAGCATTGTCTACATTAATATTAAACAAATTAAGAGGAGTATTAAATGTAGTGTGTGTAAAAGCTCCAGGATATGGTGACAGAAGAAAAGAAATGCTAGAAGATATAGCTATTCTTACAGGTGGTGAAGTTATTACATCAGATTTAGGACTTGAATTAAAAGACACAACAATAGAACAATTAGGTAGAGCAAAACAAGTAAAAGTTCAAAAAGAAAATACAATTATTGTTGATGGTGCAGGAGATAAAGAAAAAATAGCACAAAGAGTAGCACAAATTAGAGCAGCTATAGCTGATACACAAAGTGAATATGATAAAGAAAAATTACAAGAAAGACTTGCAAAAATAGCAGGTGGAGTTGCAGTAATTCAAGTAGGAGCTGCAACAGAAGTTGAAATGAAAGAAAAGAAATTAAGAATAGAAGATGCATTATCTGCAACAAAAGCAGCTGTTGAAGAAGGAATCGTTGCAGGTGGAGGAACAGCATATGTAAATGTTAGTAAATCTGTAGAAAACCTAGTTAAAGAATTAAAAGATGATGAAAAATTAGGAGCAAGAATTGTACTAAAAGCATTAGAAGAACCAGTAAAACAAATAGCTATAAATGCAGGACTAGAACCAGCAGTTATATTAGAGAAAGTAAAAAATAGTGAAGACGGATTTGGATTTGATGCTGCAACTGAACAATATGTAGACATGAAAAAAGTTGGAGTAGTAGATCCAACAAAAGTAACAAGAACAGCACTTCAAAATGCAGCAAGTATAGCATCAATGGTACTTACAACAGAAAGCATAGTAACAGATAAAAAAGAAGAAAAATCATGCAATTGTGGACATAATGATGTAGCAGGCGGAATGGATGGAATGTATTAAAAGAAGAACCGGGGAAACAAAAAGTTTCCTCGGTTTTAACATATTGTCCAACCCTTAGTCATGTTTTGTCCATAACCATGCTCTGAGCTAAGATAACTATATTTGAAGAAGTGGGGTCGTCTGAAAGCTGTGAGCTAGTTATTGAAGATACTCCGCCACATGGTTTGAAGCCTTCAGTTGAACACTGATTTACAGCTTCTTCAAGAGCCTTAAATCCCTTCTCATAATCACCATGAATAACAGGAACTCTTACAATGACATAGGGCTGTTTTTGATTCATTTTGTCTTCCTCCTTAAGCTATAGCAATTAATTTTGCAGCCATAATACATACAATTGTTAACAGTAACTATTATATTTTAGCACATTTTAAGAAAAATGCAAACTATTATTTGACAAGATAAATACATGGTGTTATAATGATATAATCAAAATTAAAGGAGGGCATCCTATGCGGAAAAAAGGAGCCATTAAAAATGTAGCAATTGCTATTCTATCAGTTCTTGTCCTATTATTTGGCGTAAATATTTACGGCAGAGAAATGGGAGAAAGAGAATTTATTTCAGCAGGAGCGATGGCAGGAGCTAATAATGTGGCTATGCAGGTTTTACATTGGGATGGTAGCGTTACTGATGAGGAGTATTCTAAGCTTAAAAGCATATGGAATGAGTTTGTAGCAGACCCAACGTATAAAAATGCGATGGAATACGTTAAAGCAACTAGCCAATATATTGCTTCTGACGATATTACTTCAATTTAACCTGTAAACAAGGAGCGGTGAAGTTATTTCACCGCTCCTTATTTGTATGGTGTAATATTTATGCTTTAATAAAATTAGCAACATCCACCGCAGTTTCCGCCAAATCCGTTGCCACCACAACAACAGCAAATTATTAAAATAACGATGATGATCCAAATACAATTGTCTCCACCAAAGCCGCATCCGCAACCACAACCTCTGTTTTCTGGCATAATATTTCCCCCCTTTCAAAAATCTTAATAATGTACTTTTCTGTTAAGGGTTTTAATATTAGTTGCAATCACATCTGCAACAGTTGTTATTGCAGCCACAGAAAAGTAGTAAAAATAAGATAATGAACCACAAAATCTCACTGTTACAACAATTTCCCATTTTAAGCAACCTCCCTGTAAAGAACTAAGTTTTTTGTTCTTTTGTATGATATATACTATTCTTAGAAGAAAAAAAGTGTTACAGAAAAATAAAGAAATTATTCTAAAAAACTATACAAAAAATAACAATAAATGATATAATCCATATAAAGTTATAAGCTAAGGAAGAAGGAGAAATATATGGGCAATATTGTATTATTAGATGAACTAACTATAAATAAAATTGCAGCAGGAGAAGTTATAGAAAGACCAGCATCAGTAATAAAAGAAATGGTTGAAAACTCAATAGATGCAAAGGCTAACAATATAAATGTAGAAATAAAAAATGGAGGAATATCATATATCAGAGTAACAGATAATGGAAAAGGAATTTCTGAAGATGATATGGAAATGTCATTTGAAAGACATGCTACAAGTAAAATAAGAAATGCAGAAGATTTGAATATGGTTAAATCTATGGGGTTTAGAGGTGAAGCTCTTGCAAGTATTGCAGCAGTCGCAAATGTAGAAATGATTTCAAGAACATGTGAAGAAGAAATAGGAAATAAAATAGTAGTAGAAGCAGGTAAAGTACTTTCATTTGAACAAACAGGGTGCCAAGTTGGAACTACGATAACAGTTAAAAATTTATTCTTTAATACGCCAGTAAGATATAAATTTTTAAAAAAAGATTACACAGAATCTGGATATATAGAAGATGCTATAACAAGGCTTGCATTAATACATCCAGAAATAGCATTTAAATTAATAAGTAATGGAAAAACAGTTATTCAAACTTCTGGAAGCGGAAAAATGCAAGATGTAATTTATGCAATATATGGAAAAGATATTGCAAATAGTATTTTAGATGTAGACTATACTTATGAAGATATTCATGTTACAGGAGTTGTTGGAAAACCGGAAATAGCAAGGTCTAATCGTTCATATCAAATGTTTTTCGTAAATCAAAGATTTGTAAAAGATAAAACCTTATCAGGTGCCGCTGAAAATAGTTTTAAAGGATTACTTCCAATTGGAAAATATGGTTTCTTAGTATTGAATATAGATATGGATCCATCAAAAGTTGATGTAAATGTACATCCAGCTAAATTAGAAGTAAGATTCCAAGAGGAAAATAAAGTGTTTAAAGCAATTTATCATGCTATCAAAGACACTTTATTAAAAGCAGAATTAATTGCAAATACAGAAAAAACAGTGGAGCAAATAGAAAAAGAAGAAAAAAGAGCAATTACACAAAAACCTAATATTACAGATTTATTTAGAAAAATTACAAAAAATACAGAAAAAGAGGATATACATTCAGATAATATAATTGAACAAATATATAATAAAAAAGAATTATCAGAACCAAAGTTTGAAAAATTAACAGAAAAAAGTGAAAATATACAACCAAATAAAGGTACAATGCAAGACAAAAAAATGGATGTGTTTAAAGAATTAATAGCAATGCAACAACGTTTAAAACAAGAAACACAAAATGACCCAAACTTACAAACAGATATAGATAAATTAATTCAAAACACAAAAAAAATTCAAGAAGATAATACATTTGAACCTTTAAAAAATGATGTAATGGCAGAAGAAAAAAATGAACTAACTAAAGAAGAACAAGTTGTAACAAACGAAGATAATCAAGAGCCAATAAAATTAGAAGAAGAAACACAAGAGTATGAAGTAATACAAAATGAGACACAGAATTATAATAATTTGAACAAAGAACAAGAAGAAAAAAATCCTGAAAAACAAGAAAATGCAACAGAAATAACTGAGGAAACAAAAAGTTTTACAAATGAAGAAATAAATGAAATGATGGACAAACTAGAAAAAATAGATGATGTAAATACAAGTCCTGAATTTGCAAGTATGTATGAAAAAATATTTGGAAAATTGCCAGCATCTGTGGAAGAAGAAAAGAAAAAAGAAGAAGAGAAAATTAGTGCATACGAATTAATAAAAGATAACAATATATCTGTTTTTGAAAATACAGAAGAATATAAAAAGCCAACATATAAGTTAGTTGGAATTGCATTTAATACATACATAATTATCGAAATACAAAATGAATTATATATTATTGATCAACATGCTGCACATGAAAGAGTAATGTATGAAAGGGTTAAAGAAAATTATTATTCTAATTCAAATAAAGATTCTCAAATGTTGTTATTACCAGATATAATTACATTAACACATAAAGAGATGGATATATTAAAAGATAATTATGAAATGTTTGAAAAAGCAGGATTTGTATTAGAAGAATTTGGAGATAACACTATAAAAGTAAGTGGTGTACCAAATATTTGCTTAGACTTAGACACTAAAGAGTTATTCTTAGAAACTCTAGATGAAATAAATCAAGTAGCAAGAACTGCAAAACAAGAAATTGAAGAAAGATTTATTGCAACAGTAGCTTGTAAAGCGGCAGTAAAAGCAAACATGGACTTAACAAATGAAGAAGTAGATAGTTTAATGAATGACCTATTAAAACTACCAAATCCATTTACATGTCCACATGGTAGACCAACAGCAATTAAAATGAATAAAAATGATATAGAAAGAAAATTTGCAAGAAGAAAATAGGGGGAAAATATGCCACTTATATTAATAATATCGTTAATTATATATGTTATAGCAGGATTTGTAATTTATCATAACATGTATAATTTTGATAAAAGTGAAAAAATAAAAATGATAATACTAGGATTTATAGTAACTTTAATAATGACAACAATCATTTGTTTTATAAGTTCTAACAATATAAACACGGAAAATACACAATATATAAGTATAATAAGAAATACATCAATTTTGTTGTTTTCACCAATAAATTCTATAATATTCATACCATATATCGGAAATTTACTAAATAAATATAAAGATAACAGACTAGATGAAGAGCAAATAAAGAAAAGACTAATTATATTAGCTATAATATTAATTATTATTGTTATATTTGAATTTAACTACATTAAAGCTTTTCAAGTTGGATTATTAAGCAATGTATAGATTGATTATATAAATATGGAGGAAAAATGAAACCAAAGGTAATTGTAATATGTGGACCTACAGCGTCAGGAAAAACAGCTCTTTCAATTGAACTTGCAAAACAACTAAATACTGAAATTGTATCAGCAGATTCAATGCAAATATATAAAGATATGAACATTGGAAGTGCAAAACCTACACTCCGAGAAATGCAAGGAATAAAACATTATATGTTGGACTTTGCTTCTCCAGATGAAAGATATAGTGTAGCAGATTATAAAAAACAAGCGACAATATGTATAGAAGAAATTGTAAAAAAAGGAAAGATACCAATTGTTGTGGGAGGTACAGGGCTATATATAGATTCTTTAATTTATAATATAGAATATGATGAAATAGAATATGATGAAAAATATAGAAAAGAACTTGAAGAAATAGCAAAAAATAAAGGATTAGATTTTTTATATGATAAAGCAAAAGAAATTGATCCAGAAGCTATTAAAAGTATTAGTAAAAATGATAAGAAAAGAATAATTAGAATATTAGAAATATATAAAGCTACAGGAAAAAATAAAACAGAACAAGAAATATTATCAAGAAAAAATGAAGTTCCATATGACTACAAAGTTTTTGCTATTAATATGGATAGACAAGTCTTATATGATAGAATAAATAAAAGAGTAGACATTATGGTAGAACAAGGACTTATAGAAGAAGTTAAAATGATAAGTGAAAAATATAAAAAATATCCAACAGCAATGCAGGCACTTGGGTATAAAGAAATAAAACAATATTTAGATGGAAATTTAACCAAAGAAGAAGCAATAGAAAAAATAAAACAAGAAACAAGAAGATATGCTAAAAGGCAGTTAACTTGGTTTAGAAAAAATAAGCAGACAATATGGCTAGACGGGATGCAAAATATACAAAATAATATTAATATTATTTTGGAGGGAATAAATTGAAAAAAATAGGTAAAATTAATAATGAAGATATGCCAAAAAAAAATATGAAAAAAGTGACAATCGCCTATATTATTGGCTTGGCAATACTGGTGTATTTTGTTTACTCTATTATTCAGCTAATTAAACAACCTACAGATGTTTTTGTAATTGAAAATGGAAGTTTGTCTCAGGAAGAAAATGCAGTAGGATATGTAATTAGAGACGAAATAGTAGTACAAGGAAATAATTATAAGAATGGAATGATACAAATAAAAGCTGAAGGGGAAAGAGTAGCAAAAGGAGATTCTATTTTTAGGTATTATAGTAATAATGAAGAAACATTAACAAAAAAAATACAAGAATTAGACATAAAAATACAAGAAGCAATGGAAAATGAAAATCAGACAAATTTATTTTCCAGCGATATGAAAGTTTTAGAAAGTCAAATTCAGCAACAGCTAATTGAACTTGCACAGTTAAAAGACGTGCAGAAAATAGAAGAATATAAAAAAGATATAAACAATAAAATATTAAGAAAAGCAAAAATAGCAGGCGAATTAAGTCCTTCAGGTTCATATATTAGAAAATTGATTGAAGAAAGAAGTTCTTATGAAAATAGTTTAAATTCTGGAGCGGAATATGTTACTGCACCAGAAAGTGGAATAGTTTCATATAGAGTAGATGGATTAGAAGACGTTTTAACACCAGATAGCTTTTCTACATTAAATAAGAAATTCTTAGAAGATTTAAATTTGAGAACAGGAGAAATTGTAGCTACAAGTGAAGAAAGTGGAAAAATTATTAATAATTTTGAAGCCTATATTGCAACAAATTTAGAATCTCAAAAAGCCAAAGAGGCTGAGGTAGGAGATAAGGTAACATTACGTTTGTCTAATTCAGAGGAAATTTCTGCAGAAATAGTTTATATTATAGAAGAAGGTAATTCAAAATTAATTATATTTAAAGTTTCAAATGGCTTAGATTTACTAGCCAATTATAGAAAAATAACATTTGATGTCATTTGGTGGAGTTATAGTGGACTAAAAGTTCCAAATGACGCATTAATTAAAGAAACAGCAAAAGAAGGAAGCAAATTAGAAGGACAAGATATATACTATATAGTAAGAAACAGAATGGGATATACAGATAAAATTCTTGTAAAAGTATTAAAACAGAATGAATCATATTCAATAATTACTAATTATACTTCTGAAGAATTAAAAGAAGAACTAGGATATTCAGATGAGGAAATTAACTCTACAAAAAACATAGTTTTACATGATGAGATATTGATAAATCCAAAAACATAATATTACAAATATATTACAAAAATGTTAAAAATGAATTACAATCATAAAAGGTATTGACAATATTATCAAAAAGTAAGATACTATTAACAAATACCAAGGAGAAATTTAGGAGGTTAAAAGAAATGGCAGGAGCTGTAATGAATAAAATTTGGGATTTTTTTGGAATTGATAATTCAGAGGAAGCAGAAGAAGTAGAAGATAAAGCATATGATTATGACTATGAAGAAGAGGAAGAAGAAAACGAAGGAATAAATAAAATATTTGGTAGAAAACCAAAAGTAGTAAATATGCCACAAGTTCAACAAATAAAAATGGTAATATCACAACCAACTACTTTTGAACAATCAGAAGAGATATGCAATTACTTAAAAGAAAGAAAATCAGTTATAGTTAATTTAGAATATGTAAATAAAGATGTTGCTAGAAGAATAGTAGACTTTATTAGTGGTGCAGTTCATGCATTAGATGGACATATCCAAAAAATATCAAATTCAATATTTTTAATTGCCCCAACTAATTATGAAATTTCAAATGAAATGGCAAGAGAAGAAATAAAGAATAAATTATCTGTATCATGGCTAAAAAATAACTAAACTAATTAATACATAAAATCGGAGGTCATATCTTTAGAAAGAATTCTAAATTAAAGACGTCCGATTTATAGGTATATACCTTATTTTAAGTATATTTAGATAATTAGGAGGATAATATGTTAACACCTTTAGAAATAGAAAATAAAAAATTTTCAAAACAAATGGTAAATGGATATAATGTAGATGAAGTAGATGAATTTTTAGATATACTAACACAAGATTATGAAAAACTATATAAAGAAAATACAGAATTGAGAAGTAGAATAGAAGAATTAAATGAAAATTTAGTACATTATCAAACAATTGAAAATACTTTACAAAATACTTTATTAATGGCTCAATCTACAGCTGAAGAAGTTAAAAAAGTTGCAAAACAACAAGCTGATCAAATTGTAAATGATGCACAGGCAAATGCTAGAAAAGAAGCAACCGCTCTAGAACAACAAATATTAATGAAAAGAAAAGAACTAGAAGATGCTCAAAAACAATTTGATATATATAAAGCGAAAATGGAAGCACTATTAATTTCACAATTAGAATTATTAAAAGATATAAATAAAGATTAATATATACAAAAGACAAATAAAGACAGATTATTTCTGTCTTTATTGTCTTATATTGTCTTTGTTACAGAATTGTTAAATGTATGTTACATTTCTATTAATACTATTGACTTATTAGAAAAAACGAATAAAATAGATATATAAAAAGGAAAATAATATGAGAGTAATTAGTGGTATAGCAAAAGGAACACGTCTTGAAACTTTAGAGGGAAATTCAACAAGACCAACATTAGACAGAGTAAAAGAAGCATTATTTAATATAATACAGACAAATATAAGAGAAGCTAGTGTACTAGATTTATTTGCAGGTAGTGGAGCTTTAGCAATAGAAGCTTTAAGTAGAGGCGCTAAACATGCTATATTATGTGACAAATCTAATTATGCAATAAAAATAATAAAAAGAAATTTAGAAAAAACACATCTTGAACAAAATGCACAAATCATAAATGCCGATTATAATAAAGTTTTAAATTCATATAAAGACACTAAATTCGATTTAATTTTTATTGACCCACCATATAAATTAGACATTGCAGTAGATGCAATTTCTAAGATAATGTCATTAGACCTTTTAGAACAGGATGGTATAATTGTTTTAGAAACAGACAATAAGGAAAGAGAACTAGAAAAGTTAAAAAATATAAATGTTAATGTATATGATTTAAGAAAATATGGGAGAGTTACACTTATATTCTTAAATCGAAAGGGGTAAAAGATGGAAATATTTACACTATTAGAGACACTAGAAGAAGCAATAGAAAGAAGTAAAACAATACCTTTTTCAGGTAAATGTATGGCAGATAGAGAAGAAATTTTAGATATAATTAAAGAAATAAGGATAAAGCTTCCAGATGAATTAAAACAAGCTAAATGGGTAAAAGAAGAAAGAGGTAGAATTCTTGTAGAGGCTAAAAAAGAAGCTGAAGACATTGTAAAAGAAGCAGAAAATAGAATAATATCTATGATTGATGAACATGAAATTACAAGAAAAGCATATGAACAAAAAGCACAAATTATAGAAACAGCTAATGAAATGTCTAGAGAAATATCAAAAGGTACAAAAGATTATGCTGACAATCTTCTAGCAAAAATTGAAGTTGTTTTAGAAGATGCACTAAAAACAGTTCAAAACAATCGTAAAGAATTAAAATAGATTTAAGTCAGAAATCGGAGTAAAAATGAAAGTCAGTCATAAATAAATCCGATTTCTTTTTTTGGTCTATTAAAAAGAAAGGATGAAATAAATGCCAAAAGGAAAAAGAAAAAAGCCTACTGCTAAAAGAGCAAATACTAGAAAAAAGCAAAATAGAATAGATATAGATTTAGCTGTAGTCTCTATGATAATTATAAGTATATTATTAACGGTTTTAATATACACGAACTCTGGATATATTGGAAAAACATTAAGTCCAATTTTAGGCGGAATAATTGGATGGATGAAATACATATTACCAATAGGTACATTTGCAATTGCTATAAATCTAGCATGTGAAAAGAAAGCTTTACTTACACCAAAACTTATTCAATATGGTGTTTTTCTAATGTGTATAGCAGTTATAATGTGCATATATCAAATGTCAACAGGCAATATTGATATAAACGGGGAATTTGGAAATGTATTAAAACAAGCATATGATTTAGGACAAAAAAATATTGGCGGTGGAGCAATTGGAGCAATTGTTGCGATTCCAATGGTTGAACTTTTAGGAATGACAGGAGCAATTATATTATCAATAGGAATTGCAATCCTTGTGTTAATTTTTATGTTTGGTATTCACCCAGCAAAAATTATAACAAATACTGTTGATGCATTAGAAGAAAGAAAACAAGCAAAATTAGAATATGAGGAATACGAAGAAGATGAAGAAGAAATTAAAAATCCTAATTTAAAGAAAATTAATAAAAAAGAATTAAAGAGAAATAATAAAAAAGAGTCAATAGATATACCTTTAGATGATCAAATAACAATTAATCTTAATGATAAAGAAGGAAAACTAAAAAAATATGACCATAGTGAAGACGAGTTAATACCTTTGGGAATGGAAGAAAAAAAGAAGTCTTCGCCAGATGAAATTGAAGCAAATTTATTTAAAACAGAACAACCGGTAAAAGAAGATAAAAGCAAAGAAGTATTAGTTTTAGAACACACAATGACTGTTGAGGATGAACATTATGAATTTCCACCAATACAATTATTAAGTGAAGGAAATGAAAGAGGAGTTAAAGGTGGAAAAAAAGCAATAGCTGATAATGCTACGAAACTACAAAAAACTTTATATAGTTTTGGAGTATCTGCAAAAGTTGAAAATGTATCAGTAGGACCAGCTATTACAAGATATGAATTAAAACCAGCAGAAGGTGTTAGAGTAAGTAAAATAGCAAACTTAGCAGATGATATAGCATTAAATTTAGCTGCAGAATCAATACGTATTGAAGCACCAATACCTGGTAAGCAAGCTGTTGGTATAGAGGTTCCAAATAAAGAAACACAGGTAGTACATTTAAGAGACATATTAGAAACAGACACATTTATGAATTATAAATCAAAACTTGCTTTTGCATTAGGAAAAGATGTTGCAGGAAATGAAGTAGTAACAGATATTGCAAAAATGCCACATGTATTAATTGCTGGTTCTACAGGATCTGGAAAGAGTGTGTGCATAAATACTCTTATTACAAGTATAATTTACAAAGCAAAGCCTAGTGAGGTAAAGCTTGTAATGGTAGACCCTAAAGTCGTTGAGTTATCTGTATATAATGGAATTCCACATTTACTTATTCCAGTTGTAACAGATCCTAAAAAAGCGGCAGGAGCATTATCTTGGGCTGTACAAGAAATGGTAAATAGATATGGACTATTTGCAGCAAAAGGTGTAAGAGATATTAAAGGATATAATGAGGCTATAGAAAAAGAAGGTTCAGCTGAAAAATTACCACAAATAGTTATAATAATAGATGAGCTTGCTGATCTTATGATGGTGGCTGCAAAGGACGTTGAAGATGCTATTTGTAGACTTGCACAAATGGCAAGAGCAGCTGGTATGCACTTAGTTATAGCAACACAAAGACCTTCTGTTGATGTTATAACAGGTATTATTAAAGCTAATATTCCTTCAAGAATTGCTTTTGCTGTTTCATCACAAGTTGATTCAAGAACTATATTAGACATGGTAGGAGCAGAAAAACTTTTAGGAAAAGGTGATATGCTATTTTACCCTTCAGGAGCACCAAAACCTACAAGAATACAAGGAGCATTTGTATCAGATAAAGAAGTAGAAAAAATTGTAGATTTCTTAAAATCAAATGGAGAAGTACAATATAGTGAAGATATTTTAGAGTCTATAGAAAAATCTAACAGTACAGATAAGGAATTAGACAAAGAAAAAAGTGATGATGATGTTGATGAACTTCTAGAAGATGCTATACAAACCGTTATAGAAACAGGACAAGCATCAGCTTCCTTTATTCAACGAAGATTTAAAGTTGGTTATGCAAGAGCTGGAAGAATTATAGACCAAATGGAGGCAAGAGGAATTATTTCTGGTTATGAAGGAAGCAAACCACGTCAAGTTTTAATGTCAAAAGAAAGATGGCAAGAATTAAATATGTCAAAACAACCAGAAGAAAGTAAAAAAGAATAAAATGGAAAGGAAGAAGACTTAATGAATAAAGAAAATATATTTTCAAAATTAGGTTCTAAAGATTATAATAATCAATTAGAGAAAATACTTGAAAATAAAGATTTTTCTGAAAATGTTAAAAATCTTCTTCTTTCAATGTTATATAAAATACAAGTAGGATATGATGATTATACTACAGTAAAAAGAATAGTAGAAAATAAAAAAGACTATATAGAAGAAATTTTACAAATAATAAAAGAAAAATGTAAAAAAATAATTATAGTAGAAAAAGATTCTAACGAAAGTGCAGAAATGGAAAAAAGAGGTACTAATTTTATAGTAGATAAATTAGAACAAACTATTTTCTTAAGATATCCTAATGAAAGTTTATTATTATATACAATTTATAAAATTGATGATAGGCAAATATATTTAGATGAAAAATATAATCTAATTAGAAATGCATTATCAGAGTTATTAAACGCAGGTGAAAATATAAACAATATAGAAGTAATACGTGATTTTAATGGTTGGAGTTGGAATACACAAATAAAAGAAATACCAGAAATTACTACTAATGTTATATATCAAAATTTAATATACTTATTAGGAATTAATTTTATAAAAGAATGGGTGCATAAAGAAGAAATAATTGATTATATAAATTTAGTAGAGAAAAAATTAGAAAACGACTATGGAAAAGAAAAAGAACAAGAAATTTTAAAATTAGTATATAAAATTTCAATAATAATTTGTACTAACAAAAATGAAATAGAAAAAAAGCGTTTACTAGAGGAACAAGAAATATTACAAAATGAATTAGATAAATTAAAAGATAAAAAAACTTTATTAAATGAAATATCAAATTCTAAAAAGGAATTGCTACAAAAAATAAAGGAAATAGATACAATAATTAATGATAAAAAACTTTTAGAAGAAGAATATATAAAAAGAAATGAAAAGCGTGCTGAATACAATAAAATTTTTAGTATTAGCCATTTAACAGAGATACTAAATAAAGAAAGAAAAAAATATCTTTCAAAAATAGAGGAAAATAACCAATTATTAGAGCCTAAATATTATGTTGAAAAGAAACAAAATTTAGAAGAACAATTAGAATTATTAGAGGATATTAACCTTGGTGAAGATGAAAAAGAAAAAAGAAAATATAAATATTTAATACAATTACAAAAAATATTTATAGAATGCTTTAATATTAAAATAAATAATGCACAAGAAAGAGAAGATGTAATAAATCTAATTTATATGCTTAGATACTATAATTATTTATATATAACTAAAGAAAAACAAATAAAAGATGTAAAAGAATTGCAAAAAGAAATTAAGAATATTGAGGACAATTTAATAAAAAAAGCTTATGAATTAAAAATAATTAATTATATTTCAAACGAGTCAATAGTTAATAATGAAATTATAAGAAATATATTACTTACAAAAATAATTAAAATAGAAAATGTTCATATGGAATTAAATCAAAATGATAGTTCTTTAGAAATAAAATTATATGATACAGATGTTTATGAAAAGGCAGTAACAATACCTGTATATGATAAAAAAGAAATTATTGTTAAATTTAATAAAATTATAAAAATATTTAATTATTAAAACTTAAAAATAGAAAAATTAGGAGGAAAATAATGAAGATAACTTTTTTAGGTGCAGCAAAAACTGTTACAGGTTCTAACTTTTTAGTAGAAGCGGCAGGAAAAAAATTTTTAGTAGATTGTGGAATGTATCAAGGAAAAGCTACAGAAGAAAAAGAAAATAGTGATCCATTTAGATTTAATGTTAATGAAATTGATTTTGTGCTATTAACACATGCACATATTGATCATTCTGGAAGGATACCAAAACTATATAATGAGGGATATAGGAATCCAATAATTGCGACAAAAGCAACTTGTGACCTTTGTACAATAATGTTACCAGATAGCGGACATATTCAAGAGATGGAAATTGAATGGAGAAATAGAAAAAGAAAAAGAGAGGGAAAAGAGCCATTTCCACCACTATATACAGCAGAAGAGGCAACTAAATCTTTAGAACTATTTAGAAGAGTAAAGTATGATGAAATAATCGATATAGATGAAAATATTAAAGTAAGATTTAATGATGCAGGACATATGCTTGGCTCAAGTATAATAGAAATTTGGGTAAATGAAAATGGAAAAACTGAAAAAGCAGTATTTACAGGAGATTTGGGAAACAATGATATTCCACTTTTAGCATCACCAACAATGATAGAATCAACAGATTATTTAGTTATGGAATCAACATATGGTAGTAGATTACATATGAGAAATGATGATAAAGCAGAACTATTTTTAAACATTGTATCAGAAACATTAAATAATGGAGGAACAGTTGTAATACCATCATTTGCAGTTGGAAGAACACAGGAAATAGTATATGAAATAAATAAATTAAAAGAAAAAAGAAATGATGAAGAATTTAAACAAAAATATAGAACATTAATGAATGTTCCTGTATTTGTTGATAGTCCACTTGCTATATCTGCAACAGAAATATTTAGAGAAAATATGGATTTATTTGATGATGATGTTAAAGAAGCGATGGAAAAAGGAGATAATCCTTTAGAATTTCCAGGTCTACAATTTACAAGAACAGCAGAAGAATCAAAGGCATTAAATGAAATGGATAAACCTGCAATAATTATATCTGCAAGTGGTATGTGTGAAGTAGGACGTATAAAACATCATTTAAAACATAACTTATGGAATCCAAAAAGCACAATATTATTTGTAGGATATCAAGCACCAGGTACTTTAGGAAGTAGATTGGTAAATGGTGAAAAAAAGGTTAAAATATTTGGCGAAGAAATATCTGTAAATGCAAGAATTGAATATATAGAAGGTTATTCAGGACATGCTGACCAAGAATGGTTATTAAACTTTATATATTCATTTATAAAAAAACCAAAACATATCTTTTTAGTTCATGGTGAAGAAGATTCGCAAATAGTATTAAGAGACAAAATATTGGAAACTACTAATATACCAGTTACAATTCCAGATTTTGGTGAAACTTATGAACTAAGTGATGAAATAAAAATGACAAATAAATTAGAACTTACAACAAGATACAAACCTCTTAGAATGGAAGTTCTAGAAAGAATGCAAAAACTAAAAGATGAAGTAGAAGATATGACAGAAATAGTAAAAGACGAAATATTAACTGAAAATGCTAAAGATGCAGAAGTTGCATCAATTAATGAAAGAATAAAAGAATTAGAAAAACAAATTGTTAAAATATTGGAAGGATAAATTTTAAATAATAGTAAAAATATAAATTGGAAGGAATTAGAAGGGAATGGAAACAAAATATTTAAACGATGCAATAATTGGAAATAAGCAAGTTATAGCAAGTTATACTAAAAAAGGAGAACTATTAAGGTTGTTATATTCTTCACCAGATTATAAACAATTTATAGATTATATGCATGTAGGATTAAAAATTAATGATTCTGGATTTATAAATTTATATAATGATATTAATAATCAATATGAACAATATTATATAAAAGATACAAATATATTAAACACAGAAATAAAAAACACATATTTTAACTTAAAAGTAAAACAACTAGATTTTGTTCCAATTAAAGAAAATGTACTAGTTAGAAGATATACTTTTATTAATGAAAATACTATAGATTTAGATGTTAAATTTCTAATACATTCAAAATTATTGTCTAATGAAAATAATTTTGTTGGAGCAAAAGTAGTAAAATATGGAATGATACAATATAATCATGATTATTCAATTGCAATTGTATCTAAAGATAAAAAAATATATTCTCATCAAATAAATGATACAGACAGAAATATAAATACAGGTGTTATACAAGATAAAGACTATATTGGCATGTCTCATGATTCTAGTATTAGTTATGATATAGGAATATTAAAACCAAATGAAGAAAGAATATTAGAAATATATGTATATATAAATGAAAATTCTAAAATATATAAATTTGATGAGATTGAGGATAAAGTAGATAAAATAAGAAGTATAGATTTTGAAAAAGAACTTATAAATACTAAGAAATATTGGGTTAAATATGTAAAAGATCACACGAAATTAGAACTAAAAGAAAATACTAATCAAGATAAAAAAGTAAAGAAAATTTATAATAGAACAATATTACTATATCCGCTTCTTATAAATGAAGCAACAGGAGGAATTGCTGCAAGTATTGAAATAGATGAAAACTTAACCCAGTGTGGCAGATATGCGTACTGTTGGCCAAGAGATGCAGCATTTATTACAAAAGCTTTAGATACTTTAGGAATGGAAAAAGAGACTGAAAAATTTTATAAAAACTTTTGTAAAAATACACAAAGTAAATCAGGCATGTGGGAACAACGTTTTTATACAGATGGAAAACTTGCACCTTGTTGGGGATATCAAATTGATGAAACAGCAAGTGTTGTATATGGGGTATATGACCATTATGAAAAAACAAAGAATGAAAAATTCCTTAAAGACACATTAAAAATGTGCGAAAAAGCTATTCATTTTCTACAAAAATATATAGCACAAATAATGGATATAAAAGAAGAAAAGGATATTGTAAAAAAGGAATTAGAAGAAGAATATAAAGATAAATTAGCAAAAATTCCAGTAAGCTATGATATTTGGGAAATGCATGAAGGTATCAATTTATATTCAATAGCTAGTATATTTGGTGCATATCAAGCTATGTTTAAAATATATGAAATAATAGAAAAAGATAAAGAAAATTTAAATAGTAGATTAAAACAAGAGAGTATAAACAAAAATAAAGAAATTATGCAAAAACAGCTAGAGATTATGAAAAAATATGTTTTAGACAATTTATATGATAATGAAGCAAAAACTTTTGTAAGAAATATTGAAGACAGGAAAATGGATGTAAGTATAATAGGAGCAGTTATACCATTTAATATGTTTTCGCCAAAAGAAAAGAAAATATTAAATACTGTAGAGAAAATAAATTTAACACTACGCACATATACAGGAGGATACAAAAGGTTTGAAGGTGACCATTATAGAAATGGAAATCCATGGACAATTACAACATTATGGATGGTGTTATACTATATAGAAATAAAGAAATATAAGGAAGCCAAAGAATGTTTGAATTTTGTTGTTTCATCTAGTACAGAACATGGATTTATATCAGAACAAGTAGATAATAACACAATGAAGTCAGATTGGGTAATAGGACTAGGCTGGGCACATGCAATGTTTATTTTGGTATTAGAAAAATTGATGAATAAATAAAAAATATATTTTATATTTAGGAGATTTTTTATTGTTTTGTTTTTGAAATCGTAAAACAACTATCCTGCTTAATTAGTTATATTTTTAAAGTTCCTTAAACATTTTTTTATTAGTTTCTGTTAAAATTGCCATTTGTGAAATGGCAATTTTATTTAACTTAAGCAATATCTTTATGGGCATAGGTTCCGCCATATCGACCTGTTTTTGCAATAATACCAATACTATTTGTTTTACTAACCCATTCTTTAACACTTATTTTATAACTATTTAATCCTGCTTGACTTTTAATTATGGCGAATTCGCCATAATTAAAAGTAGGGTTATGTAATTCCTCCCATATTCCCAAGAATTCTATCGTGTTTCTATTTCTTAACCAGTCTGAAATAAAAAAATCTCCATCTTTTGATTTTAACATATCAGTTAGTGAAATGTAATCTTCATTATTTATATTAAAATATGTAATTTTTGTATCTAGTACTTTAAAGTCTCTCATAAATCCTCCTTACTACAAAAACTTTTGTTTGATTGTATCGCAATTATATAGTATCGTCAATAATTTTTGAAAGAAAATTTAATAAAAGTAGATAGGGAAAATGAAATTAAGCTATAAAACAGACATACGAAAAAATGTTTGCACAATTTAACCTATAACTATTGACATTTTGTATATATAAATATATAATCGAATTTGAAATAAGAAGAGCAGAATGTGGTTGCCATCTCATTATACATATGATAAGGAGGTGGTGTGTATGATAGAATCGATTTTATTACAAATAATAATATTACTTTCTATTGCACTTAGTGCAGTAACTATCATTACAGTTGCCTTAATTATTGCATTGATTATAATTATGAGCAAATAAAAAATAACACATCTCTGCTGGACGATTAGAGATGTGTTAAAATATCCTATTCGGCAACCACATTTTGTGGCTTCTTATTTTCAAATATATTATAATACTATTAATAAAAAATGTCAATAAATAAAAAAAGGAGAACAAATGAGCAAGGATAAGACAGTGTTTGTATGTAGTGAATGTGGTTATGAATCACCAAAATGGATGGGAAAATGTCCAGCATGTAATACTTGGAACAGCTTTTACGAAGAAAAATTGGTGAAATCTGCTGGAACAAAATATGAAAAGAAGAAAGAAGTAACTCCAGTTATATTAAATGATTTACAAGGAAAAGATGTAATAAGAAGTAAAACTGGTTTTGGAGAACTAGATAGAGTTCTTGGAGGTGGAATTGTGAAAGGCTCACTTATTCTACTTGGAGGAGAACCAGGAATCGGAAAATCTACTTTAATTCTTCAAATTTGTGATAAAATAAATGGAGAAGGACAAGTTTTATATGTTTCTGGGGAAGAGTCAGCAGAACAAATTAAAATAAGAGCAGATAGACTTGGCATAAACAATAAAGATATTTTATTCTTAGGTGAAACAGATATTAGTTTAGTTCAAGAAGCTATTTTAAAAACAAATCCTAAACTAGTAATTATAGATTCAATACAAACTATGTATTCAGATGAAATAACATCAGCGCCAGGAAGTGTAAGCCAAGTAAGAGAAATTACATCTAAAATAATGAGAATATGCAAAGAAAACGAAATAACAACAATTATAATAGGTCATGTAACAAAAGATGGAAATATAGCAGGACCAAGAGTATTAGAACATATGGTGGATACAGTATTATACTTAGAAGGAGAAAGATATTTTTCATATAGAATTTTAAGAGGAGTAAAAAATAGATTTGGTTCTACTAATGAAATAGGAATGTTTGAAATGCAAGATAAAGGAATGACAGAAATTACAAACCCATCATCAATACTAATTTCAGAAAGAGAGGATAATCCAGCTGGTTCTATAATTGTTGCAACAATGGAAGGAACAAGGCCATTATTAATTGAAATTCAAAGCTTAACTTCTACAAGCGTGTTTGGAATGCCTAGAAGAACAGCAAATGGAATGGATTACAATAGATTAACAATGCTTATAGCTGTACTTGAAAAAAAAGCAGGTCTTTTACTTGGAAATCAAGATGTATATATAAATATTGTTGGTGGAATTAGGTTAAATGAACCAGCAATAGATTTAGGTGTTGTGCTAGCAGCAGCTTCGAGTTACAAAAATATAGAAATACCAAAAGGAGTAGTTGCAATTGGAGAAGTAGGATTAACAGGGGAAGTTAGAAGTGTCAATTTAATAGAAAAAAGAATAAAAGAAGCAGAAAAATTAGGATTTAAGTGTTGTATAATTCCAGAAAGTAACAAAAAACTATTGAAAGATAAGTATAAATTAGATATAATAGGCGTGAAAACAATATATGATGCTATGAAAAAATTAGGTTTAAAATAATAAAAATACTAATACATAAAGCGAAAGGAATGAAAGCAAGTGAGACTAAGTAAAGAAACTAACACTATAGAAATACTAAAGCTAATCGCACCTGGAACTGAAATAAGAGAAGGATTAGAAAATATATTGAAAGCAAAAACAGGAGCATTAATAGTTATAGGAGATTCAAAAGAAGTATTAGATATAGTTGATGGTGGATTTAGTATTAATGAAGATTATACATCATCTAGGTTATATGAACTTGCAAAAATGGATGGAGCAATAGTACTTAGTAAAGACTTAAAAAGAATTTTGTTTGCAAATGCACAATTAATTCCAAATGCATCAATTCCAACAAGAGAAACAGGAACAAGACATAGAACAGCAGAACGTACAGCAAAACAAACAAAAGAATTAGTTATAAGCATATCTCAAAGAAGAAATATTATAACCATATTTAAGGGAGAATTTAGATATGTATTAGAAGATACAGATAAAATACTTGCAAAAGCAAACCAAGCATTGCAAACAGTTGAAAAATACAAAAAAGTATTTGATGAAAAGTTAAGTATACTAAATGAATATGAATTTAATGATATTGTTACTTTAGAAAATGTCATAACAGCAATACAAAGAGCTGAAATGGTTATGAAAATGGTAGAAGAAGTACAAAAAAACATAGCTGAGCTAGGAGAAGAAGGAAGACTTGTACAAATGCAATTAGATGAATTAATAGGAGGACTTGAAAAAGAAGAATTATTAATTATAAAAGACTATATTGCACCAGGTAAGAAAAGAACACCAGATAAAGTATTAAATGAATTAATGAATCTGCAATATGAAGATTTAATGTCATCACAAATAATAGCAAAATTATTAGGATATGAAATATTTGATAACTATGACGAAGTTGGTGTATACACAAAAGGTTATAGAATTCTTAATAAAATACCACGAATGCCAAACAATATTGTGGAAAACTTAACAAAAAAATTCAAATCTTTTCAACATATATTATCAGCAGATATACCAGAATTAGATGAAGTAGATGGAATTGGTGAAGTAAGAGCAAGAACAATAAAACAATCATTAAAAAGAATGCAAGAGCAATTTGTGTTTGATAATTTAATGATATAATTCACAAAAGAAGAGGTGAAAACTTTGATAAAAAATGAAAAAGGTATAACATTAGTAGTATTGGCTATAACAATTATAGTAATGACTATTCTAGCTACTGTAGTAACATATAGTGCATTAGATTCGCTTAGAACTGCACAAAAAAATGCATTTATATCTGAAATGGAAATGGTACAGGCTAAAGTAAATGTAATATATGAAAAAATGCAAAATAATACACAAGATATAGAATATTATAATAGCCTTGGTCAAGATATTTCAGTATTAGGTGATGAAACATTAATAAAAATATTAGGAAATAGTAGTAGAGATGGTTTTAAATATTTTTCTAAAGAAGATTTAAAAAATCTTGAATTAGAAGACATTAACCAAGAAGTTATAATTAATTTTTCTACAAGGGAAGTAATAAGTACAAGAGGAATAAAAATAGGTGGAGTAATGTATTATAAACTATCTAATATACCAAATTATACAGGACACAATGTAGATTATATAAATAAAAATACAGAAGCACCTACATTTGAAGTTGAACAAACAAAACTAGAAAGCGGTTGGAAATTCACTATAAAAAATATTAAATATAATAGTAATGTAGAAGGCGGTACATTAAGCTATAAACTTCATAATGACACAAATTGGATAATTGCAGGTCAGGATACATCATTTATAGCGACAAAGCCAGGAATATATGATATAAAATTTACAGACAAAGCAGGAAATAGTGCAGAAGTACAAAGACAAGTATATGTTGAAGACGGAATGTTAGCGTATTATGATGGGGAAAACAATACTGGAAATGGTCATAGTGATACAACCATAGTATGGAAAGACTTAAGTGGAAATGGTAATGATGGACTATTATCAAATATAAATAATGATGAAACTAGTGGTTGGAAAGAAAAAGAACTATTGCTAGATGGTGATGATGATGAAGTAAGTATGCCAGTGGAAATAGCAGAAGGAACAAGCATGACAATAGAAGTGGTATTTACTGAGCATAATTTTGAAAATTATGCAATATTGCGTGGGGTAGGAAAAAATGATGAAACTTTGGGCTGGCATGGTTTTCTTGCTCATACTTGGTATGATGAAAATAATATTTATGATGGAAGTTTGTATATAGGAGGAGGAAAAGATACTAGTGTAATATATAGATTTAATTCAGCTGAATTAGATTATAAAACTACTATAGACAAAACAGATTCTTTGGTATATACATTTGATTATTCAACAAAAAATGCACAAGTATATGTAAATGGAGAAAAACTTGCAGAAAAAACATATCAGACTAATCCTGATAGTATTGTGCAGTTTGAAATAAACAATTCACAAAAATCATATCACAGAGTTAGTATGTATAATAGAGTGCTTACAGAAGAAGAAATAAAAACAAATTATGAAATAGATAAATTCCGTTTTGGAATTACAGAATAAATACAGGAGGTATATTAATGAATACAAAAAAGATAATTTTAATAATAGCTATTATATTAGTAATAGTACTTATAGGATATTTAAGCTATGGATATTATGAAAAATTTTTCACAAAAGCACAAAATCCAATTGCAACAATGGAAGTAGAAGGATATGGAACAATAAAAATAGAATTATATCCAGATATGGCACCAAATACAGTAACAAACTTTATAAGACTTGCAAATAGAGGGTTCTATAATGGCTTAACATTTCATAGAACAATTCCTGATTTTATGATACAAGGCGGGGATAAAAATGGTGATGGTACAGGAGTACCAAGTCTAAGTGATATATTAGATGATGTATCTGAGGATAAAACATATGCTATAAAAGGAGAATTTGTAGCAAATGGTTATAAACAAAATACATTAAGACATGAAGAAGGGGTTATTTCTATGGCAAGAAGTGATTATTCTTCATTAGATAGTTCTTTAACAGAATATGGATACAATTCAGCTGGTTCACAATTCTTTATAACAACAGCAGATACTCCATCATTAAATGGCTTATATACTGCATTTGGAAAAGTAATTGAAGGATTAGATGTAGTACATGCAATTGAAAATGTAGAAGTGGTAACAAGAGACTCTTCAGCAGAAGAAGGAGTAGATAAACCAGTTAACCCACCAGTAATTACTAGCTTAAGTGTTGAAACTTTTGGAGTAGATTATGGTGTACCAGAAACTATGGATGTATTTGATGTTCAAAAATGGTTCAATCAATACTACGGAACAAGCTTACAATAATATAGATAATTATAATATCTAAGCAAATAATATAATAAAATTTGAAATGAAGCGACCGACGGGCAGTTGCCTTAAGGCAACAATTGGAAGCGAATGCGACCAGCGCAGGAATGGAGCGTAATGAAAAATTTATTATATTATTTGCAGAAGAAAATATATAGAATGATTTAAAAATTTGTTGTAATTTAAACTTAAATAAACTTCAAAAAACAAGCCATATAGCTTGTTTTTTTATGAAAAAAATTATATAATACTAAAAACATATAGAAAGTTAGGAGAGTGACTATTATGCAAGTAAGCAAAGAGGAAATTTTACACATTGCAAAACTAGCAGATTTGAATTTAAAAGATGATGAAGTACAAAAATACAGGGAAAATTTAGAAGAAATATTAAATTATGCAAATATAGTAAATAATGCTCCAATAGAAGGATTAGAGGAAACAATTAGCGGAGACAATACTTATAATGTATTTAGAAAAGATGAAATTAAACAAACAACAACAAGAGAAGAATTATTACAAAATGCACCAGAACAACAAAATGGAATGTTTAAAATTCCTAAAGTAATAAATTAGGAGAAAGAATATGAATATAGGTATTGATATTGATGACACTATTTCTGATACATACGAAACCCAATTTAATGTAGCACAGTATTATACAATTAATGTATTAAAAAGAGATGGAAAAATAAATAAATTAAATAATTTAACAAATCATTTTTATAATAGATATCTTCATAATTGGAATGATGAAGAAGAAAAAGAATTTTTTACTAAATATTATAAAAAATGCTTAGAAGAAATTAGACCTAAAATGTATGCTAAAGAAGTATTAGATAAGTTAAAAGAAAAAAATAAAATATATTTAGTAACTGCAAGGTTTGACTGGGGAGAAACAAAGGCAGAAGATGTAACAAAAAAATGGCTATCAGATTTTAAAATCCCTTATGATAAGTTAATTGTAAATGCACAAGATAAGGCAGAAATTGCAAAAAAATATAATATAGATATATTTTTAGATGATAGTTATACAAACTGCCAAAAAGTAGCTGGAATTGGAGCTAAAACATACCTCATGGATTCTCGTGTAAACCGAGGGATTAAGGAAGATGAGAAAATAGAAAGAATTTATTCATGGCCACATTTCTATCAAAAATTAAAGGAGGAGAGTTAATGGAAATCTATGAATTAACTGTACATGAATTATTAGAAAAACTAGATAAAAAAGAAATAACAAAGGAAGAAGTTTTAACTTCTTATCAAAATAGAATTGAAGAAAAAGAAAAAGATGTACAAGCTTTTATTACAATAACTGATAAAGAAGCAAAGGAACAATTGAAAAAGATAGAAGAAGAGGAAAATACTTCAAAATTAGCAGGAATTCCAATAGGAATAAAAGATAATATTTGTACAAAAGGTGTAAAAACCACTTGTGCGTCAAGAATGCTTGAAAATTTTGTATCACCTTATGATGCTACTGTTATTGAAAAAATTAATAATGAAAGATTAATAAGTTTAGGAAAATTGAATATGGATGAATTTGCTATGGGTGGTTCAACAGAACATTCATATTTTAAGAAAACAAAAAATCCATGGAATTTAAATAAAGTTCCAGGAGGATCTAGCGGAGGATCTGCAGCAGCAGTAGCAGCAGGACTAGTGCCATGGGCATTAGGATCAGACACAGGTGGTTCTGTTAGACAACCTGCAGCTTTTTGTGGAGTTGTTGGATTAAAACCAACATATGGATTAATTTCTAGATACGGATTAGTAGCATTTGCTTCATCACTTGATCAAATAGGAACATTAACTAAAGATGTTGAAGACGCAGCAATTCTCTTAAACATAATTGCAGGACATGATGAAAAAGACACAACATCAGCAAATAGAGAAAAAATAGATTATACAAAATGCTTGAAAAATGATGTAAAAGGATTAAAAATAGGAATTCCTAAACAATATTTTGGAGATGGAATAAATAGTGAAGTAAAAGATGCTATAAATGAAGTAATAAAACAATATGAAAAAATGGGAGCAACTGTAGAAGAATGTTCACTAGATGTAGCTGATTATGCGCTTGCAACTTATTACATTATTGCATGTGCTGAAGCAAGCTCAAACTTAGGAAGATTTGATGGAATTAGATATGGATATAGAACAAAAGACTTCAGTGATTTAAAAGATTTATATAAAAATTCAAGAAGTGAAGGATTTGGAGAGGAAGTTAAAAGAAGAATTATATTAGGAACTTATGTGCTTTCTTCTGGATACTATGATGCTTATTATAAAAAAGCACAACAAGTTCGTACACTTGTAAAAAATGAATTTGAAAATAACTTTAAAAAATATGATGTAATATTAACACCAACTTCACCAAATGTAGCATTTGATATAGGTTCTAAAATAGATAATCCATTAGAAATGTACTTATCAGATGTTTGTACAGTACCTGTAAATATAGCAGGCCTTCCAGCAATAAGTATACCATGTGGCGTAAATAGTGAGGGTATGCCAATTGGATTCCAATTAATAGGAAATCGTTTTGAAGAAACAACAATATTAAATGCTGCTTATGCATATGAAAAAGAAAGAAAATTCAGACAAAACTATAAACCTGAATTTAAGAAATAAATCATAATGAAACATATATATTAATCAATAAAAGGAGGCAAATATAAATGTCAAGAGAAGATTATGAGGTTGTAATAGGATTAGAAGTTCATGCAGAATTATCAACAAAAACAAAGATATTTTGCTCATGTCCAACAGAGTTTGGAGGAGAACCAAATACACACTGTTGTCCAATTTGTATGGCAATGCCAGGAACATTACCTGTTTTAAATGAAAAAGTAGTAGAATATGCAGTAAAAGCAGGACTTGCAACAAATTGTGAAATTTCAAGAGATAGCAAAAACGATAGAAAAAATTATTTTTATCCTGATTTACCAAAATCATATCAAATTTCTCAATTTGATAAACCACTTTGTGAAAAGGGATATGTAGAAATAGAAGATAAAGATGGACAAAAAAAGAAAATACGTTTAACAAGAATTCATATTGAAGAGGATGCTGGAAAGCTAAATCATGATGAATTTGGAGGAGGCAGCCTAGTAGATTTAAATAGAGCAGGTGTCCCATTAATAGAGATAGTATCTGAGCCAGATATAAGTTCTAGTGATGAGGCAGAAAAATATTTAAGAAAGCTAAAATCAATATTGGAATATATAGAAGTATCAGACTGCAAAATGCAAGAGGGGTCTTTTAGAGCGGACGTTAATGTTTCAATTAGAAAAAAAGGTGATAAAAAATTAGGTACTAGAACAGAAATGAAAAATATGAATTCTTTCCGTTCAATAGTAAGAGGTATCGAATATGAAATAGATAGACAAATTGATGTATTAGAAGCAGGAGGAAAAATAGAACAAGAAACATTAAGATGGGATGATGTATCTGGAAGAACATTTTCTATGAGAGATAAAGAAGATGCACAAGATTATAGATATTTTCCAGAACCTGATTTAGTGGCAATACGTTTATCAGATGAATATATAGAAAAAATAAAAAATACTTTACCGGAATTACCAGAAAGTAGAAAACAACGATATTTAGAAAAATATAATCTTACAGAACGTGAAGCAAATTTAATTACAGCTTCTAAATATTTATCAAACTTATTTGAAGAAACTGTTGGAAAAACTAATAATCCAAAAGCAGTATGTAATTGGATATTATCAGATATTTCAAGAATATTAAATGAGAAAGAAATGGAACCAAATGAAATTCCATTTTCAGCAGATAATTTAGCAGAATTAATTAAACTTATTGAAAAAGGAACAATTAGTAGTGCTATTGCAAAAAAAGTATTAGAAGAATTATTTGAAAATCCAAAAGAGCCAAGTAAAATTATTGAAGAAAAAGGCTGGATTCAAATTTCAGATGAAGGAGCAATAAAAGAGATTGTATTAAAAATCTTAGAAGAAAACCCACAATCTGTACAAGATTATAAAGGTGGAAAAGATAAAGCAATTGGTTTCTTAGTAGGACAAGCTATGAAACAAACAAAAGGTAAAGCTAATCCACAAATGCTTAATAAAATGTTTGTAGATGAAATAAATAAAATGTAGTATAATGAAGCACCACAGGCAGTCTGCCTGTGGTGTTTACTATCCATATTCAGTTGTAATTAAAATTCTTTAGAGTTTCTTACATATATCGAACCAATACTCAAAATTTTTTTTACTGTTGAACGGATTTATATAAATATAAAACCGTCCTTTTTTAAATGTAAAGCATGGTGTTGTTTGTCTCATAATGAAGACATCCTCCTTAGAATATGTAATTATAGCATAATACAAATTGCTATAATTACATTATAACATAAAACTTGACATAAATCAAATTACTGCACTTGTTGTTTAATTGTATCAATAGCTAGTGCACATATAATAAATTCTACTATAAAGAATAAGCCTAGTTTAAATACAGATAATCCAATGTAATATAAATCCGGATTTTTATAAAATTCATATGTAAGTAATATTCCAATTGATATTATACAAATAAATAACGAAAAATTAATACCATATTTCATTATTTTTTTTACTTTTGTTTCCATAGAATTAAACTTATTTATAATTAATTTCAACATAATCAATACCCCTTTTCCAAATTATCTATAATTAATAGTAACATGTACAAATTAGAAAATCAAAGGTAATTTGTGGAAGTAGAGTTAAAGATAGTATAACAAAAAAAGATTACTTTTTAGTAATCTTTTAAATAAAAAACTATGCATAATTTTTTATCTATGCTTTTGCAGCATTTAATTTTTTAGCTAATCTAGATTTTTTTCTAGCAGCTGTATTTTTTACTATAACTCCTTTTGTACAAGCCATATCTATTTTTTTAGTAGCTTCTACAAATAAAGTTTCAGCATTTTTAATATCTCCTGAGTTAACAGCTTCTTCAAATTTTCTAACAGCAGTTCTATAACCAGATTTAATCATATTATTTCTTAATGTTTTCTTTTCAATAACACTTACTCTTTTTATTGCTGATTTAATATTTGGCATTTATATTGCACCTCCTTAAAATGTAAACTAAACTATAACGCATAATATTCTAACATAAAAAAACATAAAATGCAAGCGATTTAGTGACAATTTGTTTATTATTTGATACAATCGTTTTAGGAGCTGGTAAGATGGAATATAAATAATTTATATTCCTAATATTTTTTTAGCTCTTTTTAAATCTTCATCAGTAGCATTTGGAACATCATCAAGTTCATAAGTATAACCAAGATTTTCCCATTTATATTTTCCCATATTATGATATTTTAATAATTCTACTTTTTCTACACAAGATAGGGAAGATATAAAATCTTTTAATTTTAATAAATCTTCTTTGCTATCTGTAATTCCAGGAATTAGTACTTGTCTAATCCAGATAGGTTTATTATTTTGGCTTAAGTATCTAGCAAAAGCCAATTCCTTTTCATTAGAAAAACCAACTAAATCTTTACATTTCTTGCTATCAATATGCTTTATATCTAATAAAAATAAATCCGTAAGATCTATTAATTGCTTTATTTTTTCAGTTAAATGAAACATTCCAGAGGTATCTATTGCAGTGGATATATTATGTTCTTTTAATTTAGTAAATAAAGAAATTAAAAAATCTACTTGTAAAAGAGGTTCTCCACCAGAAATAGTAACACCTCCACCAGATGCTTTAAAATAGTTAGTATATTTTTCAATTTTATTTAATAATTCATCAATAGTAATTAAATCTCCTGCACAAGTATTCCAAGTGTCCCTATTGTGGCAATATTTACATTTTAAATGACAACCTTGCATAAATACAACAAACCTAAGTCCAGGTCCGTCAACAGTACCCAAAGTTTCAATAGAATGAATTCTTGCCATTGTATGTTTATCAAAATTTTCCATAAGTCTCTCCATTTCAAAGTTTTGGGTTGCATAAAATGCAACCCTATATATTATTACTAAATTCTTTCATGAATTGTTCTATGAATAACATCTAATTGTTGTTCACGTGTTAATTTTGTAAAATGAACAGCATATCCAGAAACACGTATTGTTAATTGAGGATATTTTTCTGGATGTTCCATAGCATCTTCTAATAATGCTCTATCAAATACGTTAACATTTATATGATGACCTTCTTGCATAAAGTAACCATCTAACATATTTACTAGATTTTGTACTCTTGTAGGTTCTTCTTTTCCTAGTGTTGCAGGAGTGATAGAGAATGTATAAGAAATACCATCTTCAGAGTATTCGTATGGTAGTTTTGCAATAGAATTCATAACTGCCAAAGCACCATTTGTATCTCTTCCGTGTAAAGGATTTGCTCCTGGTCCGAAAGGTTCTCCTGCTTTTCTTCCATCAGGTGTATTTCCTGTTGCTTTTCCATATACAACATTTGATGTAATAGTAAGAATAGACATTGTTGTTTTTGCATTTCTATAAGTATTATATCTTTTTAATTTATTCATAAATGTTTTTACTAAAGATACTGCAATATCATCAACTCTATCATCATCATTACCGAATTTTGGAAAATCACCTTCAATTTCATAGTTAGTAGCAAGACCTGTCTCATCACGAATTACTTTTACTTTAGCATATTTTATTGCAGATAAAGAATCAGCTACAACAGATAAACCAGCAATACCACAAGCCATAGTTCTTAAAATATCTTTATCATGTAATGCCATTTCAATAGCTTCATATGAGTATTTATCATGCATATAATGTATAGCATTTAATGCTTTAATATATATTTTGGCAACATAGTCCATCATTGTATCAAATTTTTGCATTACTTCATCATAATCTAAATATTCAGATGTGATTGGTTCAAATCTTGGAGTAACTTGTTTTCCTGTCATTTCATCCCTTCCACCATTAATAGCATAAAGAAGAGTTTTAGCAAGATTACATCTTGCACCAAAGAATTGCATTTGTTTTCCAATTCTCATGGCAGAAACACAACAAGCAATACCATAATCATCTCCCCAGAAACCTCTCATTAAATCATCATTTTCATATTGAATAGATGAAGTTTTGATAGATAAATCTGCACAAAAATCTTTAAAAGATTGAGGTAATCTTGTTGACCATAAAACAGTCATATTAGGTTCTGGTGCGGGACCTAAAGTTACTAATGTGTGTAACATTCTGTAAGAATTTTTAGTTACTAATGTTCTTCCATCAATTCCCATTCCACCAATTGACTCTGTAACCCAAACAGGATCTCCACTAAATAATTCATTATATTCTGGAGTTCTTAAGAATCTAACTAATCTTAATTTCATAACAAAATGATCCATTAATTCTTGAGCTTCTTCTTCTGTTAAGTTTCCATTTTTTAAGTCTCTTTCAATATAGATGTCTAGGAAAGTAGATGTTCTACCTAAACTCATTGCAGCACCATTTTGATCTTTTATTGCAGCAAGATAAGCAAAATATGTCCATTGAATTGCCTCTTTTGCATTTGATGCTGGAACAGAAATATCATATCCGTATTTGTTTGCCATTTCTTTTAGAGCTTCTAATGCAAGAATTTGGTCATGGATTTCTTCACGTTGTTGTATAACACTTTCAGATAAATAATCTACATTTAAAATGTTTAATTCTTCTTTTTTCTCAGCAATTAATACATCAACACCATATAATGCAACACGTCTATAATCACCAATAATTCTACCACGGCCATATCCATCAGGAAGACCAGTAATTAAATGTGAACTTCTAGCTGCACGAATATCAGGTGTATATACACTAAATACTCCATCATTATGTGTTCTTCTAATCGTATTAAATATTCTATCTACATCTGGATCTACTTGTTTACCATATGCAACACATGATTTTTCAACAATTTTAATTCCACCAAAAGGCATTATTGCTCTTTTTAAAGGCTTGTCTGTTTGAAGACCAACAATTTTTTCTAAGTCTTTATCAATATATCCTGCATCATGTGCAGTAATGGTAGATATAGTTTTAGTATCAATATCTAATACCCCACCATTTTCTTTTTCTTTTTTATATAAATCAAGAACTTCGTCCCATAATTTTTTTGTACTATCAGTAGGTCCGGCTAAAAAGTCTGATGTTCCTTCATATGGAGTATAATTAGTTTGAATAAAGCTTCTTACATCAATTTCACTTTGCCAATCACCTTTTTTAAAATTTTCCCATTGCTTAAATTCCATAAAAAAACCTCCTATAAAATTATTTCCACTATTCATGATACCACAAGATAAATATCAAATCAATAAAATTAATTAACAAAATTTAAATTACTTTCTAAAATATTATCGTTAATTTAAAAAAGATTTATACATTATTTTAAGTAACAAAATTTAGGATAATATCATATGATAAACAAGGAGGCATTGTTATGTGGGATTTTATATTAAATGCTGTTGTTTGGACACTTGCTTTATATGGATTGTTTGAAATTATAAAAAATATTATATACATATTTTCTTATACAAATTTAAGGTCTGACGGAATTTATGTGATTATAGCAGTTAAAAATCAAGAAGATAAAATAGAAGGTTTTATGCGTTCAATCTTATTTAGGTTTTTATATGGTAAAGAAGAATACATAAAAGATATTATTGTTGCAGATTTAGATTCAAAAGATAATACTTTACAAATTTTGAATAAATTACAAAAAGAATATGGTTGCATTAAGGTTTCAAATTGGAAAGAATGTGAAGAATTAATAAACAATATAAATATAAATTAAAAAAGACGTTGTATATGCTAAAAAAATTTAGTATAATAATTATTGAAATTCTTTTAGTATGGGAGAACAGTATGTCAAAAGATAAAAAATCAGTTTTTAGTAGAATAGCATATTTCATTATAATTATTATATTAGTATTTGTAGCATTGAAATTATATGATAGATATAAAATTAATAATTTTAATGAATTTGTAAGAACAGAATATAAGCCATATATTTCTGAATTTGTAAGAGATGATCAAGTTAAATATTCAGATAAAAGTAGCTATAAAATATCTTCACCAAAAGAGAATGATGCTATGTTTTATAAAACAATTTCTGTTATTCCAAATACTCCATATAAAGTGACTTGCATGGTAAAAACCGAAAATGTAAAAACTATGAAAGAAGCATCTAGTGCAGGGGCTCATATAAGTATAGCAAATACAGTAGAAAAATCTAAAAGCATAACAGGAACTAATGATTGGCAAAAGTTAGAATTTATTTTTAATTCTAAAAATAGGACAAGTGTTGATTTAGGTTTCAGACTAGGTGGATATGATGATAATTGTACAGGTACAGCTTGGTTTTCAGATTTTACAATAGAATCTGGACATAAAAATACTAGCACAAATTGGAATTTTGCATGTTTTGTATTTGAAAATACAAACGTACAAATCGAAAACAATGGAGCAACAAATAACATACAATTAAGTATGACCATGAATGATATTAGCGATATGAGACAAAATATGAGTCGTTTTAAAGCATCATGTGAAGAATTATCAAAAAATAAAATGACAGTAGATTATGACTTTATTACAATAAAAGAACCAATTACAACATTATCATATGATTTAGATAATGGATATTATGTTGCACCAAGTAATATAGAAAAAATAATTGAACCATATATACAAAAAGAACATTATGATCATATTTTTGTTTGCGTTAGGTTAGGTGATGACGAACATCAAAAAGATATACCAGTATACGATTGGATTGGACTTGGTGGAATGGATTATCTTGGAATAGGTTTCTCTAATATTAGATTACCAAATAGCGACAGGAGTTATACATATAAATATGACGCAAGAATAAACACATTCCCAGAGGAAGTATTTATTCATGAATTTTTACATTCATTAGAAAGAAATTCAGAAGAATATGGATATGATGTACCTGCATTACATGATTATGCTAAATATGGATATAAAGATGAAAGATATGTAGGATTAAAAAAGTGGTATGCAGATTATATGAATTGTGAAATAAAAACAAATAATGGATATGTGGGGTTAAACAAAGATATTTATACGTGTAAACCTAATAGTGAAAGCGATTTTACATATTCATATAAACTTGATGAATTTAAAGAACCTGAAAATATATTTGAAGAAATAAAAATGATAATTACAAAAGCTGTAGAAAATGTAGGAAGTATTACAATGAAAAAAGAGGAGAATGAGATATAGTGAAAGTTTCAGAATTTAAATATGATTTACCAGAAGAATTAATTGCACAAACACCAATAGAAAAAAGGGATACATCAAGACTTATGGTTTTAAATAGAAAAACACATACTATAGAACATAGAATTTTTAAAGACATAATAGAATATTTAAAACCAGGAGACTGTTTAGTAAGGAATAATACAAAAGTAATACCAGCAAGACTTTATGGAAAAAAAGAGACAGGAGCAAGGGTTGAATTTCTTTTATTAAATAGGATAGAAGGAGATATTTGGGAAGTAATGGTACGACCAGGAAGAAAATTACATCCAGGTGTTGAAGTCACATTTGGTGACGGATTGTTGAAAGCGGTTGTGCTAGATGTACTAGAAGGTGGAAATAGAAAGGTAAAATTCGAATACCAAGGTATTTTTAATGAAATATTAGATAAAATCGGATTAATGCCACTTCCGCCATATATACATGAAAGATTAAAACAAAAAGATAGATATCAAACAGTATATGCAAAATATGATGGCTCAGCAGCTGCTCCAACAGCAGGCTTACATTTTACAGATGAACTATTAGAAGAAATAAAGAAAAAAGGTGTAGAAATAGCAAATGTTACATTACATGTAGGTATTGGGACATTTAGACCAGTAAAAGTAGAAGAAATAGAAAATCATAATATGCATTCAGAACATTATTATATAAAACAAGAGGATGTAGAAAAAATAAATAATACTAGAAAAAATGGTGGAAGAATTATTTCTGTAGGAACAACTTCATGTAGAGTTTTGGAGTCTATAGCAGATGATAATGGAATGGTAAAAGAATGTGAGGGAGATACAAGTATATTTATTTATCCAGGATATAAATTTAAATGTATTGATGCATTAATTACAAATTTTCACTTACCAGAATCTACGTTAATTATGCTAGTATCAGCATTTGCTGGAAAGGACTATATAATGAATGCATATGAAGAAGCGGTAAAAGAAAAGTATAGATTTTTTAGCTTTGGAGATGCGATGTTTATAATGTAAAAAACAAGAATTATATTGTTAAATAGATTAATAAATTTAAAACCTCAAGATAATCATAAAAATATATATCTTGAGGTTTGTTTTTATTTTATTTAAAGATTTATTAAGAAAAATTATAAACTAAAAGAATGTGGCAACAAATCAGAAATAGTATATTCTTCTATTGTATCATTTTCTCCAAAACAAGTATAAATTTTAAAATCAGAATCAACATATTGGTTCATGAATTGTCTACAATATCCACAAGGTAAACACTTTTCTAAAGTAGGGTTATCTTTAAAACCACCAACTACTACAATATAGCTAAATTCATGCTCACCCTCAGATAAAGCTTTTACAAAAGCAGTTCTTTCAGCACAAATACTTTGTATACCATCATTTTCAATATTGCATCCAGAATAATATTTTCCATCTTTAGTAACAAGACAAGCACCAACAAAGTATTTATCAGCACAAGCATTAAGTCTAGTTTCTTTTGCAATATTAATAGCTTTTTTAATATCCATACAATCACTCTCTTTCAAAAATATGTTTTAATTATATAAATATGTAAGACAAAAGTCAATATAATTGGATATGGTTAACAATATACTGAATTGACATAAAACAAGAAGTGCTGTATAATGGTAAGTAATATAATTGGTAAAATTAAACCAACCACAATTAAGGAGGAAAAATAAGTGAACACTAATGAAATCATGGAGAGAATCAACGAGGTTACTGAAGAACTAAACGCTGTAAAGGAGCGGCACATAAGAGATAAAAATGTCGCAAATTCAGTAGGCAAAATTCTGGGCACAGTAGGACACTTACAAATGGATGAGAAGGATGGTCAAATAGATATATACTATGAAAACAATCTATTTCCATTTGTAGGAACTTTCAAGGAAAGAGAAATCATTATTTTAGCAATGATGATTTTGTATACGGACTTTTCTTACAAAGTTTTAAAAAGCGAGAAATATGTGTCGGAAGCGGTTTTTGACGAGTTCATGACAGCAAGGATACACCTGGCAAAAATTGTAGAAGAGATTTGTATGTCGATTGATGTAAAGGAGCTGACATCAGAGAATAACCTAAAAATGCTAAAAGAATTTTTAAGAAGAAACAAGCAGAGACTTTACATTTACAGTAAGTCAGCAAAACCGGAGAGAGCTGAAGGCATAGTCAGAATCCGAGAAGTGTATCAGAATTTCAAAATTAGAGGAGAGTACATTTATTTTTATGATATGCTCTCAGAAACAAAGCGAAAGCTTAGAATAGAATACGGGTATACTTTTGCTCTAACAAACCTCTATGCAAATGCCTACTTAACGACGGTTATTTGGCTGCAAGAGATAGATCCTTCTGGTCAATGGTGCTTCTGTGTACCATGGAATGTTCTACAAGACCTCAGAATAGTACTGGAAAAGATGTTTTATGATTTGAAGTAATGATTTATGAAAGACAAATTAGACTGGTAGTATCAGTCTAATTTGTCTTTTGTAAATCATTATTTTAAATAAAAAATAAAGAGTGAAAAAAATATATATTTTTAGTTAGATTTAAGATATAATGTATTTAGATTAAATAGGAGTGTGAATAAAAATGAAATTAGGTATTGCATTTTCTGGAGGCGGAGTAAAAGGAGCAGCACATATTGGAGTATTGAAAGCACTAAATGAAAATAATATAAAAATAGATGCAGTTGCTGGAACAAGTGCAGGTAGCATTGTTGCCGCATTATATGCAATGGGATATACACCAGAAGAAATGATAAAATTGTTTAGGTATTTTGCAAAAGGAGTGCTAAGGGCAAATCCTGGAGAAATGGTGACAAATGTAAAAAGTGGTAAAGGAATAAGGCTAGATGGTGCATTATCTAGTATTAATATAGAACTAGCGTTAAGAGAAGCGGCAAAGTATAAGAATGTAAAAAATATAAATGAATTAAAAATACCAATAGCAATACCAACAGTAGATATAAATACAAGTAAGAAATATGTTTTTACTAATTATAATCAAGAAGAAGATTATTATATAAAAAATATAGAAATTGCAAAAGTAGTAAGAGCAAGTTGCAGTTACCCAGGAGTATTTGCACCATTTGACTATAAGGAATATCGATTTGTAGATGGAGGAGTATTAGATAATATACCAGCAGATGAAGTAAAAAAATTAGGTGTAGATAAAATTTTAAGTGTAAAGTTTGTTTTAAATAAGAATTCAAAACCAAAAGGAATATATAATATTGCTATGAAATCTATAGATACTATATTTGAAGAATTAGCAAGAGAATGTATAAATATTAGTGATATAGTTTTTGATATAGATGTGAGTAAATCAAGTGTGTTTAATATAAAGAAAATAGATTATTGCTATGAGGAAGGATACAAATATGCAATTAGCCAAATAAGCAGATTAAGAAAGGTATTGCAAGAATTTGAATAAAAAGATATAGTTGCAGTATTAACAGATAATGATTATCAAAAATCGAGAAATTATTGGAAATGGCTTAAAAATAAGTTAATTCAAGAGGAAAGTGAGTTGGTTAGTGATACTAACCAACTGAAGATGAAATCTGTTGATGGTAAATATTATAATACTGATGTAATGAATACAGAGCAAGTTTTACGTTTAATCCAATCAATACCATCTAAAAAAGCAGAGCCGTTTAAATTATGGTTAGCACAAGTTGGAAAAAAAGAATTGCATAAATTATCTATTTTATGCTAAAATAAATAAGGAGGAGAAAAAGTTGAACGAAGATTTATTAAATATTGAAAATATAAGAGAATATATAGCAAAAAGAAAAATAGATTGGACAAAGCATTGCTTAAACAGATTAAATCAAAGAAATATTTTAATATCTGATGTGAAAACTGCAATTAGTAATGGAAAAATAATAGAATATTATTATGATGATTATCCATATCCAAGTTGCTTGATATTAGGACATAATACAAATAATAAGATAATACATATAGTATGCGGAGTAAGTGAAGACACTGTTCATATGATAACGGCATATTATCCAAATACAGATAAATGGGAAGAAGATATGAAAACAAGGAGGGAAAAATAATGAATTGTTTTATGTGTAAAGGAAATCTAGAAGAAAAGAAAGTAAATTATGTAGTTGATTTGGAAAATACAATTATTATTATTAAAGGAGTTCCAGCAAAAGTATGCACTCAATGTGGAGAACAATACTTTGATGATGAAACAGCAGAAAACATTGAAAAAATTGTAAATCAATTAAAGGAATTAGCAACAGAAGTGACAATTGTAAATTATAAAGAAAAGGTTGCATAACATTTAAATGATATATCTGTTACTGGTTTGAAGCAATTGGAAATAAACTTATTATAGTTTGTGCAAGTTTAAAATAATAACTAGTAAGGAATTTATTAGTTTAATAAAAGTTCTAAAATTTTGAGAATAATTGTGAAATTTTAGAACTTTTAACGTATAATAGCAACAGTAAAATAACACATAAAATAAAATATTATTGATACATTACAAATGGATGTGCAAAATGAAAAATTCACTCTCTTTATGTGGTTAGCATAAAATATATAACATAAGGAGAGTGAATTTATTATGAGTACATATATTATAACAGGAGGAAAAAAACTAGAAGGAGAAAGTTTGGTATCAGGCTCAAAAAATGCATCATTACCAATATTAGCGGCAACAATTTTGAATAGTGGAATCACAAGACTATATAATGTACCGAACATACATGATACAAAAGTAATGTTAGAAATACTAAAATATTTAGGATGTAAAATAAAAAGAAATAGAGAGAAGATAGTAGTAGATGCAAGAAATATAGAAAAATACGAAATACCAGAAAATCTAATGAGAAAAATGCGTTCATCAGTAATACTTGCAGGAGCATTACTAGGAAGATTTAAGAAAGCAACCTTTTCATGCCCTGGAGGATGTGATATTGGAGCAAGACCAATTGATTTGCATTTAAAAGCTTTTGAAAATTTAGGCATAAATATTAGCGAAAACACTGGATATATTAGTTGCAAGTGTGATATAATAAAGCCTGGAAAAATACACTTCGATTTTCCTAGTGTAGGAGCAACAGAAAATGCAATTCTAGCAGCAACTTTAGCAGACGGAACTACAGTAATATCAAATGCTGCAATGGAACCAGAAATAATTGATTTACAAAACTTTTTAAACAAACTAGGAGCCAAAATTACTGGAGCAGGAACTAGTCAAATTGTTATAAAAGGTGTAGCAGGATTAAAAGATACAGGATACAAAGTAATGCCAGATAGAATAGAAGCAGGAACATTATTATGTGCAGGAGCTATTACTGGTGGAAATATACTTCTAAAAAATGTAATACCACAACATTTAACCCCTGTGCTAGAAAAATTAGAAGAATGTGGATGTAATTTAGATATAGGAAAAGAAGAAATTTTATTACAGGCACCTAAGAAATTGCAAGCAGTAGATATAAAAACAATGCCATATCCAGGATTTCCAACTGACATGCAAGCTATATTTGCAACTATACTTACAGTAGCAAAAGGAAATTCTGTTATAATAGAAAATATATTTGAAAATAGATATAAATATATAGCAGAATTACAAAGAATGGGAGCAAAAGCTACTATAGAAGGTAGAACAGCTGTAATTCATGGAATTAGAAAGCTAAATGGAGTAAATGTAGAAGCAACAGATTTAAGAGGAGGAGCAGCACTAGTTATAGCTGGACTTGTAGCAAGAGGAAAAACAAGAGTGAATAATATAGAATATATATTAAGAGGATATGAAGACTTAGATGGAAAGCTAAACAAGTTAGGAGCGAAAATTACGAAAGAAGTGTGATAGTATTGGTAAAAAAACAAAAAAACACTGAATTAAACTTTCTTTACTTGGACGATGAAAACAAAGAAAATAAAAAAAAGAATAAATCAAAAATCAAGCCTAAAAAAAATAATAACAGGGCAGGCAAGTCTAAGTCTGCCCAAGAAGATACAGATAAATTTGATTTCGATAATGAAATTGTAATTGGTGTTACTAAAATACCAAAAGAAAAGGTAAATAATAGAAATACTGTAAAAGGAAAAAAAATACAAAAGCACAATAAAAAAGAAAATATAAAAACTAATACAAAAAACAATAAAATAAATGAAAAAAAGCAAAAAATACAAAGGAAAAATAGTACTAATAAAAGAAATAAAAAAAGCAAAAAAAATATAATTATAAGAGGCATAGTAAAATGGACTATTTTGCTAAGTGCGTTAGTTGCATCATTTATCTTTTTCATGATGTCGCCATTATTTAATATTTCAGAAATAAATGTTGTAAATAATGAAAAAATAAGTAGTGATACAATTGTTAGTTTATCAGGAATTAAGATAGGTGAAAATATATATAAGACAAGCTCTAAAACAATTACAAAAAATATTAAGCAAAATGCATACATAGAAAGTGTTGAAATACAAAGAAAATTGCCGAATAAAATAGAAATTAGTGTAAAAGAAAGAAAAACTACATATATGTTAGAATATGCAAATAGTTATGCATATATTAATAATCAAGGATATATATTAGAAATATCACAAGAAAAATTAAATGTACCAATAATTACAGGATATACAACACCACAAGAAGACATAAAGGAAGGAAATAGATTAAATAGTGATGATTTAGAACGCTTAGAAAAAGTGTTAAAAATAATGGATGTTGCAAATGGAAATGAAATTGGCAATTTAATTAGTAAAATTAATATACAAGATAAGCAGAATTATACTATTATTTCAGAACAAGAGAAAAAAACGATATATTTGGGAGATGCATCAGATTTAAGTAATAAAATGCTACATGTAAAAGCAATTTTAATAGAGGAAAAGGGAGTAGAAGGAGAGATTTTTGTTAATCAAGATTTGAACAAATATAATGCTTTCTTTAGACAAAAAATATAGAAAGGAGACATAGTATGAAAAAGAAACAAATAGCGATTACATTAGGCGTAATGTGTTTTATTCTAACTCTAGGGATTGTCCTTCAATTAAACACAATAAATGACGCAATACAAACTGTTGGACAAGGTACTAAGGATAATAGTTTAAGAGATGAAGTACTAAAATGGAAAGAAAGATATGATAATACATATGAACAATTAGAAAAAGCAGAAAAAGAACTGGAAAAAGAAAGACAAGCAAGTACTTCTACAGATGAAAGTTCATTACAAAAGCAAGAAAGGTTAAAAGAATTAAATACATATTTAGGATTAACAGATGTAACTGGATCAGGAATAATAATTACTTTACAAGATAATACATCTACAAAGTTAGTATCATCAAAAGATTTAGTACATGATGGAGATTTAAGAGCAGTAATAAATGAAATTAAAAATGTTGGTGCAGATGCGATTAGTATAAATGACCAAAGAATTGTACAATCTTCAACAATTAATTGTGCTGGAGCAATAGTGCAAATTAATGATGAATCGATTGGTAGTCCATTTGTAATAAAGGTAATTGGAGATCAAACAAACTTATACTACAATTTAACAAGACCAGGTTCATATATAGACCGTCTAAAGGAAGATGGAATTGTTGTAGATGTTAAAAGAAGTGATGATATTACAATCGAAAAATATAATGGTGTATTAACCAATAAATATATAAAAAATGCAGAGTAGGTGAAGTGAATGAAAAAAGGAAAAAAGATTATGATTGTAACAATAGGACTAATTTGTTTTGTTTTGTCATATGTCATGTTCATGCAATTTAAAACAGTAGAAGAAACAAATATTACAGAAATAGAGAATATGTCAGCAGCAGAGCTAAGAGAAAAATCTGTTGCATGGCGAGAAAGATATGAAGAAACAAATTTAAAGTTAGAAGAGACAAATGCGAAATTAGAAGAATATAAACAAAAAAAAGAGTCAAATCAGGAAGCATCTGAACTGTTAGAACAAGAACTTTTACAAGCAAGAATTCTTGCGGGAGAGACAGATGTAAAAGGCGACGGAGTAATAGTAACAATAACAGATAGAGAAGATACAGAAAAAATTGTTGCAAACGATTTAATTGGACTTGTAAATGAATTAAAATTAGCAGGAGCGGAAGCAATAAGTATAAATGACCAAAGAATTGTTAATATGAGTGACATAGTAGATATATATATTAGTGATGGTTCACAATTTATTTTTGTAAATAAAGAAGAAAGATTAGTTTCACCATATGTAATAAAGGCTATTGGTGATCAGAAATATTTAGAAAGTGCGTTAACAACAAAAACAGTAGGATTTATTGATCAATATTCTGAAAATGCTACATTGGAAGTACAAGATAATATAACTATACCAAAATATTCAAAAGAAATTAAAATAAAATATGCAAATGTAAAGGAGGAAGAGTAAAATGATTTTTATAGCAATTTTAATTGGATGTGTTGTAGGAATAATTGCAGGAATGAATGCACCAATAATACCATATAGTCTTTCTGGATATTTGGCAATTTCTATTGTTGCAGCATTAGATTCTGTATTTGGAGGAATTACATCAGTACTTAAAGGAAACTTTGATTTAAAAATATTCGTATCTGGTTTTTTTGGAAATGCAATTCTTTCAATTTTACTTACATATTTAGGTGAAAAATTAAATGTGGATATATATTTAGCAGCAATAGTGGTATTTGTAGGAAGAATGTTTACAAATCTTGCGATTATACGTAGATATTATATAGATAAATGGACCAGCAAAAAAGACAAAGTAGAAGAAACACAAAAATAAAGTCATGTTACTAAATATATATGAAAAATAAAGGGATAAAATCTTAAGATTTTATCTTTTTAAAGTATATGCTTACGCACACAAGCGATAGAGAATATTATTACAAAATAACAACAAGAATATTACAAAAATATTACAAAAACTATTGACTTTTTTATCAAAATATAATATTCTTACCTAAGTAAAAAACAATACATTAAAAATGGAGGAGTAAACTTTGGCAATAGGTGATATAATTGTTGGAATTGATATTGGAACATCTAAAGTATCAGCTGTTGTAGGAGAAGTTAATAATTTTAATCAAATTGAAATTATATGTTCTACAAGCAATAAATGTGAAGGTATCAAAAAAGGAAAAATAATTAACGAAGATGAAGTAGCAAGAGCTATAGCTAAAACAATCGAAAATGCTGAAGATGAAGCTAATTTAAAAATAAATTCAGCATATGTTACTATTCCAGGTAAATACGCAACAATCGTACAAAATAGCGTTACAAAAGAATTAAAAGATAAATATTCGGGAATTTCAGTAAGAGATGTAGGACAAGCTATCATGCAAGTAAGAGATATAGAAATTCCAGAAAATAAAGCAATAATAGATATTGTTCCAAATGAGTTTATATTAAAAGATGGAAAAACAACACAAGATCCAGTAGGAAGTTTAAGCTCTGAATTTACACTAAATGCACAAATCGTATTAGCAGATAAAGATTATATCAGACAACTTTCTGGAATATTTAAAAAAGCAGGTATAGAAATAGACGGTATGGTTCCAAATACTTTAGCAGAAAGAAATTTAATTCTAGATGTAAATGAATTACATGATAATGTAATGTTACTAGATATAGGTGCAGGAAATACAGATATAGGTGTATTTGAAGGAGAATCTTTTATTTATACAAATACAATTCCATTAGGCGGAGATAATATAACAAACGACATTGCTGTTGTATTAGAAATATCTGAAGAAGAGGCAGATAAATTAAAAAGACAATATGGACTTGCTTTAAAATCTTTTATAGACAATGATAATGACATAATTTTAAATACATATAAAGGTGATGGTAACAAAAATAAAGTTATTAAAAGCTCAGAATTAATTGAAATTATCGAAGCAAGAGTTGAAGAAATATTTTCACTAGTAAATAAAGATATTACTAATCAAGGTATTAAACCTAGAATAAATAATGTAATATTAACAGGACAAGGAATTACAAATATAAATAAAAGTGATGTTGCAGGAAAAATCATATTAAATATACCTGTAAAAATATCAACAGGAAGATTAATTAGTACAATAAAACCAACATATCGTTCAGCATATTCATTAGTAAGATATATTGCAGCACGACCTTTTGCAAAAACAGTATCAAGTAGCATAGATACAAAATCAGATACAAATATTTTTGTAAAAATAATGGAAAGAATTAAAGAATTTTTTTATACTTAATAAAAGTTTTTAATTTTAAAATATAAATAATAAAATTTGGGAGGAATAGAAAAATGGTAGACTATGAAGAAAATAATGATAGAATGATGGATGGAACTGCTACAATAAAAGTAATTGGTGTTGGAGGAGCAGGAAACAATGCAGTAAATAGAATGGTTGAATCAGGAATTAGAGGAGTAGAATTTATATCTGTAAACACAGATAGACAAGCTCTTCAAGAATCAAAAGCAGGTGCTAAAATACAAATAGGAGAAAAAATAACAAGAGGACTTGGAGCAGGAGCAAATCCTGATATTGGTGCTCAATCAGCAGAAGAAAGTAAATCAGAAATAGCAGAAGTATTACGTGGAGCAGATATGGTATTCGTAACAGCTGGTATGGGTGGTGGAACAGGAACAGGTGCCGCACCAATAGTTGCAGCTTGTGCAAAAGAAATGGGAATATTAACAATAGGTGTTGTAACAAAACCATTTACATTTGAAGGTAAAAAAAGACTTTCACAAGCAGAACGAGGAATTGAAAGCTTAAAAGGAAAAGTAGATACATTGGTTGTAATACCAAATGATAAATTATTACAAATTATAGATAGAAAAACATCTATAGTAGATGCATTTAAAATGGCAGATGATGTTTTAAGACAAGGTGTACAAGGTATTTCAGATTTAATTGCTGTACCAGGTCTTGTAAACTTAGACTTTGCAGATGTTAAAACAATAATGTTAAATACAGGAATGGCTCATATGGGTATAGGAAGAGCATCAGGAGAAAACAGAGCAGAAGATGCTGCAAAACAAGCAATACAAAGTCCATTACTTGAAACTTCAATAGAAGGAGCAAGAGGAGTTATTATAAACATTACTGGCGGACCTGAACTTGGATTACATGAAGTAAATACAGCTGCAGAACTTGTTCAACGCAGTGTAGATCCAGAAGCTAATATTATATTTGGTGCAGTTATTGATGAAAATATGGGAGACGAAATTGCAATTACTGTAATTGCAACAGGTTTTGAACAAGAAGCTCCAATTTCTACAATTGGTGTAGCCGAAAAAGTTACAAAAGCTTGGGATAAAAAAATTAATTCAATTCCAGTTTCAACAGAAAGCAGTTCAAATTCAACAGACTTAGATATACCATCTTTCTTAAGAAATAAAAAAGGATTAAATAAATAGTAATATATAAATCAATTAAAAGAGGCAAGGTATTGTCTCTTTTTTTGTTATAAAATTAAAAAAATATTTTTAAACTATTGTTATAAAAACTATTATGGTATAAAATAATAAAAAAAGTTGGAGGGAAGAAATGCTAAAACAAGAAAAGGGTTCAATAACATTATTTGTTTTAATAGCTATGTTATTTTTTACAATATATTTAGTAGGAATGTATATATTAAGTACAAATAGTGAAACTAGCCAAATAGAAGAAATAGCAAAAATAAAAGAAATATATGAACAAGGTGTTAATAATATAGATGATGTATATGCTACAGTAGAAAATGCAACAGCAGATAAGGAATTACCAATAGCTAATATTAATATTTCTCAAAATAGAGTAGAACTAGGAAATTCTCTAACTGTAGAAGTATCATTAGAGGATAAGGAAAGTGGTATAGATTTATCAAAAAGTAAATGGGTAGTTACAGAGAGTAAAGAACAAATAGGAACAGATTCTAGTAAATATACAGGTGGTACATTTACAAAAACTTCTGAAAATATTGTATATACAGCACAAGAATACGGAAGTTATTATTTACATGTATTAGCAGTAGATAATGCAGGAAATAGTAAAGAAACTATATCAAACGCTATGAATTATTATATAAGTCAAACATTTAATTATACAGGAACTGTACAAACATTTAGTGTACAAAAGCCAGGTAATTATCAAATAGAATTATATGGTGCATCTGGAGGAAATTCGACATATACTGTAACAAGATATGGAGGAAAAGGAGGATATACTAAAGGAGATATATACTTGAATGCAGGCACTAACTTATACTTTTATGTAGGTGGAGCTGGAGGACCAGCAGATCAAACAGATACAACTACTTATACAGGTGGTTGGAACGGAGGAGGACCTCTAACTGCTGGACAAGAAGCATATGGAGCACCAGGTGGAGGCGCCACAGATGTAAGATTAGTACAAGCTTCTACTGGAAGTTGGTATAATACTTCTCATGCGAGTTGGGCAACAGATGATAGTCTACTTTCAAGAATAATGGTTGCTGGTGGTGGCGGAGGAGCCAATAGTCGATATGGAGAAAATGGAACAATTTATGGATATGGTTCAGGAGGAGCAGGACGGAGGACTTGTAGGTGGTTCTGGAACAACTGAAGGGCAAAATGAAGGAGGTCTTTCGTATTCAGGAGGATACCGTATAGGAACAGGTGGAACACAGACTAGTGGTGGAACACAGATACAATATAGAAATGGTGCAGTAATAGCACAAGTTATAGCGGGAGATTTTGGGTTTGGTGCAAATGATAATGTACCAGAAGATAATGTCACTAATGTAAGACAAGCCGGTGGTGGCGGTGGTTACTATGGTGGTGCAACATCTGTTCATGGAGGAGCAGGACGGAGGTTCATCATATATTAGTGGATATACAGGATGTAGTGATCATTCTAGTGGATATAAATTTACCAACACAGTTATGACTCAAGGTGTAAGAAGTGGAGATGGATATGCCATTATTACATTTTTAGGAAATGAGTGAGTAATAAATCTTGAAAAAATAAAATAATATTGTCAAAACAAAATTAAATAATATAAATAAAAAAAGAAATAGTCTATAAATGTAGATTATTTCTTTTTTTCTACACTAAGTTTTGACACAATTTTAAACCATTAAGTTGTACAATAAATAAACAATTGATAATGGTAATCGAGGAGGAATTGTAGTTGACAATATATTTAGATGTAATACTAATGGAAAATCTATGTATGAATTATATTATATTGTTTGCTACAGGACTAATTGGAAAAATAAAGATAAAACAAATTAGAATTATTATTTCTAGTTTACTTGGTGGAATATATGCTATTTTATCTTTTATTCCAATATTAGAAATTTATTCTAATTTTATATTAAAAATCATATTGTCCATTACAATGATTTATATTGCATTTAATCCTAAAAGTTTTAAACAATTGTTGAAACAATTAATATTATTTTATTTAGTTTCATTTGCTTTTGGTGGTTGTGCATTTTGTTTACTATATTTTATTAGACCACAAGACATATTAATGCGAAATGGATATTTAACAGGTACATATCCAATAAAAATAGCATTTTTGGGAGGTATAGTAGGGTTTGTAATAGTAAATATAGCATTTAAATTAGTAAAAAATAGAGTGTCTAAAAAAGATATGTTCTGTGATATAGAAATATATTTAAGACAAAAAAGTGTAACAATAAAAGCAATGATTGATACAGGAAACTTATTAAAAGATCCAATAAGTGGTATGCCTGTTATTGTAGTAGAAAAAAGAGAACTAGAAGAATTGATACCAAAAGAAATTATAGATAATCTAAATATAATATTAACAGGAGGAGATAAAGAATTTGTAGAACCGGAGTCACGAGAATACTTACCCAAATTTAGGGTAATACCATTTTCATCTTTAGGTAAACAAAATGGATTGTTATTAGGATTTATTGCAGACAAAATTATAATTAAACTAGATGAAACAGAAAAAGAATTAGAAAAGATTATTGTTGGAATATATGATAAATATTTAACAAAAAATGGAGCATATACTGGTTTAGTTGGGTTAGATATTATAGAAAGGTGTGAGGAGAATGAATATTTTACAAATACTAAAGTCTAGTATTAATACTATATATGTGAAGTACATAAATAAAGACATAGAGGACATAAGCGAACTTCCAATATATTACATAGGAGGAAGCCAAACATTACCACCACCTCTTGAAGTAGATGAGGAAGAGAAAATGTTAGATGCATTGTCTAAAGGAGATGACAAAGCAAGACAAACATTAGTAGAAAGAAACTTGAGATTAGTTGTATATATTGCTAAAAAATTTGAAAATACGGGGATAGGGATAGAAGATTTGATTTCAATTGGAACTATAGGGCTAATGAAAGCGGTTAATACTTTTAACACAGATAAAAATATAAAGCTTGCAACATATGCATCTAGATGTATTGAAAATGAAATTTTAATGTATTTAAGAAGAAGCAATAAAATAAAGCGGTGAAATATCTATAGATGAGCCATTAAATCAAGATGGAGATGGAAATGAACTACTATTGTCAGATATTTTAGGAACAGATAATGATGTAACCTCAAGAGCTATTGAAGATGAAGTAGATAAAAGTTTGTTAAGAGCGTCAATGCAAAAATTAAGTAATAGAGAAAAAAATATAATGGAATTACGATTTGGATTTATTAGTGGAAATGAAAAAACGCAAAAGGAGGTGGCTGACATGTTAGGAATTTCACAAAGTTACATATCAAGACTGGAAAAAAAGATTATTAATAAAATGAAAAAAGAAATTATGAGCAAAACCGGGTAGCCAAAAAAAGTGTCAACTTCTGTCGGAGAGTAATTGTATAGCATGTCTTTCTTTGGAAATACTATTTTATATAAAAGAAAATATAAAGTGTGTTTCATAAAAGGAGGATATTTTGTGGTTAGAAAAGTAGAAATAAGTAATGTTGATACATCTAAATTACCAGTTCTATCTAATGAAGAAAAAGACGAATTGTTTAAAAAAATAAAACAAGGAGATTTAGAAGCAAGAGAAAAATTTATTAATGGAAATTTGAGATTAGTACTTAGTGTTTTACAAAGATTTAGTGGTAGAACAGAGAATATGGATGACTTATTTCAAGTTGGATGTGTTGGACTTATAAAGTCTATTGATAATTTTGATTTATCTTTAAATGTTCAATTTTCCACATATGCTGTACCAATGATTATTGGAGAAATCAGAAGATATTTAAGAGATAATAACCCAATACGTGTAAGTCGTTCAGTTAGAGATTTAGCATATAAAGCATTACAAGCAAGAGAAAAACTTACAAAAGAGCTTAATAAAGAACCAACAATTGAACAAATTGCAAAAGAAATAGGAGTAAACAGAGAAGAAATTGTATTTAGTTTTGAAGCTATACAAGATCCACTTTCTTTGCAAGAGCCAGTTTTTAATGATGGAACAGAAAGTATTTATATAATGGACCAAGTTAAGGATAGTAAAAATTCTGATGAAAAATGGGCAGATGTTATTACTATCGAACAAGCCATGAAAAAACTTAATGAAAGAGAAAAAATGATTATAAATAAAAGGTTTTTTGATGGTAGAACACAAACAGAAGTAGCAAATGAAATCGGAATAAGTCAAGCACAAGTATCTAGATTAGAAAAAGATGCGATATATAGAATTAAAAAATTATATAAATAAATATTTACCACTCTGAATATTAAAAAGATTAATATTCAGAGATAAGGTAGAAATTATTTAGGCAAGTGAATAAAAAATGAATAAGGGAATATAATATTAATAATATAGAAAAAGGAGAAAATTGTAAATGTATGAAGAATTTGTAAAAGAACTTAAATTAATTGAAAAGAGCGAAGAAGATCTTAATGTTGAATTAATAAAAAGCATTATTAAAACAAAAATAGACTTAAAAAATGCTAATAAAAATTATGAATTTGCAGAAGGTGAACTAATAGATTATTATTTATATCAAATAAAAGCAAATCAATCTAAATTAAATTACTTACTAAAAAAAGCCAAGAAGAATGGTATTATTATAGATATGATAAAAGAAATTGAAATAAGAAAAGAAAAATATTTAGAAGATACAAATGCTGTATAATTAAAAAACTAAGAATAATTGTCCAAATTTAATCATACTATGTTATAAAAGGACGAGGTGATTAAATTGGATACTAATAGTGTGATTATTTATATTGCATGTATTTTCTTTTTATTTTTGTTTGGAAAAATATTTATATTACCAATACGAAGTATTTTAAAATTAGTTTTAAATTCCATATTAGGTGGATTAGTAATATATTTAATAAATTTAATAGGTGGACTCTTTGCATTCCATATAGGTTTAAATTACATAACAGCAATAATAGCTGGAATACTAGGCGTTCCAGGAGTAATACTTTTAGTCATATTAAAAATTTTCTTAGGATGAAAATTTGAATTTTTCTACACAATAAAATAGAAGCTACTTTAGAAAAAGTAACTTCTATTAATCTTTTACTCTACTGTAACAGATTTTGCAAGATTTCTTGGCTTATCTACATCTAATCCTTTTTCTTTTGATATATAATAAGCAAATAATTGTAAAGGTATTACAGAAAGAATTGGTGAAATCATTGGATTAGTTTTTGGTATATTTATTACTTCATCATAATTCTTGTTTTCTAAATCTTGGTTTGTAATAATTAAAGTTTTAGCGCCACGAGTAATTACTTCTTGAATATTACTAATAGATTTACTAACTAGTTTTGGATCTGTAATTATGCCTACAACTGTAATTCCGTTTTCAATTAAAGCGATAGGTCCATGTTTTAATTCGCCAGCAGCATATGCTTCTGAATGTATATAAGATATTTCTTTTAATTTTAAAGAAGCCTCTAGAGATACAGTATAGTCAATACCTCTACCTAAAAAGAAAATGTCTTTTTCAGTATAAACTTTTTTTGCAAATTCCTTAATACCATCTAAATTTTCTAATACAGCTTGAATTTTTTCTGGTAATAAAAGAATTTCACTTTTAATTTCTTCTATTTCATCTTTATCACTAATACCTAAAAGTTCTCCAAAATATAATGCCAATAGAGATAAAATTGTTACCTGTGAAGTATATGCTTTTGTAGATGCTACAGCAATTTCTGGTCCTGCGTGAGTATAAACTGTATAATCTGCTTCTCTTGTAATAGAACTTCCAATTACATTTGATATTGCAATAGTTTTTGCACCACAAGTTTTTGAAAGTTTTAATGCTGCAAGTGTATCTGCTGTTTCGCCAGACTGACTAATAAATATACAAAGAGTTTTGTTATCAATTAAAGGATCTCTATATCTAAATTCAGATGCTATATCAACAGTTACAGGAATTTTACAAAGTTTTTCAATCATTGGTTTTACTGCAAGACCTGCATGCATTGCTGTACCACATGCTACTAAATATATTTGAGTTATGCTTTGTAAATATTCTTTTGATATATTAATGTCATCAAAATTAACTGGTTCATTTGCTACTAGTCTAGAACCAATAGTTTCTCTTACAGTATGTGATTGTTCAAAAATTTCTTTTAACATATAATCTTCATAACCATTTTTCTCACTCAAAGCAGCATCCCAATCAATACTTTTTACATCTTTATCTATTTTTTCTAAGTCAGCATTATAAAAATTAATTCTATTTTTGTACAATTCAACAATTTCATTGTCGTCTAAAAGATAAAAATTTTTAGTATAAGAAAGTACTGCTGGAATATCAGAGGCAATATAATTTTCATTAATACCAGCACCTATTACTAAAGGGCTATCTTTTCTTGCTACTATCATTACATCAGGATAATCTTTACAAATTACTTCTATGGCATAACTTCCTTTTAAATCTTTACAAGCAGAACTTACTGCTCTTAAAAATCTCTTTTCATCATTATTTGTATCTTTAGTATAGTAATAATGAATTAAATTTGGAATAGTTTCTGTATCTGTTTGTGATAAGAAAGTATAACCAGCATTTTCTAAAAAACTTCTTAATTCTTGATAATTTTCAATAATTCCATTATGAACAACACTAAACATTTTTGCATTATCCATATGTGGATGAGAATTTTCTTTAGATGGTTTTCCATGAGTAGCCCATCTAGTATGTGCAATACCAATAGTTCCTTTTAAATCATTAATGCCATCTAAATCATATAAATTTTTTACTCTTCCAACATTTTTCATATTAGAAATATAATTTTCTTCTAAAGTAGAAATACCAGCAGAGTCATACCCTCTGTATTCTAACCTCATAAGCCCATCAATTAAAATTGGGCAAGCTTTTTTTGTACCTATGTAACCTACAATTCCACACATATTTTTCGTAACCTCCTATATAATAAATAATTAAATGGAATTGAAAGTATACTGCTATAAAATAATAAAAGTTACCCTGCTAAATTTGTTATAGTATTACTACTATTTTTTGTTAGCAATTAATGGCAGTAACTATGCCATAGAGCCATCCGCCGAAAATTTCGATAAACTCTAACCTCGTCAACAATGTTTTACATTGTCCAGGCGCTTTATAAAAAAATACTCCTTTCTAAAAAATTAAAGCAAATACTTTCAATCAATAATAGTATATTACACCAAAAATCAAAAAGTAGCAAGTACAATATAAAAAATTAATAAACTACAGTTAAACTATAAGAATTGGATATACTAGAAAAATTGATGGTAATAAAAAACAACACATAGCTTTTATCAAGCAAATGTGTCGTTTTTTTCAATATTATTAATCTCTTCTTTTTCCAAATAATGCAAGTACTCTTAAGAAAATATTTACAAAGTCAAGATATAATTGCATAGCACCATAAATGTGTAATTTGTTTCTATCTAAACTTTCATCATATTGTAATTGTTTTAATTGATTCATATCATATGCAGTAACTCCAAAAAATACAAGCAATATAACCCAATCAATAATAATATCTAACGTAGAATTTCCAAAAAATATATTAATTAAACTTAAGATTAGACCAATAATTAAAACACCAAATAATAATGTTCTCCAATTACTTAAATCTTTATTTGTTTTATATCCAAAAAAGGCCATACCACCAAATAAAACAGCACTTGCTATAAATAACCATACAACAGATGACAATTCAAAAACAATAAAGACAACAGATAAAAATACCCCATTAATCATTGAATACAAAAAGTATAATATTCCAACAATGGTTGGAGACAATTTTCTGAATAACCATGAAAATAAAATGACTACAACTAATTCTAAAATTAATAAAATGTTAAAATATCCTTTAAAAATAATATCAATATATAGTCCTGACGCATAAGTATACCATGCCACAATTCCGCTACCAAGTAAACCTAAAAACATCCAGAAAAAGGTTTTTGAAATTAAATTGTTTTGATTTTCTTCTTCCATAGAAAAAACTCCTTTCTAAAAAATATATTATAATTATAATATAAAACAATATAAAATTCTACATATATTATTAAAATAACATACATTTTCTATACATGTAAAATAACGAAATAGCCTTTACGAAAAAAGCATATAGTGGTATAATTAAAGAACACAATACATAGCAAGAACTATCAAATTAAGGTTATTTATTTTTGAATAAGTAAATAAAGAAAAGGGGTATATATGGAAAATTTAAAAGTATTAATTGATGAAGAAAAAATACAAAACAGAATTAAAGAAATAGCAGAACAAATAGAAAAAGATTATATAGGAAAAGATATAGTTCTTATATGTATTTTAAAAGGATCTACATTTTTTACAGTAGACCTTGCAAAAAAAATTAATAAAAATGTAAAAATAGAATTCATACAAGTATCAAGTTATGGTTCTTCTACTATAGGCTCAGAAAATATTGAATTAAAATTAGATTTAAAAGAATCAATAGATGGTAAAGATGTTATAATTGTAGAAGATATTATAGATACAGGAAGAACACTTAGCTATTTAATAGAACATTTAAAAGGAAGAAAGCCGAGCAGTCTTAAATTATGTACATTATTAGATAAACCTGAAAGAAGAATATATGATGTAAAAGTTGATTATGTGGGTTTTCAAATTCCAGACAAATTTGTAGTAGGGTATGGACTAGATTTTAATGAATTATATAGAAACTTACCATATATAGCATATATAGAAGAATAATAAAATTTAATTGTCAAATTGAATAAAAATATTGACAATTAAATTTTAGTGATGTAAAATATAAATATGTTATAAGGGAATAACATATAGAGACACTGTTTAGTAACTTGGTAAAGCAAGTTATATGGGGGTTGGCTTGCTAAATGCAAGAGGGGAATACAGATGTGAAAAGCTAAACACATCTGTATTTTTTAACCGTAAAATATACTAATAGTATAGGAGAAAAAATATGTTTAATATAGAAGAGGAACTTAAAAAATTGCCAAATAAACCTGGAGTATATATTATGCGTGATAAAGACGACAAAATAATATATGTTGGTAAAGCAGTAATATTAAGGAATAGAGTTAGGCAATATTTTAGAAAAAATAACAAAACTAAAAGAATAGAAAATATGGTTTCATTAATAGATCATTTTGAATATATAGTTACAGATAATGAGGCAGAAGCATTAATATTAGAATGTAATTTAATAAAAGAAAATATGCCTAAATTTAATGTACTTTTAAAAGATGATAAAACATATCCATATATAAAAGTAGATGTAAAATCAGATTACCCAAATGTTTCTATAACTAGAAAAATACTTAATGATGGAGCAAAATATTTTGGACCATATGCAAATTCTGGAAGTGCAAAAGAAATGGTAGACTTTATAAAAAACAAATTTAAGATACGACAATGCAAGAGTTTTAAATCTACTAAAAGGCCTTGTTTAAATTATCATATAAAACGTTGTGCAGCTCCATGTATGGGGTATATCTCTAAAGAGGATTATAAAGAACAAATTGATCAAATTATTATGTTATTAGAAGGTAAAATAGATAATATACTAAAAGAGTTGGATAAACAAATATTAGAAGCATCAGAGAAACTTGAATTTGAAGAAGCAGCATTTTTAAGGGACAAAAAAATTGCAATACAAAGAATTTCACAAAAACAAAAAGTTTCTAATATAACAGAAAATGATATTGACGTTATAGGTCTTGCAAGAAATGAAATGAATGTATGTGTAGAAATATTTTTTGTGAGAAAAAGTAAAATGATAGGAAGAGAACATTACTTTTTTGATAATGTGAAAGATGTAAAAAATGAAGAAATTTTATCTAGTTTCATAAAACAGTATTATATGAATAAAGATGAAATACCACATAAAATTATGCTAAAAGAAAAAATTGAAGATAAAGAAGTTGTAGAAGAATGGTTATCTAAAAAAATGTCAAGAAAAGTGGAACTTAAATCACCTCAAAAAGGAGAAAAATTAAGATTTGTAGAAATGGCTGAAAATAATGCAAAAGTTACTTTGGAAAATAAGTCTAAAGACAAATATAATATTTTAATGGAATTAAAAGAAATTTTGAAAATGGATAAAATGCCAAGAAAAATAGAAACATATGATATATCTAATATATCTGGGAATTACATGGTTGCAGGGATGTGTGTATTACAAGATGGAGTCATTAACCATAAACTTTCAAGAAGATTTAGAATAAAAACTGTACTAACACAAGATGATCCAAAATGTATGGAAGAGGTTATTACAAGAAGATTAAAACATTCTATTGAATCAACAAATAGTGGATTTGGAAAATTACCAGATGCAATTTTTGTGGATGGTGGAATTACACAAATGAGAGCTGCTAAAAAAGCTATAAATAAATATAACTTAGACATACCAATCTATGGAATGATAAAAAATGATAAACACAGAACGAGAGCATTAATAGATGAAAATAGAAAAGAACAAGAACTATCTGAAGATTTAATGAATTTAATAACTAATTTTCAAGATGAAGTTCATAAAACTGCGATTGAGTATCATAGAAAACTACGTGATAAAGAAATGACTAAATCAGCATTAGATGATATACCAGGAATAGGAGATGCAAAAAAACAAGCACTATTAAAACAATTTGGAAGTATAGATAAAATAGGAGATGCAAGCATAGACGAACTTATAAAAATAAAAGGAATAAATGAAAACTTAGCAAAAAAAATAAAAGAAGAACTAAAAAAAAGACAAAATTAGTTGAAAACACACTAAAAAATATGATATCATTTTATAAACAATAGTCATATTCCATAAAAAAGAGCATATATTTAATATTAATGAAATATTAAGGAGGATTTATTATGGAGTATGCAAAAGATGAAATATTTAGTATTCGTTATAATGAAAAAAAGGACAAGTTAGAATATTCTTTTTTTAGAAGATTATATAAACGAATAAAAAATAACAAGTTTATTACATTACTAATTACTATAGGAGCATTATTTAGTATATTAAATTTTACACTAATATATTATTTCATAGAAATGCTAAATACAATATAGTGAAATGAAGGAATTGTTATGGAAGTAATTTTTGGGAAAAGAGCTGGTTTCTGTCCAGGAGTAAAAAATGCAGTAATAAAAACTGAAAAATACGCAGAACAATTTGGAAAAATTTACTGTTTGGGCCAACTAATACATAATAAACAAGTAACTGAAAAACTAAAACTAAAGGGCCTAAAGATAGTAGATGATATTTCAGATGTTCCAAATGATGTACATTTAATTATTAGAGCTCATGGTATTCCGAAAGAAACTTATAAAAAAATAGAAGAAAAAAATATAAAATTAATAGATTTAACATGTCCAAAAGTACTACAAATCCATAAACAAGTAGAAAATTATGCTGAAAATGGATACTATATTATTTTAATGGGAGAAAAAGAACACCCAGAGGTAATAGGAACCTATAGTTTTGGTAAGCCTAATATAAGTATTGTTGAAAATCCTGAAGATATAAAAACTACAATTGAAGATATAAATAAAAAAGATATACGAAACATTGCAATAGTTTCACAAACTACATTTTCAATGGATAAATTTGAACAATATGTTTCAAATATTAAAAAAATGATAAAAAAAGATTCAAACTTAGAAGTTAATAAAACTATATGTGATGCTACAAGATTAAGACAAATAGAAACAAGCCAAATAGCAAAACAAGTTGAATTAATGATTGTTATAGGAGGAAAGAATAGTTCTAACACAAAAAAATTATATGAAATTTCTCTAAAAGAATGTAATAATGCAATGTTAGTAGAAACAATAGATGATTTATACTTAAATTATATTAAAAGATTTAAAAAAGTAGGTGTGATGGCTGGTGCTTCAACACCAAAAGACATAATAGATGAAATTGTAGAAATATTAGAAAAAACAAAAACAGAAAATTATATATATGGATAATCTTTTACCAACATTCCAAATTTCATTCACAATTAGAACATAAATGCAGGATAAAATATAAAATGAACAAAGAGAAAGGAGGAATAAAAAGATTACTATTATATAATTAGAATGAAATAACATAAATATAAATAATAAAAGCTATAGGAGGAATGTTAGAAATAACTTAATATACAGGTGAAATACCCAAATTAAAAATATTTTTTAGAAAGCTGCCGAAGTCGAATTTTGGCAGCTTTTGTCGATAAAAAATTCTTTACAAATTAATCAAAATGTTTTATTATATAATTATATTATTTCTAGAAAAATTTAAAATCAATTTTAAGAATTCTAAAAGAATTTAGATCTAAATTTAAAAATCCCAAAAAACAAAATTTAATAATTAGGAGTGTGAGATTATGCATGAATTGTTATAGCAAAAGATGTATTAATTTGGTGACTCTTATCATTGCTATTGTCATATTTATACAAACTAATTTTTTAACAATTATGATATTTAGTTTAAAAAACAATGATGTAGAAGCCAAAACAACAAAGGTAGAAGAAAATAAAGAAAAACTATCAACACAAGAAAACATTGAAGAATGGAAACTAATTATACCTAAAATTAATGTTTCAGCCCAAATAGAAGAAGGAACAGATGAAGAAGTAATAAATAATTATATAGGACATTTCACACAAACACCAACTATTGATGGAAACATTGGCTTAGTTGGAGCAAGTGCGGGATATAAAGAAAATCATTTTGCTGAGCTTGAAAAGTTACAACAAGGAGATGTCATTATATATATAAAAGGTGAAAATAGAAAAGAATATAGAGTAACTACAAATGTAATAATAAGCCAAACAGATTGGTCGTATTTAAGTAAAACACAGGACAATAGAATTACATTAATTACAGGAATACTGGAACAACCAGAAAACAGAAGATGTGTACAAGCAGTAGAAATAATTTGAAGAGAGGATGTTTAAATATGAAATATAAAGTAATTAGCGTATTTAGTATTATTATAATGATAATTAGTATCTTTAACATGAGTTATGCAAGTTTAATAGATGAAAATTTAATAATTATGGCAGTTTGGAATAGTAGTATTCCATATACATACAAACAAGAAGAACCAATGGCTGTAAAAAGAGATTGTAAAAATCGTGATACAGGAGAACTAAGACCAGCTTACACATTAAAAAAGAGTGATGCAAGACATAGTGTATATCCGTTGCAACTTGAAATTTATCAAAATGAAGATGTTAAAAATATATTAAAACATGGGTATGGTATAAAAACAGTAGAAGAATTGCAATGCAATAATGAAGTAGAAGCATTTCTTGCAACACAAGAAGCAATTTATATAGTAATGGAAAAAAGAAATATACAAGATTATGTTATAAACAATGAAGAAGGGCAAAGAATTTTAAATGCAACTAGTAAAATATTAGAAGATGCTGCTAAAGAACAAAAAAATTCTATAGAATTAATTGAAAATAATAGCGAGTGGAAAGAATATGAAAAAGATAATACATATCAATATAAAGAATATAAAGTAAAATCAACTAATGTAGAAAGTGGAACAATTAAAATAGAAAAAGGAGAAAATGTCAAAATTCTAGATAATAATGGAAATGAAAAATATGAATTTTTAAATAATGATACATTTCTTTTAGTAGTTCCTAAATATGAAAAACAACAAGTAAAATTAAAATTTTCATATGAAAAAGAAGGTATATTAGTATATACACATAAAGAAACCGAAAATTTGCAAGATATCTATGTTGTAGCAGAAAATGGAATAGAAAAAATTGAAAAAGAATTCAATATTAATATAGAGGCTATGAAAAAACCAAAAATAGAAATAACTAATATAGATAGACAAAAACAAACACCTATACAAGGAAATACATTTTCAATATTAAATAAAGATAATAATATAGTAGCTGAAAATTTAATTACAAATGAAGAAGGAAAAATTACTTTAGAATTAGAAAATGGAATATATTATTTAAAACAAAATTCAGTAGTAAATGATTATACAATAAATAAAGGTATAATAGAAATTGATGCACAAGAAGCCAAAACAGTTAAAATAACAGTAGAAAATGACATAGCAAAGACTCAAGAAAGTACAAATATAGATAAAGAAATACATGTAATAGAAGAAAACAAGAACATAATAGAAAATAATATAAAAGAAGTATCAAATATTACTAATACAAATCTAAATAAAGAAATAATAAATCAAACAAATGAAACAAATTTGCATAATGTAAATAATTTTATAAATACTATAAATAGAAAAAATGTTGAAAATATAGAAAAAGAAAATGTATATAACAATGTAATAGAAGAATTAAATATACAAAATAGAAAAATAACTGGCGAAAACGAAGAACTTAAAATGACAAGACAAGATTATATAAACTACATAGATATGGTAATGCTAAATAGTACAAAAGTACCAATTTTACCAGTAGCAAGCAGGTAAAAAATGTATGAAAACAATTGACATATAAAAGGGTTAAATATATAATATTTCTTATAAGAAAAGTGGCTTTGCCACATGTGCATTTCGCTAAGTAATTGCGAATATGTGTAGAAGAAAGGAAAGAATATAAGCAAATGTTTTCTCAAATTTTAATATTAATTATATTAATACTCTTAAATGCTTTTTTTGCAGCAAGTGAAATTGCTTTCATTTCATTAAATGATGCTAAAATTGCAAAACAAGCTAAAAATGGTGATAAAAAAGCAAAACAAATATTAAAAATGTTAGAAAATCCAAGTAGATTTTTAGCAACAATACAAATAGGAATTACTTTAGCAGGTTTCTTGTCAAGTGCATTTGCATCAGATGCTTTTGCAAGTAAATTAGCACCAATTTTAAATAATTTAATTCCAACAGTTTCAATATCTGTATGGCAAAGTTTATCAATTATAATTATTACAATGATATTATCTTTCTTTACATTAGTATTTGGAGAATTAGTGCCAAAAAGATTAGCAATGAAAAATTATGAAAAAATTGCATTTGCAACAATAGGGATTATAAGATTTATTTATATATTAACTGTACCATTTGTAAAATTATTAACAATATCTACTAACATAGTTTCTAAACTATTTGGTGTTTCAGAAAAAGATGAAGAAGTAGTAACAGAAGAAGAAATAAAAATGATGGTAGATGAAGGTGAAGAAAAAGGCTCAATAGAAGAAAATGAAAGAGAGCTTATTAATAATGTGTTTGAATTTAATGATACTACTGTTTCTGAAGTAATGACACATAGAACAGATATTTATGCTCTTAATATAGATATGAATGTAAATGAATTAATTGAAGAATTAGAAGAGTATAGATATAGTAGAATACCAGTATATGAAGACACAATTGATGAAATAAAAGGTATTTTATATTTAAAAGATTTGCTAAAATATGTAAAAAGTAAAAGAAATATAAAATTAAAAAGTATAATAAGACCAGCATATTTTGTTGCACAATCAAAACCAATAGATGAACTATTCAAAGAATTACAAAAAAATAATAATCAAATGGCTATAGTTCTTGATGAATACGGGGGTACAGCAGGATTAATTACTATGGAGGATATACTAGAAGAACTAGTAGGAGATATATTTGATGAATATGACGAAATTGAAAAAGAATATGAGAAATTAGATGAAAACACATATTTAATAAGTGGAAGCATGAATATAAGTGATTTAAGTAAATTATTAGATGTAAAAATAGAAGAAGGAGACTATGAGACATTATCTGGATATTTGCAAGAAAAATTAGGAAGAATACCAGAAGATGAAGAAAAACCAGTTATTGAAACAGAAAAGGTTACTTATAAAATAGAAGAATATGAAGATAAAAGAATTCTAAAAGTTAAGGTTTGTAAGAATAATTCTGTTAATAAAGAAAATGAAAATAATGGAACAGAAGAAGAAAAATAAGAAGTAGTTTAACCACAAAAGAATGTACTTCAAACATGGAGGGGAATAGTAATAAAAATGGAAAAGGTTCTAGAAATTATAAAGAAAAATAAAGTAAAAATTATAGTATTGGCTATTTTAATAATCATAATAGTTGTGGGTGTATTTTTGTTTTTTGATTATAAAAATAAAGAATATGCACTTACAGAGGTGTCAGAATATAAGTATTATCAACTAAATGAAGAGGGAAAATATGGCGTTATTGATGTGTCGGGCAATATTGTAATAGAACCTATATATGAAAGTGTAAAAATACCTAATCCTGAAAAATCAGTTTTTATTTGTACAAATGAGAATAAAACAATTGTATTAAATGAAAACAAAGAAGAAATCTTTACTGAATATGAAGAAGTAACAGCAATACCAATTAAAGGCGTTGTAAGTAATATACCTTATGAAAAAAGAGTACTAAAATACAAATCAGATGGAAAATATGGATTAATAGATTATAACGGAAAAGTAATTACTAAACCTATTTATGAAGAAATTGAAGGCATGCAAAATAAGGAGAGTGTTTTATTAGTAAAGCAAGACGGGAAATATGGCGCAATAAATGATAAAGGTGCAAAATTAATAGAACCAAAATATGATGAAATTATAGCAGATGGTTTTTATACAGAAGAAAATAAATATGGATTATCTGGTTATATTGTAAAAAATACAACACAAGATGGTTATAGATATGGATATATTAATTACAAACTTAAAAAAGTATTAGATGTAGAATATAACTCTATAAATAGAATATTAGATACAGAAGGAACAGATATCTATATAATTGCTGCTAAGAATGGTAAATATGGAGTAATAAAAAATAATAAAGTTTTAATTGATTACACATATCAAGGCATAGAATATGATGATACTAACAAAGTTTTTCAAGTACAAAGAAATTCTAAATATGGTATAGCAGATATTAATGGAAAAGAAGTTATTCCAGTTGACTACACAAAAATTGAATTTAATGGAATATACTTAAAAGCCTTTAAAAATGAAGAAGAATATGCATTTTTCGATGCACAAGGAAATGAAATTGAAAATTCTAAATATACAACTATGTTGAAAACTACAGGAGATAATTACTATATTACTGTTAATGAGGACAGTCTATATGGTGTTATTAATAGTGATAAAAAAGAATTAATACAAAACAAATATAATTATATTGAATATCTATTTGGAGAATATTTTATTGCTGCAAGAGATGACGGATATTTAGGAGTTATAAACACAAAAGATGAAGTTGTTGTAGATTTTAAATATGAAGTTTTACAAAAAGTGGACGATATTAATATTATAGAAGCAAAAATTTTAAAAGAAAATAAATTAGAGTTATATGCAAATAATTTAGAAAAAATATGTTCAATGAATAATGCTAACATATATAAAGATGATGAATATATAAAAGTATATTCTGAAAATGAAACTAAATATTTTGATTTTAATGGTAATGAATTAAATCCAAAAGATATATTTAAAAATAATAATTTATTTGCTTCACAAGCAGATGGAAAATGGGGATTTGTAGATAAACAAGGAAATATTGTAGTAGAATATATTTATGATAAGGTTACAGAATTTAATGAATATGGATTTGCCGGAATAAAAAAAGACGGTAAATGGGGTGTTATTAATAAAGAAGGAAACATCATATTAGAACCAACATATGAATTACAAGAAGAAAATTCAGAACCAGAATTTTTAGGAATATATTATAAAGTATATTATGGATATGGAGAAAGTTATTATACAAATCAAGTAAATGAGTAAATTTTCTTGTAACTATTATAATAAGGAGAATTATTATGTATCAAAAATTTGGAATAAAAGAAGAATTAATAGAATTAGCAACAAAAACAGAAGAGGAAATACAAGATGTATTTAAAGAAATTAATAAAGTATGTGAATATAATAGTTTAAAAGTATTAAATGCTTTTAAAGAAAATAATATTTCTGATATGCATTTCAATAGTACTACTGGATATGGATATGGAGATATTGGAAGAGACACAATTGAAAAAGTTTTTGCAAATGTACTTGGTGCAGAAGATGCATTAGTGCGTGGTCAATTTATTTCAGGAACGCATGCTTTAACAGTAGCTTTATTTGCATATTTAAGACCAGGAGATACAATGCTTAGTATTTCTGGAAAACCATATGATACTTTAGATAGTGTAATAGGAATAGAAGAAAATGATAGCTCATTAAAATCATTTGGAATAAAATATGAACAAATAGATTTAATAGACAATGAATTTGATAAACAAAGTATTATAAACAGAGTAAAACAAGGAAATGTAAAATTAATTGAAATACAACGTTCAAGAGGGTATTCTTTAAGAAATAGTATTCAGATTGAACAAGTAGAAGATATAATTAAAGAGATTAGAAAAGTTAATAAAGAAGTTATAATAATGATTGATAATTGTTATTGTGAATTCGTAGGAACAAAAGAGCCTTTAGAAGTAGGAGCAGATGTTATAGTTGGTTCTTTAATAAAGAATTTAGGCGGTGGAATAGCTCCTAATGGTGCATATATAGCAGGAAAGAAGAAACTAGTCGACCTTGCAGCCGAGAGGCTAACTTCACCTGGACAAGGAAAAGAAGTAGGACCAACATTAGGTATAAATAAGCAATTTTTACAAGGCTTGTTTTTTGCACCAAGCGTAGTAGCAAGCAGTTTAAAAACAGCAGTATTTGCAAGTAGAATTTTAGAAAAGTTAGGATATAAACCATCTCCACTATACAATGAAAAAAGAGCAGATATAGTTCAAACTATTGCATTTGGTAATAAGGAAGCATTAATAAAATATTGCCAAGGTATTCAAATGGGATCTCCTATAGATTCAAATTCAATACCAGAACCTTGGGACATGCCTGGTTACCAAGATAAAGTAATTATGGCAGCAGGAGCATTTACACAAGGCTCATCAATAGAGCTATCTTGTGATGCACCAATTAGACCTCCATATGTAGCTTTCATGCAAGGAGGACTAACTTACGAATATGGAAAATTAGGAGTACTAAAAGCAATTAGTAATATGGAGAATTAAGGAAAAACATAAAGGAGAAGCATATATGGATAAAAAAAGACCTATACTTGTACAAGGTGCAATGGATGTAGAAATAAATTATCTAAAAGAAACAATAATTAATTTAGAAGAAATAGAATTGTTTGGATATAAATTTTATAAAGGATTATATAATAATTATCCGATAATCATTTCAAAAACAAATATAGGATTAATACAAGCAGCTGTAGCTACATTTATTGCAATCACAAATTTTAATCCTGTGGCAGTAATAAACCAAGGAACTGCAGGAGCAAATTCTAAGGACATTCATAATCATGATATTGTTATTGGAGACGAATGTATTAATATAAATTCTTATATTACTTCTCATAAAGAGGAAACGCAAGGTAGTAATCCATTAGAATGGGAACTATTAACATTTAAGGAAGGAAAAGATGAATTTCTTACTATAAAATCAGACAAAAGACTATGTGATATTGCCACAAAATGCAGTGAACAACATGTTAATGGAAAAATTGTTGTTGGTAGAATTGGAAGCGGAGACATGTGGGATAATGAGATAGACAGAATAAAATGGTTTAATGAAAAATATAACATTTTATGCGAAGATATGGAAAGCATAAGTGCATATACAGTTTGCAATAAATTTAATATTCCAGTAATAGGAATACGTGTAATATCAGATAATGAACTAACAAAAGAACAATATGAAAGAACATCTGCTATAGAAGCACAAAAATATACATTAGAAATATGTAAAAAGCTAATTGAAGGAGAATAAATGAAAGTAATAATAATTGGTGGTGGACCAGCAGGAATGTTATCTGCTATTAGTGCAGCTAGAAAAGGAGATACTGTAACCATATTAGAAAAAATGAATATGTGTGGAAAAAAGCTATTAATTACAGGAAAAGGAAGATGTAATATAACAAGTAGTTTAGATATGTCAGAATTTATAAAAAATGTTCCTGGAAATGGAAAGTTTCTTTATAGTGCATTTAGTAATTTCACTAACCAAGATATTATAAAAATTCTAGAACAAAATAATGTAAAAGTAAAAGAAGAAAGAGGAAATAGAATATTTCCAGAAAGCAATAAATCTCTTAGTGTGCTAAATGCATTATTACAAGAATTAAGAAAATTAAAAGTAGATATACAAACTAATACTAAAGTAACAAAAATTTTAACAAAAGAAGATAAAGTTATAGGAGTTATATGCGATAAAGCAAAAAATCCAGAAGAACAAACAATACTAGCAGACAAAGTAATTTTAGCAACAGGTGGAAAAAGCTATCAATCAACAGGTTCTACTGGAGATGGATATGTTATGGCAAAAGAACTAGGACATAGTATAACAAAAATAAGACCATCATTAGTACCATTAATATGTAAAGAAAAAGAATTATGTAAAAATATGCAAGGATTAAGCTTGAAAAATGTTAGTATCAAATTCATTAATTTAGAAAATAAAAAAGTAATATATGAAGATTTTGGAGAAATGTTATTTACTCATTTTGGAGTTTCAGGACCAACTATATTAAGTGCTTCTGCACATATTTTAAGATATAAGAATGTAGAAAATCTATTAAAAGAAGATAAGATAAAATTAGTAATAGATTTGAAACCAGCATTATCAGAAGACAAGTTAAATCATAGAATATTAAAGGATTTTGAAGAATTTAAAAATAAGCAATTTAAAAACAGCTTAGAAAATTTATTACCTAAAAAAATGATAGATCCTATTATAGAATTATCGGGAATAGATTTAAATAAAAGGGTAAATGAAATTAATAAAAATGAGAGACTAAATTTAGTAAAATTACTTAAAAATTTTAGCTTAACAATAAAAGGATTTAGAGATATAAATGAAGCAATTATAACAGCAGGAGGAATTAATATAAAAGAAATTAATTCTTCAACAATGGAATCAAAAATTATAAAAGGATTATATTTTGCTGGTGAAATAATAGATGTAGATGCTTATACAGGAGGATTTAATTTGCAAATTGCATATTCAACAGGATATACAGCTGGAATGAATTAATGGAGGGTAGATGGAAGAATTTAAGACAATTAAGGAAAATATTTCTGGTCAAATTGTAGAAAAAAAATCAAAATTTGTAGCTAATATATTTTATATAGATTCTATAGAAGAAGCAGAAGAAATTATAAAAAATACAAGGAAAAAATACTATGATGCAAAACATAATTGCTATGCATATGTAGTAATAGATAAAGACGGAAATATTGTAGAAAGATGTAGTGATGACGGAGAGCCATCAGGTACAGCTGGACAACCAATTTTATCAATATTAAAAGGCAATAATTTATGTAATATAGTGGTAATTGTAACGAGATATTTTGGTGGAATTTTATTAGGAACAGGAGGACTTGTTAGAGCATATTCCCAAGCTACTACAAATGCATTAATGCAAGCAAACTATATAATAAAAGAAAAAGGAAAAGAAATAAAAGTTATCATTTCATATTCAGAAATAGAAAACTTTAAATATTTTTGCAGAAAAAATAATATAAAAATTTTAAAAGAAGAATATTTAGATAATGTAGAATTTATTATAGAAATTTCAAATGAAATGTTAGAAAAAATGAAAAGCAATTTAGATAAAAATTATCTAAAAATGACAAAACTTGATATAATAAATGAAAAATATATAGAAAAAAACATTAATATATAAAGCAATACGAAGATAATTTGAAAAAATTTCCAGAAAACTATTGCAATTAAATTTAATCAATAATATAATCAAAATGTAAATTTTTTACAAATTTTTTTAAAAAATAGGAGGAATAAAAGTGAAAGACAAGATTACAGTATTAATAGCAGATGATAATAGTGAATTTGCTAACAATTTGGCAGGATATGTTGAACAAGAAGATGAAATGGAAGTTATTGGCATGGCAAGAGATGGAAATGAGGCATTTGAGATATTATCTAATACACAACCAGATATTGTATTATTAGATGTAATTATGCCACATTTAGATGGAATAGGGGTACTAGAAAAGATTGCAGCATCAAATTTAAGAAAACCACCTCTATGTATAATGCTATCAGCAGTAGGACAAGACAAAATAACACAAAGAGCACTAGATTTAGGTGCAGAATATTATGTAGTAAAACCATTTGATATAAAACTACTATTAAAAAGAATAAAAGATTTAAGAAATTATCAACCATCACAATTTAAAAATGTAACAATGATGACAAGAGAGATAAAAGCACCATATATAGAAATACCAGAAGCCAATAAGAAAAACCAAGAAAATTTAGAAGCGTTAGTAACAAATATAATTCACGAAGTAGGAGTACCAGCACATATTAAAGGATACCAATATTTAAGGGAAGCTATTATGCTAGTAGTTAATGATATAGATGTGATAAACCAAATAACAAAGCAATTATATCCTGAAATTGCAGAAAAATATTCAACAACACCTTCAAGAGTAGAAAGAGCAATTCGTCATGCAATAGAAGTAGCATGGGGAAGAGGCCAACAAGAAGCGGTAGAAAATATATTTGGATATACTGTATCTGCTGCAAAAGGAAAACCAACAAACAGCGAGTTTATCGCGATGATAGCTGATAAATTGAGGCTTGAATTAAAGAGCGCATAAAATTGTAATTATAAAAACTTCAATATTTATAGTTAATGTTTCGAAACAAATGAATTATTAACCAGTGAATATTGAAGTTTTTTTAAAAAAGTTACATTGTTTTATAGACAATTAATAAAAAATATATTATACTAATTAACATAGGAAATGAGAATAAGAGGAGTGTGTTGCCACCTTTAACTCTTTGATGTGTACATATTATTCCACAGCTTTTAGCTTGTGAGACTGACAACTGGGGGTGGTGCTATGGTAGAATCAGTTTTATTAGTAATAATCAAACTACTTTTCTTTGGATTAGTAGGTGTAACTATCATAAATTTTGCCTTAGTATTCATCATCTTGTACTTACTACATAGGCAATAAAAAATAACCATTCTGCTTTGCCCGGCGGATGGTTATTTATCATTCTTGTGGCAACCACTTTGTGGTTTCTCTATTTCCTATAATAATTATACACAGATTAAACAGATTTGTCAAATAATTTTTCAAAATGTTATTTCTCTTAGAGAAAAATAAGAGAAAATCTATTTAATAATTAAAGGAGAGAGGTTATATGAATAATCAAGCTAGTTCTTACAAAATTGTATTTTGTGAAAGTTCAAGTATAAGTAGAGGAGTCGAAGCTATTATGAAAAATGTAAATCAATTATGCAGTAATGGATGGAAAGTACAAGGAGGAATTTCTACAATGAGAACAGGTCCAGATTCCTACAAGTTTTTTCAAGCGATGATAAAAGATTAATAAAAACATTAATATAAAAAGAAATGTGAAACTTTTGTGAATTTTAGCACTTGACACTTGACACTGCTAAAAATGGTGATATAATAAAAATGTAAAAGGTAAAAGATACCTTAAAAATTAAATATGTGCTACCTAAAGGGTGTCAACACATAAAAATGAAAGGAAGTAGATTTATATGATGATGATACCAAGAAGAAGAGATTTTGATCTAATAGGAGAAATGTTTAGAGATCCATTCTTTACAGAAGGTGAAAGCAAAGTTATGAAAACAGACATTAAAGAAAAGAAAGACAAATATTTAATTGATATTGATTTACCTGGTTATGAAAAAGAAAATATTAAAATTGATGTAGAAGATGGATACTTAACAGTACATGCAACAATCGATTCTGACAAAGAAGAAAAAGAAGAAGGAAAATTTGTAAGAAAAGAAAGATACATGGGTTCATGTTCAAGAAGCTTCTATGTAGGAGATGAAGTTAAGAGCGAAGATATAAAAGCATCTTTCAAAAACGGAACTTTAAAAATAGAAGTGCCAAAAAAAGAAGAAACAAAAAAATTACCAGAAAAGAAATATATTCAAATTGATGACTAAAAAGAAAACTGACTATGAAATTATTCATAGTCAGTTTTCTTTTTAAAATTATTGTCATAAAATAATACTTATGATACAATAATGCAAAACAATAAAAACGAAAGAGGAATAAAGATGGATGAAAAGAAACTTGCTAAAATAAGAAAAAACAATATGAAATTATATCCAATTTATAAAATGGTAGGATTAGATTGGATATTTTATTATGGAATTGAAGTTTTATTTTTAACAGAAATAAAAAATATTTCAGCAGCAGATATTGTACTAGCAGGTTCATTTTATGCTTTTATGTACATTTTATTTCAAGTTCCTAATACGATAATAATTGAAAAAATCGGAAAAAGGAATGCAGTTGTTTTAGGACAATTACTTAATCTTATTTCAATGACTATTATATTAGTTTGTCCTAATTTTATATGGCTTTTGATATCACAAGGAATATCGGCTATTGGATTTGGAATAAAAGGAATTGCGGAATCTAATCTTTTAAATGTTTCTTTACCAAAGGCAAAAAGAAAAGGAGAAATTTTTTCAAAAATTGATGGAAAAGGATATTCTAAATTTTGTTTTATGGGAGCTACATCTGTTTTAATTTCAGGCTTTTTGTATGCAATAAATCCATATATACCAATTTGTTTATGCTTAGCGGTAAATTTATTTGCATTAATTATTGCTATGAATTTTATTGATATCGAAAAAGAAACAGATCAAAAGGAAACAAAAGATATAAATGAAGAAGTAAAAACGATTTTATATGATTTAAAAGATGGATTTAAATTTATATTTAAATCAAAACGTTTATTTACTTTATTAATTTTTATAGGTGTGCTATGGGGAATAATAAGTACATTTGAAACTTATCAAAAAACATTATTAAAAGAAATGCAAATACCATCTTATTATATTGGCTTTATGTTGGCTAGTTTTCAATTATTAGTAGGGATTTTTTCAACAAAATCAAATAAATTTAATAAAAAACATAAAAACCATTCTTTAACATATATAGGTTTATTATTAACTTTAGGAAGTATTATATTAGGAATAGCAACAATATTAAATATTCCATTTGAAATTCAACTAATGTTTGTAACAGGAGTATTTATTGCCAGAGCATATGCAAAAGGAGTATATCAAGTATTAAAACAAAGATATATGAATAATTTTTCAGATAGTAAAATATTGCCAAAAATATATTCCATAAATGGTATCATGTCTAATATCGGAAAAATGGTAATTGGCGTTATTGCGTCATCTATTCTAAAAGTAACAGATATATATAATGCATTACTAATTTTAGGTCTTATTTGTACTGGTATGATAGCTATTCTAGCTATTTATAGTAAATCTAGACTAGGATTAAAGCCAGAAGAATATAAAATAGAAGATATAGGAGAAATAAAATGCGAATTAGAAAAAGGAGTTGGACGAAACAAGAACTAGAAGAATGTCCATTTTATATAGATACACCACAAGAAAATAAAGGAAAGTGGAAAAGTGTTTTTAAAGTGGAAAGACCACTACAAATTGAACTCGGATGTGGAAAAGGACAGTTTATTGCTAATCTTGCCTGTAGAAATCCAGAGATTAATTTTATAGGAGTCGATTTAATAGATACAATGTTGGGACTTGCCAAAAGAAACGTAGAAGAAGTTTATAGAAAAGAAAATAGAATAATTGATAATGTTATATTAACGAGATGTAATATTGAACAAATCTTAACAATGATGGATGAAAACGATCAGGTAGATAGAATTTATATCAACTTTTGTAATCCATGGCCAAGAGGTAAACATCATAAAAAGAGATTGACACATACAAGACAGTTAGAATTATATAAAACTTTTTTAAAAGATGGAGGAGAGATTCATTTTAAAACAGATGATGACAACTTATTTATAGATAGTTTGCATTATTTTGAAGAAGCTGGATACCAAGTTATATGGAAAACACATGATTTACATAGTGAAAACATAGAAGATAATATTATAACTGAGCATGAAAAAATGTTTTCAGATGAAGGAATAAAAATAAAAGCATTAATCGCTAAACTAAGTAAAACTGGTAAAATATAACAATACTAAAAAAATATTGACTTTATAATTCAAAAACAATACAATAAAAGAAGAAATAGACGAAAGAAGAGATTGTATGTTAAGAATAAGAAATAAAAGTAAGTTTATAAAAAGAATTTTGATGGTAATAGTAGGTTTAGCACTTATTATATGGCTTTTATGGGCTATAATTTCTGGTATTATTTCATTATTTAATAAAGAAGATGAAAAAACAACACAAGAGGCACAAACAAAAACACTAGAAGAAGCAATAGGTGATAATGAAGTAACAAAAGGAGTTACACAAGTATCTAGTAATGCAGGTGTAAACTCTGAGGTGTTAAATGAATGGAATTTAAAATTAGTTAACAAAGATAATTCGGTTGATAGTAGTTATGTGCCAGAATTAGAGGAAATAGATGATGGAGTTATGTTTGATAAAAGAGCGATATCATATTTAAAAGAGATGATAAATGCAATGTATAAAGAAGGAATAACTGCTATTTGGGTGCAATCAGCTTACAGAAGCTACGAAAAGCAAGAAGAATTATTTAATAATAAAGTACAATATTACATTGAACAAGGAGAAGAGCAAGAAGAAGCTGAAAAATTAGCACAAACAGTTGTACAAAGACCAGAAATGAGTGAGCACAACTTAGGATTAGCAGCAGACTTTAATACAGTAACAAATGAATTTGAAGATACAAAAGCATTTGAATGGTTACAAGAAAATGCGCAAGACTATGGTTTTGTTTTACGTTATCCAGAGGACAAGCAAGATATTACTGGGATAACATATGAATCATGGCATTGGAGATATGTGGGAGAAGAACATGCTAAAATAATGAAAGAAAAAGGTTTTTGTTTAGAAGAGTATATTGAGTATTTAAAAGGAGCAGAAGCGGTATAATTTGCTATAAATTAAAAGATATGATATAATAGACAAGGCTTTAAAGAATATGATTATAATTTTAATGCTTTGTGTGATAAATGCCTAGGAAGTAAGTTGAATTTTAATTTCTAGGTACTTTTATGTGTCTAATAAATTAATAGAAGAAATATTGAAAACGAGTAAATGATAGATAGTAAAAGAAATTACAAATTAGAGATAGTAATAATTAGAAAATTATTAATAGAAATTTAAGATACTGAAATTTGACAAAATTAGATGAAATATGATAAAGTAAATTAGTAGCAATAAAAATAAAAGGAAGGATGCAGAAGTGAAAATTTTATTAATAAATCACTTTCCACTACAAGGCTCAGGAAGTGGAGTATATGTTGCAAATATAGCGAAAAGTTTAGAAAAAAAAGGTCATAAAACTTGTATTATAACACCAGAAAATACAAGTAATTTTTCTGACTTAAAAGATATAAAATTACATCCGGTATTTTTTAAATATGAAGAGAAAATAAATGGACAACAGAATTTTAATTTTCCATGTTTTGATCCACATCCTAGAAGTAATTTGTTATTTGGAAATATGACAGATTTACAATTAGAACAGTATAAAGAAGCTTTTAGAAAAGCAATAGAAGAGGAAATTTTAGAGTTTAAACCAGATGTAATACATGCACAACATATATGGATTATATCAAGCATAGCTCTAGAATATAATATTCCTGTTGTAGTGACTTCCCACGGATCCGATATTATGGGATATGAAGAATGGCCTAAATTTCATGAAATAATGTACAGAGTAGCAAGAGGTTGTAAAAAAATAATTGCGATATCTAATCATAGTAGGGATGTTATAGCAAATATTTTCAAAGAGGATAAAGACAAAATCGTTACTATTTCAAATGGATATGATAAAAATTATTTTTATAAAGAAAACTATAATAAAAAAGAAATATTTACAGAATTAGAAATTGATAAAACATATGATAAAGTTGTATGCTTTGCTGGAAGGTTAGCAAAGAATAAAGGTGTAGACTTATTATTACAGGCAGCAAAATATTATGAAAATGATGATACTTTAACATTAATAGTGGGATATGGTGAAGAATATAAGAACTTAAATAAAATGAAGGAAGAATTAGGATTAAATAATGTAGTGTTTTTAGGAAACCAAAATCATGATATCCTAAGAAAAATATATAATATTTCTGATGTTTGCGTAGTACCATCAAGAAAAGAAGCATTTGGATTAGTTGCACTAGAGGCTATAGCGTGTGGTACTCCAGTTATAGCTACTAACCAAGGTGGAATACCAGATTTTGTTAATGAAAAAGTGGGGATTTTAATAGGAAATGAAAATATTCTAGAATTAAAAGAGGCAATTTTGAAAATATTAAATAACGAAATAAAGTTTGATTCTAATTATCTAGCTGATTATGCTAAAGACAATTATAGTCAAGATTTATTAATAGACAAGCTAATAGATATTTATAAAAGCAGTTTAATTTAAAAAGAGGTATAAATATGTATACAACATTAAAAAATGGAGTGCATATTCCAAATATAGGTTTTGGTACATCTTTAATAGAAGGAGAAGAATGTATTATAAATATAAAACAGGCTTTGATGGCAGGATATAGACATATAGATACAGCATCTGTTTATAAAAATGAACAATATATTGGAGCAGCAATAAAAGAAAGTAATATACCAAGAGAAGAAATTTTTATAACAAGCAAAGTTTGGAAAGATTCAATGGGATATGAAAATACAATTAAGTCTTTTGAAAATTCGTTGAAAAATTTGCAATTAGATTATATAGATTTATTTTTAATACATTGGCCAAAAAATGATAATGAACAACTAAATGTAGAAACTTGGAAAGCATTAGAAAAACTATATAAAGAGAAAAAAGTAAGAGCGATTGGAGTTTCTAATTTTTTAAAACATCATTTAGAAAATATCTTAAATAATTGTGAAATCATACCAATGGTTAATCAACTAGAATTCCATCCGGGTTTAATGAGAGAAGAAACTATTAATTTTTGTAAAGAGAATAATATAATTGTTGAGGCATGGGCACCGCTAGGAAAAGGAAAAATGTTACAAAATAAGGATTTAATTAGAATTGCAAGTAAATATAATAAATCGGTTGCACAATTATGCATAAAGTGGTGCTTACAAAACGAAGTAATACCATTGCCCAAAACAACTAATTGGAATAGAATGCTAGAAAATAAAGACGTTTTTGATTTTACAATTTCAAATGAAGATATGAAATTTATAAATAATATGAAATTTTTTGCTGGTTCTACCATGGATCCTAATAAATTTGGAGAGATTATATAAAAGAGGGTATAAAAATGGAATATAAATATAAAATATCGATAATTATTCCTATTTATAATTCAGGAAGTTATTTAGAAGATAGTATCAACAGTGTTATTAATCAAACAATTGGTTTTCAAAATATTCAGTTAATATTAGTTAATGATGGGTCAAAAGACAATAGTGAGGAGATATGTTTAAAATATAAAAATATTTATGATAATATTATATATTTAAAACAAGAGAATCAAGGTGTTTCTTCTGCTAGAAATAAGGGTTTAAAGTATATACAAGGTAAGTATGTAAATTTTATTGATAGTGATGATAAATGGGACAAAGATGCTTTGTTATATATGTATAATTTTATGGAAGAAAATTATCAAGAAATTGATTTTGTAAGTGCTAGGATTAAGAATTTTGAAGGAAATGAAGATTACCATTATTTAGATTATAAATTTGAAGAAACCAGAATAGTAAATATAGAAAAAGAACCAGAAATGCTTATTCTACATGTGGCTTCATCACTATTTAAAAGTGAAATTGTAAAGAGTATGAAATTTGATACAAGATTAAGAATAGGTGAAGATTGTTTATTTATTAATTCTATTTTATTAAATAAACTTAAGTATGGTGTTAGTAGAGAAGCTATATATAATTATAGGAAAAGAATTGCAGATAATTCAACAATTCAAAGCAAATTTGAAAATAAATCTTGGTATTGTGATACACCAAACTATTTATGGAAGAAACTGATTGACGAATCAAATAAAAAATATAATAAGACAATTAAATATATACAATATGTTTTACTTTATGAATTAAAATGGAGAATTAAATGTGAATACAGAATTTTAAATTGTTTAGAAATAAGAACACATATTGAGAAAATAATTGAAACGGTTAAATATATTGATGATGATATAATAGATACATATAAATTGCTTGATTCTTCAGAAAAAGATATACTAAAGAAATTAAAAAAATTATAAATTACTAAAATAATAAATACTCTCAAGTTATTGCCTCATATACTAATATGAGGTGTTTTTTATATGCAAATTGTGGAATATAACAGACAAAAGGCAAAAGAATATGCAAAAAAATGGGCATACCAAAGAAATCCAAGCTACTACAATTATGATGCTATTGGTGGAGACTGTACAAACTTTGTATCACAATGCATTTTTTACGGATGTAATACAATGAATTATAATCCAAAAGGATGGTACTATAAAAATGCAAATGACAAAACACCATCTTGGACTGGTGTGGAATTTTTAGCAAAATTTTTACTTAATAATAAATCGGTAGGTCCGTTTGCAAGCTTAGTAGAAATAGAAAAAATAGAAATAGGCGATATTGTGCAATTATCATTTGATGGAGAGGTATTTGGACATAGTTTAATTGTAGTAGATAAACTACAAAATGACTTAGATAGCATATTTGTTGCAACACATACATTTGATTCATTTGGAAGAAAAGTATCTACATATAATTATATAAAACATAGATTTCTACATATCGAGGGAATTAGAAAATGGTAAAAACTTCATATATTACTTGTAAAATTAATAAAAACAATGTACAATATATAGGAAAATATGAAGAAGAGGGTAAAGATGTATTTAATAATAGGACTAGGTAACCCAGAAGAAAAATATGCAAGAACAAGGCATAATATGGGGTTTGATACGGTTAATAAAATAGCAAATAAATATAAAATAGACATGACTCGTACCAAATTTAAATCCATATATGGAACAGGAGATATAGAAAATGAAAAAGTAATTCTAGTAAAGCCTCAAACATATATGAATTTAAGTGGAGAAGCTGTACGAGAATTTGTGAACTTTTATAAGCAAGAATTAGAAAAAATCATTGTTATATATGATGATATGGATATTGAAAAAGGAGTAATAAAAATTAGAAAAAAAGGTGGTCCAGGAAATCATAATGGAATGAAATCTATAGTACAAGAATTATCAAGTACAGAATTTCCAAGAATTAGAATAGGAATTGGAACACCAGAATATAAAAATGATGTCATAAATTATGTAATAGGAAATATACCAGATGAAGAATATAACATATTACAAACAGGTGTAGAAAAAGCAGAATTAGCAGTAGAAGAAATTATTAAAAATGGAATTGATACTGCTATGAATAAATACAATTAAATGAAAGGACAATACATGAAAGAAATAATAATTAACATAGATGAAAATGAAAGTAAAACCATTATGCTTGTGGAAAATGGTAAATTAATAGAAAGATATATAGAAAGTAATGAAATAAAAAGATTAGAAGGAAATATATATGTAGGAAAAATTCAAAATGTATTGCAGGGAATGCAAGCAGCATTTGTAGATATTGGAGAAAATAAAAATACATTTATACATTTAAAAGATATTTTACCTAAATTAGATACAAAAACCAATAATCCAGAAGAAGTAATGAAAAAAAGTAATATTAAAGATATAGTTAAAGTCGGAATGCCAATTTTAGTGCAAGTTAAACGTGATAGTACAAATAAAAAAGGAGCAAGAGTATCCACACATATTAATTTGCCAGGTAGATTTTGTGTATATATGCCAGAAGCAAAGTTTATCACAATTTCTCAAAAAATTGAAGACGAAAAAGAAAGACAAAGATTAATTCAAATAGTAGAAAACAATATATCCAATAATGCTGGCATAATTGTAAGAACATCAGCTATTGGAAAAAGCGAAAAAGAAATAATAGAAGATATAAACAATTTGGAGAAACAATGGGAAAACATAAAAAAAGAATCTCAAAATTCTAAAAATGAAATACCAAAATTAGTGTATAAAAATCCAGGAATAGTAAGGCGAATACTGATTGATTTAGTAGACCAAGATATAAAAAGAATTATAGTAAATAATCAAAAACAATATGAAGAAATTCATAAAATATTATCTGAAACCAAACAATCAATAGAAGTAGAATTAAAAAATGAAAAAGATATACTAGATATTTATGACTTAAGAACACAATTAGAAAAAATAGAAAATAGAAAAGTATGGCTAAAATGTGGAGGATTTATTACAATAGACAAAACAGAAGCACTTACAGCCATAGATGTAAATTCAGGAAAATATATAGGAGCGAAAAGTCTAGAGCAAACTGTATATACAGTTAACAAAGAAGCAAGTATAGAAATTGCTAAACAATTAAGGTTAAGAGACATAGGGCGGAATTATTATAATAGACTACATAGACATGAAAGAAAATGAGCACAAAGAAAAAATAATAGAAGTGTTAAGAGAAAATCTAAAAAAAGATCGCTCAAAAACACAAATTGTAGGCTTTACAGAACTTAACCTATTAGAAATGACAAGAAAACATATGTGTAGCAATGACTAAAGTTAAAATATTCTATTATACTAGATAGAAAGCAAAAGAAAAGGAGGGGAAAAGATGGATTTTACAATGATTTTACCAATTTTAATTGGTGTAGGAATTTTATTTATTGTGCTAAAATTATTAGCATTACCAATGAAACTAATTATCAAACTTGTTATTAATGGAATCGTTGGAGGAATCATTATTTTTGTTGTTAACCTAATTGGAGCAAACTTTGGATTTGTCATTGATTTAAATTGGATTACAGCACTACTTGTAGGATTTTTAGGAGTTCCAGGAGTTATAATTGTAACAATATTACAATTTATTTTATAGAACTAAAAAAGATATTAGGAATTATTCTCCTAATATCTTTTTTAGTTCTTCATTTCGTTTTACCTTTTGAGTAGTAGTTTTAATCATAGGTTCATCTGTAACAATAATATTTCTTATATGTTTGTAAGCTGGAAGAGATTTATTAATTTCTTTAATATCATTCCAAATAATATCTTTGTAATCGCTAACATTTTTATCTGGATAAGAATGTTCCATATATTCAGTATTATATACAATTTTAGCATTAATTTCTAAATCGTTATTATCAGTTGGTCTACCAAAGACCATATTTTCTGCTACATATGGAAGTCTTGCAATTAAAATTTCAAGTTCTTCTGGATAAATATTTTTACCATTTTTTAAAACAATAACATTCTTTTTTCTTCCGGTAATAAACAAATAACCTTCTTTATCATAGTAGCCCAAATCTCCGGTATGGAACCAGCCATCAACCAATACTTCATCAGTTGCTTCTTTATTATCATAATAACCAAGCATAACATTAGGTCCTTTTACTAAGATTTCACCAATTCCTTGCTCATTTGGTTTATCTATCTTGACTTCAACTTCTGGAAGAGCAAAAGCAACAGAACCAGGTTTTTGGTATTTATCATTTTCAGCAGATACAATAGGAGAAGCTTCTGTTAAACCATAACCATTTAGAAGTTCGATTCCTATATTTTTAAGACCTTTAATTGTCGATTTATCCATAGGTGCAGCACCATAAATAACAATTCTAAGATGTCCGCCTAATTCGTTAATAACAGATTTGAATAATTTCCTTCTTACATCAATTCCAAATTTTAATAAGAAGTTTGAAATACCAGTTAAAATTTTAAATGGTATTGTTAAATGTTTTTCTTTAATTCCTTTTTGTATTTTTTTATACATGGCTTCTAATATCAAAGGTACACACACAAATCCAGTTACTTTATATTCTTTTAAGTTTTGTGAAACATAACGAAGTCCATCACAAAAAGCAATTGTAATACCAGAATATAGTCCATATAAAAAGGTTGTAGTAGATTCATATGTATGGTGTAAAGGTAAAAATGAAAGAAAAGTATCTTCAGAAGTTACTTTTGCAATACAACCTGTTGAATAAATATTAGAACAAATATTATGCTGAGATAGCATGACAATTTTTGCAAGAGAAGTTGTTCCAGATGTAAATAGCATAATTGTCATACCAGTATTATCTATAATTACTTCATCATAACTTTTATCACCACGGTCACGTAAATCTTTTCCTTTTTCTATTAAACTAGAAAGAGAAAGAACTTCTTCATTATCTTCTTCAAAATCCATACAAATAAACTGTTTTAGTTTGCAATCTGGATTAGATTGTAAGTTTTTAAAAACATCTAAGTATTTTTTATCAAATATAACAGCTTCTACCTCACTACGAATAACAGAACTTTCAATTTCGTTATCTGGAAGAGCTTTATCAAGTGGAACAACTATCATACCGAGAGGTAGTAACAGCAAGATAGCTTATACACCATTCATAACGATTTGGTGCAATAATAGCAATACGTTTTCCTTTTAGTCCTAAATGAATAAGGCTAGTACCTAAATTTCCGAACATCTTCTTTTAAGTCTGTATAAGTATGTGTAATATATGTAGTATCTTTAGGATTTTTTTTATAAATAAAAGCAGTCTTGTTAGGATATAACTTAGCTGAACGATTAATAAGTTCCTTAAAATTAGCAACTTTTTCAATTTCATATAACTTACTTCTTGATAGTTCTTGCATGAAAAATACCTCCATAATATAAATCTTTACTTATTCTATACTTATTTCCATAAAAAAACAATAGAAAAAAGAAAAAACTATTGACCAAATAAAAAAAAAGATATATGATAGATAAGAAATATGTAGAAATATAGAAAATAGAGTAGAAAATAAATTGTAAAGACCAAGTAGACGGGAAGTTGTTACTTGGGCAAGAAGAAATTCGCATATTTGTTTTCGCATTCCGCTATTTATTGTTTTAAGAAAACGAAAATAAAAGTACGTCTTTCTTCTTTAAATTTGCGGAAAAAATTTAAAGGAGGATTTTTTTATGTCAAAATTAAAAAAAGTAATTTTATCAGGAATCTTGTTAGCATTACTAATTGTGTTAAATAGATTTATTTCTATTAAAACACCTCTATTAGTAATTAGCTTTTCTTTTGTACCAATTATGATGGCAGCTATTTGGTTAGGACCAAAATACAGTACATTAATAGCAGCACTTGGCGATTTTATTGGAGCGATACTATTTCCATTTGGAACTTATTTTCCAGGTTTTACTGTGAGTGCAGGACTTTCAGGATTAATTTATGGAATATTTTTATACAAAAAACCAGGAGAAGAAATTAGTAATAAAAAATTCATAATAAAGCTTATTATAAGCAATCTATTGGTATTAGGAGTTGTTGAAATTTTTATTGTTTCTATTTGGCTAAACATTTTATATGGAAAAGCATATTTAGTAGTTGTTGCTAGTAGAGTAGTTGCACAAGTTGTCATGTTCCCAATTAGAATTATAACAATTTTCTTTTTAGAAAAAATAACAAGACCAATAGTAAATCGTTATCTATATGAAGAAGAGGTTGAAGATCCTGAAAAATAATAAACTTTATTGTTTTTATTAGATGAATGCTATTGGGAAAGGAACAATAAATAATATGGAAACAAATACATATTTATCTAAATTTTATAAAGGGACAAAAGGACCAACATTAGAAGCTATACAATATTTTATGGAACAGCTTGATTTTCCACAAAACAAACTAAAAATTGTTCATGTTGCAGGAACTAACGGAAAGGGTAGTGTTTGTGAAATGCTATCCAATGTTTTAGAAAAAGCGGGATATATTGTTGGGAAATTTATGTCTCCACACATTATTAAATTTAATGAAAGAATTTGTGTAAATCATCAAGAGATATCAGATGAAGAATTAGAAAAATATATTAAAATTATGAATCCAATTGTTGAACAATATAATGAAAATCATAGTGTAAAAGTAACTTTATTTGAATTAGAAACAGCAGTTGCTTTATTACATTTTGTAAGCAAAAAATGTGATATTGTTATCATGGAGACAGGTTTGGGAGGACTATGTGATTGTACTAATATTGTGTATCCTATGATATCAATGATTACATCTATTGGTTATGACCATATGGATATTTTAGGAAAAACTTTAGAAGAAATTACTATACAAAAAGCTGGTATTATTAAACAAAACTCAGAAACAATATTTATTAAACAAGAACCACAAGTAAATGAAATTATAGAACAAACATGTAAACAAAAAAATAATATGTTACACCTTATTTCTCCACAAGATTGGAGTAAACCAGAGTATAATGGAGAATATCAAATATTTCATTATAAAGGAAAACAAATTGAAATTAATTTAAAAGGAAAAAAACAAATAGGAAATGCTTGTATGGTATTAGAAGCAATAAAAATTTTACAAAATAAAGGATATAATATACCAGAAGAAGCGATAGAAAATGGATTAAAAACGGTAGTACATAAAGCTAGATTTGAAAAAATATATGAATATCCATTAATGATATTTGATGGAGGTCATAATGAAGCGGCAATACAAAATTTAAAGGAAACAATAAAACAATATTATCCTCAAAATAAAAAAATATATATTATTTCAATATTAAAAACAAAAGATTATAAAACAGTCATAAAAGAATTAATTGAAGATAAAGATGCAAGCTTTATTTTTACAGATGGGACAAAAGATAAAGATGAAGTTAAATGCTATGTAGAAAAAGAGACATTATATGAAGAAGCATTAAAATATAGAAAAGATAATATTTATATGGATTCATTAGAAAATGCTATAAATAAATGTAAACAAGAGTGTAAAGATGAAGTCGTATTTATTGTGGGAAGTTTTTATACTTACCAAGAGGTAATACAAAATTTAAAGAAATGAGGAGTACGGTTTAAGAAACTGTAAAAAAGTATGATTGAATTAAAAAATGTAAGTTATGGTTATGAAAAGAAAAATAAAATTTTAAAAGATATTAATAAAACAATAAATCCGGGACAGTTTATTTGTGTGGTTGGAAAAAATGGTTCACGGAAAATCAACTCTTGCTAAAATTATTGCAGGAATTGTGAAACCAACAAGTGGGGATGTTTTCATCGAAGAAAAAAATACAAAAAGAAAAGAAGATTTTTTATCTATTCGTAAAGAAGTGGGAATTGTATTTCAAAATCCAGAGAATCAAATTATTTTTAACTCTATTGAAGATGAAATAAGATTTCCACTAGAAAATTTAAAATTAGAAAATATAGAAGAGAAAATAAAAGAAGCATTAAAAAAAGTTGGACTAGAAGGAAAGGAAAAACAAGAAGCATATACACTTTCATTAGGTCAAAAACAAAGATTAACGATTGCAACTGTTCTTGCTATGCAAACAAAGTACATTGTGTTAGATGAGCCAACAGCTATGCTTGATCCAAAAGGAAAAGAAGAAGTATATGAAATTGTAAAAAGATTAAAAAAAGAAGGTTATACGATTATTTACATTACAAATATTATTGATGAAATACTATTATCAGATGAAATTTGGGTTATGGAAGATGGAATAATTAAAGATTCTTTTGCAAAAGTTGATATTTTAGATCATATTGAAGAAATAGAACAAAGTGATATTAAAATACCAGAAATTATTTCATTACTTCAAGAATTAAAAAAGAAAAATATTAAAATAGAGCTAGAAGAATGGACTATGCAAGAACTTATTCAAAAATTAGTAAAAGGATATAAGATATGAAAACAGAAATAAAAACAGTTTTAAAATTTATTACGTTTATTATTTATACAATTATGTTATTTTTCATTCAAGATATATATGTATTAATTGGTATTTTTATACTTCAACTAATATTTATGTTATTATGTCATATTTCTGCAAAGGATGCATTTAAAACGCTTTTTTATTTATTGCCATTTATATTGTTTACAGTTATAATTGATATATGGGTTATGGGATTATTAGATGCAATTAAAATAGGAATCCGATTAATTATGGTTTGCCATTTGACATATATTTTTGGAAAAACAACAACTGCTGGAAAACTTGCAAAAGCAGTTAAGACTTTATTATTTCCTTTAAAATGGTTTGGGGTAAATATTGATAACATTGGAATAATGGTAAGTCTTGCTATTACTTTTATCCCAATTATAAAACAAGAAATACAAAATATACGATATAGCTTAATAGCAAAAGGTTTTAATATGAGTTTGCGAAATCAAATAACACACATCAATTACATTATGGGACCATTGTTTTACTCGTTATTAAGAAAAGTAAGAGAAATTGAATATGCATTAAAGTCGAAAGCATATATAGAAGAATAGAAGGTCTATGTTGACATAGAAAGGAGATGAAAATAGGATGGATACATATACAACAAGTAGAAAAAAATATGAAGAAAGTAGAAAAATAAGGCAAGAAAAAATTGAAAAAGGTGAAATACAAAAACATATTATTATAGCAGGTGTTCCAAGAACAGGAAAAACAACGGCTTGCATGAAGTTATCTAATTCAAATAAATATCAACATCTTTGTATGGATGCAATTATATCAGCTTTTGAAGAAGTATATCCACGGATTAGGAATTACAACATATACCACGAATCCTGATACTATGGTAGAAGAAATGAGCAACAAAATTTCTCCATTTTTAAATGCTGCTTTGGAGGCAAATAACTATGATAAATTGCCATATGCACTAGCAGTTGACATACTTGAATTAACTCCAAAAGACTATATAGAAAAGATAAATAATAAGCTAACAAAAGCATATTTTTTTGGTTGTGCAGATTTAACACCAAAAGAGAATTTTGAAAGAATTCGCAAAAATGATACAGAAAATGAATATACATACTATCTTTCGGATGAAGAATTAATGGAACGTTGTGAAAGATTTTATAATTTGAGTAAATATTTAAAAGAGGAATGTAAAAAATACAATTTACCATTTATTGATACAAGTTATTATCGAAATGAGAAAATTGAACAATTAGTAAATGAAATTTTGCAAAACATATAGGATAAAAAGTTTTTCCGAATAGTAAATAAAACTTGGAAAAACTTTTTTATTATGGTAAAATGTAAAAAAATGTGAGGAGAAGAAAGATGGTAGAAAGTTTTTATTTTACTTCCTCTACAGGGAATAAGGTATATGCACAAAAGTGGATAAATAAGGATGTAACGGAATATAAGGGAATTATTCAGTTAGTACATGGAATGCAAGAACATATTGGAAGATATGATGAATTTGCAAATTTACTTTCTGAGTGTGGATATATTGTTGTTGGACATGACCATCTAGGACATGGAAATACTGTAAAAAAGGAAGAGGACTTTGGATATTTTGCAGATAAAGATGGTTGGGATAGATTGGTAGAAGATATCCATATATTGCAAAACCAAATTCAAAAACAATATCCTAATCTACCATATGTTATAATGGGACATAGCATGGGTTCATTACTAGTAAGAACATATGTAACAAAATATAAAGATAATCTTTCGGGGATGATTATTTCTGGGACAAGTGGACAAAAAGGTGGATTATTAATATTAGGAAAAATGATTACTAAATTAATAATGTTTTTTAGAGGCAAAAGATATAAAAGTAAAGTTTTAGAATACTTAGTAACAGGGTCATTTAATAAAAAATTTAAACCTAATAGAACAAATGCAGATTGGACAACAAGGGATAAGGGGGTAGTAGATAAATATCAAAAAGACCCTAAATGTGGGAAAAATTTTACAGCTATAGCATATTATGATTTGTTAAATGGAACATATTATTTATCAAAACAAAAGAATATTAACAAAACTTTGAAAATTCCAGTTTTAATATTTTCAGGAGATAAAGATCCTGTAGGTGAGAATGCTAAAGGCGTAATACGAGTTTATAATATGTTAAAAAAAGCAGGACTAGATAAAGTAAAAATACGATTATTTAAGGATGGAAGACATGAAATGCTAAACGAGATAAATAAAGAAGAAGTATATTATTTAATTTTAGATTGGCTAAAAGAAACTATAGGCTAATTTAATGAATCCTATCATATGTATAGTGAATCAGATATGAAGGAGCTAGATAGGTATACAAAAAAATGTAACGATTTATTTAACAGAATAAATGATATAAATTTATAAGTATTAGCGAGTATAAATGCTAATGCTTATTTTTATAGAAAAATTTCTAATAATTGGATGTAAACTGATTGACAAAAGAACAAAAGTTTGATAATATGTAACAAATAAATAGAGGTGAATTTTAAAATGAGTAATAAAGATTTATATATAAGAAGTAGTTCAGCAGAATTTCTAATATTCGAACAACAGAAAAAAGAACATGGAATTGAAGTTCGTTTTGAAGATGGAGATTTATGGCTAACTCAAAAAGCGTTAGGAGAATTATTTAATACTACAAGGAATAATATAACTATGCATCTTCAAGATATATATAGTAGTAATGAACTTGATGAAAATTCAACTAGTAAGGATTTCTTACTAGTTCAAAAAGAGGGAAACAGAAAAGTAAAAAGAAAAGTAAAGTATTACAATTTAGATGCAGTAATCTCTGTTGGATATAGAGTAAATACAGATAGAGCAATTCAATTTAGAAGATGGGCAA
>CAJFII010000003.1 GCA_904381285.1 uncultured Clostridia bacterium | reverse complement strand
ATTAATGCATTAAAAGAAAAGAATATTATTATAGAAACAACTGGATATAGTAGAAATCAAGTATTTGCTTTTCAAAAATATATTGATTTGTTTTTAAAATAAAAATTATAAAACGGAAAATATAAGAAAAGCGTTTTACAAAAATTTATAGCACGGAAAATTGAAAAAATCCGTGCTATAAATTTTTATAGAACGAAAAAATGGAAAAATCCGTGCTATAAATTTTCATAGGACGAAAAAATCGAAATTTTTGACCTATAAATTATTTTGAGTCAAAAAAATTAAAAAATTTGACTTATAAAAACTAAAAATCAAAAATAAATTAAATAATACTACTAAAAGGCAGGAAAGAGATACATATGGAAGTTTATGCGTTGCTAGAGTTAAGGAAATGCCAGTAATACTTGAATTTACTAGCTTTCAAGATACAATCATGTTTCATAAATATACCATATGATATGGCCCAATGTTGATAAACATATGAATTTATTAAAATAAGTGCCTTTAAGATAGGTACTTTATTTTTGCGCAAAATCCAATATATTTAGTGCGAATTTTAGTGATTTTATTGAGGAAAATGTAAATCTATGATATAGTGTAGGCAGAAAGTTAGGAGTGTAAGATCATGGTAGTTATTGCAGGTTGCTTAATTGTGAGAGATAACAAATTATTAATGGTAAAAGAAGCAAAAAAGAAATGCTATGGACAATGGAATTTTCCTGCAGGTCATGTGGAGGAAAATGAATTAATAACTGAAACGGCAATAAGAGAAGCATATGAAGAAACTGGATGTAGAGTAAAACTTACAGGTGTTCTACCAATAAGTACAATTCTTTTAAAAGAAGAAGAGACTGTTATAATTGTAAAATTTACAGCAGATATTTTAGATGAAAATATTAAATTTGATACAAAAGAAATATTAGATGTAAAATGGCTAGATATTGAAAAAGTAAAAAATATGACAGAGCAAGAGTTAAGAGGTTATGATACTGCTCTTCAAGACATTAAAGATTTTGAAGATAAAAAGATATATCCATTAGATATTTTTAATAATAAAAAGTATACAAGATAAACTATAATAAGAAACAATGTAAATTCTTAAAGTTTTGGAGGAAAATATGAAATAGAATTAGACCATATATATTTTAGTGTATCTGATATGGATAAAGCAGTAAAATTTTATGAGGAATTTTTAGAAATAAAAGCTACTCATAGAGAAGAAAATAGATGGGCGGATTTTGAAATAGAAGGACAAGAAGGAATGTATTTTGGACTAATAAATAAAAATGCATTATGTGGAAAAAGAATAATAGGTAATAATGCAACATTAGGTATTTATACAGATGATATAAACACAGCTTTTGAAAAAGCAAAGAAAATTGGAGCAACTATTTTATACGAACCAACTTATGTTCAAGATAGTCCATATAAATATATTTGTTTTGGAATATTAGATTTAGATGGCAATATGATAGAAATTGCAAATTATGAAAGATAGTAAGGCAGGACATATTAATAGTGAAAGTGGATATGATACTTTGGAAGACATAGTGAACTATTTATAATAATATGAAGATAAATGGAATAGAAAATCAAACATCATTAAAACAAAAAGATAAAAGTATTTATCAGAAAAAACATAGAACAAGAACCAATAGCGTTGAAAAAGAAGAAGAGTTTTAAAAATAAAAGGAGAGATAAAATGCTAAAAATAAGGCAAGAAAATACAAATGACTATGAAGAAATATACAATGTTATAAAAACAGCATTTGAAACTGCACAGCATAGTGATGGAAATGAACATGAGTTAGTTGTTAAATTGCGAAAAAGTAATAATTTTATTCCAGAGCTATCATTGGTAGCAATTAAAGACAATAAAATTATAGGATACATTTTATTTACAAAAATAAAAATAGGAGAGTATGATGAACTTGCGTTAGCCCCACTAGGAGTACTGCCAGAATATCAGAAACAACATGTTGGAAGTGAATTAATAAAACAAGGACATAAAATAGCAAGTGAATTAGGATATCACTATTCAGTTGTTCTAGGAGATGAAAAATACTATTCAAAATTTGGATATATACCTGCTAGTAAATATGGAATAGAAGCGCCTTTTGATGTACCAGATGAAAATTTTATGGCTATAAACTTAAATCATTCTAATGTACCAATAAAAGGTGTTGTTAAATATGCTAAAGAATTTGGAATATAAATATTATAAATGGAGGAATAATGAATCTAAAAGAAGAAATAGAAAATTATAGACCATATAATGAGCAAGAAGAAAAAGATAAACAGATGATGCTACAATACTTAAATACCTTTGACGATGTACTTACAAGGAAAAATGAATTTGGACACTTTACGGCATCAGCTTGGGTTGTTAACAAAGAAAAAACAAAAGTACTAATGATTTATCACAATATATATAAATCTTGGGCATGGACGGGTGGACATGCTGATGGAGAATCAAATTTACTAAATACAGCTATTAGAGAGCTTAAAGAAGAAACTGGGGTAGAAAATGTTAAAATACTTAAAGATGGAATATTTTCACTTGAAATACTTTGTGTTAATGGGCATATAAAAAACAATAAATATGTATCTTCTCATGTTCATCTAAATTTAACATATCTTTTAGAAGTAGATGAAAAAGAAGTTGTAAGGATGAAAGAAGATGAAAACAGTGGAGTCAAATGGATTAAAATAGAAGATGTAGCAAAAGTATCAAATGAAAAGTGGATTATAGAAAATGTATATAAAAAATTAAATGAAAAATTATCAAAATTAGTTTAATAAATATCTAATATTTTTTAATATACTATATAAATTAAGATAATATAAACATGCTTTAAAATGCAGTTTTTTAGTACTTAATTTATATAGTATATTATTTTTGAAAATTTTTTAAAAAAGTGTTGACAGTTGAGTATGTATTCACATATAATACAGATAGAGTTGAATAAATACTCAACCAACAAATAAAACAAAAGAGACTATATAAGGAGGTAAAAATGTCTAAAAATGAGTTTATATGTGATTGTAATGTAATTCATCAAGATGTTGTTAATAATACATTAAAAAATATGCCAGACGGGGATACATTTAATAAACTTGCTGAATTCTTTAAGATTTTGGGAGATACAACTAGAGTGAAAATCTTATTTGCTTTAGACCAAAATGAAATGTGTGTGTGTGATATAGCAAATGTTTTAGGAATGAGTAAATCATCTATTTCACATCAATTAGGTACTTTAAGAAGAAGTGGAATTGTTAAATGCAGAAAATCTGGTAAAGAAGTTTTCTATATGCTAGATGATAACCATGTAAAAGAAGTTTTTGAAATAGGTGTAGAACATATAGAACATAAAAAATAAAATGGAGGGGAATTATATGAAAATTAGATTTAAAATACAAGGATTAGACTGTGCAAATTGTGCAGCAGAATTAGAAAGAGCTATACAAAAACTAGATGGAATAGAAAGTGTAAATATAAGTTTTATCACACAGAAAATAGACATAGAATTTGATGAAACTAGAAGAGAAGAAATAATGCAAAATATTAAAAAAACTATAAAAAAAGAAGAACCGGATGTAACTATAGAAGAAATATAGGAGGCAATTAACATGAAGAAAAAAGGAATTAAAATTATAGTTGCACTAGTCTTATTTCTTGTTGCACTATTAATTAAATTTAATAATGAGTGGATAAATAATATAATATTTATTATTGCTTATATCATTGTTGGATTAGAAATTTTAAAAAAAGCAATAAGAAATATTAAAAGAGGGAAAATATTTGATGAAAACTTTTTGATGAGTGTTGCGACACTTGGCGCATTTGGAATAGGAGAGTTTCCAGAAGCTGTGGCAGTTATGTTGTTTTATCAAATAGGTGAATTATTTCAAAGTTATGCTGTTGATAAATCAAGAAAATCAATTGCTAGTTTGATGGATATAAGACCAGATTTTGCAAATGTAGAAAGAAATGGTATAATACAAAAAGTAGATCCTGATGATGTAAAAGTTGGAGAAATAGTTATAATAAAACCAGGAGAAAAAGTTCCATTAGATGGAGATGTGATAGAAGGAAAAACAACACTTGATACAAAAGCATTAACAGGAGAAAGTTTACCAAAAGAAATAGCAGATGGAGAAGAAGTATTAAGTGGATGTATAAATCTAAATGGAGTTATAAAGATTAGAGTAAAGAAAGAATTCGGGGAATCTACTGTAAGTAAAATTTTGGATTTAGTTGAAAATGCAAGTAGTAAAAAATCAAAGTCCGAAAACTTTATTACAAAGTTTGCACAATATTATACACCAGCAGTAGTTATTATAGCATTACTACTTGCAGTACTTCCACCACTTATAATAAAAGATGCAACATTTTCAGAATGGGTATATAGAGCACTTTCTTTCTTAGTCGTTTCTTGTCCTTGTGCATTAGTTATTTCAATACCACTTAGCTTTTTTGGCGGAATAGGTGGAGCTTCTAAAATGGGAATTTTAATAAAAGGAAGTAATTATTTAGAAGCTATTGCCAATACAGAGATTGTAGTATTTGATAAAACAGGTACATTAACAGAAGGAGTATTTGAAGTACAAAAAGTAGAAACTATTGATATAACAAAAGAAGAATTATTAAAAATAGCTGCTTATGCTGAAAATTATTCAAATCATCCAATTTCTTTATCAATAAAAAAAGCATATAATAAAGAAATTGATGAAAAGCAAATAATAAAAACTCAAGAATTATCTGGACTAGGAATTTCAGCAAAAATAGGAGAGCAAGACATATTAGTTGGAAATGAAAAACTCATGAATAAAGAACAAATTACTTTTACAAAATGTGATGATATAGGAACTATTTTATATGTAGCAATAGATAAAAAGTTTGCAGGATATATATTAATAGCAGATAAAATAAAAGAAGACTCAGTAAAAGCAATAAAAGAACTTAAAAAGAATAATGTTAAAAAAACAGTAATGCTGACAGGAGATAGAAGAGAAGTAGGAGAGAATGTTGGAGAAACATTAGGAATAGATAAAGTTTATTCTGAATTATTACCAGATGGTAAAGTAGAAAAATTAGAAAGTTTGTTAAATGAAAAAAGTGAAAAAGGAAAACTTGTATTTGTTGGAGATGGAATAAATGATGCTCCAGTTCTTGCTTTAGCTGATATAGGAATAGCAATGGGAGGTTTAGGCTCTGATGCAGCAATAGAAGCAGCTGATGTAGTTATAATGACAGATGAGCCATCTAAGATTGTTAAAGCAATTCATTTATCAAAGAAAACAATGAAAATAGTAAAAGAAAACATAGCATTTGCTATTTTTATCAAGTTACTTGTACTAGCACTTAGTGCATTTGGGTTATCAACAATGTGGGAAGCAGTCTTTGCAGATGTTGGTGTTTCAGTTATTGCTATTATAAATGCTTTAAGAGTATTAAGAGTAAAAAATATATAGAGGTAATAAATTTTATTAGCATGAAACACTTGATATACCAAGCAAAATAAACATATACCCATGTATTTACAAAATACCTGTATAGGGTATATAATGTGAATGGTGATGAAATTGAATGAAAGTAAGAAAACACATAGAAATGAAAATGAAAAGAGGATTATTACAAATCGAATTAATCGAATCGAAGGACAACTACGCGGAGTAAATAAAATGATACAAGAAGACATATATTGTAAGGATGTATTAGTACAGTTATCAGCGATAGAAAACTCAGTGAAAAGTTTATCGAATTATATACTAGAAAACCATTTATATACTTGTGTAACAAAAGATATAGAAAATGGTAATTTGGATATTATAGATGAACTAATATCACTATTTAAAAAATTTAATAAATAAAAGAAAGGGTTGATATAAATGAAAGAATTAGAGATTAAAGTAAAAGGTATGGTTTGTGAAGGGTGTGAAAATAGAGTAAAAAACGCATTATCTACAATAGATGGGGTAAGCAATGTGGAAGCAAATCATAAAACAGGAATTGTGACAGTAAAATTAAATAAAGAAGTAGAGAAGTCAATTTTTGAAGAAAAGATTGATGATCTTGGATTTGAAATTGTGAAGGAAGATTAAAATATGAAAAAGATAATTTTATCAATAGATGGAATGACTTGCTCAGCTTGTTCTAATGGGTTAGAAAAATATTTAAATAAGCAAAATGGAATAATCGAGGCAAATGTAAATCTAGTTATGGCAAATGCGACAATAATGTATGATGAAAACATATTAGAAAAGGAAAAATTAGATGAATTTGTTAAACAAGCAGGATTTAAAAGTTTAGGTGAATTTAAAAATATAGATATTGAAAATAAAAATAAACAAGAAAAAATTAAGTTTATTATATTTACAATTTTAGCAATTTTACTAATGTATATATCTATGGGACATATGATAAATTTACCTATATTCAGTTTCATAGATATAAAAACTAGCCCAATTAATTATTCAATCTGTTTATTTCTATTTGCTATAATTTTTATGATTTATGGCTATGATATTTTAAAAAATGGATATAAAAACTTGATTCATGCAACGCCTAATATGGATACATTAGTTGGAATTGGAGTTTTAAGTAGTTTTTTATATAGTATATATAGCATGATAATGATTATAAATGGGCATACAGGATATACACATGATTTATATTTTGAATCAGCAGCAATAGTTATTTACTTTATAAAGTTAGGAAGATACTTAGATGGAATTAGTAAAGACAAAACTAAAGAAGCTATTAAAAAATTAGTTAAAATAACGCCTAGTCAAGCAACAATTAAAGTAGATGGAAAAGAAAAAAAGGTAACTTTGGACGAAATACATAAAGGCAATATCGTTGTATGCAAACCAGGAGAAAAAATAGCAGTAGATGGAGAAATATTAGAGGGAACAGCACATTTTGATGAATCTTTTATTACAGGAGAAAGTAAACCATCAAATAAAACTATAGGAGATAAGGTTATTGCAGGAAGTATAAATTATGATGGTTATATAGAATATAAAGCAGAAAGAATAGGAAAGGATTCTACAATATCAGAAATTGTAAGACTAGTAGTAGAAGCAAGTAATCAAAAGGCACCAATAGCTAAAATTGCAGACAAGGTTTCAGGATATTTTGTACCTACTGTAATAGTTATTGCTGTATTAACTTTTATTATTTATTTGATGATGGGATATGAATTCTCTGATAGTTTAATAAGATTTGTTACCATATTAGTTGTTGCATGCCCTTGTAGCTTAGGGTTAGCAACACCTCTTGCAATAATAGTATCAGAAGGGTTGTGTGCTAGTAACGGCATTTTAGTTAAAAAGAGTGAAGTACTTGAAAATGCACAAAAAGTTGATACTATTGTATTTGATAAAACAGGGACACTAACTTATGGTAAATTAAAAATTTCAGAAATAAGAAATTATAGTGACATATCAGATAAGACATTATTACAATTAATAGGTAGTATAGAAAGCAAATCAACCCATCCAATAGGTAAGGCTTTTGAAAACTATTTGGATGAAAATAACTTAGAAAAATTGGATGTCGAAAAATTTGAAAATATATCAGGTTTAGGAATCACAGGAGAAGTTAATGGCGAAAAACTAATATTAGGTAATGCAAAAATATTAGAAAAATATAATATAAAAAATATATATGAAAACGACGAAAAAGAACTTGCTGAAAAAGGAAATAGTATTGTATATGTAGCTGACAATAATAAAGTTTTTGCAATAGTTGGAGTAAATGATATTGTACGCGAAAATGCGGTAAATGTTATAAAAGAATTAAATGACAATAAAATAGAAACTATAATGCTTACAGGTGATAATAAAGAAACTGCTGAAAAAATTGCAAAAGAAATAGGTATAATTCGAATAATATCAAATGTATTACCAGCAGAAAAAACACAAGTTATAAAAGATTTGAAACAACAAAATAAATATGTAATGATGTGTGGAGACGGAATAAATGATAGTCCTGCATTAGCAACAGCAAATATTGGAATTAGTGTTAACAGTGGAACTGATATTGCAATGGATTCATCAGATGTAATACTAATAAAAAATGATTTAATAAGTATTGTAAACTTAATAAACATTAGTAAAAAAACAATTAGAAATATAAAACAAAATCTATTTTGGGCCTTTTTCTATAATTGCTTGATGATTCCAATAGCTATGGGACTATTTACTGGTTTTGGAATTTCAATAAATCCTATGATAGCAAGTATTGCTATGATGTTCAGCAGTATAACTGTAATTTTGAATGCATTAAGACTAAAAAGAATTAAAATAAAGTAATATAAAAAGAGCAAGAGAATATGTTATTTTCTTGCTTTTTATTGTATTTTAAATTATAGTAAGATATAATGTGAATCAAATAAAAATAATTAATAAGGATGTGTGATATATGTTAGAAAATGTAAAAGTATTGTGTCATAGTAGTATAAAAATAATTAACGAAAAGGTAATATATTTTGATCCGTTTAGGATAAATAAAAATTATAATGATGCAGACATAATTATGATAACACATAACCATTATGACCATTATTCAGAAGAGGATATAAACAAAGTTAGAAAAAATGATACAGTAGTTGTAATACCAGAAGACTTGTTAGACAGTGTATTAAAATTGAATTTTGCGAAAGAAAATATATTAACTGTACAACCTAACAAAACCTATACATTAAATGGAATAAAAATAGAAACAATACCCGCATATAATATAAACAAAAAATTTCATCCAAAAGAGAATAATTGGGTTGGTTATTTATTAGAAATTGATAATATACGCTACTATATAGCTGGTGATACAGATATGACAGAAGAAAATAGTAAAATACAGTGTGACATTGCATTTGTACCAATAGGCGGAACATATACAATGAACTATAAAGAAGCATCAAAACTAATAAATCACATAAAACCTAAAGTTGTAATACCAACACATTATGGAGAAATAGTAGGAACAAAAAAAGATGCATTAGAATTTTCAAAATTAATTGATAAAGATATAAAGTGCGAACTTTTGATTTAATAATATATTTATAAGGAGATTAACATGAATTGTTATATAAAAGACTATCCAAGACCACAATTTGTAAGAAAAGAGTGGCAAAGTTTAAATGGAGAGTGGAATTTTGCATTTGATGATGAAGATAAAGGAGAAATTAATAAATATTTTTTAGACTTTCCTAAAGGAATAAAAATAAATGTGCCATATACTTATGAGACGAAATCAAGTGGAATAAAAGATGAAAGTATACATTATATAGTGTGGTATAATAGGAAACTTGATTTAACAAAAGAACAGATAAATGGTAATAAAGTAATATTAAATTTTGAAGGAAGTGATTACAAAACAAAAGTATGGGTTAATGGAAATTTGGTTGGAGAAAATGAGGGAGGATATGCAAGATTTTCGTTTGATATAGAAAAATATGTTATAAATGGAGAAAATGACATAACGGTAAAAGTAGAAGATTCTTTATCAAAAAATCAACCACGAGGCAAACAAAGATATAAAAAAGAAAGCTGGAAATGTTGGTATGTACAAACTACTGGAATTTGGAAAACTGTTTGGATAGAATGGGTATCTAAAAAATATATAAAACATATAAAAAATACATCTTATATCTATGAAGATAAAATTAAATTAGAAGTTGAAACTAATTTAAATGAGCAAGATTTTGAAAATAAAAACTATTATATTGGTGCAGAAATTTCTTTTAATGGCCAAATATTAAATACTGTTAAAGAAAAATTAAATGCTAATGATTATGAATTAAAAATAGACTTGTATAAAAAAGATATAGAGCATATCCCTCAAAAGTGGTCACCTAATAATCCAAACCTGTATGATATAACTTATAAATTATATTGTGAAGATGTAATGGTAGATACTGTATATTCTTACTTTGGAATAAGAGAAATAAGTATAAAGGCAAATAAAATTTTTCTAAACAATGAAGAATTATACTTAAAAATGATATTAGATCAAGGTTATTGGAAAGACACACATTTAACACCGCCAAATGAAGAAAGTTTAATAAAAGATATAAATAGTATATTAGAATTTGGATATAATGGTATTAGAAAACATCAAAAAATTGAGGATGAAAGATTTCTATATTGGTGTGATGTTAAAGGCGTATTAGTATGGAACGAAATGGCAAACTTCTATTCGTTTTCTGATATGTCAATACAAATATTTACTAAAGAGTGGATAAAAGTTGTTAAACAAAACTATAATCATCCATCCATAATAACTTGGGTACCTATTAATGAATCATGGGGATTTCCCGAACTTAAATCTAACAAACAACAACAAAATTTTTTAAATAGCATATATTATTTAACAAAAGCCATAGATAATACAAGACCAGTTATCTCAAATGATGGTTGGGAACATACAATATCTGATATTATAACAATACATGACTATGTACAAGAAGGGAATTTACTTTCTTTAACATATAATGAAAAAATCAATGAAGTATTAAACAATAAGCGAGAATTTAATAATCATTATTTATTTGCTAATGGATACGAATATAAAGGACAACCAATTATTATTAGTGAATATGGTGGAACATCTATAAAATCAGAAAAAGGTTGGGGCTATGGTGAACAAGCGAATGATGAAAAAGATTTCATAAAAAAATTTGAAGAATTAACTTTAGCAATTCAAAAAATGCCAATGATTACAGGATATTGCTATACACAACTTACAGATGTACAGCAAGAGGTGAATGGTTTAATGAATGAAGGTAGAAAATATAAAATAAATCCATGCATTATAAAGAATATTAATGCTAAAATATAATTGGAGGTTAAAATGATTATTGAAAATGCATATTTAAGTGACATACAAAGAATATGGAAAGAAAACAATGAAGGATATATAACATATGAAAGTAATCAGATAGCAATTACAGATGAAAAAATGCTTCAAATTGTTTGGAGAGAAAATAATACAACGATGGCATATGCAATTGTATATTTAGGCAAGGATTTCATAGAAAAAGAAAAATTTCAGGTAAATATAGAAGATATACCAGATAATTCTGTATATATATGGGAAATTGTTACTGATAAAAATTATAAAGGGAGAGGTATAGCAAACAAATTGATGAAATACCTTATTGAAAAATATAAAAATTATAATATATATAGTTGTGTTGCATCAGATAATATCCCATCATTAAAGTTGCATGAAAAAAATGGCTTCAAAATTTTAACTCAATTTAAAGAAAAAAACAAAAAATCTGAACAGTATATTATGATAAAAAATAAAATGTAGGAGTAAAAAATGTTAGAAAATAAAAAAGCAATTATCTTTGATTTAGATGGTACATTAATAGATTCTGTGGGAGTATGGAATAAAGTAGATGAAAAATTAATTAAAGAAATAAAAACCATTGAATTTGATAATGTAAATATAAGTAAACAAAGAGATGAGAAATTAAAAGAATATAGTAATTGCAAAGATGCTTATTTAGAATATTGTGGATTTTTAAAAGAAAAGTATAAATCCAAAATTTCTAAAGAAGATATTAAAAAACGACGATATGAAATTGCAGACAAATATTTGAAAGAAGAAATAGACTATAAACCTAATGCCGAAAATGTTTTGAAATATTTAAAAGAAAAAGGATTTATTTTAGTAATTGCAAGTACAACTAATGACCATGCAATAGAAAACTATAAAAAGTACAATAAAAACATAATTAATAAAGCAAATTTTGAAGATATTTTTTCACTAATATATTCAAAAGAATCAGTAGAAAAATTAAAACCAAATCCTGAAATTCACTATAAAATATTAGAAAACTTAAAACTTAAACCAGAAGAATGTTTAATAGTTGAAGATTCTTTAATAGGAGTAGAAGCAGCTAATAATGCTAATATAGATGTAGCTGTAATATATGATAAGTATTCTGATAATGATAGAGCATCAATAAACAAATTATCTAAATATCAATTTAAAAACTTTTATGAAATGTTAGATTATTTAAAAAAAGAACTAGGTAACTAGTAGAAAAGAGGTAATTATATGAAATATTTATTTATACAATATCCTAAATGTTCAACATGTAAAAATGCTAAAAAGTGGTTAGATGAAAATAAAGTTGACTACATTCAAAGAAATATTGTAGAAGAGTGTCCTACATATGAAGAATTGAAAGAATGGATTGATAAGTCTAATCTACCTATTAAAAAATTCTTTAATACAAGTGGAAATTTGTATAAAGAAATGAATTTAAAAGAAAAATTAGAATCTTTAAGTAGTGATGAGCAAATACGTTTATTATCTACAAATGGGATGCTAATAAAAAGACCATTATTAATTTCAAATAATAAAATTTTGGTAGGATTTAAAGTTAAAGAATGGGAAAATATAATATAAAAAGAAAAATCATGAGACACTGAAATTTAAAGTGCCTCATATTTTAATTTTTATTCATATATTGAATTAATTCTATTACAATATCTTTATCGCGCTCGCTTAATTCGTAAAAACCAATTATATCTGGATCAACTTTGAAATCATTTGATATATCTAAGTAATCCTGTAGAACATATGTAGGGGTTATGTGATAAATATTGCATAACTTTACTAATGTATCCACACTTCCTTTGGTTTTATCTCGTTCTATATCTGATATATATCTAGAGGCTAAATCTAACATTTCTGCTACATCTTCCTGTGTATATCCTAAAGATTTTCTAGTTCTTCTAAGGATATGTCCGATTTTTATATTAGATTTTTTCTTCCCTGTTTTCTTTTCCAATTTCATAACAATCACCTTACATATAACATAACAAAAATTAAAAAATAAATGAATGTATTTATATATTATATATTGTGGATATAATATGGAATTTTATACTCAAAATATATATACATTATTGTTAGACAATGTAATAAATTAATAGCTAATATCATAGACTTTTGCCTAGTATATTATAACCTAGTAAAATTTTATAAAATGATAAATAAAAAAATTTAAAAAAATTAAAAAAAAATTTAAAAATGTTTGACATTTTTTTTAATATAATAGATAATAAAAGTGTTAAAAATACTTTAGAAAAAATGAATGAAAAACTAAGGAGGAAATATATAATGTATATGTTTAATAGAATTACAGTAAATCCACAATTACCAAAGAGGATAAATCGTTTATCAGAAATTGCTAACAATTTATGGTGGACTTGGAATAGTGAATATTTAAGATTATTTAAGAACATTGATATTGATTTATGGGAAACTATAGGTAAAAATCCAGTTAAATTTTTAAAGTTAGTATCACAAGAAAAATTAGAAGCTGCAGCACGGAAATGATAAATTTTTAAAATGCTATGATAAAGTAGTTTCAGATTTTGATGGATACATGAACAGTAAGAACACATGGTTTATGAAAAAATATCCTAACAACAAGAATGATTTGATAGCATATTTCTCAGCAGAATATGGTTTAGATGAAACCATTCCTATTTATTCTGGTGGGCTTGGAATTCTATCAGGTGATCATTTAAAATCAGCAAGTGATTTAGGTTTGCCTTTAGTAGCTGTGGGATTATTATACAAAAATGGATATTTCAATCAAAAAATAAATGCATGGGGTGGACAAGAAAATATTTATCGTAATATAGATTTATACAATCTTCCAATAATTCCTGTTAAAACAGACAAAGATGAGGATTTAATTGTAGATGTTAAATTAGGAAATAAAAAGTTATATTTAAAAGTTTGGCAAATAAATGTAGGAAGAGTTACATTATATTTATTGGATTCTGATATAGAAAAAAATACAGATAATGAGTTTAGAGAAATTACATTAAAATTATATGGTGGAAACCAAGAAATGAGAATTAGACAAGAAATTGTGCTTGGTATGGCAGGTGCACATTTATTAAAAGTGTTAAAGTTAAAACCAACTGTATACCATATGAATGAAGGACATTCATCTTTCCTAATATTAGAAATAATTAAGGATATTATGGAAGAAAAACAAGTATCTTTTGAAATTGCACGAGAAATAGCAACTGCAAAAACTGTATTTACTACACATACACCTGTGCCAGCAGGTAATGACATATTTCCATTAGAACTAGTTGAAAAATACTTTAAAAATTTCTGGCCAAAACTTGGATTAGATAGAGAAAACTTTTTAAAACTAGGAATGAAACCTTGTGATAATCTAGAACCTGGATTTAATATGGGAATTCTTGCATTAAAAATAGCAGGTAAAAAGAATGGTGTAAGTAAACTACATGGGGAAGTATCACGTGAATTATTTAGTGATGTATGGCCAAATATATCAGCTGATGAATCTCCAATAACACATATAACAAATGGAATACATACTTGTTCATGGCTTGCACCTAATATTAAAGAATTATATAATAAGTATTTAACCCCATATTGGCAAGATAAAATCTATGATGATGATACTTGGAAAAACGTAATGAATATTCCAAATAAAGAATTATGGGATGCACATGTTGATAGAAAAGTTAAACTATTAAAATTGGTAAAAGAAAATGTTACAAATAGATTAAAAGCATCAGGACTTGGATATGATGAAATAAAAGATGTAATATCAAAATTAAATCCTAATGCATTAACGATTGGTTTTGCAAGACGTTTTGCAACATATAAAAGAGCTACACTAATATTTAAAGATTTAGAAAGAATAACACAAATATTAAATGACAAAGAAAGACCTGTACAAATAATTTTTGCGGGAAAAGCACATCCTGCAGATAGAGAGGGGCAGGATTTAATAAAATATATTAATGAATTATCAATGAAACCACAATTTAAAGGAAAAATATTTATTTTAGAAAACTACAACATACAGATTGCTAGATATTTAGTAAGTGGTGTAGATGTGTGGCTAAATAACCCTAGACGTCCAATGGAAGCCTCAGGTACAAGTGGTCAAAAGGCCTCAGTAAATGGAGTAATAAATTTCAGCATATCTGATGGCTGGTGGGCAGAAGGATATAATTCTAAAAATGGTTGGTTAATAGGAACTAATGAACAATATAGCTCTTATGAAGAACAAGACATAGCAGACAGTGAAAGCATATATAATACTTTGGAGAATAAAATTATACCAATGTATTATTCAAAATGTGAAGAAGGATTTTCTGATAAATGGATGGAATATATGAAAAATTCAATTATTTCAACTGGCGGAAAATATAGTACATCAAGAATGGTTGTAGATTATATTGAAAAATTATATATGCCTTTATGCAACATTACTAATAAATATTTTTCAAATTTAGATGATGTTACTGCTTATTATTCTTGGAAATGCGAATTAAAGAATAATTGGAATAATATAAAAATACATCAAATGAGTAATTTAGATAATATAACAATGGATGCAGGAAATAATATAGAAGTTACATGTTCAGTAGAATTACCTAATATAAACAAGGATAATGTAGAAGTTCAAGTATATTATGGAAAAATACTTGATAATGGAGTTGTAAAAAGTGTAGCGATTATACCTATGAAATTACAAGAAGAAGTAGAAGGACAAAAGAATACATATTTATATAAAGCAAAAATAGAATTAACAACTGGTGGAAACTATGGATATACATTTAGAGTAATGCCAAAACATCCAATGCTACTAGATCCTGCAAACTTAGATTTAGTAAAATGGATTACAAATTAATACTTATATATAAACGAACTTGTAAATTGCAAGTTCGTTTATATCAAAAAAACGCAAAAAATGTCAATTTTTTATGCATTTACTATTGAATAATGGATTTTTTTTGTGTTATAATACTTTGGTAGTGAAAAAATAAAGAAAGAGGGAGTTAAAGTGAAAAAAGATTTAAGAAAAACAAAAATCGTTGGAACTATAGGGCCAGCTAGTGAACACATATTAAAAGATTTATTTGAAGCTGGATTAAATGTAACAAGAATTAATTATTCACACGGAAGTTGGGAAGAACAATCTGAAAAAACAGAAGAAATTATTCGTTTAAGAAAAGAAATGGATATACCAGTAGCTTTATTACTTGATATGCAAGGACCTGAAATAAGAACAGGTATGCTTGTAACTGGTAAAAATGAAAAAATACAATTAGAGGATGGACAAAAATTCACATTAGTAAATGAAGATATTATTGGTGATAAAGATAGAGTATCTGTAAGCTATAAAGAATTATATAAAGATTTAAAACCAGGTGCAAAAGTATTAATTGATGATGGTGCAATTGAATTAGTTGTTGATGAAATAGTAGGAAAAGATATTGTTTGTACTGTAGTACATGGAAATGGATTAGGAAGTAGAAAAACAATGAATTTACCAGGAACAGCAATTCGTTTACCAGCATTAAAAGAAAAAGATATAGCAGACTTAAAAACAGCTTGTGAACATGATTATGATTATGTTGCAATATCATTTACAAGAAATGTTGATGATATTAGACAAGTAAGAAAAGTATTAGATGAAAATGGTGGAAAAGATATAAAAATCATTACAAAAGTAGAAAATGTTGAAGGAATAGCAAATATGGAAGCAATAGTACAAGAAGCTGACGGACAAATGATTGCACGTGGAGATATGGCTACAGAAACAGACTTTACAGAACCACCTATTATGCAAAAGAAATTCATTAAGTTAAGTAATCGTGCTAATAAACCAGCAATTACTGCAACTCAAATGCTTGAATCAATGATGCATCAACCATTACCAACTAGAGCAGAAGCAAGTGACGTAGCAAATGCTATATTTGATAGAACAAGTGCTATAATGCTTTCAGGTGAATGCGCTATGGGAGATTATCCACTAGAATGCGTTAAAACAATGGTAAAAATAGCAAAAAGAGTAGAACCAGAAATTCATTACTGGAAAAAATTCGAAAATAATAAAAATATAGAACTAAATGGATTAGAAGACGATATAGTTTACTCAACAGGTGTAATGGCTAAGAATACTAAAGCAGATGCAATTGTTTGTTACACACATACAGGAGACACAGCAAGAAAATTTGCAGGTATGGGAGTAGAATGCCCAATCTTAGCTATAACAGATAATAGAAGAACATTTAACCAATTAGCATTAGTTTGGAATGTTCATCCAGTATATGTTGAAGCAGAAAAAACTATAGATGATACAATTCAAAAAGGAATAGAAAAACTAAAAGAAAAAGGAATTCTAGAAAAAGGAGACTTAGTTGTTCTATCTGGAGGAAATAAAATTTTACCAGTTGATAATGAAAATAAAACAATTGGTGGAGTAATAAAAATATAATACACAAAAAAGTAGAGATTAATCTCTACTTTTTTGCAAATTAATGCTAGTTTTTAATTAAAATTATTGATTTTTTATAAAATATATAGTAAAATAATTAAAGTTAATACCTTATACTTAGCTAAAGGATAATTACTCCACTTGTTGCTCAGTTTAAGGAAATAAATTTATAGGAGGATTAAAAAATGACAAAGGAAAGAAAAGAAGAAATTATTAACACTTATAAAAGAGATGAAAAGGACACTGGTTCACCAGAAGTTCAAATAGCTCTTTTAACAGAAAGAATTACTGAATTAACAGAACATTTAAAAGTTCATGTTAAAGACAACCATTCAAGAAGAGGACTATTAAAAATGGTTGGAAAAAGAAGAAATTTACTAAACTATTTATCAAAAAAAGATGTTGAAAGATACAGACAAATAGTTGAAAAATTAGGATTACGTAAATAATTAAATTTTAGGACGTTTAATAAAATATAAACGTCCTTATTAACTATAATTAGTATATAAAGATAATATTATTAGACGTAGCTTGTATAATGTATATATGATGTGAAATAATATTGTATATATAATATAGAGGTTACAATCTATGAAATATTATCTATTATATAAATATAATAATAAAGGAGAAAAAAGATATGTTTAAAACATTTGAAACAGAACTTGCAGGAAGAAAATTAATATTAGAAACAGGAAAAATGGCAGGACTAGCTAATGGAAGTGTACTTGTACGTTATGGTGAAACAGTGGTTTTAGTTAATGTTACTGCATCAAAAGAACCAAGAGATGGAATTGATTTCTTTCCACTTTCAGTAGACTATGAGGAAAAATTATACTCAGTAGGTAAAATTCCAGGAGGATACTTAAAAAGAGAAGGTAAACCAGCAGACAAAGCAATATTAGTATCAAGAGCTATTGACAGACCATTACGTCCATTATTTCCAAAAGATTTTAGAAATGATGTGTGCGTTGTTGCAACAGTATTGTCTGTAGATCCAGATAATTCACCAGAGGTTGCAGCAATGATAGGTGCATCAGCAGCGCTTTCAATTTCTGATATACCATTTGGTGGTCCAACTGCTGCAGTAAATGTAGGATATGTTGATGATACAATTGTTATAAATCCAACACTTGAAGAAAGAGAAAAAACAAGATTAACTCTTACTGTGGCTGGAACAAAAGAAAAAATAGCAATGATTGAAGCTGGGGCAGATGAAATACCAGATGATATAATGTTAGCTGCAATTAAAGCTGCTCATATAGAAATAAAGAAATTATGTGATTTTATTTCTAATATGAAAAGTGAAATTGGTAAGCCTAAATTTGAATATAAATCTTTTGAGGTAGATCATGATGTATATGCAGAAATAGAAGAAAAATATGAAAAAAGAATGTATGAAGATGTACAAGCAATAGATAAAGAAGTTAGAGATGCTAATATGGAAAAATTAGCAGAGGATGTAAAACAATATTTTATAGAAAAATATGGTGAGGAACAAACAGAAGAAAAACAATCAGATATTAGTGAAAGTTTATATAAACTAGAAAAAAAATCAGTTAGAAAAATGATTTTAGAAGAACAAAAAAGACCTGATGGAAGAAAAATAGATGAAATAAGACCTCTTTCTTGTGAAGTAGGATTATTACCAAGAGTACATGGAAGTGCTTTGTTTACAAGAGGTCAAACACAAGTATTATCAATCGCTACATTAGGAATGGTAAGTGAAGAACAAGAATTAGATGGAATAGATGAAGAAACTTCAAAAAGATATATACATCATTATAATTTCCCTTCTTATAGTGTAGGAGAAGCTAGACCTTCAAGAGGACCTGGTAGACGTGAAATAGGTCATGGGGCACTTGCTGAAAAAGCTTTAGTACCAGTAATTCCTTCAGAAGAAGAATTTCCATATGCAATAAGAGTTGTATCAGAAGTACTAAGTTCAAATGGCTCAACTTCACAAGCAAGTATATGTGGTAGTACTTTGGCATTAATGGATGCAGGAGTTCCAATTAAAAGACCAGTAGCTGGAATTTCAACAGGTCTAGTAACAGATGAAAATGATCCAAATCATTATGTTATGCTAACAGATATTCAAGGTTTAGAAGATTTCTTTGGAGATATGGATTTCAAAGTTGGTGGAACAGAAAAAGGTATTACTGCAATTCAAGTAGATATAAAGATAGATGGATTAACATACGAAATAATTAAAGAAGCATTTGAAAGAACTAGAATTGCAAGAAAATATATACTAGAAGAAGTAATGTTAAAACAAATTTCAAAACCAAGAGAACAAATATCTAAATATGCACCAAGTATTATTAATACAACAATAAATATTGACAAAATTAGAGATGTAATAGGTCCTGGCGGAAAAATGATAAACAAAATTATTGGCGAAACAGGAGTAAAAATTGATATAGAAGATGACGGAAGAGTATTTATTTATTCTACAGACAGTGAAAACGGAAAGAAAGCTCTAAAAATGATAGAAGATATAGCAAAAGATGTTGAAGTAGGAGAAATAGTAGAAGGTACTGTAACAAAAATAATGCCATTTGGAGCTTTTATAGAAGTACCAGGAGGAAAAGAAGGTTTATTACACATTTCAAAAATTTCAAAAGAAAGAATAGAAAAAGTAGAAGACGTATTAAAAGTAGGAGATGTTGTAAAAGTAAAAGTTCTAGAAATAGATGATCAAGGTAGAATAAATTTAACTAAAAAGGATATAGAAGAAGATTATAATGAAGAACATTAATTTTTGACGCATCAATATTAAGATATTATTAATTCGTTTTTAAAAGTTGAAAAAATTTGTCCAAAATAGTATAATAATATATGTAGCTAAATACACTATTATTAATAATATATAAAAGGAGTAAAAAATGGTATATTTATATGTGCTTCAACAAGCATTAGTATGGATAGTAACAATTTTTTGGTTATATCAACTTATAGTTAGTATATGCTCATTAGTAAAATTAAAAGATAAACCTTTAATAATAAATAAACAACATAAATTTATGGCAATAATACCTGCCCATAATGAGGAATCTGTAATAGGAAATTTGGTGGAAAGTTTAACAAAACAAAATTATCCAAAAGAATTATTAGATATTTATGTAATTGCGGATAATTGTACTGATAATACAGCAAAAATAGCGAGTGATGCAGGTGCAATTGTATATGAAAGATTTGATGAACAAAATAAAACTAAAGGTCATGCATTAAAATGGTTTTTAGATAAAAAAATCGAAGAAGATGCAGACTATGATGCTTTTTGTGTTTTCGATGCTGATAATATTGTTCATGAAGACTTTATAAAAAATATGAATAAAAAGCTATGCCAAGGAGAAGATGTAGTTCAAGGATACAGAGATATAAAGAACCCAACAGACAGTTGGATTTCAGCAGGATATGCATTGTTTTACTGGACTATGAACAGATTTTATCATTTAGCACGTTATAATTTAGGACTATCTCCTTTAATAAATGGTACAGGTTTTATGGTAAAATTTGATGTTATAAAACCTACAGGTTGGGATACAAAAACTCTTACAGAAGATATTGAATTTTCATTAAAAAGAATAATTGCTGGAAAGAAATTAGGATGGGCAACAGATGCAATAGTATATGATGAGCAACCAGTTGGATTTAAACAAAGTTGGTCACAAAGATCTAGATGGACAGTTGGACATATGCAATGTATACAAAATTATACAAAAGACCTTGCAAATGCAACTAAAGAACATAAATCATTAATGAATTTTGATGGATTATTGTATATTTTAGGAAGTATTCCTATGTTTGTATTAACACTTATTTTACTAGCAATAAACTTTATAATGTATATAGCAAATGGAATTACAACTTGGGAATTAGTAGAAAATATACTTAGATATTTAATACCTACATTTCTATTACCAATAGGTACAGCTATACTTATAATGCTATTAGATAGAAAACCTATAAAACCAATGTGGAAGGGATTATTGTGTTACCCTCTTTTCTTAGGTTCATGGTTATTAATAAACTTTAAATGTTTATTTAAACGAGAAACAAGTTGGGAAAAGATAGAGCATGTTAGAAATATAAAAATTAATGATGTCGCATAAATATAATTTTCTATAAAAATAAGCTATTGATGATAGCTTATTTTTATTTTTTATAATGACATTTGTTATGCTTAGTGATATAATATGAAAAAACTATGGAGGTTAAACTAGATGTTGAAAAATATTAATAAAACAAAAGCATTACATATAACAATAATTATAATTGGAGCAATATTAATGTTACTTGCTGCATTTCATAATAATATTTGGTTTGATGAATCATACACAGTAGGGTTAATGAATCATAGCTTTTTAGATATAATTAAGATTGGAATTCATGATGTTCATCCATTACTTTACTATTTATTACTTAAACTTTTTACTATATTTACAGGAAATTCTATAATAGCAATGAGAATATTTTCTGTCTTAGGTATGGTTTTACTATCTATTATAGGTTATACTCATATACGAAAAGATTTTGGTGAAAAAGTTGGGGTTATATTTTCTCTATTAATAAGTTTTTTACCAGTAACATTATTATATAGTAATGAAATTAGAATGTATTCATGGGCTGCAGTATTTGTATTATTAACAGCTATATATGCTTATAGAATAACAAAACAAGGAAAGACAAAAGATTGGATTTTATTTAGTATTTTTAGTTTATTTTCAGCCTACACACATTACTTTTCAATGATGAGTATAGGTTTAATTAATGTAATATTATTTATATATATAATAAGAAATAGAGATAAAAATAAAAATATAGTAAAATGGATTGCTTCAGCTTCAACACAAATTATACTTTTTATTCCTGGAATACTAGTATTTTTATTACAAGCATTAAGAGTGGCAACAGGTTTTTGGATAGAAATAAAATATCCAGACATATTAATTGATATTTTAAAATTTAATTTTTTAGGTGCTATAACTAATGAATGGGTAGATTTATTTGTATTAATATTTGCGGTTATATTGTTTATATACCTATTAGTAAAATCAATTTTAGAATATAAGAAAGATAAATCAAAAGCAATAGTACCTATAATTTCTGTTGCAATTTATTTTGGAGTTATAGCAGTAGCTTTATTGATTTCAAATATATCAGAAATATTTACAACAAGATATACAATACCTATGATTGGGTTACTTGCTCTATTTATTGCATACATATTATCAGTATCTAATAAGAAAATAACATATTTAGTATGTGGAATAATAATTGCATTATCAATATATAATGCTGTAATATTCTTTAATAATAATTATAATGAAGATAATTCGAAACTTTGTACATTAATAAATGAAGAAATAAAAGAAGATGATATATTTGTATATTCAGATATTAATTTAGGTGCAATTATTGCTGATTATTATCCTAATAACAAACAGTATTTCTATAATTTTCAAAATTGGAGTGTTGATGAAGCATATAAAGCATTTGCACCACAAATGGAGGTAGTAGAAACTCTAGATAAGGTAGAGGATTATTCAGGCAGAATTTGGATAATTGATGGAAATAATAATAAAATGTATGACATAATATCAAAATACAAAAATATAAATGTAATTAAGCAACAAGAAAAGATAACTACACCTTATAAAAATACGGATTGGGTAATATCTTTAGTTGAAAAAGAATAACTAGCTTTTCAATTTATAAATATAATGTTATAATAATTAAAGCTAAAAGTTTCAGAATAAAGATAGGAGATTTGATGATGAGTATAAAAGACAAAATAAAAGTATATGCTTTTGTTGGTCCTTCTGGAACAGGAAAAAGTTATAGGGCAGGACTTGTAGCAAGCGAAAATGAAATTAATTATATTATAGATGATGGACTTTTTATTAAAGATAATGAAATAATTGCTGGTAACTCTGCAAAAAAAGCACCAACAAAAATAGAAACTGTAAAACGTGCATTGTTTATTCAAAATGACGAAAAACAAGATGTTTTAAAAGCTATAAAAAAGTATAAACCTGAAAAGATTTTAATTCTTGGAACTTCTGATAATATGGTAAAAAAGATAGCTGAAAATTTAGGCTTACCAGAAATTTCTAAATTTATATATATTTCAGATATAGCTACTGAAGAAGAAATACAAACAGCTAAACGTATACGACAAACAGAAGGTAAACATGTTATACCAGTTCCAACGTTTGAATTGAAAAAGGATTTTTCAGGATATATACTAGATCCATTACAAATATTTAAATCTAAGGGACAAGGAGCAAAACCATATATTTCAGAAAAATCAATTATAAGACCTACTTTTAGCTATTTAGGGAATTTTACTATATCTGATAGTGTTTTTAGACAAATTATTGAATATATGGCCAAAAAGAATAAAGCTATTTGTAAAATAGCTAAAACAAGAGTTGACAATTCAGATGAAGGACCATATATTTATATGGAAGTAATTGTTTTTTATGGTTATAACATAATAGATGTGATTAGTGAATTTAAAATAAAAACTAAAAAAGAAATAGAAAGACTAACAGCAATGAATGTTCAAAAAATAGATGTAGTTGTGAAAGGCATACAAATGCCTCAAACTGATGAACAAAAAAATATTCAAATATAAAGGAGAGAAAAATGTCATTTATAGTAGCAATAGATGGACCTGCTGGTAGTGGGAAAGGAACAATAACAAAACTTATAGGAGAAAAATTTAATTTGACCAATATAGATACTGGTGCAATGTATAGATGTGTTGCTTTAACATGTTTAGAAAATGATATTACTGATAAGCAATTGGATAAAATTGAACAGATACTTGAAAAAATTGATATAAAATTAAAAAGAATAAATGATAATCAAATTGTATTATTAAATGGAAAAGATGTAACTTCCAAAATACGAACAACTGAAGTTGATAATGCTGTAGCAAAATTTGCAGCATTAAAAATAGTAAGAGATAAAATGACACCACTTCAAAGAGAAATGGGAAAACAAGATAATATAATAATGGAAGGGAGAGATATAGGAACAGTAGTATTTCCAAATGCAGATGTGAAAATTTTCTTGGATTGTTCTGTAGAAGAAAGAGCAAAGAGAAGATATAAACAAAATATTGAAAAAGGTATTAACTGTTCATATGAAGAAGTTTTAAAAAGCATAAAAGAAAGGCATTTATTAGAAACAAAAAGAGATATAGCACCATTTGTAAAAGCAGAAGATGCAATATATATAGATTCGACAAATATGACTATTCCTGAAGTAGTAGATAAGATATCTAAAATTATTAAAGAAAAAATGAATTAAAAAAGTAAAGTAAGAAGGGATAAAGAAAAATGAAATTGTTTTTTAAAAAGATATTAAGAGTAATTGTAAAAAGTGCAATATATGTTTATTGTAAAATTGTATATAGAGCTGAAATTATAGGAAAAGAAAATATACCAGCTAACGAACCACTTATATTTTGTGGAAACCATAGAAATTATTTAGATCCACCTTTAATGGTAGCGACTGTAGGAAGGCATATTCGTTTTATGGCAAAGGAAGAATTAAGAAAAAATCCTTTTCTTGCATTTCTTGGTGTAGTATTTGATGGAATATATGTAAAAAGAGATTCAAAGGATGTATCAGCTTTAAAAACAACCTTAAAAGCATTAAAAAATGGAGAAAGTATCGCGTTGTTTCCAGAAGGAACTAGAAATGGTATAGAAAAAGGTGAAAAAGTAAAAGATGGAGCAGCTTTTTTTGCATTAAGAACAGGAACAAGAATAATACCAGTAGGTATATCAGGTGGATTAAAAAAATTTGAGAAAGTTAGAATAGTATATGGAAAACCAATAGATTTATCAGAATACAAAGAAATGTACAAGAACAAATCCACAGAAAAACAAGCTTTAGATGAAGCAAGTAAAATTATTATGGATTCAATAATGGAGTTGACAAAATAGTAAAGTTTGTTATATAATATATAAGTTAAAAAGAAGAAAAAGGTTGCAAGTAAAATGCAACCTTTAAAATCTAAAAAAGGGGTAGTAATATGAATAATGAAAAAATAAGAAATATAGCAATTATTGCACACGTTGATCATGGAAAAACTACATTAGTAGATGCATTATTAAAACAAAGTCATATTTTTAGAGAAAATGAACAAGTTCAAGAAAGAATAATGGACTCTAACGATATAGAAAAAGAAAGAGGAATAACAATTCTTTCTAAAAATACATCTGTAATGTATAAAGATATTAAAATAAATATTGTAGATACTCCTGGACATGCTGATTTTGGTGGAGAAGTAGAAAGGGTATTAAAAACAGTAGATGGCGTACTATTGTTAGTAGATGCTTTTGAAGGACCTATGCCTCAAACAAGAGAAGTATTAAAAAAATCACTTGCATTAAATTTAAAACCAATTGTAGTTATTAATAAGATAGACAGGCCTGGTGCAAACCCAGATAGAGTATTAGACCAAGTTATTGAATTGTTTATTGAATTAGATGCAAGCGACGAACAATTAGAATTTCCAGTAGTGTATGCCTCAGCAAAAAATGGAATAGGTAAGATGCATTTATCTGATGAATCTTCAGATTTAAATTGTTTATTTGAAACAATTGTAAATGAAATTAATCCTCCAAAATGTGAAATAGAAGGACCAATGCAAATGTTAGTTTCTAACATTGATTATGATGATTATGTAGGAAGGATTGCAGTAGGAAGAGTAGAAAGAGGAACAGTAAAAGCTGGTATGCCTGTTAGTATTTGTAAAAAAGATGATAAAATAACAAATGGAAGAATTGTAAAACTATATACACATGTTGGACTAAAAAGAGAAGAAGTAGAAGAAGTTAAAGCAGGAGACATTATTGCAATATCAGGAATTCCAGATATAAATATTGGAGAAACAATTTGTGATTACGACCATCCAGAAAAAATTGATTTTGTGGATATAGATGAACCAACTGTATCTATGACATTCAGCGTAAATAATGGACCATTTGCAGGAAGAGAAGGACAATTTATTACTTCAAGACATATTAGAGATAGATTATTCAAAGAATTAGAGAAAAATGTTAGTTTACGTGTAAAAGAAACAGACTCACCAGATAGTTTTGAAGTTTCTGGACGTGGAGAATTACATTTATCTGTATTAATTGAAAATATGAGAAGAGAAGGATTTGAATTATTAGTATCTCGTCCAAAAGTTATATTTAAAGAAATAAATGGACAAAAATGTGAACCAATAGAAAGATTAATTGTAAATGTACCAGATGATGCAATAGGTACAGTTATTGAAAAACTAGGACAAAGAAAAGCAGAAATGGTTAATATGGAACCAGCAGAAGAAGGACATACAAAAATTGAATTTAAAATACCTGCAAGAGGATTAATTGGTTATAGAACAGAATTTTTAACAGATACAAAAGGTGTAGGAGTAATGAATCATGTATTTGATTGCTATGAACCATATAAAGGTGATGTTGTATCTAGAGTAAGAGGAACAATTGTTGCTTTTGAAGCCGGAAAAGCAGTAACATATGGACTATATAATGCTCAAGATAAGGGAGATTTATTTATAGGTCCTGGAACAGAAGTATATGAAGGTATGATTGTTGGTTTGAACTCAAGAAGTGATGATTTAGCAATAAATGTATGTAAAGAAAAACATTTAACAAATACAAGAGCTTCAGGTTCTGATGATGCATTAAGATTAGTTCCACCAATTCAATTCACATTAGAAAAAGCTATAGAATTTATTCAAGATGATGAATTAGTAGAAGTAACACCATTAAACATACGTTTAAGAAAGAAAATATTAAGCAGTAAAGAAAGAGAAATTGCTGCTAGAAGAAAATAGTAAGTAACCCCCCAGCTGTGCTGGGGGGTTAGCAGATATACTCATACGTGCAAATTGCACACATAAGTAATAAGCATGCCGGGTTGCAAAGGACATTCTTCTGGCAATGGTTTTTTTGCTACAATGCAAAATGGCTGAGTTGCCTCAATTCCATCCATTGATGTAAGCATTGTAAAACCGCCTGAACGATCCTGAATAAAATAGAACTCATCTTTTGGAAGTTTTAATGCTTCCTCTAAAGAAAGAACTGGTTTGTTAGGATCAACGCATAACCGGCTCTCAGATGTTAAAATTCCAGATGCAAGAGCATCTAAAAGAGACTTTGGTACACCAATTTTCTCAAAAAATTTTGAGATTGAAAAATTTTTTTCTCTCATAACAATACTCCTTTTCTTTATTGAAATTTTAGTGCATATATATTATAATATAATTATGTTATAAATTCAAGAGGAGTTAGATATGGATAAAGTAGAAGTACAAAAAATAAAACAAAAAGCATTAGAAGATCATATTCCTATAATTATGGATGATACTTTAGGAGTTGTAGATAAAATTTTAACAGATATAAAACCAAAAAAAATATTAGAAATTGGAACAGCTGTGGGATATTCAGCAATATGTTTTTCAGAATATTTAGCAGAAAATGGAGTTATTGATACAATAGAAAGAGAAGAAGAAAGAGTCATAGAAGCAAGAAAAAATATAAAAAATGCAGGAGTAGAGGATAAGATAAATATATATTTAGGTGATGCGGTAGAAGTGCTTCCTACATTTAATGATAAATATAATGTAATATTTATAGATGCTGCTAAGGGAAAATATCCATTTTTCTTAGAACAAGCAATAAGATTACTTAGTAATAATGGTGTCATTATTGCTGACAATATATTATATAAGGGATATGTTATGAGTGATTATAACAAACATAAGCAAAGAACGGCAGTAAGAAATTTAAGACAATATTTAAAAGATGTACAGGAAAATCCTAATTTTGAAACAGAAATTTTGGAAGTAGGAGATGGGCTTGCAATAAGTAAGAGAAGATACTAGTTTTATCTACTAGTATCTTCTCTTGAATTATTAGTTTCTATTTGCTTTTGTTTAAGTTTATTAGAATGATTTATGATATCTCTTACAGTAAGAGTAGTATATTTAGGTAGCAAATCTGAATTATTATCTATAGTATCAACAATGGATTCTACTCTATCTACTAATAATTGAGCAAGACAGGAAATACCATCTTTTTTACGTAGAACATCAGAAAAACCTGCTGCTAATCCTTTATGCTCAATAGCAACTGTAGGGGTAGTTAAATCATGTGACGAACGACAAACTGACATGTTGCTTGCAACATATTTAGCTAAATTCATTAAATATTCATTCATATTATAATCTAAATTATCAAATTTAATAGTATCCTTAATTTTAATATGTTTATATGCTTCTTCAACTTTTTGTATTAATGGTGAATGTTCTGTTTCTATGATTCCTTTTTCAAAAGTACTTATAGGTACTTGGCTTAATATTATTAAATAAGTTTCTAAAGTCATGGTATCATTAGGATCTACAAGCTCAAACAAAGAATCTATATTAATTGATTTTCCAAGAATTCCATTATGATAAGCAATACCAGTTTTTCCACATAAATATCTATAAAAAGATTGTGCTTGTAATTCTATAACAAATTCATTATCATTTTTTGTTTCTTTTCCATCATTACCATCACCATTATTTTTATCTGGAGCATTTACATGTATAGCATAAAAATCAGCTACATAACCATTTGGTTTTATAGTTTCTTTCTCATATGAATATTTTACATTTAATATATTAGATACTAAATTTGATGAAAGTGCTTTAGGTAAATAAGTTTTTAATATTTCTCGTTCTAATTTATCATCTAATCTATCTTCTAATTCTGATAACAATTCAGACATTGTATTCATTTGTTCTCTAGATACATTAAAAGAAAGTTGATCTTGTTCTTTCTTTTTAGTATATATTTTTTTTATAATATCTAGTTTTTCACTATATGGCACTTCTACTTCAGTTGTACATTCTGGATAAGTTGACTTGTTTAAACATTCCAAAAGCTCCTTTAATTTTTTATAATATTCATCTTCTGTTTTTATTGTATGAGTTGAGTCAGAATTTAACCAGTTTCTAGTTGTTTCAATAAAACTAATATTCTTTATTCTTATATTTTGTAATTCAATTAATTTATCAAAATTAATTGATTCATCATCAAACTCTAAAGCACTGTCAATATCAGTTATTATAATTTTCATGCCAAAAATATCTTTTGTTATTTTTTCAACATCACTACGTAATATTTCTGAGCTAGAAGATTTTTGTGTACTTCTAAAACTTTTTTCTCTATATTCAATACGAAAACCTATACCATCTGGAAGAACATTTTTTAAGGATAAATAAATACCAGCTACTATATAATCCAAATTTTCTATATTTTCTGGGTTCTTATATTTTGAAGTAACTATATCTATAACGTCTGAAACTTTATTTTCCAAATATTCTTTGTAATCATCTTTGGATTTAAACTCTACATTTTTAATTTTTTCTAAAAATTCATCTCTATTACTCATATCAATCACCACTTTTATTATACCATATATAAACATAAAAAGTCTAGCAATAGAAAAATTCCATTGCTAGACCAATTATATTAATTTTAAATACTTTATACAAGAGAAAACTGTATCTACAATAAGAATAATTAACAAAGTGTTTGTAAATATAATATGATATATTTTAGGGATTTTCTTGAAAATTTTATTAGTACATTTTTCTATAAAAGGATGGATATGATTAATAAACAGTATAGCAATAATTCCCCAAGCAAATGAATAAAAAATACTAATTCTACCATTTAAATTCATAAAATCATTTGTGTAATCCCACCATTTAGCAGCAAACAAAGCGTCCAATGCAAAACCTACAATATATTCAAAAATTGAAAATATTATTGCAGAATAAAAAAATAATTTAAAAGAGTTTGATTTATATTTTTGTAATAAAACGATTAAAATAATTGCACCCCAACCATAAATAGGGCATATAGGCCCATATAGAAATCCTCTATTAGTGAAATGTCCTAATGTAAATAATGCATAAAAAGTTTCAAGTAGCCACCCGATAAAAGCATATATTAAAAAATATAGTAAAAGATATTTAAAACTATTTGTTTTTTTATTAGTTGTATCAATCTTAATTATATTCTCATTCATTATTTTTCCTCCAACATTTGCAATAATATCAAAATATTATAAAAAAGTAAATGAAATTAATAAAAAATTAATATAACTAACTTAATTTTGCCACATATATAGTTTATACTAGCTGTTAACATTGACATTGAAAGTTATGTAATATATAATAATTTATATAATTATATTTATAAATATTAAATTTAAACGAGGTAGAATATATGAAAAAACCAGAATTATTAGCTCCAGCGGGATCTTTTAACAAGGCTAAAATTGCATTTCTATATGGAGCAGATGCTGTTTATGCAGGTACATCTTCACTTTCATTAAGAACAAGAGCAGAAATGGAAGAAGATGATTTAATAAAAACAATTAAATATGCTCATGAAATAGGTAAAAAAGTTTATGTAGCAATAAATATATATGCTTGGGACAATATGTATGATGAAATAAGAAATCAAGCTCGAATTTTAAATGAATTAAAGGTGGATGGAATTATAGTTGCTGATGGTGGAGTAGTTGAAATAATAAAAGAAGAAGCACCAGATGTAGATATTCATATAAGTACTCAAGCAAATATTGTAAGTTATCATAGTGCAAACTTTTGGCATAAAAATGGTGCAAAACGTGTTATTTTAGCACGAGAATTACATAAATCACAAATAAAAGATATAATAAATAATACACCAATGAGACTAGAAACAGAAATATTTGTGCATGGAGCAATATGTTTTGGATATTCTGGAAGATGCTTTTTAAGCGATTTTCTAGCTTGTAGAAGTGCAAATTTAGGTGATTGTGCTCAAAGTTGTAGATGGTCATATAATTTATATGCAGAAGAAACGAATAATCCAGGAAATCTAATGCCTATTGAACATGATGAAAAAGGTACATACATTTTTTCATCAAAAGATTTATGTCTGATTAAAGAAATCCCGGAAATAATAGATATGGGAGTAGATAGTTTAAAAATTGAAGGAAGACTAAAAACAGAATACTATTTAGCAACAGTTGTAAATGCTTATAGAAATGCAATTGATGATTATTTAAAAGAACCAAATAAGTATGATTATACAAAATACTTAAACGAATTAGAAAAAGTAAAAACAAGGGGATTAACAACTTTTTATTTTAATGATAGAAATAATAAAGATTTTCAAGAGTACGAAGGAAAGCAATATAATCCAGACTATGAATTTGGTGGAAAAGTAATTGAATATAATGAAGATAAATCAATTATAGAAATAAAAAATAAATTAAAAGTAGGGGATATGTTAGAAATCATTATTCCAGGACAAACAGAAACATATAAATTTACTATAGATAAATTATGGGATACAGAAACAGATGAAGAAATCGAATTTATTAATCCAGGAAAAATAGGTCAATGCGTAAAAATGAAAATACCTTTGAAAGTTGAAAATGGTTGGATTTTAAGAAGAAAAAAATAGTTTATATGTATTAAACTAATGGCAAAACCATACAAAATAGGAAATCATTTACTATTTTTGTATGGTTTTTAGTATTATATTTTTATTGTATAGGAAAAATCGACAACAAGGTTAATTTACCTTGATACGTGCAATAATTGCGAAGCAATTTTGCACATGTGGACGTCGAAATCTTCGATTTCGTTAACGTCCAATTTTCTTATTTCTTAATCTCCAATTTTATTACAAACATATAATCCTAGAAAAAATAATAGTACTGATGTTAAGCCAGTAATATTGAACTGTAAACCAGGATACAATATAGGAATAGAACCTAACACAAAGCCGATTATAGCATAATATGTTTGAACATGAAACTTATCTAAGCAATACTTTATAATTATTAAAAAAACTATACCTCCTAATACTAAACCTGTTCCCATTGGCAAAAGTATATTAAAGTCAAGGGTAGAAACAGAAAAAAGGTACAAATTATATACACCAAGCATCATTAATATAACTGTACTGCTAACTCCTGGAACAACAACTCCAATAGACATTATAAATCCTGCAAAAACCAGGAATAAAAAAGTAGTATTTTCATTAATACTATTAAACGAAAATGCGTTTTCTAAAAATAATAAAAAAATAGCAACCCCAAAAGCAATCATCGTATAAATTAAATAGTGAAGTCTAAAACCATTTTTTGAATTTGCTGTTTTAAATAAGTTTGGAATGCTCCCTAAAATTAGTCCAATAAAGCAAAATTTGGTTTGTACGTCAAAATTATTAAATAAAAATCTTAATAAATTACCAAATATTACAGCTCCAATAAATACTCCAATCAGTATTGGTAATAAGAATTTAATATTATTCTTTATATCTCTAAAAAAATTTAAAACACAGTCAACTAATTTTTCATATATTCCCAAAATTACACAAAGAACACCACTACTAATTCCAGGTAGAATAGCACCGAGCACCAATAGCAATACCTTTAATACAGTCTAGAACAAATTTCATAAAATCCCCCATTAAACTATATGAAGTAACTATAAAAAAGAGACTTATATATTAAAACTTTTACAACAACATTTTTTTATGATATTATATTTATAAATATTTTTAAAGAGGTGATATCTTGTGAGTATACCAACTTTTTTAATAGAAATGCTAAACAAACAATATGGTGAAGAAAAAGCAAATCAAATATTAAATGGATACCAAAAAGAAAGGATTGTTTCTATTAGAGTTAATACTTTAAAAAGTTATATAAATAGAATTTTAGATGAACTATCAAAAGAAGGAATAGAATATGAAAAAATTCCATGGTATAAAGATGCAGTTGTTATAAAGAATGTAAAAGAAAATTTGATACAATCATTAGAAATTTATAAAAACGGTGAAATATATCTACAGAGTTTATCATCAATGTTACCACCGCTAATTTTAAATCCAAAACCTAATACAGATATACTTGACATGTGTTCTGCTCCTGGCGGAAAAACCACGCAAATGGCTGCTCTTTCAGAAAATGAAGCACATATTACTGCATGTGAAATAAATCATATTAGAACAGAACGTTTAAGGTATAACATAGAAAAACAGGGAGCAAATTGTATCTATATAATGCAAAAAGATGCTCGTTATATAGATAACTTCTTTTCTTTTGATAAAATTCTTCTTGATGCTCCATGCAGTGGAAGTGGTACTATTAACACAAATAATCCAAAACTTTCAGATATATTTACTACGAAATTAATTAAAAAATCAATTTCTTCACAATTAGCTTTACTAAAAAAAGCAATAAATATATTAAAACCAGGAGGAGAGATTGTATATTCTACTTGTTCAATTCTTGCATGTGAAAATGAAGATATAATAAATAAAGCACTTTTAGGCAGTAATACTGAGATTATTCCAATAAATTTTAATGGAAAAGAATATTTGCCTTTACTACCAGTAAAAATACCCGGAACACTTTGCGTTTGCCCAGATGAATTTTTTGAAGGTTTCTTTATTGCTAAAATAAGGAAGATATAATATATGTATAATTCAATTTTAAGGGAATAAAATAAGATAAAAGCATATAGTGAGAGGGGGATTTTATGTCAAAATTTAAAACATATGCTAAATCTATACTTATTCCAGTTATCCTTGGTGGTTTAGTAGGATTTTTTATATCTAGTTATATGGATTATGATACATTACAAAAACCTATTTTGTCTCCACCCAGCATAGTTTTCCCAATTGTTTGGAGCATTTTATATATTTTAATGGGAGTATCTTATGGAATATTAAAGGATAATAATTTAGTAGATAAAGATATTAATTTTATCTATTATTTACAGCTATTTTTTAACTTGCTATGGCCAATTGCTTTCTTTGTATTGAAGTGGAGGTTATTTGCTTTTATATGGATTATATTATTAGCTATATTAATACTAGCAATGATAATCAAATTCTATAATAAAAACAAATTATCTGGTTTGCTTCAAATTCCTTACTTAATATGGACAATTTTTGCAACATATTTAAATTTAGCAGTATATTTGTTAAACAAATAGTATATTTGAATAGGATAAAGAATAAGAAGTAGCTAAAAGCTACTTCTTATTCTTTAAATTCATTTGCAAGTTTGCTAATTGCTTTTGTTTCAATTCTAGAAACATAACTACGTGAAATACCCATCATACTAGCAATTTCATTTTGAGTTTTTGGTTTTTTTCCTCCTAAACCGAAACGTAATTCAAGAATGGTTTTTTCTCTATCTTTTAGAATTTCCTTCATCTTTTCATATAGTTTTTTTACTTTCATTTTTAAATCTATTTCATCTTCAATTGGTCTATCATCGGTCTCTAATACTTCCATTAATGTAACTTCATTATCGTCTTTATCTTTGCCAATAGGTTCATTTAAATACACTTCTGATTTTGTTTTTTTACTAGAGCGTAAAAACATTAAAATTTCATTTTCTATACACCTTGCAACATATGTAGCTAAACGAATATTTTTACTAACATCAAAACTATTGATTCCTTTTATTAATCCAATTGTTCCAATCGAAATTAAATCATCTTGTTCTATATTAGTAGTTGTATATTTTTTACTAACATGTGCAACTAATCTTAGGTTTCTTTCTATTAATATATTACGAGCTTCGTCATCACCGTTTTTCAACCTTTCTAAACAATCTTTTTCTTCCTCCTGAGATAATGGTTCAGGAAAAAGGTTACTACTTTGTATATAGCCTACGACAAATATTGCCGATTTTATAAATGCTAAAAAACCAGATATTGAAAGAGCTAACATAATCGTACCTCCATTTAAACTATATACAATTATATGTGGAAAAAAAATAAATGTGCCTGACCATATAAAAATTTGACATTTGGCTAAAAATTATTATAAAATACTACTAATGATTGGAGTTGATATTATGATTGAATTAGAAGACAATAAAAATAAGTTAATTGAATTAACAAACAAATTAAATAATATTGGTGAATCTCTTTGACTTAGATAAAATTAGTAATGAAATTAAAGAATTAGAACAGAAAACTATGGAAGATGGTTTTTGGAATGATACTAATACATCTAGTAAGGTTTTACAAGATATAAAATCTTTAAAAGGGAAATATAATAAATTTAATAAGCTCAGTACAGAATTAAAAAACTTAGAAGAATTAAATAGTTTATTATTAATAGAAAAAGATGATGAATTAATTGATGAATTAATAAAAAATACAAATTCATTAGAAAAAAATATAGAAAAATTAGAGATAGAAACTTTGTTTTCTGGAAAATATGATAATAATAACGCAATAATAACTCTTCATCCAGGAGCAGGGGGAACAGAATCACAGGATTGGGTAGAAATGTTATATAGGATGTACTCAAGATGGGCAAATGCAAATGGATTTCAAATAAAAGAATTAGATTATTTAGCAGGAGAAGAGGCAGGAATAAAAAGTGTTACTGCATTAGTATCAGGTGAAAACGCATATGGTTATTTGAAATCTGAAATTGGTGTACATAGACTTGTTAGAATCTCACCTTTTGATTCTGGTGGAAGACGTCATACCTCTTTTGCATCTGTCGAAGTATTACCAGAAATAACTGATGATATAGAAATTCAAATAAATCCAGAGGATTTAAGAATTGATACTTACCGTGCATCAGGTGCAGGAGGACAACATATTAACAAAACTGATTCAGCTGTAAGAATAACACATATACCAACTAATATAGTAGTGTCATGTCAAACTGAAAGGTCTCAAATACAGAATAAAGAAACCGCAATGAAGATGTTAAAATCAAAATTATTAGATTTAAAAGAAAAAGAGCAAAAAGAAACTATCTCTGACTTAAAAGGTGAACAAAAAGATATTGCATGGGGAAGTCAAATTCGTTCTTATGTTTTTTGTCCATACACTTTAGTAAAAGATCATAGGACTAATTATGAAACAGGAAATGTTCAGGCAGTTATGGATGGAGAAATTAATGAATTCATTTTTGCTTATTTAAAAAAACTTCTCTAATATAGAAACTTTTGAATAACTTTAAAATATAATAATAGTATAGCTATATTTAGATTTAAATGTAGTTTGCACATTAAGAAAAGAAGGTGCCATTTATGGCAGTAATAGTACAAAAATTTGGAGGAAGTTCTGTAGCAGATACAGACAAATTATTTAATGTTTGTAAGCATATTATAAAAGAATATGATAAAGGAAATTATGTAGTAGTTGTAGTGTCAGCACAACGGAAAAACAACTGATAAATTAATTTGCGAAGAAAGTGAAATAACAAAAAGTCCAAGTAAGAGAGAACATGATGTACTTGTTTCAACTGGTGAACAAATTACAATTTCAAAATTATGCATGTGTTTAGAGAAACTAGGGTATGAAGCAATTTCATATACTGGTTGGCAAATACCAATAATAACTAACAGTGTATTTGGAAATGCAAGAATACAAAAAATAGATACAACAAGAATAAAGAATAGTCTTCAAGAAGGAAAAATAGTAGTAGTTGCAGGTTTTCAAGGAATAGATGAGGACCTTAATATAACAACTTTAGGAAGAGGTGGTTCAGATACAACAGCTGTTGCATTAGCTGCAAGTCTAGAAGCAGAACGTTGTGACATTTATACTGATGTTAATGGGATTTATTCTACTGATCCTAGAGTAGTAAAAGATGTTCGTAAAATTGATACTATTTCTTATGACGAAATGTTAGAACTTGCAAGCCTAGGGGCAAAAGTGTTACACAATAGATGTGTAGAAATAGGAAAAAAATATAAAATACCTATATATGTTAAATCTACTTTTGAAGATGAAAGTAAAGGAACTCTTGTTACTTCTAAAGATTGTATGGAAGATTTATGTATCAGTGGCATTGCAAAAGAAGATAATATTGCTAGAATTACATTAATCGGAAAGAATAACAAGATTGGAAGAATTTATAATGTATTTAAACTATTAGCAGACAATGATATAAATGTAGATATAATAGTTCAAGCTTTTGGCGAACATATATCAAAAGACATATCCTTTACAGTAAAAGAGAAGGATTTAGATTTAGCATTAGATCTATTAAATGATAATGCCTCAAATTTTGATATAAAAGAAATCAATTCCTGTGTTGGAATGTCTAAGGTATCTCTGGTTGGAATAGGTATTAGCAATAATCCGGGTGTTGCTGCTACTTTATTCGAGGTTTTATATCAAAATAATATTAACATGCATATGATAAGTACATCAGAAATCAAAATTTCTATTCTAGTAAATAGTAATGTTGCAGAAACAACGTTAAATGCCTTACATGAAAAATTTATAGAAAATACTGTTATGGTATAGAAATTAAAAGAAAAATATAGGAGTTTGTCAAACAAATTCCTATATTTTTTTGTATATATTGCTATATTTTGTAGAATGTATTATAATAGCTATATAATGTAAATGGAGGTTAAATTATGAAAGCTTTAATTAGTGTATCTGATAAAACAGGTATTGTAGAATTTGCAAAAGAATTAGAAAATTGTGGAGTAGAAATTATATCAACAGGGGGCACTTATAAGAAATTAAAAGAAAATGGAGTAAATGCAATTGAAATCAGTGAACTTACAGGTTTTCCAGAATGTTTAGATGGAAGAGTAAAAACTTTACATCCAAAAGTGCATGCAGGAATTTTAGCAATAAGAAATAATGAAAATCATATGAATCAATTAAAAGAACTAGGTATAGATACAATAGATTTTGTAGTAGTTAATTTATATCCTTTCAAACAAACAATTTTAAAAGAAGGAGTAGAAAGACAAGAAGCTATAGAAAACATAGATATTGGCGGGCCTACAATGTTACGTAGTGCAGCAAAAAATTATCAAGATGTTTCAGTAATTACAGATCCTAATGATTATAAAAAAGTATTAGAAGAACTAAAAGAAAATGGAAAAGTATCTTTGGATACAAACTTTTATTTAATGCAAAAAGTATTTGAACATACAGCTAGTTATGATGCTATGATTTATAAATATATAAAAGAACAAAGAAATGATGAAAGCTTTCCAACAGAACTTACATTAACATATGAAAAAGTTCAAGAAATGAGATATGGTGAAAATCCTCATCAAAAAGGTGCTTTATATAAAGAAGTAGGGAAATGTGAAGGTAGTCTAACAGTTGCAAAACAATTGAATGGAAAAGAATTATCTTTTAATAATATAAATGATACAAATGGTGCGTTAGAACTATTAAAAGAATTTGATGAACCAACAGTTGTTGCTTGTAAACATGGTAATCCATGTGGTGTAGGTAGCAGTGACAATCTATATTCAGCATGGAAAAAAGCATTTAACGCCGACAAAACATCAATTTTTGGCGGAATTGTAGTAGCAAATAGAGAAATAACTTTAGACATAGCAAAAGAAATGAAAGAAATCTTTTTGGAAGTAATTGTTGCTCCTTCATATGAAAAAGAAGCTCTAGAATTATTACAAACAAAGAAAAACTTACGTGTATTGGAATTACCAAACATCCAAGTAAAACAACCAGAAGGATCATATGATATCAAGAAAATAAACGGAGGAATTATTGTACAAACAGTTGATACAAAATTATTAGATAATTATGAGGTTGTAACAAACAGAAAACCTACTGATAAAGAATTAGAAGATATGATGTTTACTTGGAAAATTGTAAAATATGTAAAATCAAATGGAATAGCATTAGGAAAAGATAAACAATCAATTGGAATTGGCCCTGGACAAGTAAATAGAATTTGGGCAACAAAACAATCTATAGAACATGCAGAAGAATTAATAGAACCTGGAATAACAAAAGGAGCAGTTCTTGCATCTGATGCATTTTTCCCATTTGCTGATTGTGTAGAAGAAGCTCATAAGGCAGGAATTACAGCGATTATTCAACCAGGAGGCTCAATAAGGGATCAAGAATCAATTGATAAATGTAACGAATATGGCATTAGCATGATATTTACAGGAATGAGACATTTTAGACATTAATATAAAATTATTATTAAAGAACTATTTAGTTTAATGTACTAAATAGTTCTTTTTTTGTGTCTTTTTTGTAAATTTAATTTATATAAAGTTCTAAGTTGGGCAAGTTATGAATATATATACTTTAGACCGAAAAGTTAGATAGGAGTTGAATTAAATGGTTTCAGAAGAAAGAAAAAGTATTTCTAATAATGTTATTCAAAATTTAGTATTAGAAAACAGAGAAAAATTATCTGTATCAGGTGTATTAGATGTATTAAGTTTTGATGACCAAGTAGTAATTATAGAAACTGAATTAGGGTTATTAACTATAAAAGGTGAGGATTTAAGAATAAATAAACTAAGTATAGATACTTCAGAAGTTGTGGTTGAAGGTGATATATTTAGCATGAATTATAGTGAAAAAGAAATGGAAAAAAAGGGTGGAAGTATTCTAGGAAAAATTTTTAAATAGAAAATAGGTGTTGCGCATTGAATAATCAGGCTTTTTTATTTGTAATTTTTGTAATTAATGGCATCTTAATAGGTATTCTATTTGACATTTTTAGAGTATTACGAAAATCATTTAAAACTTCAGATATTATTACATACATAGAAGATATCATGTTTTGGATTGGAGCAGGAGTTCTAACACTATATTTTATTTTTTGTTATAACAATGGTGAAATACGCTTTTTTATATTTCTAGGGATTATACTTGGAATTTCAATTTATATTTTAACAATTAGTAAATATTTCATGAAAGTAAGTATAATTATAATTTCCACTATTAAAAATATAATAAAAATTATAACATATCCAATTAAGTTATTGATTAATATAATAAAAAAGATATTATTTCGACCAATTTCGTTTATAATTATAAATATGAGAAAAATTTTTACAAAAAATAAGGGAAATTTATTAGATTTTATAAAAAAATCACAAAAAACTACAAAAAATGAAAACTAAATGAAGGATTTTTGACATATATGTAGAAATATATATATAGTAAGTTTCCGTAGGAAATTTTAACATTTTAAAGATAAATTGGAGTGTAATATACTTATGAAAATAAATAAATTAATTAAAAAATTTTTTCTTGTAATTGTTATATTGTATGTTTCAATAACTTTTATAAATCAACAAAAAGCAATTAATGCTTATAACAATCAACAAGCTAATTTAAAGGAAAAAATACAAGAACAAGAAGAATATAATCAAACGTTACTTGCAACAAAGGAAAATATATCTTCTCCAGAATATATTGAAGAATTGGCACGTGAAAAATTAGATATGTATTTGCCAAATGAAAAAGTATATATAGATATAAAAAAGTAATCTGTAGAACTTATGTTTTATAGATTATTTTCATTTAAGCACTAGAGTTTAAGAGATTTATATGATACAATATTATACATAAGGGAAAGTTTTAATAGTATGGAGGTACATATGGGGTACGAAGAAAAATCTTTAGCAGAATTAAGGCAGTTAGCAAAAGAAAAAGAAATTAAAAATGTTTCTAAATTAAAAAAAGATGAATTAATTATAGCATTACAAAATTTAGATGAAAATTTAAATAAAGATAAAGATGAAAACACTTCTGAAAAAGAATCAAATCATTTAAACGATACTTATAAAGTTACTAATGAAGATGATCAAATAGTAGAAGGAATATTAGAAGTTTTACCAGATGGTTATGGTTTTTTAAGAGGAGAGAATTATTTATCTACACCAAATGACATCTATATCTCACCAGTCCAAATAAGGAGATTTAAATTAGATACAGGTGACAAAATAAAAGGTATATCTAGACAACCAAAAGAAGGAGAAAAATTTCCTGCTTTAATATTTGTTGGAGAAGTAAATGGTGAAGCACCAGAAAAAGCATATAAAAGAAAAAACTTTGATGATTTAACACCAATTTATCCACAAGAAAGATTAAGATTAGAAACTACACCTAATGAATATGCAATGAGATTAATAGATTTAATTTCACCTATTGGAAAAGGGCAAAGAGGTATGATTGTTGCTCCTCCAAAAGTTGGAAAAACTACTCTTTTAAAGAAAATTGCAAATAGTATAAGTACAAATAATCCAGAAGTTGAACTAATTGTACTATTAATTGATGAAAGGCCAGAAGAAGTTACAGACATGAAACGTTCTATAAAAGGTGAAGTAATATATTCAACATTTGATGAATTACCAGAACACCATGTAAAAGTAGCTGAAATGGTGTTAGAAAGAGCAAAAAGGCTTACAGAACAAAAAAAAGATGTTGTTATCTTATTAGATAGTATTACAAGATTAGCAAGAGCATATAATTTAGTAATTCCTTCATCTGGAAAAACTTTATCTGGAGGTTTTGATCCAAGTGCTTTACATAAACCTAAAAAGTTTTTTGGTGCAGCAAGAAATATAGAGGATGGAGGAAGTTTAACTATACTTGCATCAGCTTTAGTTGAAACAGGAAGTAGAATGGATGAAGTGATTTTCGAAGAATTCAAAGGAACGGGTAATATGGAAGTTCATTTAGATAGAAAATTATCTGAAAAACGTATTTTCCCAGCAATAGATATTAATAAATCTGGAACAAGAAGAGAGGATTTACTTCTAGATGAAAAGGAATTAGAAACTGTATTTGCATTAAGAAAAGCGATGTCAAATATGTCAGTAGCTGAAGTTACAGAACAATTACTAAATCAATTAGTTGCAACAAAAACAAATAAAGAATTTTTAGAAAAAATGGAAATCTTTTTAAAACAATATAAATAGTAAATTTGAAAATATATAAGATGTAGGTAAAATGATCTACGTCTTTTTTGTTATTGACATTTAAAAATTTATATGTTTATAATAAGTCAAGTAAATCGATAGGGGAAAATAAATCCCTAAAAAATAAAAATATAACATTGCGCAAAAGGAAAGATATTTTGTTCATTGTTGTAATATTTAAGTCGATTAACTCGGCTTATTTTTTTATTTAAATTTTATATAGTTAGGAGTTTTTAATATGGATTTTATTGAAGAATTTAAGTATTTGAATTTAGAACTTATGAAAAAGAAAAATGCTAATGAATTACCAGAAGATGAAAGAAATTTTATTATTTTAAATTTATTAGATAAAAATAATAATCCTTGTAGATTTTTTGTATTTGATAAAGAAGTAATGAAAAAGATATTAACTTCTAATTTTGTAGGTTTACAATTATTAAATGTATCTTTTAAATTACTTTATACTAATAATACATGGAATGTAAGGTTGGTCGATATTAGTGAATAATGAAATTATTCTATTGAACACTATAGCTGATAAAGTAACAAATATAGAAACTTCTTTAAATGTTTCTACTACTGCAATACTTTATTTTTTAGGTGGAATTATTGCAGTATTTGTTTGTTACTTATTATATAAATCTATATCTAATTTTATAAGCTTTTAATTTTTTACATCTTTTGATGTAAAATTCCCCCAATTAAATAGATGTCTATAAGATTGGTATTTTATTTGAAAACTTAATTAAGTTTTCAGAAAGGAGTCTACTATGAATACTGTAGGTGCTTTTGAAATTACTGCTAATACTGTTTCCCCTGTAACAAATGCTATTAACAGTGGCTTAAATGTTCTTATTCCTATAGGTATAGGAATTATGGCTACTTTTATTGGTATTAGCTTAATAAAGAGAGTTATATATACATTCTTATAATTAAGAGGTATAGTCCAATTTTCGGGCTAGGGATTTTTTCGTAGTCCCTGGTCTTTTATTTTTTTAAGAAAGGAGAATTATATGTTTAAAATTTTTTCTAAAAGTAAGTTATTTATTTGTATTTTTGCTTTTGTAAGTATCTGTCTTTTTAGCTCTTGTGTTAGTGCTTTTAGTATAACATCAGATTATTATAATAATTCTACTCAATCTTGGCTCCCAATGACTTATAATTTTGGAAATCTTTTAGGAATAGAAGAAGGTAAAAGCCCTAAAACTTATTATACTGATACTCTTAATAACTGGATTGATTGGACAGTTTTACATTATACATCTTCAGATAGTGCTAGACTTACTATTGTGAATGAAACCGATACGTATTATGAAGTTAACTTTTTTGATTTACTAGATAATCCAGTTCAACATTATATCTGGGGCGGACGTGATGGAAATCAAGATGGAATATCTACATGTTATCAAAATGAACTTACTAGTGATTCGTTTAGAATATATAAAGATTTTGAAACTCGTCACTATTCCGTTTTTTCTGGTGAAATTTATAATTCTGATGGTACTCTTTTTTTTCCTCGACCTCCACAGGTGACTCTGATGAGACCAACCCAGGTGGAGGAAATACCGTCGGTGATAACGAAGATACTTATCATCCTGATTCCAGTTGGTTTGATAATATTTGGAACGCTTTGTCTAGTATACCTACTAAGCTCCAAGAAATGGCTACATCTATAGGTAATTTCTTTAATGGCTTTTGGAATAATCTTACTGAGGGTTTTTCTAATTTGGTAAATTCTATAGGTGAATTTTTTAGTAATTTAGGTACAAATTTATCTAATTGGTTTTCTAATATTGGTGATTGGTTTTCTGATTTAGGAAGTTCTATAGGAAATTTCTTTAGTAATTTATGGACTAATATTAGTGATTTCTTTTCTGGCATGGTTGAAAATATAGGTTATATTTGGAATTGGTTTACTAATTTTTTTGATGCTTTCCTTGATTTTTTAATACATATTGTTGTACCAACTGATGAGCAATGGGAAGCTATAAAACAAGATTATACAGACTTAGGAAATACTTTTAAAAATCATATACCTTTTGTAACTTTTTTCTCTGATGAAGTAGAAAAAGTTAAGCAAGAAGTATTTAACGAGGATTTTCTTGATATTAAGATTTCTGGTTGGGAGTTTAATTTAGGGTCTATACATTTTAAAACAAATGATTATGAATTTACTAACGTATTAAATGCTTATGAGCCTTACAGAATGAGTGTACGTACTTTATTAATGCTTGTTGTTTATGCTATGGCTTTAGTTTATATTGTCAAATATGTTCTTAAATATGGTTCTACACAAGGTATGAATTCTGTTGATAGTTCTATTAATTCTAAAGGGGGGACTGATAAATGATAGTTTATTTATTACTGCAAGTTTTTGATACTTTACTTTTTTTTATTGTTTCTATGTTACCTGTTTTAGAAACTCCAGCATGGCTTATAACTACTTTGCCTCAGATTTTAAGGGTTATTTTTGGCTTTAATATATATTTACCAATTAGTGAGGCATTTATCTCTATTTTTATGTGTATAGGATTTACTTTATTATTTAGATTATTCAGTATTGTTGCTAGTGCTGTTCATCTTAATGTATAGCCACACACACGCGACATAATGTCGCGTGTGGACAATCAATATGAGGAGAAAATTATATGTATTTTTGGATTTTTTTTGCTATATTTATGATTTTTAATATTGTTAATTTATTAACTGGTTTTTATTTAAGCAATTTTTTAATTAAATTTTTTAAAGCTATTCCTTTATTTATTAGAGATATTTATCGCATGGACAAAACTGTTTTTCGTGGCTATGGTTTCTGGGCTTTTTGTGGTTTAGGTGGTAGTGGTAAGACTATATCTATTGTAAATTATCTTATTAAAATGCGTGAAAAGTATCCTAAAGTTAAAATATTAACTAATTTTGAATGTTCTGTTGCAGATGCTCATATAAATTCTTGGCGAGATTTAATAGAGACTAATAATATAGAAATTGTTGAGATTACTGAAAAAGAATATTATAAGTATAAAAAATGGTATCGTAAAGTCTGGATTGAGGTTATTGATAGTGAATTATTTTTCTTTTATGAGAAAAATAATGGCGTAATTTATGGCTTTGATGAGATACATCTTACATTTGAAAGTACAAAGTGGGAAGATGCTCCAGACAATTTACTTGATTATATTTCACAGCAAAGAAAACTACATAAGCAAATTGTTTCAAGTTCTCAAGTTTTTACACGTATTAATAAAAAATTACGTGAACAAACTAATTTTGTTATTGAATGTAAAAGCTTTTTAATGGGACGTTTAGTAGTTAATAAATATTATAATACAGCTGAATATATTGCAAATGATGAAAAATTTGATAAAGGAAGTCGCAAAAGAAGAACTGTAAAGCGTGATGTATTTATTGCTTATGATTATATACGAAAGCAATATAATACTGAGGAAATTATGAAAGACTTAAGTGTCTCAAAATCAGATACACAAAAATTATCTGATCTAATATCAAAATATAAAGGTGGTATTTAAATGGGAATAAAAGTTAAAGAGTTAAATGATTTTGAATGTGGCTATGTAATTTCTGGTTTAATAGAATTAAAAAAGCTATATTCTCAAGATAATGCAAATGAAGAAGATTATAATTCTGTTTTAGGATTAATAGAAGATTTTAAAAATAATAAAGTTTATATAGGAGAGAGGTTATAGTATATGAGAAAAATAAATTTAAGAGATAAAGAAAAGTGGAGAAAATTTTTAAATAACAATGAAAATAAAATAATGATAGTTGTTCTTTTTTCAATTTTTTTGTACTGGGTTATTTCTAGTGCTATACCTAATTTTTGGGTAGGTATTTTAATATATTATTTAATATATTTAGGTTTATGTAAGTTATATGATTTATTATTAAAGTACTTTTTCGCTTCTGGTTGTAAATAGTTTTTCCTTAAATAATAAATTTTTTGCCTTACTTCTTTAGTATTGTCTACAAAAAATTTTGGGGAACGAGTGTAGCGAGTGGAGCCCGTAGGGAGCTGACAGCCTTCACGGCGCTTGAGTGAAAGGAGTTATTATGTCTAAAAAAAAATCTATTAGTTTATCAGAAGATGAAGTTATGTTATTATTAAATTGTTTAGATACTTCTATTATTTATTTATATAATTGTAAAAGTAGATTTAAGCTTTTAGAATTAAATGCTTATTCTAACACTATTGATTCTGGTATAAATAGAATATTAAAACTTTCTGATAAATTTTCAAATTTATATAATAAATTTAATATACCCTATAATGAAAATAATGATTTAATTGATGATTTTATAAAATTGTTAAATAGTTGAAAAGTAGGAGGGTTCTTAGTAACACCCTCCGAAAGTCCCAAAAATGGGACTATTTTATAAAAAAGAGGTACTAATATGATAGATACAATAAAAATATATACTATGATAAATAAAAATACATATGACAAAATATACCATAATTCTATATTAAAAACAAGCTATAATCAAAAAGACGGCGAAATCTATTATGAAATTGTTAATGATAAATTAGAGGGGTCTTATAGCTCTTCATTGTCAGTTCGTGTTGGTTGTGGTAGTAAATATAAGTTTGTTGATATGTATTATTTAGAAATTGAAGGTTCTTATCATAAAATAATTCGTGGGTATAATTCTCACAATGGCTTTTATAATTTAACAAAAATTGTGAAATGGCTTATTGGTGCTGTAGAATATTCTTATAATATTAATTTACCTAATTTAAATCATTGGTTTTTGCAGCGAATTGATATTGCTATTGTATTTGATTTAGGTTCTAATGATAAAGTTAGAAAATATATTAATAATTTAAGTTTTTGTAATTATCCTAGAAGAAATATAAAACATTATCAAGATGAGAGTATTTATACTTCTGGAACAACTACAACATTAAAAATATATAATAAAATGTTAGAATTTAGAAAACATGATATTAAAAAATTATTTAATTCTAATTTTAATATAGATAGCTATTTAGAAGAAATTAAAGGTTTTATACGTTTTGAATGTGAAATAAAGAAAAAGAAATTAGAAGATATTTATAATAAAAAATATATTAGAGTAAAAAATGTAATATATGAAGATTTAAAAAAAGTTTGGAGTGATGAATTTATGAAATTATTAAAGATGTTTGAAAGCGATTTAACTATAGTTAGAAATAAAGATGATATTGAAAGACGTTTGAATACTTGTTTTTCTTCTACAAGGGCAAGAAATTTATATAACTTTTATTGTAGCATTATGCTTGATGGCGTCACAAATGTAAAAAATAGAACTTCAAAGACCGTATTTTATAAAAATATTAAAGATTTGAAATCTGTAAATATAGATTTAAGCCAAAGATTTAAATTGAATTTAGAAAGTAATATAATTGATTTTAATCCATTTGAATGTAGGGAAGTAGTATAAAAGAAAGAGGATATATGCCTCTTTCTTAATATTTTAATTTTATATTTCTGTATTTAGTTGCTGTAGAATATGCCCACATGTTAAATTTCCATGTCTCACCAGGTTTTAATTCGTTTATCATGTCCATACTTGTTCCAACTTTATTATTATCTTTATCGTAGCAATCTGCTGTTATTGTAATGTTTTTAATTACATTATTAGTATTATTTTTTACAATTCCACTTATAGAGTTGTTACTCATTTTATGTTCTTTAATATATAATTTTTTAGGCTCGGTATTTTGTTGTTCATTTTCTTGTTTAATGTTACTGTAGCTAGTTTTAGAAACAGTTTGTTTTATTTCTGTTTCTTTTTTTGGCGTAAATGCTTTTATTAACAATACTAATATTGCTATTAAAATTATTACTAATAGAATTTTAATAATATTTTTATTCATTTTTATTTCCCCCTTTTAAATAGTATATCATTGTAATATTTTTTTGTATGTCGAAATTTGTCATTTTTATTAAATTTGACGTGTTTACATAAATGTAGTATAATTTGTTTATACTTGAGAATAGGGGGGATATATATTTTTAATACTGATGTTATTAACGATATTCATTTACAACTTTTAGAAGGTCAATTAGATTTAATTTTAGATGCTTTAGAGTTATATGCTTTTAATTTTCATAAAGTTTATGCAATAGATAAAGACTCAGATTTAGAAGATTTAAGAAATTGTTTATTGTATCATACTTATGAATATTTATTATCTAAGAAGAGTAGCAGTTATTCTGTAGGCTATAATGTTTCTAAAAATTGTAGGTTAGAGCATCAACGAAAGAAAAGAGTTATATATTATTCAAAGAAAAAAATTTCTTAAAAGTATTGACATTTAAAAATTTATATGTTTATAATAAGTCAAGTTAATCGATAGGGGAAAATAAATCCCTAAAAAATAGATATCAAACATTGCGCAAAAGGAAAGTTTTGTACAAAAAGAGATAGGAGAGTATAATATACAATAGCTATAAATCTATACTTCTACTATTTCAAGGCTTTTAGCTGTTTTATATATACTAATATTCATTTATACATCTTTATTTTCTTATTATATCTATATTATATTCATTATTATTATAATTATTATAAGTCTTTTGTATTACTGTTATATTAATATTCTTATGACTCATTAAAATCAATTTTAAAACATTTTTTTATTTTACTTATTTATTTTTTATCTATTATTTTAATTTGTATCTATAAATTTTTATTCATTATATTAATTATTATTTCTATTATGAAAATTTTTTCAAAAATTCCCAAATGCCTATTTCTGCATATTTGCCTTATTTTGCAGACAACAAATTATATGCCTAAAAAATAAAAACGTCTTAAAATCGATTCTCGTGCGTCGCATTTTTAGTACTTTTTTGTATATCTATATATAACAATAATTTCTTCAGAAAAATCTAATTTTTAATAGTAATTTCCTAAAATCAATACTTAGGTCTTAAATTTTAAACAAGTAATTTATCAACCTAAAAATAAAAACGGCTTAAAACCGATTTTAGAAAATCATTATTTTGTATAATTTTTTAATACAGTTATTGCAACAATTATAGAATTTATAAGATCATAGCACAAGATACAAATATTTATTATATTAATTAGAATATATAAATCTGCAAACGAAATTCGTTAAAATCAAAATTTATATAATAAATGATAAATTTTACAATTCAATAATTAAAATTGCTTAAAAACGATTTTGAACTTAATTAAACAATAATTTAATTAAAATATTATATAAATTATATAAAAGAATTGTTAAATAACAAATGTTCGTTTTTTGATATTACAATGTTTGCATTACAAAATTATAATTTTAAAAATTCTAAATATTTATAAATTAGTTTTAAATCATAAATTTATTTTTTATATTTAAAAAAGTTTTTTATTTATAAAATTTATTATTAGTCTAATAGAAGATTGCACAAAATTTTATTCAATATATTTTCCTAATTTTTATATATTGAAAAAGTGTGCTATCCCCTACTCTACTGTTTTTACAAAGTAGAAAAAATTTCTATAATTTTAATTTTCCATAGTACATAAATCAAAATATTTACAAATCCTCTTTCTTCTTGCTTTTTTCTACATTAATAAAAATAGAGAATATTATTATTAATTTAATATTCTCATTATAAATTATAATTTATCTTGTACTTGTATCTATTTGATTAATGCTTCTAAATCTAATGCATTTTCAGAAATAATTAAATATACATAATTACCTTTTACTCCAATTATTCTTTGTTTTACTAATTCATACTGGGCTGGTAAATAAGTTGCCCATTGTTCTTCATAAGCAGTTCCATAGTCTTCAACTTTTGTTTTTACACTGTCTACTGCTCCATCTTTTGCTTTAATTACTATATACATACTAGCTTGTACATTCATCATAGGCATTTTTCCAATTACCTCTTCTACTTCATCTGCATTAATTTGTAAAACTGCTTCTAATGTTTCTACTGTTACATCTGTGGTAGCAAGTTCGTTAAATGGAGGTTGTGATGATAAAGTAGTATTTAACGCTTGCATATCAATGTTTACATTTTCCTCTTTGTTTTTGCTCAAAACGAAATAAAGAGCTACTACAATTGCAATTATAATAACTAAGGCAATTAATCCATAAATTAATTTTTTGTTCATTATTTATTTTCCCCCTTTCTTTTAATTTGCAAAGTTAGTCTATCATATCTTAAAATAAAAAACAAGAAATATATCATTCTTTTTCTTGAAAGTAAATAATTCAATCTTGAGCTATTTTGTGTATTTTACTATTTTTTAAAAACATTGTACAAAATATTTTAGTTTTGATGTATAATTTATATATAGATTTTAGCAAATATAACTAGGAGGGTCTTTAATGATTGATAGAAATGATAATCCTGACTTTTTAAATTCTTTTTTAGATTATACTGTTACTATTTTGAATAAATCACCAAATACTATAAAAGAATATAATTATGATCTTGCAACTTTTTTAAAATTTATAAAAATACATTTTGGTTTAACAAATGAACATGATTTTTCTAAAATTATTATAAATGATATAGATATTAATACTATAAAAAGAATTACTTTAGATGATATTCATGCCTTTATTTCATATCTTGCTACTAATTTGAGAAGTAAACCAGCTACAAGAGCAAGAAAAGTATCTAGTATAAGAGTATTTTTTAAATATTTATCTTCTAAAGCAAAATTAATTGAAACAAACCCTGCACAAGATTTAGAAACCCCTAAACTAGATAGACGTATGCCAAAATATCTTACTTTAGATGATAGCAAAAAATTATTATCTGTAGCAGGTAATGAAGATAACAGAAATAGCTATAGAGATTACGCTATTACAACCCTATTTTTGAATTGTGGAATGCGTTTATCAGAATTAGTAAATATAAATATTAAAGATATTAAGTTTGATGATTGTAAAATGACTGTTATTGGTAAAGGTAACAAAGAACGTACTATTTATCTAAATAATGCATGTATGAGAGCAATTGCTGAATACTTAGAAGTACGACCTAAAGAAGGAATAAAATATGATTCTAAAGATGCATTATTTCTAAGCGAAAGACGAGAACGTATCAGTAATAGAACTGTCCAATATATTATAAAAAATGAATTAAGAAAAGCTGGTCTTGATACAAATAAATATTCAGTACATAAATTAAGACATACAGCAGCTACACTTATGTATCAATATGGAAATGTAGATATTAGAGCTTTGCAAGAACTTTTAGGGCACGCTAGTATTTCTACAACAGAAATATATACTCATGTTGAAAATGAACAAGTACGAAATGCAGTTGAAAGTAACCCTTTAGCTAATCTCTAATGTATATTATTTAGATTAAACAAACAGAGAATATAATTATAATATTCCTGTTTGTTTAATTTTAGTTGTTATATGGAATTATTAGCTTCTGATTTGCAAATAAATTTCCACTATTTAATTTATTTATTGATTTAATATTGTTGACAATGTCTCTAATATCTTTATTTTTATAATATGGATTATTCTCTTTTTCTTCTTTTGCTATACTCCACAATGTATCTCCATTTGACACATAAATTTCTTTAAATTCATTTTCTTTATATGAAAAACTTTTATTGTTAATAAATAAACTTATAATGAAAATTATTCCAACTATTAACATTATACTCCTTATAAATTTAGAAAAATTAACTATTTTTAATTTCATAATTATCCCCCTTTACTTTCGCGAACATTTATTCTTTTCATGTGTTAATTATAATAGAACAAAAGTTCTTTGTCAATAGTTTTTACAAAAAAATGTTTGCTTTTTGTGATAAAAAAACATACTAGTCAAAAACTAGTATGTTATATGTTTTATATTATTCCCATTCTATTGTTGCTGGTGGTTTACCTGTTATATCATATACTACTCTATTTACATGTTTAACTTCATTTACAATTCTTGCAGAAACTTTTTCTAAAATTTCATATGGTATTTTAGACCATACCGCTGTCATGAAGTCTGATGTTGTAACAGCTCGTAAAGCAATAGTATAATCATATGTTCTATCGTCCCCCATAACTCCAACACTTCTTAAATTAGTTAATACTGCAAAATATTGATTAATTTCTTTGTCAAGTCCTGCTAATTTAATTTCTTCCCTGAAAATAGCATCAGCATCTTTTAAGATTTCTAACTTGCCATCAGTTATATCACCAATAATTCTTATTGCAAGTCCTGGACCTGGGAATGGTTGCCTATAAACTAAATTTTCAGGAATTCCTAATTCTAAACCAGTCTTACGAACTTCATCTTTAAATAAATCTCTTAAAGGTTCAACAATTTCTTTAAAATCTACATAGTCAGGAAGTCCTCCTACATTATGATGGCTTTTTATTGTAGTACCTTTTCCTAATCCGCTTTCTATTACATCTGGGTAAATCGTTCCTTGAACTAGATAATCTACTGTTCCAATTTTTTTAGCTTCTTCTTCAAATACACGAATGAATTCTTCACCTATTATTTTTCTTTTAGTCTCAGGATCTGTTACTCCAGCAAGTTTTGCCAAGAATCTATCTTTTGCATTAACTCTTATTAAATTAATGTCAAATTGATTCCTGAATATATCTTCAACCTCATCGCCTTCATTTTTTCTAAGTAGTCCGTGATCAACAAATATACATGTCAAGTTTTTTCCAATTGCCTTATGTAATAATACAGCAGCAACAGATGAATCTACTCCTCCAGATAAAGCACATAATGCTTTTTTATCTCCAATTTTTTCTTTTAAATTTTTAATAGATTCTTCTACAAATGATGACATTTTCCAATTTCCTGTACAACCACATACATTGTATAAGAAATTCTTTATAATCATTGTTCCATTGATTGTATTATTTACTTCTGGATGAAATTGAATTCCATAAAATTTTTTATCTACATTTTGCATAGCTGCCGTTGGGCAATTAGCCGTAGTTCCAACTACTTCAAAGCCCTCTGGCACTTCTGATACAAAATCAGTATGACTCATTAAACAGTCATTTGTATCTCCAAGTCCTGAAAATAATAAAGAAGTATTATCTATATTAACTGGTAATGTTCCATATTCTCTTTTTTCAGCTCTTTCTACATTACCGCCTAAAATATGTGTCATAAGTTGCATACCATAGCATATTCCTAAAATAGGAATACCTAATTCAAAGATTTTTTTATCACACATTGGAGAATCCTCTAAATATACACTATTTGGTCCTCCTGTAAATATTAAACCTTTTGGATTTTTTTCTTTAATTTTTTCTATTGAAATATCATATGGTACAATTTCACAATATACATTACATTCTCTTACTCTTCTAGCAATTAGTTGGTTGTATTGACCAAAAAAATCAAGTATTAATATAGTTTCATTATTTTTCACAATATTTCCCCCTCTTACAAATATATATATATTTTAACATGATTTTACAAAATTGTACATACAAAAACGTATATTTCCATGTTATTCATTTTTTCGTAAGTAGCAAAATTTACATAATTTCATAAAATATATTATAAACTACAGAGAGGAGGCTAATAAATTTGAAATTAGATGGTAAAAAAGTAGGATTTGCTATAACTGGTTCTTTTTGTACATTTAAACGCACAATTCCAAAAATGAAAGAAATAATTGAAAATGGTGCAGAAATAATTCCTATTATGTCTTTTAATGCATATAATTTAGATACAAAATTCGGAAATGCAAAAGATTTTATAGAAGAAATTGAAGATATAACTAAGAAAAAAATTATTCATACTATACAAGATGCAGAACCAATACGGTCCAAAAAAAATGACAGATATCATGATAATTGCCCCATGTACTGGAAATACAATTGCAAAATTAGTTAATGGAATTACAGACACTCCTGTCACAATGGCTGCAAAATCTCATTTAAGGAATAATAATGCTTTAGTAATCGCTGTATCTACAAATGATGCACTAAGTGGTAATGCATCCAATATAGGTACTTTATTAAATAGACATAATTATTTCTTTGTTCCGTTTAGACAGGACAATCCAATTACTAAACCTCGTTCTTTAGTATTTGACCCAGAATATATTATAAAGACTTTAGAATTAGGATTAGAAAAAGAACAACTTCAACCAATTTTATTGTGAATATAACTATAAAAGAGATGCTTACTCGCTTAGTAGCGAGCAAGCATCTCTTCTTGATACACTTCACTGATTTCCTCAGTTAAGCGCTCAACCTCGAAATCTGCCACACCTAGTTGTTCGAGTCTTTCGGGTATTTGGAATTCTTGAATAATCCCACTCTTAAGCTCAAACAAAATTGTCCGTACTACTTCCTGCAAAATCACTGACATTTTTCGTATCCTCCATAAATGTGTTTGATCAAACTTCGATCAAATAAACAACAGTTACTCTGCTAATTATTGTATCACATTATGTAACTTATGTCAAATTTTTCCTATTTATAACTTTTATCGACTTCTTTCAACATTACATCATGTGCACTACCTTCAGCAATACTTACTTCTGATACTAGAGTCAATCTAGCTTTTTTATGAAACTCTGATATAGTTGTAGCTCCACAATTACACATAGTAGATTTTATTTTAGCAACAGTTACTGTCAAATTATCTTTTAAGCTACCTGCATATGGAATGTATGAGTCAACACCTTCTTCAAAAGATAATTTATTTTTTTCTCCTCCAAGGTCATATCTTTGCCAGTTTCTTGCACGATTTGATCCTTCTCCCCAATATTCTTTTACATATGTATTACCTACTTTTAATACTTTTGTTGGACTCTCATCAAACCTTGCAAAATATCTTCCCATCATAACAAAATCAGCTCCTAATGCTAAAGCAATTGTAATATGATGATCATGTACAATTCCTCCATCTGAGCAAATTGGAATATATACTCCTGTTTCTTCAAAGTATTCATCACGTGCTGCAACAACATCAATTAATGCACTAGCTTGTCCACGTCCAATTCCCTTTGTCTCACGAGTTATACAAATAGATCCTCCACCTACTCCAACTTTTATAAAATCGGCTCCAGCTTCAGCAAGATATCTAAATCCTTCTCTATCAACTACATTTCCTGCACCTATTTTTACACTATCTCCATATTTTTCTCTTACATAATCAATTGTCTTTTTTTGCCATACAGAATATCCATCTGAAGAATCCATACAAAGTAAATCTACACCTGCATTAACTAATGCTGGAATTCTTTCTTCATAGTCTCTTGTGTTGATACCCGCTCCTACAATATATCTCTTATTTTCATCCAATAATGAATTTGGATTGTTTTTTCTTTCCTCATAATCTCTTCTAAATACAAGGTATTTTAAATTTCCTTCTTCAGTTAATATAGGTAAACAATTTATTTTATTTTCCCAAATAATATCATTTGCTTCAGATAATGATATACCTTTTTTTGCACAAACTACATTTTCAGCTTTAGTCATATAATCGTCTATTGGTGCATCTTGGTTGTCTCTTGTAAGTCTATAATCTTTATCTGTAACAATTCCTAAAAACTTACCATTTGCAGTTCCATCCTCTGTTACAATAACTGTAGAATGTCCTGTTTTTTCTACTAAAGCAATTACATCTCTTAGGCTTGTACCGCTTTTTACATTAGAATCACTTATAACAAATCCTGCCTTATGTTTTTTAACATGGTAAACCATTTCTGCTTGTGATTCAATAGATTGTGCTCCATAAATAAAAGCAACACCACCTTCTCTTGCAAGTGCTATTCCCATCTCTTCTCCTGAAACAGATTGCATAATTGCTGAAACCATTGGTACATTTGCAGAGTATTTTGGTTCTTCTCCTTTTTTAAATTTAACAAGTGGTGTTTTTAATGATACATTACTTGGTATACATTCTTCTGTTGTTAAATTTGGTAATAGTAAAAATTCATTAAATGTTCTTGAAATATCTTCTAAAATCTTTGCCATAATTTTCCCCCTTATAAAAATAATATATATAATGAGTCATATTATATCATATTTATATAATTATGTAAATATAATAACACTATTTTGTTAATTCAACTGTATCTTCTGCTATCATCATTTCTTCATCAGTAGGTATAACATATACTTTAATTTTTGAATTATCAGTAGAAATTTCTATTTCTTCTCCTCTTGTTTGATTTTTAGATTCATCTATTTCTAATCCTAAAAATTTTAATTTGTCACATATTCTTTTTCTTGTATTAAATTGGTTTTCTCCAACTCCACCAGTGAATACTACAGCATCAAGACCTCCTAATTCAACTGCATATCTTGCAATATATTGAGCTATTGTAGAGTCATAATGTGTAGCTGCTAAAATAGCTTTTGGATTTCCCTTTTGGTATTCATCTTCTATATCTCTAAAATCTTTTGATATTCCAGAAAGCCCATATACACCTGATTCTTTATTTAAGATATCCATAACTTGTTTTGTTGTTAAATTTTCTACATCCATTAAATATGTTACTACTGATGGATCTAAATCTCCGCTTCTAGCACACATCATTATCCCAGCAACAGGTGTTAACCCCATACTTGTATCAATAGACTTCCCATCTTTTATAGCGCATAAACTAGCACCTTGACCTAAGTGACATGTAACAACTTTATCATATTGCTTTCCTGCTATTTCCTTTAATCTTTTTGATACATATCTATGTGATGTACCATGAAAACCATATTTACGTATTTTATGTTTTTCATAATATTTATATGGTATTGGATATAAATAATTTTCTGGTGGTATAGTTTGATGAAATGCTGTATCAAATACTGCAACCATTTTTACATTTGGCATAAGTTTTTGACATGCACGTATTCCTAATAATGCAGGTGGATTATGAAGTGGACCTAAAGGTATGCACTCTTCTATAATACTAATTACATTTTCATCAATTAAAACTGAGCCACTAAGTTTTTCTCCACCATGAAGTACTCTATGTCCTACTGCATCAATTTCATTTAAATCCTTAATAACTCCATATTCATCATTTGTTAATTGATTTATAACAAATGATATCGCCTCTTCATGATTTAATGCTGGATGATTAAGAACATGTTTTTCATCTCCGATTTTATGTGTTAAAAATGCTTCATTTGTTCCTAGCCTTTCATAATTTCCTTTTGCTACTACTTCTTTATTATCCATATCTATTAATTGATATTTTAAAGAAGAACTTCCTGAATTCAAAACTAAAACTTTCATTATAACCTCCTAATATTTATATATAAATTTATAATTATTGCATTTGTGCTTGAACAGCAGTAATCGCCACAACACCAACTATATCATCTGCGCTACAGCCACGTGATAAATCATTTACTGGTTTTGCTATTCCTTGGCATAGTGGTCCATATGCTTCTGCTTTAGCAAGCCTTTGTGTTAATTTATAACCTATATTTCCAGCATCTAAATTTGGAAATATTAATGTATTTGCATATCCTGCTACATTGCTTCCTGGTGCTTTACTTTTCGCAACTTCTGGAATTATTGCAGCATCTAATTGTAATTCACCATCTACTAGTAGTTCTGGTGCTTTTTGTTTTACGAGATTAGTAGCATTTATAACTTTTTGGGTTGATTCTGATTTTGCACTAGCATAAGTAGAATAAGAAAGCATTGCTATTTTCGGAGTCTTTCCTACAAGCTGCTCAAAACTTTTAGCAGAAGAAATTGCTATTTCAGATAGCTCTTCTTCATTTGGATAAGAATTCAAACCACAATCAGAAAATACAAAAGTTCCATTTTCTCCAAATTCACAATTAGGAACAACCATTAAGAAAAATGCTGAAACTAATTTTGTACCAGGTGCTGTTTTTAATATTTGTAATGCAGGTCTTAGAGTATCTGCTGTTGAATGAATTGCACCAGAAACTAATCCGTCACAATCTCCTTGTTTTACCATCATCATACCAAAATAAACCGGGTCTTTGATTAATGTTTTTGCTTTTTCATAATCCATTCCTTTTGCTTTACGTAGTTCATAAAAAGCTTCTACATATTCTTCATATTTCTCACAATTATTTGGATCAATAATTGTTACTGAAGATAAATTCAAACCATTTTCATCTGCTATTTTCAATATTTCTGCTTTATTTCCTAATAAAATAATATTAGCAAACTTTTCTTTCAAAATTGTGCTAGTAGCCTTTAAAACTCTTACATCTGTTGCTTCTGGTAATACAATTGTTTTTATTTCGTTTTTCGCTTTATTTTTTATTCCTTCTATAAAAGACATATCATTCCTCCATATTTTTAAAGATACTAATATTATATATTTTAAATTAAAAAAACACAATATATTTTATAAGTATTTTTTAATTGCACATTAAATACTTTTGTTTTATAATAATATATATTTTTTCTTATTAAGGAGACAATAATGAATTTAGAATATATAATAAAAGATAATAAATATACAACTATAAAAAATATATTAAAAGAAGAATTTAATATGTCAGATAGATTAATCTTGAAATTAAAAACTAATAAAAAAATACTATTAAACAATAACACTGCATATGTAAATGATTTAGTAAAATTAAATGATAAAATAAATATAATAATTGATTTTAATGAAGATAATTCAAATATTGTCCCAACAAAAATGAATTTAAACATTATATATGAAGATGAAGCTATGTTAATTATAGATAAGCCAGCAAGTATTGCTGTACATCCTTCTATTCTACATTATGATAACAGTTTATCAAATGGTGTAAAATACTATTTTGATGAACTTGGATTAAAAAAGAAAATTAGAATAGTTAATAGATTAGATAAAGATACTTCTCGGAATAGTTATTTTTGCTAAAAACGAATATATTCAAGAATGTTTAATAAGACAAATGAATAGTCACATTTTTAAAAAGTATTATATTGCTATTGTAGATGGAATATTAACTGAAAAATCAGCAATAATTGATGCTCCGATATCAAGAAAAGAAAATAGCATTATTGAAAGATGTATTAACGAAAATGGTGATAAAGCTATCACAAATTATTTTGTAATTAATGAATTTAATAATAATTCTTTAACATATATAACCTTACAAACAGGAAGAACACATCAAATAAGAGTTCATATGTCTTATATAGGTCACCCCATATCTGGAGACACTTTATATGGAAAAAAATCAAATTTCATAAACAGACAAGCTTTGCATGCTTGCAAAGTTTGTTTTATACATCCACTAACAAAACAAAAAATGAATATTGAAGTAGATTTACCAGATGATATGAAAAATTTTCTATACAGCAATTATACTATGTAAAAAATATAGAATTAACATCTCATTATATGCTTACACATACTATGCTTGTGCCTAATTGTCCCACAGTATAAAAGATGATAGTATTCTAATGAGGTGAGCATATGGAAGAAGAATGGGGAAAAGTTGATTTAAAATTAGACGAATATTTAAAAAAGCATCACATTAGTCGTTCTAGTTTATCTAGAAATGGACAAATTCATTATAAACAATTACTTAAATATTGTAATAATGATATGCAAAAAGTTGACTTAAATTTGCTTGCACGAATTTGTAAGACAATTAATTGTGAAATTGGAGAAATTATTCAATACACTCCTCCAAAATCAAAATAATATAATATACAAAACAGATAGGTTTTGTCCTATCTGTTTTCATATAAAAAAGTAAATCTATAAGCCGGGTTCTGTCGTGAATAGTCATTTATCTATTCCTTATATTACTATAAGGCTTAAGCCACCAGAACCAAGAAGACGAAAGAGCATCTTAACCTTCTTGGAATTACAAGGTGTTGCTCCAGATGGGGTTTACACTGACCAGATATGTCACCATATCTGCGGTAAGCTCTTACCTTACCTTTTCACCCTTACCTAAAAAAGGCGGTTATTTTCTGTTGCACTTTCCTTGAAGTTACCTTCACTGGATGTTATCCAGCATCATTGCTCTTATGGAGCCCGGACTTTCCTCATACGCAACCTTTCGGTTTTGCCATACGCGACTATTCAATTTACTTCTTTTCTATTGTACAATAAATCATACTAATTTTCAAGTTTTATTCAATATTATTTAGTTCTTGTATTAAATTTTTATATTTAATATAAAATACATCTTTATCATTATTATTTGTATAATTCTGCAATTCTTTTATTAGAATATATGCTTTATTAATATTCGACTGATTAGCATTTTGTGAACTAATATCATTAATAATTGGTAAAAAAGCTTGTTCTGCATTTGATAATTGTTTTTGTAATTCTGTGACATTATCTTGCTCTACCAGTACATAAGCATTTAATAAATTTGATTTTGTTTGATAAATATTATTCATTTTAACATCACTGTTAGATGCATTGGAAAACTTGGGTATATATGAATATAATTTAGCAAGATTATTTAAAGCTTGTATTTTATCTTCACTTTTTATTGCTTGAATAGTAGTATCTAAATCATTATTAAAAGCTAAGATTTCATCGCTATTTATATTTACTTTATATAAATCTAATACAATAGTTGTCCAACTAGAATACAATTTTTCAATTTCAGATTTTAATAAATTCCAATCTGTAGTCCTATCTTGCAATAAAATTTCATTTCCTTCCATTCTAAAATTTACATCATTAGATTCAGATTCAATAGACTCCTCTCCTTTATTATCTCCTTCTCCTTCTTTGCTAGAATCAGAACCAGAAGTTTCATCACTTCCTCCTCCAGAAGAATCTTTATTAGTACTTCCAGAGCTTGTTTCTTCTTCATTTATTTCTTCTGCTTTAACAATATAATTTTCTAAGGAAATTCCATTTGCACTATTTAACATTCCTATTAATTTCACATCTAAATATGAAATTTCACTTTTTATTTTATCTTTTAAAACTTCTTCTTCATTATTATTTGCTCCACAGCCTGTTAAAGTTATTAATAAAAGACAGAATATTATAAAATATAAAATTATTTTTTTACTTTTTTTATTCATTAAAATCACCTAAACTTAGTATTCCATAAAATTTACCTTTTATTCTTTGTATATATAAATAATAAATTTGAAATAATAAGAAAAAGGAGATTAATAAAATGTATACAATCGTAAATTTATATAGTGATAAAAAAGGTGAAATTTCAAAATTTCTAAAAGATTTTTATAATAAAGAAATCCCATTGCAAAATGATTTGAAATGGGAAAAAAAATATAATAATTCTATTGAAATAGCAGATATTATTGGAAATTTTATTGATAACAATGAAAAATATAAAATTAATATGTGGATTAGTCTAGATGAAGGAACTTTCATAAATGTAACTGATTATAATGCAGATGATATAATAAAGTATTTATATGAAAGATTTCCATATTAATATTTTTCTAATATAATTGTGACAGGTCCATCATTTGTTAAGTTTAATTTCATATTTGCCCCGAAAATTCCAGTTTCTACTTTAAAATCTAACTTCCTACATTCTGATACAAAATATTCATATAACTCATTTGCTAATTTGGGATCTGCTGCACCTGAAAAACTTGGTCTATTTCCTTTTACACAATCTGCACACAACGTAAATTGTGATACAACTAGCAAACTTCCATTTACATCTTTAAGTGATAAATTCATTTTATCATTTTCATCACTAAATACTCTTAATGCAGTTATTTTTTTTACTAAATAATCTGCATTTTCTTTAGTGTCCCCATTTTGTACTCCTAATAAAACAACAAATCCATTTTCAATTTTTCCTACTATTTCTTCATCTACTTTTACATTGGCATTTGAAACTCTTTGTACTACTGCTTTCATAATTGCTCCTTATATAATATTCTTGCTTAATATTATAATTCACTATTTTCTCCATTAGAATTATTATTATCAATTTTTTCTTGGTTTTCTATTATTTCTTCTTGTTGTGCACCACAGTTTGGACAATATTTAAAATCTAAATCAATTTCAAAAAAACAATTTGGACATTGTTTTCTATCTTTTAATGTTAAAAGTTCTTTTCTTTCATCTTCAATTCTATCACATAATTCATCAATTTTAATGCAATATTCTTCTAAGATTGCTTCTATGTCTATATCAATTGATTTGTCACTAATATGGTGTTCATAAACTTTTTTGCCTATTTCTTCATATACTTCTTCTATTTGTGATTTTTTATCATTAATTGCCATCTTTAATTTAGCTTCTTTTGCTAATTTTGATGTTTTTTCATAAGTTTGGCTTGCTTTTTTACCTAATTTATCCAAAAAATCCATCCTACTTACCTCCAATATTTTTTAGTAGTATTGGTAATTTTTCTTATTTTTATTCACATTTTTTTTCACGAGTCATAAGTATTTTTACTGCTTCCTCTGGTTTTAGATTGTTATACAATACATTATATACAGCATCTACAATTGGCATTTCTATATTATGTATTTTAGCAAGCTCATAGGCAACTTCAATATTGTCAATACTTTCAATAGTCATTCCTACTTCTTTTCTTGTTTCTTCTATAGTTTTTCCTGCTCCAATTAACTTGCCTGCTTTTCTATTTCGGCTATGTTCGCTTAAACATGTAACAATTAAGTCACCAAGCCCTGTTAATCCATAAAATGTATCTTTTGACGCTCCTAGTTCAACACCTAATCTACTAATTTCTGTTAATCCTCTTGTAATTAATGCTGCAAATGAATTATCTCCTAAACCTAATTGTGCAGCAATTCCTGCACAAAATGCTATTATATTTTTTAATGCTCCTCCTAATTCAACTCCTTTTATATCATCAGATGTGTATATCCTCATTTTTTCATTCATAAAAAGATTTTGTATTGTTTCTTTTACTTCAGTGCTGTTTGATGCTACAACCATTGCTGTTGGAATTCCTCTTGAAACTTCTTCAGCATGACTTGGACCAGATAATACACCATATAGTTTACCTGGTAATTCTTCTTTTATTATTTCATCTAATGTATATAAAGTTTCTCTTTCAAATCCTTTTGCACACATTATAATTGGTTGTTCATTTACTAAATCTTTATATTTTTTTATTGTATCTCTAACAAACTTAGATGGTGTAACATGTAATATTATGTCTGTATTTTGTAAAGTATCATTAAAATTTGTATAGCAATATATATTTTCAGGAAGTTCTACTCCTGGTAAGAATTTACATCTTTTTTCTTCATTAATTAATTTGGCTTCATCTTCATCAAAAGACCATAAATTAATCGTATTTCCCATTTTAGCTAAATGGATGGAAAGTGCCACTCCCCAACTACCGCTTCCTATAATTGCAACTTTTTTCACTTTTGTTCCTCCTTGATTATTTTTTCTTTAAACTAATTTTATTTTCTGTTCCATTTAATATTCTTTTAATATTACTTCTATGATTAAACATTACAATTAATGCCATAATTATACTAAAAATTAGATAATTTCCAGGAACAATAAAGTATTCTTTTCCTATAAATAATGTTAATACAGGAAATAAAATTGCAGCAAGTACTGATCCAGCTGAAACCATTCTTGTAAGTATCATAATTAGTAATGCAAATACAAGACAAATTAATCCAATCTGCCAATTTATCATTAATAAAATTCCAAGAGATGTTGCAACACCTTTTCCACCTTTAAATCCAAAAAAGATTGGGAAAGTATGTCCTATTACTACTGCAATAGCAGCTATTTGGACAAGTAATGCTTTATCTACATCTTTTACTATAATACCTATTAATAATGCTATTAAAATTGCAACAACACCTTTTAATATATCACATATTAGTGTTAATATAGCAGCTTTTTTACCAACTGTCCTTAAAACATTAGTTGAACCTGCGTTTCCACTTCCTTTTTGTCTTACATCAAAACCTCCAAATTTTTTACTAAAAATAACTGAAAAACTAATACTTCCAATTGCATATGCAATTACCGCCATTATTATATATGATGCCATTTTAATTACCTCCTTTATATATTTTTATTTTAAAACATTTTAAACATCTTTTTCACCTTTTTGCCTTACAATCATTCTTATAGGTGTTCCAATTAATCCAAATTCTTTTCTTAATTGATTTATTAAATATCTTTCATATGAAAAATGGAATAATTCTTTATCATTTACAAAAACAACAAAAGTTGGTGGTTTTGTAGTAGCTTGTGTCATATAGTATATTTTTAACCTTTTACCTTTATCTGTTGGTGGTTGAACTATTGCAATTGCCTCATTTAACACCTCATTTAATGTTGAAGTAGGCACTCTTAATGCATTTTGACTTGCTACTTGGTTTATCATTTCAAATAATTTATGCACTCTTTGTCCTGTTTTTGCAGAAATGAATATTATTGGCGCATATGTTAAATATGATAGTTTGTTATATGCTTCCTTTTTAAATTGCTCAATAGTATATGTGTCTTTTTCTATTTCATCCCATTTATTGATTACTAAAATAACTCCTTTTCCTGCTTCATGAGCCTCTCCTGCTATTTTTGCATCTTGATCTGTTACCCCTTGGGTTGCATCTATCATCATTAAACACACATCTGCTCTTTGTATTGCAAGTAATGTTCTCATTACGCTAAATTTTTCTATAGATTCATTTACCTTACTTTTTCTCCTAATTCCTGCTGTATCTATAAAAACATATTTTCCAAATTCATTTTCAAAATATGAATCTATTGCATCTCTTGTTGTGCCTGCCATATTACTTACAATAACTCGTTCTTCTCCAAGTATTTTATTTACTAATGAAGATTTTCCAACATTTGGTTTACCTATAATTGCTACCTTTATAGTTTCTTCATCTGCATTATCATTATTTTCATCAGGTAATTTTTCAAAAACTGCATCCAAAATATCTCCTATTCCAATTGCATTTGTTGCAGAAAGTGGAAGCGGTTCTCCTAAACCTAAATTATAGAATTCATATATGTCATTTGATGTTTTCCCATAATTATCTGCTTTATTACAAACTAAAACTATTGGTTTATTACTTCTTTTTAAGATTAATGCAATATCTTTATCTAGCTGTGTTACTCCTTGTTTTATATCTGTTAAAAATATTATAACATCCGCTAAATTCATAGCAATTGTTGCTTGGTTTGCAATTTCGGCTGTAATCATATCTTCTGAACCTAGTTCGATTCCGCCCTGTATCAATTACAGTAAAATCTCTTCCTCTCCAATTACATTCTGCATAAACTCTATCTCTTGTTACACCTGGTTTATCTTCTACTATTGAAAGACGCTGACCTATTATATAATTAAAAAATGTTGATTTTCCAACGTTTGGTCTTCCAACAATTGCTACTGTTGGTTTAGACATATTTATTCACCTCTTTTACATTGTTATTCTATAATATTTACCCTTTTTAGTCAATTATTGTAATATAAATTTAATAAATGTTTTAAATAACTTTTTTAACTTTTGTTTTCTTTAATTTATAATAGTATATTATTAAACTTACTATACCTATAAGAGTTAATACATACGATATTTTCATAAGCATTGAACCAGTATACTCTATTTCGATTTTTCCTTTTTCTACATTACTAATTTCTATCATACAAAAACCTTTTTCTGATTCTGTAATTTTTATATCTTTAATATTATTATGTTCATCTGTTAATTTTGCATTATATCCCACATAAAAAATATATGGTAATTCAAATTTTACAGTTCCTTTTGCATTTTCAAATTCAAAACTTAAATTTGTAGATTGTTTATTTTGGTTTATTATATTTGCTTCTCCTTCTATAACTATTACATCTTGTGTTCGTGTTTCTATATATTCTCTATTTACAAATGCTTTTTGTGGAAGATACTCAAAAGTAGCACAACCTGCATGAACTCTTCCTGTTTGGCTTGTTACTGGTATTGGCTCTAAATATTTTTCTTCATCAAAAGGAATTGCTATTGTTGTATTTTGAGTTATTACTAACAAAGCTGTATACGCAATTGTTGCTGTAGAAACTATTGTGTCTTTCTTCTTATTTTTATGTATAAATATTGTAATTGTAATTCCTGATACAATACTTAAAAAGAACATTGCAAATTCCATCATTCTCCATGTAAACTGTATCATTTTTAGTGTATCAGGTAAATATTCAAATGGAAATATTTTTGAAGCCATAATTATACTTGTAATTCCAAATCCTAAAAATATATTTAATAATTTAGCATAACGACCTTTAATTCTTTTTCTATATATAAAGGCAAGTACAATTCCAAAAATAATTGGTAATCCTATGTGAAAATTCATACCATATGGTTTAGTAATAAATAAATCTAAAAATGATAACTTAGACCCTATTAAAGTATTATCTTTATACATTCTTTCTGGGACAAAAACTTCATATGTAGTAGTAAAATAATGTTCTAATAATGGAATCCAATAAAAACTAGTACACAAAAGTATGATTCCTATATTAATTAAAATATTTTTAAATACAATTTTGTTGTTTAGTTTTTTATAATAAAATAGTAAATAAACGGCACAAAATATCGCTGCATATACCGCAATTACATTATGAGTTAATATTAATCCAATTGCACCTATTGATATGCAATAAGTTTTTTTCTTATTTTTATTAATTAAATCATACATTCCAATAAATAGTATTGGCAAAAACACAAAAGAAGCTAGTTCAGCTATTGCTATTCTAGTGTATAAATCTGTTAAATGATATGGTGCAGCTATATAAATGATTGCAGAAATAACTCCTGCTTTATGACTTTTACATATTCTGTATACTAATTTATACATAAATATTCCAGAAAAAAGCATACAAGAAAACATAAATAATTTTAATGATAAAACATATGAGGTTGTAAATATTTTAAAAATTAATGGTAAGTACGCTGTTAATGGACTATAAAATATGTTCCATGAGTAGCCAAATCCGTTACAAAATCCTGACATTATAACTGGAAACAATTTAAATTCTTTTAAAGATGCATCTGTTCCTATTATCCTACATATGTGTTGAATTCCATCATCTGCTGAGATGTTCATATATTTTGAAAATAATGGTATACAAACAAATAGCGCCATGAAAAAAATTAAAATATAGCTTAATATCTTATTATTTTTTAATAATTTTCTAATTTTCACTTTCATATTTTTATCCCTATTCATTATATATTTTAATAAATGTTATTTAATATGTATTTTTTCCATCTAGTAAGTCATCATTTTTTATCCAATCCTCTACGTCTACTACTATATATTCTCCTTTATTTTCTCCTCTTACAACTAATTCCTTAATTCCTGCATTAATTATTAGTTTTCTACACATTTGACATGAATTTGCTCCAGGTTCATATTCTCCTGTATCCACTCTTATTCCAACTAAATACATTGTTGCACCTATCATGTCTTTTCTAGAAGCACTTAACATTGCATTTTGTTCTGCATGTACAGATCTACAAGCATCATATCCACCATGATGTATGTCTGGAAATTTTTCTTTTTTAGTACAGTAGCCTAAATCTATACAGTTTATTCTTCCTCTTGGAGCACCACTATATCCAGTTGAAATAATTTCATCATTTTTTACAATAATGCATCCAAAATTTTTTCTTAAACACGTTCCACGTTTTGACACAGTTTCGGCTATATCTAAATAATAGTTTATTTTATCTACTCTCATATTTTTGGGCATATCATTCACCTACTTTTATTTTTTTGTTCATTATATCATACAGGATATATTTTTTTCAACAAATTTCAATAAATCCACTTTCTATCTATTGACAAATTTTGAAATAATTAGTATACTTTTATAGTGACTAAAAAATTGTTAAAAATTATAAGATATATACATATCAAGATAAACAAGGAGGGATTTAAAATGGCACAACCTAAAAGAAGATGGTCTAAAGCAAGAACAGGATTAAAAAGATCTACTTGGAAATTAGAAAAACCAAACTTTGCTACATGTCCTCATTGCCACGAACCAGTTATGCAACATACAGCTTGTTCAAACTGTGGATACTATGATGGTAAAAAAGTTATGGTAGGAAAAAATGAAGAAAATAACTAAAATAAAAGAAACAACACTTTTATGTGTTGCTTTTTTTATTACATACAAAAGAAGCCAACATTCAAGTTGGCTTCTTTGTGTCCCCCTTTTCATGGTAATTACTTACCCAGCATCATTCTTCTCTGTTCAACAAAATTGTCAATCAATTGGTCAACCGTCATGCACACATATTTCACACCATACATCTCCATGATGTTATACGGATAAAGAATGTGATATGAATTTGTAGGAATTCCAAAATGTTCTTCAAGTCTTCCTGATTCCAAATCATCCCACCGGTATATTCTGCGTACAACCTGAATCGCAACTTCTTTCATTAGTGTAGGTAATTCCATTCCAGAAATCACTGTGTTTTTTTCATATACACAATTAGTTCTATTTATGCCTACTATCTTGACACTTCTGTAAAGCTCTTCACAAGCTCTTGTCAAATCCCATCCATCAACTCTTTCAGCGTTTTCTACAAGCTGATATAAAGGAGTAATGTCAATAATTCTTTTTCTGCTTTCCATCTCTTACCTCTCTTAATCAAGACAAATTTACGAGTTACTTATGGGGGGGCTAAAATATCGTATTAAACGATATTAATATTATATGTCAATTTATATAAATATTCAACGGTTTAACATATTTTGTTAACAAAAAGCGCTTGCCTATACAACTGTATAAACAAGCAATAATATTCTCTTATTTAATGAATGCATTATATGCTTTATATGCACAATATACATCAAATTTAGAAGTTACCTCATATGGAGCATGCATTGATAATACAGGAACACCGCAGTCAATTACATCTATACCTTTATTTGCCAATATAAATGCAATTGTTCCTCCTCCTCCAACATCAACTTTTCCTAGTTCACTTACTTGATAAGGAATTCCTTCTTTTTCAAATATGTTTCTTACTTCTGCAACATACTCAGCATTAGCATCAGATGCTCCAGATTTTCCTCTTGCACCTGTGTATTTATTTAATCCTATACCATGACCAATAAGTGCTGCATTATTTTTTTCTGAAACAGACGCATAAATAGGATCAAGTCCTGCATCTACATCTGCTGATAGCATTTTTGAATTACAAAATACTTTTTCTAATAAGTTTGGTCTATTATCTCCTGATTTGTTTAATAACTCTGAAATAAACATATCAAATACATGCGATTCCATTCCAGTGTTTCCATAGCTTCCAATTTCTTCTTTATCAGATAATATGCAAACCGCTGTTCTTTTTGGTTTGTTTACATCAAGTAATGCTCGTATGGCTGTGTATGCACATACTCTATCATCTTGACCATAAGCTGCAACCATGCTTTTATCAAATCCTAGAGTTCTTGCTTTAAAAGCAGGTACAATTTCTAGTTCTGAGCTAACAAAATCTTTTTCTTTTATTCCATATTTTTCATTTAACAACATTAATATATTTAATTTAACTTTTTCACTTGCATCTTTATCATCTGCTGGGATACTGCCTATTAGGACATTTAAATCTTCACCATTTATTCCATCTTTTAGTTTTTTGTCCATTTGTTCCATTGCTAAATGTGGTAAAAGATCTGTAATTGTAAAAACAGGGTCATTATCATCTTCACCAATACATACTGTTATTTTTTCTCCATTTGCTTTTACAATAACTCCATGTATACTAAGTGGAATTGTAGTCCATTGATATTTCTTTATTCCACCATAATAGTGTGTTTTTAAATAAGCAAATCCGTTATCTTCATATAATGGATTTGGTTTTAAATCTAGACGTGGAGAATCTATATGTGCACCAAGTATATTTAAACCATTTTCTAGTTTTTCCTCTCCTATAACTGCCGCATAAATGTTTTTATCTCTATTTACATAGTAAACTTTATCTCCTGGATTTATAGTTTCAATTTCATTTATATCTTTAAATGAATTTTCTTCTAGCATTTTTTTCATAAAACATACTGCTTCTCGTTCTGTTTTTACTTTATTTAGAAAATATATATATTCATCTGAAAACTTGAATATATTTTGTTTGTTTTCTTCTGATATGTTTTCCCAACCACTAACTTTTTTGTTAAATAATTCTTCTTTCATAATTTATTTCCTCCTTTAAACTTATACATTAAATCTAAATAGTACAACATCGCCATCTTGCATTACATATTCTTTTCCTTCTGAACGTAATAATCCTTTTTCTTTAACTGCATTCATAGAACCTTCTTTGATTAAATCATCATAAGATACAATTTCTGCACGAATAAAACCTCTTTCAATGTCAGAATGAATTTTTCCAGCAGCTTGTGGAGCTTTTGTACCTTTTTTTATAGTCCAAGCACGTACTTCTGGTTCTCCTGCTGTTAAAAAGCTCATTAGTCCAAGCAAATCATAACTAGCTTTAATTACTTTATCTAATCCTGATTCTTCTAGTCCTAATGCTTCTAACATTTCTTTTTTATCATTTTCATCTAGAGTTGATAGTTCTTCTTCAATTTTAACACAAAGAGGTATTACTTTTGCATTTTCTGTTTTTGCGTAATCTTGTACTTGTTTTACATATTTATCACTATCTATTGTTGCTAATTGTTCTTCTGATACATTTGCAATATATAGTATAGGCTTTAATGTTAGTAAATATGTATCTTTTAATAAATCTTTTTCTTCTTCTGAAAAATCAATTGTTCTTGCTGACTTTCCTTCTTCTAATGTTTTCTTTATTTTTTCAAATAAATCTATTTCTGCTTGATATTTTTTATCTGCTTTTAATTGTTTTTTTGCTCTATCTAATCTTTTTTCAACAGTTTCAATATCCGCAAAAATTAATTCTAAGTTTATTGTTTCAATATCTCTTAAAGGATTAATATTTCCGTCAACATGAACTACATTTGGATCTTCAAAACATCTTACCACTTCAACTATACTATCAACTTCACGTATATGTGATAAAAATTTATTCCCTAATCCTTCACCTTTACTTGCTCCTTTTACAAGTCCTGCTATATCTACAAATTCTATAATAGCATGTGTAATTTTTTGTGGATTATACATTTTTGCAAGATTATCTAATCTTTCATCTGGAACAGGTACTACTCCCACATTTGGTTCTATTGTGCAAAATGGATAATTAGCACATTCTGCTCCCGCGTTTGTTATAGCATTAAACATTGTACTTTTTCCTACATTTGGAAGTCCAACGATTCCTATTTTCATTTCTTTTATCTCTCCTAACTTTTTTAGCTTTTCCTATTCTATCACAAAGTAATATAAAAATCTATAAAATAATTATAAACTTTTAAAATATACTAAACAATATAAAACAGAACCTTTTATAATTTTATCAACTAATCTATAAAAAGAACTAGATTATTCTAACAAATCTAGTTCCCTGGAGCTTCTAACCGGGATTGAACCGGTGACCTCTACCTTACCAAGGTAGCACTCTACCAACTGAGCTATAGAAGCATATTTACAGAACACATTATATGTGTTACAATTAATTTTGTCAATCTTTTTTAATAAAATATTTATAGGAGTTGATTGTAAAAATGGGAACATTTGATCATACTTTTGAAATTGGGTTTAAAGATGTTGGAAAAAGTAATAAACTAACAAATAGAGCTTTAATTGGATACCTTGAAGATATAGCTCGGTATGCATTCAAATGAAGTTGGATATGGACTAAATGATATCGAAAAAACTGGACTTACATGGATACTACTTAACTGGAAAGTTAGAGTATTAAAACGTCCTATTTACGGAGAAAAAATATTCATAAAAACTTGGGCAAGAAATTCAGAGAAATTTTATACATATCGTGATTTTGAAGTTCTTGATATGAATAATAGTACACTTGCTATAGCAACTACTAAATGGTTGTTATTAGATGCAAAAACTATGGAAATAAAGAAAATATCTGAAGAGCTAATTTCTAAATATCATCCAGAAAATATTAGTGTTTTTGAAGGTGAAGCGGAAATTGGAAAAATAGCTGTTCCAAAAGAATATTCTTCTTTCATAACATATAAAGTTCAAAGAAAGGATATCGATATTAATAACCATATGCATAATGTATATTACTTAGATTTGGCTTATGAAACACTTCCAGATGATATATATTATAATTATGAATTTAATAATTTTGAAATTATGTATAAAAAAGAAATAAAACTTGGAGAAACAGTAAAATGTTTTTATTCTAATATAGAAGATATACATTATGTAATTATAAAAAGTGAAGATGAAAAAACATTACATTCTGTTATTAAATTTACTAAATAGACTGGAGAATATAAAATGGCTTTTGATGGTATAGTTTTAAGACAAGTTGCAAAAGAATTAAATACTTGTTTATTAAATGGTAAAGTAACAAAAGTATATGAACCTAATAAAAATGAAATTTTATTAGGTATTTATTCTAATGGAAAAAATTATTTATTAAATATATGTATTAATCCAGTTAATTATAGAATTCATATAACTTCTTCTACTAAACCAAATCCAAATAATGCATTTAATTTTTGTATGTTACTTAGAAAGCATTTAATAGGCATGCATATAAAATCAATATATAATTATGATTTAGAAAGAATTATTATTATTGAATTAGAAGGTTTTAATGAATTAAATGATTTAACTACAAAAAAACTTATTATTGAACTTATGGGTAAACATAGTAATGTAATATTATTAAACGAAAATGATATTATAATTGATAGCTTACGACATCTTGATACTTATACGCATTCTACCAGAGATATACTACCTGCTCATAAATATGTCTTGCCTTCTAATAATAAAATTAGTTTTATAAATTTAACATCTTTTAGTGAATTCTATAACACTGTTATAAATGCAGAAAATTCAAATATTATAGATACTATTATTAATACTTTTACAGGTTTTAGTAAACCTTTTCTACAATATTTATTAGAAAAGTTACACCTTTCTACCAACGCAATAAACAAGAACGATTTAGAAATACTATATAATTATATAAAAAATATTATTAATTCTCCTTTTTTGTGCTGTTTACCTTATAAGTACAATAATAAAAATGATTATATTATTGATATAGCAGAAGAAGCGGATACTTTAGAGGTTAATTCTTTTATAGATACCTTTTATTCAACAAAAGAATTAGAAGATGGTTTTAAAAATTATAGAAATAATATTCTAAAACTTATATTGGCTGAATTAAAAAAATATACAAAAAGACTTTCTAATATTAATCAAAAATTAGAAGAATGTAATAAAATGGATACCTATAAATTATATGGAGAATTAATTACTGCTAATTTATATAAAATAAACAATAATATAAATGTTGATAGTATAGAACTAGAAAATTATTATGATAATAATAATTTAATTAAAATTCCACTTGATAAAACTATATCTGTTTCATATAACGCAAAGAAATATTTTAAAAAGTATAACAAACTTAAAAATGCTTTACAAATAGTGAATCTTCAAAAGAAAGATACTTCTGTGCAAATTGATTATCTCGAAAGTATAATATATGAATTAGAAAATGCCAAAACTATTGAAGATATAAATTTAATATATGAAGAAATATCAGAGAACATATTGTTTAAAAATACACTTTCTAATTCCAAAACAAGTTCAAAGAAGAATACACCTAAAAAGAAAAACAAAGAAGAAAGTTTTTCGCCTTTCGTTTATACTATTGATGATTATACTGTTTATGTTGGTAAAAACAATAAGCAAAATGATTACTTAACTTTAAAATTCGCACATAAAAACGATTTATGGTTTCATACAAAAGATGTTCATGGAAGTCATGTTGTATTAAGGACAAATGGAAATGAAATTGAACAAGATTTAATTAATAAATGTGCAAGTCTTGCTGCATTTTATAGTAAGGCATCATCTTCTTCAAATGTTGCCGTTGATTATACCTTTGTAAGATATGTAAAAAAACCATCTTCAGCAAAACCTGGAATGGTTATATATACAAATTACTCAACAGTAAATGTACATCCTAACGACTATATAAAATTAATAAAAAATTAATTGGTTATTTAATAAAAGTAGTGTATAATGTAGAAAAAACTCTATTTATAAAATGTATTATATAGGATGTGATATTTGTGAAAATTTTTAAAAGAATAATTTTAGCAATTTTAATAATTTTAATTTTACTTGTTAGTGGTATTACCCTTATGGGCTACATTATGTATCATAATGCCATTAGCCAAACTAGTATTGCTGACAAAATAGCTGAAATTAAGTCCAATGAAAATTACACATCTATAAATGATATCCCAGACAATTTTAAAAATGCCATTATTGCTATTGAGGATCATAGATTCAAAGAACATAATGGTATTGATTTAATTACAACCGCTAGGTCAATGCTTGAAAACATTAGAGAAAAGGATATTGTTGCAGGAGGAAGTACTATTAGTCAGCAAACTGGAAGACTTTTATATTTTACCCAAGAACAACTTTTTACAAGAAAAGTAGCAGAATTATTTGTAGCATTTGATTTAGAAAAAAATTATTCTAAAGATGAAATTTTAGAATTATATATTAATATTATTTATTATGGCGATGGATATTATGGTATACGAGAAGCAAGTATGCGGTTACTTTAATAAAGAACCAAAAGATTTAAATTTAGATGAAGCATCTATGCTTGCTGGACTCCCTAATGCACCAAGTGTATATTCTCCTACCAAAAATCCAGATTTAGCGAAAAAGAGACAATCCTCTGTATTAAATGCAATGGTTAAATATGGCTATATAACAGAAGATCAAAAAAAAGAAGTCGAAAATAATTAGTATTGTATGAATAAAGGAATTAGTAATATCACTAATTCCTTTATTGTTATTAGACTATATGTTTACTTTTTCTGCTTTTGGCATTCTAGTTCTATTAATTTTGTTTGAATATACTTTATTCATCACCCAGTCTGGATAATATTTATCCAGAAATGCATCTACCTTTGTACTTGCTTCTATTTTTTGCATTCTTTCGTTCTGTCTTGCACCTGCCATACAAGATATACTTATGTTCATCACCATAAATACGGCTAAAACTGCTGTAACACACTTAAATTTTTTACTATATAAATACATATCTATTTTTCTTAAAAGTGGCAATATAAATTTGACGAAAACTACACCTGCTATTCCCCAGAAAAAGCAGAATAATAAGCTAGTTCTTCCTCCAATATTTAAAAACATATCACTATAATCCCATGAAACAGTTCCAAAACATATTTCTTGAAATAGTGAACAAAAATATTCAATAGCTCCTCCTAAAAGCATACTTAATAAAAATACCTTTTTTATATCCTTTACATTGCTTATAATTACATAATACATAACAAGTCCTATTCCATATACAGGAATAAAAGGTCCATATATAAGGCCTTGCCTAATTTGAAAAGTTTTATCAAAAATTAATCCTACAATTGTTTCTAATATACACCCAATAACACTACCTATTAAAAAAACCCAAAATATTTTAATAACTTGACTCTTAATTTTTTGAAATTTACTCTCCTCCATAATTACACCCCTTTTAGTTCATATTTTATCTCATTTGTCCTACATTTTATAATCTTATAATAGCACATAAATCTTAATTTTCAATTAACGAATTCTTAAACCTTTTATTATAGCATTACTTTATATTCAATTTCTGTCATATGTGGAAATAATTCTTTTAATCTTTTGTGCGTAATCATTAGCATTCTTGGTTGTGGGTTCTTTTCATGAGTGGATATTAATTTTTGTGTATAACAATTTTCTGAGGTTTTAAAAACTAAATATCTATTATTAACATAGGTAAAATATATTTGAAAACCATTGTCTAATTCATTATTAAATCTTTCAAAAGTGTAGATTCCTTCCATTCTTTCTCCTTAAAATATTATTTTATCATTTCTTTAAATTCTTCTTCGTTTATTATTGTTACTCCAAGTTCTTGTGCTTTAGTTAATTTGCTTCCAGCTTCTTCTCCTGCTAAAACATATGTTGTTTTCTTAGATACAGAAGATGATACCTTGCCAGAATAGTTCTCGATTATATTAGCTGCTTCATCTCTAGTATAATTCTCAAGGCTACCTGTTAAAACAAAGGTCATATTCTTAAATCTGTCATCAATATTTCTAATATCTTGTTCTTGCATATTAACTCCGACCGATTTTAACTTTTTTATCAAATCAATTGTTTGGTCTTGTTTAAAAAATTCATATATACTTTTTGCGGTTATTTGTCCAACATCTTCAATTTGGCTTAATTCTTCAATGCTAGCATTCATTAAGTTATCTATTGTTTTATAATATTTTGCTATTGTTTTAGCTGATTTTGTACCAACATGACGTATTCCTAATGCTGTTATTAATTTATATAAATCTTGTTTTTTACTATTCTCAATTGAATCTATCAAATTCTTTGCAAATTTTTGTCCATTCTTTTTTAGAGATGCAATATCTTCTAATTTTAATGTATAAATATCTGCAATATTTTCAATTAACTTTTTTTCTACTAATTGTTCTACTATGTTTTCTCCTAGTCCATCTATGTCCATTCCTTCTTTAGAAACAAAATGAACAATATTTCTTAACAATTTTGCAGGACATTCAATTCCTGTACATCTTAATACAGCTTCTCCCTCTTCTCTTACAGCTTTTGCACCACAAACTGGACAAGTTTTAGGCATAGTAAAATCTTTTTCTTTGTTAGTTCTTTTTTCTTTAACAGCTTCTACTACTTCAGGAATAACATCCCCAGCTTTTTGAATTATAACTGTATCACCAATTTTTAAATCCTTATCTTTTATAAAATCTTCGTTGTGTAAAGTTGTTTTTGAAATGGTAGAGCCTGCTAGCTTTACAGGTTCTAAAATAGCCATTGGTGTAATTGCTCCTGTTCTACCTACTTGGCAAACTATGTCTTTCAAAATTGTTTCTTTTCTTTCTGGCGGATACTTATATGCAACTGCCCATTTTGGCGTTTTAGAAGTAGAACCTAAATCTTCTCTTAAACTTAAATTATCTACTTTAACAACTGCTCCATCAATTCCGAAGGACAACTTTTCTCTATCTTGTCCAATCTTATTAATCGCATTTATAACTTCTTCTATATTTTTACATGGTATTCTAACAGGGTTTACGTTAAACCCTAATTTATCAAGATACTCTAATTCTTCATAATGAGAATTAAATTCTTTATTATCTATTTTTTGTACATTAAATATATAAATATCTAATGGTCTTTTTGCAGTAATATTACTATCTAGTTGTCTTAAAGAACCTGCTGCAGCATTTCTAGCATTTGCAAATAAATTTCCATCTTCATACCCTATTTCTTCATTCATTTTTTCAAATTCTTTTTTGCCTATAAAAACCTCGCCTCTAACTGTAATATTTATAGGTTCTTTCAATTCTTTAGGTATTGTTTTTACGGTTAATAAATTTTGTGTTACATCTTCACCTACTTGTCCATTTCCACGCGTAGCACCTTGTACAAATTTTCCATCTACATATTTCAAACTAGCTGATAACCCATCTATTTTAGTTTCCACAACATACATTGTTTCTTTTCCAAATTCTTTAGCTTGTTTTTGTATTCTTTTATCAAACTCATATACTTCATCCAATGAAAAAACATCTTGTAAGCTTAATAAAGGTACTTCATGTATAACTTCATGAAATCCCTTTTTTACATTGCCTCCAACTTTTTGGGTATTTGAGTTTTTGGTAATTAGTTCTGGAAATTGTTTTTCTAGATTTTTTAATTCATTATTTAACATATCATATTCGAAATCACTAATTTCCGGTGAATCCTCATCATAATATTTTTTATTGTGATATTCTATAAGTTTTCTTAACTCTTTTACTCTTTTTTTAGCTTGTGCAAGTTCCATAAGTATTCCCCTTTTGTAATTTATTTAAACAATTCTTTTCCATTTTTTATATAGTCATATCCGGAAAAAATAGTTGCAATAACTGAAATTGTCATCATAGCTGTCATAACTAAATTTAATATGTAATTATATCCTGTAAGTTCTCCATTTATAAAGGCTCCATAATAGCTCGTATCTATAAATGCTAATATAATTGCTATCATTTGTGTTACTGTTTTAAGTTTTCCCCATACAGATGCTGCAATTACTTTACCACCTTTTTCTACTGCTACTAGCCTATATCCAGACACTAAAAATTCTCTAAATAGGACAATTATTGGTATCCAAGCTGGTAATTTATTCATTTCTACTAAAATAATCATAGCTGCAAGTACTAAAATTTTATCTGCTATTGGGTCTAAAAATTTTCCGAAAGTTGTTATTTGATTTTTAGAACGCGCAATGTATCCATCTAGTTTGTCTGTTATTGAAGCTATAATAAATATTATATTCATAATCCACATATAGATTGGCACATTTAAAAATTCACCCTTAATGTTTAAAAATGGAATTATAACTAGTACTGGAACTAGTATTATCCTAAAAATAGTAAGTTTATTTGCTAAATTCATTTTTTCCTCCTATTATATATCTATTATAACTTCTCCTATTATATACAAAATAACTAAAAAAGAAAATACTAAATAGAATAATTTTATATTTTCTTTTTTAATAATAATATCATCTTCTATTTCTATCTACTATTTCTACTATATCAGTTATATAATCCCCTATAACCGGTATATTTAAGGTTACTATTTTTTGTAATATAATAATTAATACTGCTGTAAGAAGAGAAAATCCTATACCAATTCCTATCCCCTTTGCCATTCCTGCAATTAAGTTTCTAATTAGTAATTCCTTCCTATTTCCTAGAATTTCTGCTAAATCTATTAAATTATTTTTAGTTAAAGTAAAATTTAATTTATCTATATTTTTCATTAATTTCTCTAATTTTGATTTTTTTATAAACATAAAACCACCTTATATTATATAGGGTGGTTTTTTTTATGAATTCTATACATTATTGTATTATGTTTTGATTATTTAAATTTATTATATTAGTTTCTGTATTTAGTATATTCTCTTCTTCTTCCTCTTTCTTTTCTTCTTGTAGTATTTCCAATTTGTTAATCAATTCTTGCAATTTTTTCAAATCTTTTCCTATCATTTCCCAATCATTATTGTTAGAAGAAGTAGTTAAATTTGTATTTGCCTTTATTATTGCATCTACTAAATCTTCTATTGTGTCTGTATTTTCAACTTCAATATTAACCGCTGATTGAGAAAGTAAATTTTTAACTGCCCCTTCTAAAGTATCATCTATTGCTAATTTATTACCAGCTGCTACTACAACCTTTTTCAGTACTGGCGTACTTTTTGCTTCATTTAAAGATATTTGATAGATAGATTCCACATAAAGAATAGTGTTATTTATTGGAACTGCAATCATATTCTTTATAGTTCTTGTTCCAGTAACATTCAATGTTTCTAATTCTTGCGAAATTGTCTCATCTTGATTTAATAGAGTATCTAATTGCATTGGTCCTAGTATATTACTATCTTGTGAAAATTTATATAGTTTTAATTTTGCATTACCATTTTCATCATAACTTCCTACTAAGTATGCTCGCAAATTTTGCTTATCAAGTTGTGTATATTGTAATACAAGTCCTAGTTCATAATCATCTGAATCAATTGTTTTTAACATTGTATAATATGGTTCTTGTGCAACTCCTTTTGATGAAGTAGAATTTGTTGTTCCTTGTGAAGTTTTTGCAATTTCCCAGACATCATCGCTTCTATACAAAACATCTGTACTAACATTATGATATCTTTGTAATATTGAGGCTTGTATATTATATAAAAATTCTGGGTATATAAAATGACTTGCAATATCTTCTGGTATTGTAGCATCTAAATCCATAAATAAATCAGGATAAATATTTCTATATGCCATTACAATTGGATCTGATTTATCAGTTATATAGAAACTCATTGTTCCATCATATGCATCTATTAATACTTTTACTGAGTTTCTAATATAATTTATTTGTTCTTTTATACCATCATGTTGAATTGTTGTATACTGTGAATATGGATATTTATCTGTTACAGTATATGCATCTAATACCCATACTAATCTTCCTTCATCACTTATTACTAAATATGGTTCTTCATCATATATTAAATATGGCATTATTGTTTTAGCTCTTTCAATAATATTTCTATTTATTAATATTTTACTATTGTCTGTCATATTACTTGAGAAAGCCAAATTAATATCTTTTTCTTTTATAGCTAATATTATTCTATCAAGAAAATTTAATTTAAGTCCTGCTTGACCATCATATGTATATTCTGCATTTTGTGAAGTTGTAGTTGGATAATCAAATTCTGATTTGTTTTCTGTATTAGTAACAATTGTATTATTAGTTTCTAATCCAAAATAAATTCTTGGTTGTGATATTTCTACTGCCTGATTATCGCTTACAAAATCTTTTTGAAGATATTTAATATTACCTGATTCATCTGTAGAGCTAGCACTTGTTATAATTGCTCCAAAACCATGTGTATATTCATATGTTTTATTGTTATAAGTTCTATCTCCACTACTTAGAATTTCTCTTGGAGAAATATATACTAATTCTTCTTTTCCTGCAATATTATATTTTGCAATATTAGAATTTCTATATGTGTAGTATCCTGTACTTGTTTGAGTTACACCAATAGTTTTTAAAGTAACATCTGGGCTTACCATTGCAACATTTTTTATAAGCTCCATGTTTGATTCAATTTCATCTAAGTTAGATGTATCCTCAGTATTGTTTATATCTATTTCATCTATTTTTATTCCATATGCAGATTTTGTATTTTCAATATTGTATGCTAAATATTGTTTTTCCTTATCTAATTCATTTGTATTAATGTAAATTAACTTAAAGCCTACCATTACCGCAAAAAGTATTACTAAATACCCAGGCACTATTAAAATAGATGTAATAACTTTTTTATTTTTCTTTTCTTTAAATGCTTTAATTGCTCTATAAACACAAGCTATTATTACTATTGCAAAAATCCTATATCCCCATAATTTAATTGTAACATCAGTAATTCCAGCTCCATAAATTCCAGTAGAGTTATCATCATTTAAAATTAAAAATTTATCATTAACCATTCCTTGTGTAGATACTAAAATGTATGCAGCTATTCCAAAAGATAAAATTATAATATTATTCATAATTTGTTTTAAAAATTTGCTCTTTTTAAGTGTTTGAACATTAATTCCATCAAAATATATATTGAAAATTATAATATAATAGATAGTTTCATATATCATTATTCCAACAATAATTGCCATAAAATATAAAATTAAATTCTCATAAAATGGTTGTTCAAAAATGTAAAATCCTATGTCAGCTCCGAACACCGGGTCATTAATTCCAAACCATGCTTTATTAATAAATAAAGCTATTTGTTCTGAAAACACATAAGAAACAATAATACTTACAATCACAGATAATATAAATGCAATTGATTTACTTGGTAACTTAGGCATGTCTTTCTTTTCTTCATCAAAAAAAGCTTTTAATCCTTTTTTTATACTTCTGTTAGCAAGCGAAAATACTATAAATAGTAGTATAAAATTTACTCCTATTGTTATATATTGATATTTTAAATTTGTAGTAAATACTTGTTTAAAGTTTTCTCCAATTTCAATTGTTTCTAAATAAGTACCTCTATATGAAATATATGCAAATATAGCTATTAAAATAATAAACACCAAAACAAGTATTACTCTTGTTCTTATTTTTTTTGCTTTTTTTTCTGGTACATTATTTTTTACTTCTACTTTTTCTTCTTGCATAATTACCTCCTTATAATATTGCTTTTATAAAATCTTGACTGTTGAATATTTCCATATCTTCTATTTGTTCCCCTACACCAATAAATTTAACTGGTATTTTATTTTCATTTACAATTCCAATTACCACTCCACCTTTTGCAGTACCATCAAGTTTTGTTAAGACTAACCCTGTAACATTAGTTGCTTCTTTAAATGCTTTTACCTGTGATATTGCATTTTGACCAGTTGTTGCATCTAACACTAATAAGATTTCTTTTGAAGCTTCTGGTAATTCTTTATTAATTACTCTATTTATTTTTTCTAGTTCATCCATTAAATATTTTTTGTTATGCAATCTTCCTGCTGTATCACAAATTAGTATATCTGCATTCTTTTCTTTTGTAATTTTTATTGCTTCATATACAACAGATGCTGGGTCTACTCCTTCTTCTTTTTTTACTATATCACATCCTGCACGATTTGCCCATATTTCTAACTGTTCTACAGCTGCTGCTCTAAAAGTATCTGCTGCTGCAATTACAATTTTCTTATTTTCTTTTTTTAATCTATTAGCAATTTTTCCAATCGATGTTGTTTTTCCTACACCATTTACACCAACTACTAAAATAACTGACGGTTTAGTATTTAATTTAAGTTTATTGTCAACTTCATCTAATATTTTTTGCATTTCTTCTCTTAGAGCTTGTTTCACTTGCTCTATTTCTTTTATATTTTCTTTTTTTATTCTATCACGTAACTTTGAAATAATACTAGTAGAAGTCTCTAATCCTACATCCGACATAATTAGTATCTCTTCTAGTTCTTCTAATAATTCTTCATCAACTTTTCTAAATAAACTAAAAGCATTATTTAATTTTTCATCAAAAGATGTTTTTGTTTTGTTTAGTCCTTCTTTTAATTTATGAAAAAAACCCATTATTTATCATCTCTTCCTATATTATCTTTTTAATTTTTTATAGAAATATTATACATTAATTATCTATATTTTTCAATGGTAGCCCAGAATTTTTTGTCTTATATACTGTATGTTTTGTAGATATCTTGAATATATAATATTGAAAACAAAATTATTTATGATATAATAACTTAAAATGAGCTAATATGAACATTTAAGTAATTATCATTTTAATATATTTTGTTATAGAGCTCTATTTTATAAAAGGAGGAAATGTAAATGGAAAATGAAAGTGTTATTAATAAAAGAATAACAGATTTCTCAAAAAAAGTTGATATAATTCAAACTATATTAATTTTTTTAGTATCATTGTTAGTTCCAACATTTTTAGGAGAAATTATTACTAAGATTTTTGGTGCTACTAGTGTAATTGGGACTAATTCACAAATAATAATAGGAACTATTGTTAATATTGCATTAATCACTGCTGCAATTAATTTAAAAGGATGGGCAAAAATTATTGGTGTAGTAACAATGCCTAGTATAGCAACAATATTAGGAGGATACGTTTTTGGAACAGCTTCAACATATATGGTATACATGATACCAGCAATTTGGTTAGGAAATTTTGCATTAATATATGCATATAAATTTATAATGCTAGGAAAAAACAAAAATTACTTTTTAGCAGGAATTGTTGGTGTAATTGTAAAAGTAGCAATAATATTTGCATTCTTTGAAATCTTAAATGCTTTTGGCATTTTTCCTGAAAAATTAGTATCAACATTGCAAGCAGCAATGAGTACTACTCAATTGATTACAGCTACATTAGGAGTAATAATATCTTTTGCAATATACAAATTAGAAAAATAATGTCAATGGGGACGGAGATTTTTGACAACATTAAATCCTGTCCCCTTATTAATTAGGAGCGAGTATGTTTACACAGAATAAAAACAAGTTAAATATTTACTTAATTTATACATATGTATTTTTATCAACATTCATATTATTCTATTCATGTGATACATTATTTTATTTAGAAAGAGGTATATCTTCAAGTGGTTACATGTTGTTTGTTACTATAACATTTTTAGTACAAATTATACTAGAAATCCCTTCAGGAATCATTGCTGACAAATTTAGCAGAAAGAAAATATTATTATTAAGTAATAGTTTGTTTATTATATCAACTTTGATATTTATATTTTCAAAGAGCTATTATTTATTTGTTTTAGCTACAATTATAAAGGGGATTGATAACGCACTTGTTACAGGTATTGCCAATTCTATGCTTTATGATTTGACTAAAAATAAAAATGAATTTAATAAAGTTCTTTTTAAGAAAAACTTTTTTTATAATATCTCTTATATGATAGCTATGATATTGGGTGGCTATATAGGAGAAAAATATGGACTTGTTGTCAATTACTATTTATCATTAATTCCATTTATTATAAACTTTTTTATAATAATTCTAATTGACGATATAAAAAATTCTCAAAATACATCTAAATATTTTAAAAAAGATATTTTAATAAATGCCTTTCATGAAATAAAGAATAATAAAATAATTATTAATTCAATTTTCACAAATTCTATTGTTTTTTCCATAATAAAACTTGTAGAAGAGAGTCATCCTGAATATTCATCAAATATCGGAATATCAGTTTTTGGAATTGGATTATATACTTCTTTAATATTAGTTATGTGCATTATAGGAAGTTATTTAGGAAGTAAAATAAATAAAAAGTATTATAAGTTTATAATTTATGCAAATTCAATTTTCGTTGGGCTATGTATATTTTTAATAGGTTTATTAAACAGTAAAATTGGGATATTATTTTTATTGTTAATCTATATTTTTTCAGAAAGCTATGAAAATATTATGCTTTCTACCGTACATAACAGTATTTCATCAAAGTCTAGAATTACAATTGAATCTATATTTTCTATGTCATTATCATTTTTTGGATTGATTTTGGGAAGTTTGATGAGCATTTTTCTTAATTTTATTGAAGTACACCAATTATATATATTCCTTGGAGCAATAATTATTACATATGGAATTATAAATTTTGTAGTTAATTATAAAAAGGATTAGCACTCTAGGAAGATTACGTTGTGTAGTGGACTATCACATTAAAGGCGATAAAAAAATCAACTAAGCAATAGTAGCATGTATGTCATATATTTTATAGATTTTCTATCTTTTTATAATTAAAAAATAAAATATACAATTAGATATGATATATGATATACTGTAATTATAAATATTTTATAAGGAGAAATATAGTGATAAAGAATATTGTATTTGATTTAGGTGGAGTATTGATTGATTTTGTGCCAGAAAAATATTTAGAACATATTGGTTGCAATGAAAATGATGTACCTTTATTTACCCAAATTGTGTTTTATGGAAAAGAATGGAATGAATATAATTCTTCGAAATATAATATTGAACAGACAAAAGCAAACTTAATAAAAAACTATCCTCAATACTCTGATATAATAGAAAGAATCATTAATAATATTGATTATCGATATATACTATTTGAAAAGAAAGATACTTCTAACTATTTAAAAAAACTAAAAGATAAAGGATATAATATTTATATATTATCTGATTTAAGCATAGATAGTTACTATTACAATAAAAAATTTGATTTTTTTAATTATATAGATGGTGGTGTATATTCATTTGAAATAGGATCAACAAAGCCTAACAAAAATAATTATAATACATTAATAGAAAAATATAATTTAATTCCAAAAGAAACAGTTTTTATTGATGATAGATTAGAAAATATAAAAGCTGCAAATAAATTTGGTATACATGGCATACAATTTATATCTTTAGATATCTTAAAAGAAAAGCTTAAATATATCATTAGAAACGGAGATTTTTGATGTTGTCAAAAATTTCCGTCCCATTGACATATTATACATTTGCTAGTTCAAAATATTTTCCATGATTTCTTATTAACTCATCATGTTTTCCTTGTTCCTCAATTTTTCCGCTATTAAGCATTATAATATTATCAAAATCTCGTACAATTTCTAATGAATGAGCAATAACAATTATAGTTTTGGTTTTAGATAGTTTATTTATTGTTTCTTCTATTTTGTTTTTACTATGATTATCTAATGCGCTTGTTGCTTCATCAAACAATATAATTGGTGTATCTCTTAGTATTGCTCTTGCTATTGCAATTCTTTGTTTTTGACCAACTGAAATATTGTTATTATTTTCATTTATTACTTCATCATATTTATTTGGTAATGTATTGATAAAATCATCTATACTTGCTAGCTTACAAGCATTTATTATGTCTTCTTCTGTAGCCTTTTCATTTACCATTAACAAGTTTTCTTTTATGCTCATATTAAATAGTACTGGTTCTTGATTTATCACTGATATAGAATTTCTAAAACTTTTCTCATTAAAATTCTTTATGTTTTTTCCATCAAACTTTATTATTCCACTATAATTATCATATTCTTTTAATAATAATTTAAATATCGTACTTTTTCCTGCCCCACTTTGTCCAACTATTGCATTTTTAGTATTTGGTTGTATAGTAAAACTAATATCATCTATAATATGATTGTTAGATGTCTGATATTTAAAGCTAACATTTTCAAATTCTATCTTTCCAGATATATTAGTGTAATTTTCTTTTCCAAATTCTTCTTTTTTTAGTTTGTTATCTTCTAGCAATGATTTTATTCTTTTCATGTTAGCTGTAAATTCAGAAATTCCAAAGTCATGTTCTATAATTCTATGGAACACATCATCAATTATATTAGTCATGTATGTAATAAGTAACATTGCTGTTTCTATATCTAATAGTGAGCTTCTTAAATTTTCGATTATATATAATAATATTATTGCATCTCCTATAATTCTAATAGTCCATTTTGCTGTATTTACATTTTTTCCCAACAGTCTTCTTGTAGTTCTTACATCTTTTAGATTATCTATATCCCTTTCAAATATATAAAAACATTTTTCTTTTAGATTTAATGCTTTAACTTCTCTTATTCCTTTTGTTGTTTCGTTTAACATTGTAGAATAATTATCAGCATATTTAAATTCATCTCGCAAGTATTCTTTAGATTTATCTAATTGAATTTTAAATAGCAATAGACTCAATGTGGAAATTATAGTTACACCTAATCCAATTTTCCAGTCTATAAAAAATATTATAAATAACATTACAACCGAAGTTGCTACATATGCACTTTCTTGCAATAAAGAACTTATTGTATTCATCATTTCACTGTCTGCTGCTTTTATAGTTGTAAATATTTTCCCTGATTGCATATTTTCAAATGAAGTCATTGATAAATTTAGTACTCTAGAATATATTTTTTTCTGAATGCTAGCTGAAATTTTTTCTCCCGTACTAATAATTATTCTTCTATATTGGTTATGACAAAAAGTTATTGAAAATATCCTTAATATTCCGCATACTATTACTAACTTTACTGCTTTGTCTAAATTTAAACTCATTATATTCGCTATTAATTTTGAATACATTGTTGTAAAAATCATTGATGTAATTACAAATATAAGCATAAATATTGATCCAATTATATATTGCTTTTTATTTTCTTTAGAGTATTTAAATAAATCTCTAAATGCATTAAAGAACCCATACTTTTCCATTGCTATATTCCTCATTTTCTTGATTATTGTTTATAATTAATTGTCTTGTTATAATATACCATATATACATTAAGAAATCTAGTAATAAAATACCATTTTTATAGAAGATTTGGGAACTTAATTCCATAAATAAAATTTTGTCTTTAATAATTACTCTATGTGGTTGATATATCAATACTTTCGTCTAGTGTGACGATTTTACTTAGGTGGAGCTACTGGCGAGAATCGAACTCGCGACCTACAGGTTACGAATCTGTTGCTCTACCAACTGAGCTACAGTAGCATGTAAGTTTGGGCGGAGGTTTTTGATGTTGTCAAAAATCTCCGTCCCATTGACCACCCATTGACATTACATTGCTTGTCTAAATAATTCTATGAAATCTTCTTTATTTACTTCTCTTGGATTTCCTGGTTTGCAAGGATCTTGCATTGCTTTGTCTGCAAGCATTTCAAAATCTTCTTCTTTTAATCCATAGTCTTTAGCAGTTTGTGTAATACCTACTGCTTTTGATAGTTCTGTTATTTTCCATACAAATGTGTTTATTATATCTTGTTTTGATAAATATGCAGCATCTTCTCTTCCTATATGCATTAATATTTCTCTAAATCTTTCCCAAGATACTTCACCATTAAATCTCATTACTGTTGGAAGTAAAATTGCATTTGCTATTCCATGTGGTGTATCGTAAACTGCACCTAATTGATGTGCCATAGAATGTACTATTCCTAATCCTACGTTTGAAAATCCCATTCCTGCTATATATTGAGCTAATCCCATCATTTCTATAGCATGTTCATCTTTATCATTTACTGCCGCTGGTAAATACATAAATATCATTTCAATTGCCTTCATATGGAACATATCACTCATATCATTATGTGCCTTTGTAATATATCCTTCTATTGCATGTGTTAAAGCATCCATTCCAGTAGCTGCTGCTAATGATTTTGGCATTGTTGCCATTAAATCTGAATCTATTATTGCAAGTATTGGTATATCATTTGGGTCTACACATACCATTTTTATTTCTCTATCTTCATCTGTAATAACATAGTTAATTGTAACTTCTGCTGCTGTACCAGCTGTTGTTGGAAGTGCTATTAACGGCATTCCTCTATTTACAGTATTTGATGCTCCATTTAATGATTTAATATCTGCTCTATCTGGGTTTGTCATAACAATAGATATACCTTTGGCAGTATCAATACTTGAACCACCTCCTACTGCTACAATAACATCTGCTTTTGATTTTTTACAAGCTTCTACTCCTTGTGTTACATTTTCTATAGTTGGATTTGGTTTTATTTCAGAATATAAATCATATGGTATTTTAGCAGATTTTAAAATTTCTTCAATTTTAGATGTTACACCTGCTTCCACAAGAGATTTATCACTTACTAAAAACACTTTTTTAAATCCTCTCTTTTTAATTTCTCCTGCAAGTTCTTCTCTTGAACCTTTTCCAAAATATGCAGTTTCATTTAAAACAAATTTTGTTGACATACTTATTCCTCCTTTGTATCTATTTGCTTTATTATAATATATTGTTTTAAAATTGTATATACCATTTTAAAAATATTTATATTTTTTATATTGTGTTTTTTATATTAAAATGATATACTTTCGGTAAATTTAAAATATCAAAAAACTAATACACAAATTCAAAAAATTTAAAAAAGCAAAGAATATCTCCTTGCCTTTTAACCTAAAACTTCATTTACTTCTAGTTTATTTCCACGTAAAAAATCATATATACTCATCTTTTTTGCATTTTCGCCTTGTATTTCTAATACATTTATTGCTCCATCAATTGTTTTTATTGTTAAACCTGTTTTATCGTTAGATTTTAATATTGTTCCAGGTAACTCATTATCATAATTTTCATTAGAAATTTCTATCTTCCATATTTTTATTTTTTTACATTTATAAATTGTATATGCTCCCATAATAGGATTTAATCCTCTTACTAAATTTTTAATTTTTATTTTTGGCATTGTATTCCAATCTATTTTTGACATTTCTTTGTTTAACATTGGAGCTAATGAATAATATTGGGATTGTTTTTGTCTTGGTGCAGTTCCATCTTCAATTTTAGAAATAGTTTCTACTAATAATTTAGCACCAACTTTAGATAGCCTTTCCCATAATTCGCCTGTAGTTTCATCTTCTTTAATTTCAACTGTTTCCTTTAAAATAATATCTCCTGAATCCATACCTTCATCCATATATATTGTAGTTACCCCTGTTGTAGTATCTCCATTTAAAATCGCCCATTGTATTGGAGCTGCTCCTCTATACTTTGGAAGTATAGACCCGTGTAAATTAACACATCCGTATTTAGGTATATCTAATATTTCTTTTGGAAGTATTTTTCCATATGCAACCACGCAAATAATATCTGGATTTAATTTTTTTATTTCATTAATAAATTCTATATTATTCTTTATTTTTTCTGGTTGATATATCTTTATGTCTTTACTAATTGCAAAATCTTTTACAGGAGAAGTATTCATTTTCATACCTCTTCCTTTTGGTCTATCAGGATTTGTTACTACACCTATTATTTTATAATTTGCATTATATAATGCTTCTAATGAATCTTTTGCAAAATCAGGTGTTCCCATAAATAAGATGTTTAACATTGATTACCTCCTTAAAGTATAATTTATCAATTACTTGATTTTCCTGTATTTTTACTTTATAGATGTCTACATCTCTTATTCCTCTGGAGCTACATATTCTAAAGTACCTGGCAATATTTTATCTATAAACACTTCTCCATTTAAATGATCTATTTCATGAGATAAAGCTTGTGCAAGCAACCCTTTACCAGTTATTTTAAATTTCTTGCCATTTTCATCTAGTGCTTCAACAGTTACCTCTTCTGGTCTTATTACTTTTGCAAACTTATTTGGAAAACTTAAACAACCTTCTTCTACTGTTTGTTCTCCTTTTTGTTCTATGATTTCTGGATTAATTAGTACGATAGGCTCTTCTTTTTCATAATCAGTATGAATTACAATAACTCTTTTTAATATGCCAACTTGTACAGCTGCAATTCCAACTCCATTATAATGGTGCATTGTTTCTAACATATCTTTTACTAGCTCTTTTATTTTATCATCGATTACATCTACTGGTTTAGATATTTTTTTTAAAATTTCGTCTCCTTCTTCTCTTATTATTCTAATAGCCATTTTTATTTTTCCCCCTTAATACTTTTTAAAAATATTTTTTACATCATATTTGTAGGATTTACATCTACAATAACTCTCGCTTTTGTATTATATTTATATATCTCTTGTAATGTATCATTTATTATTTCAATAATCTCATTGTTAAATTTTCCTTTTAATATAACCCTATAACGAAATCTATTTTTTATTTTATCAATAGGTGCTGGTCTAGGTTTATACAAATTTATATTATTTAAATCTTTTACTTTGTCTAAAAGAATATTATATATTTTATTTGATACATTTTCTACTATTTGTTCATCACTTTGGCTAATTCCAAATAATATTATATCGCAAAAAGGCGGATAATTCAATTGTTTTCTTAATTTTATCTCTGTATTGTAGAACATATCGTAATCCTGTTTTTTAGAACATTCTATACTAAAACTATCTGGATTATATGTTTGTATAATAACGTTCCCTGGTAAATTTTCTCTTCCAGCTCGACCTGCTACTTGTGTCAAAATTTGAAATGTCTTTTCATTTGCTCTATAATCTTCCATATTCAAGCTACTATCTGCTGCAATAACACCAACTAATGTTACATTAGGAAAATGATGTCCCTTTACTACCATTTGCGTTCCTATTAAAATATCTATATTATCATTTCTAAATTTATTTAATATTTCTTCATGCGAATTTTTCTTTGACACAGTATCTATATCCATTCTAATTGTAGAAGCTTTCGGGAACATCTTATTTATTTGCTCTTCTAATTTTTGTGTGCCTGTGCCAAAATATTTAATTTTACTACTTCCACATTCTGGACATACTAATACATTTTCTTGTTCATAACCACAATAATGACATTTCAATTTATTTTCTTTTCTATGATATGTTAAAGTAATATTACAATTTTTACACTTAACAGTATAACCACAGTTTCTACACATAATAAACGTAGAAAAACCTCGTCTATTTAAAAACAATATTGTCTGTTTTTTATTTTCTAGATTAGCACAAATTGAATTATATAGTTTCCTACTAATCATCGTTTTATTTCCATTTATTAGTTCATCTCTTAAATCAACAACTTCTACCTTTGGTAATTTTGAATTATTAGCACGTTTTGTTAATTTTAAAAACTCTATTTCACCATTTTGTGCTTTATAGAATGTATTAATATCAGGTGTAGCACTTCCTAATATTAATGGTATATTCTTTTTAAACGCTATATATCTAGATATTTCTTTTGCATTATACCTTGGTGGCATTTCAGATTTATATGAATCATCATGTTCTTCATCAATAATAATTAATCCTAAATTATTTACTGGTGCAAATATTGCTGATCTTGCACCTATAACTATTTTAGCTTCATTTCTTTTTATTTTTTGCCATTGATCATATCTTTCTCCAACAGATAATTTGCTATGTAATACTGCAATAGTATCTTGTCCAAATCTTGCAATAAATCTATCTACCATTTGTGGAGTTAATGAGATTTCTGGAACTAACATAATAGCAGATTTATTTTGTTCCAATGCCTTACGTATTAATTGTAAATAAACTTCTGTTTTTCCGAGACCCTGTAATTCCATAAATTAGAAATTCTCTAAATTCATTATTTTGAATACAACTTGATATGCTATTATATGCTATTTTTTGTTCATCTGTTAATTCCAAATCTGTATCTCTTTTAAGTTTTTTATTTATAAATGGATTTCTATAAACCTGCTTTTCTATAATTTCTATATAGCCATTTTTTTCTAAAGTATTAATAATTGCTCTTGATACATCTGCAAATAACTCTAAATCACTTATTAGTACTCCATCATTTTCTTGTAAAAATTTTAATGTCCTTATTTGTTTTTCTGATTTTAATTTTTTTGTTTCTATTAAAAAGTCTATTTCTTCATTTTCTTTCTTTAAATATACAAAATTTAAGTTTTTCTCTTTAACTCTATTATCTAGTATTTTAGTTGTTGTTCCAGGTGGCAACATCATTTTTATACAATCAGATACATTACAAAAATATCTCCTTGCCATCCATTTAGCCAGTTCTATCTGCTCTTCTTTTAAATTAAATCCTTCTTGAATAGCTACAATATCTTTAACTTTATATTCAGATTTTTCTTTAAAACCTACTACAAACCCCTCTTCTAATTTTTTTGCATTTCCAAATGGTACAAGAATTCTGTCTCCAACTTTAATAATACCAGCAATTTCTGCTGGTATATTATAATCAAAGGTTTTATTTAAATTTTTAACTGTACTATTTATTATAACTTCTGCTACCATTTTTTCTTCTCCATATTTTGTTTGTACAAATTATATCAAATAACAAAAAAATTAACAAGATTTATTTACATCACAATAATATATTTTTACTTATTGCTAATATGTATATTAGTCACATCAACTTTTAATTCTCTTGAAATAATGTTCTGTATTTGTGCTATTTGTTCTTGCTGTAATGCTTCCGCTTTTATAACAACACTAACACTATCACCATTTACAAAAATTACTGAATCAGAAAATCCTTTTGTAGATATTAGATTTTCAGCTATCATAATAGCATTTTTTGTTTGATTAATTTTTGTTATTTCTTGTTCAGATATTGCTTTTTGTTCTTGTGAAATACTTGTACTTTCTAATAATTTTTGATATGTTTCTAACATTTGAGAATACATTTTTTCTCTTTCTAGCTTTGAATTTTGAAAATAATCGTCTGTTCCTGTACTTACTTGTGTTACATCTGTTGTACTTTCTTGAATTGTATTAGTAGATACATTTGTAGTTTCATTATTAGCATTATTTATCGTATTTATAATATTTTGTTTATCATTTTCTTCTATTAATTCTCCACTATTTACTAAAGTAGCATCTCCAATTGCTGCATATTGCTCTTGCCCAACTACATTTGCTCCTGTACTTACAGAGTCATTACTCGCTGTATAATTTAAATAACCTGCTGTAACAAGCATTAATGCAATTACTAAAATTGCTAACTGATTTTTCTTTAATATTTTCATATTATCCTCCTTTTTATCTACTGCTCTTTTTTCATCTCAAACACCTGTATCTTATGTGCTTGAAGACCTGTTACCGCTTCAACGGCTTGCACTATATTACTTTTTACAGTCCCATTTCCAGCCCCACTCGCTGTTATAATAGCGCCCTCTATTTTAGGCTCTATTATTTTTTGTGTTACTGGTACTGATTCACCATTTTCCTCTTTATATACTACCTCTTTTGATGAATCAGTTTGTGTAGTTGTTCTAACACCTCCGTCCTGAATCTTTTTCTTCTACTTGACTGTTTTTACTATTTTCATTATACATTGCAACTACTTCACTACTTTGTGAATATGTAATTAAAACTTTAACTTTACCAACTCCTTCGATATTAGATAAAATCGTTTCTAGTTCTTTTTCTATTGTAGTTTCATCATTATTATTGCTACTTGTATTATTAGCAGTTGCTAGTTGTTTTGTTGTATCTACTTTAGTATCTTGATTTTTTGATGTCTCTTCTTTTCCATTCCAAATACTATTAATAGCAATTACTGTAATAATAAGGATAACAATAAATACAACTATGTTCTCTATCTTTTTTTTACTATCTTTACTGTTCTCCTTAAGCATTAATGATTTTATTTTTTCTTTAAACATATGTATCCTCCTTTTTATCTTTTGAATTGTCTAATTTTCATTAATTTTAATATTCTTCTTATTAATTTCATAAACTCCAGATAGATATTCTTTTATTTCGTTTTTTTCACTATTCTTTATTTCACCTTTTTTTATTTGTATATTTGTATTTACATTATTTACATTGTTTCCTATTTTTACTTCTTCTATTTTATTAATAGATATCGTATTTGTGCTTGTATCTTTAGAAACATCATCATTAGTTTCTTCATTTTTATATACACTTAATATAATTTTATTAACTTTCCCATAATTTGCTTCATCTTTTAGTTCAATATCCACTTCAATATTTTCAGCTATATATCCTTTTTCTTGTAATTTGTTTTTCATATCTTGTTTTAAATTGCTAATGTAGATTTCTTCTACAGATTTATCATTATTATTTGATAAATCTTGCGACATTGTTTGATATGTTTCTGTTTGTTTAAAATATTCTTCATAATCTATATCTTGAAAATCTATATTCGTTATTTTACTTATAACTGGTGAAATTATCGTAAATAATATATATACACCAATTATAGCTTTTACATATTTTTTATTATTTCCTTTAGGCAATATCATTTCTATAATTCCAGCAATAATTACTGCTACAATAATTTGTTCTGCCCAAGTGCTCATCCATTCAATCAAATAACATCACAACCTATCTATACATTAGTCCACTATTAGATATTTTTATTACTAAGGTTATTCCTATTATTAACATTACAGATACTGTGATAAGCATTGCAAGCAGAATCTTGAAAGTATCTCCTATTTGTGATAATAAAGAAATAATTTTTTCATCAGCAATCGGTTCGCAAATTGCTGAGGCTATATAATATGTAGCCATTAATATGGTCAGCTTTATAATAGGAAGTGCACATATACCAATTATTACAATAACACCCACAATACCAACTGCATTTTTCAAAATGTTACTACAACCAATTACTGTATCTACTGCATCTCCCAAAATTTTACCAACTACTGGTATAAAGTTTGATACTGCTGCTTTTGCAGTTTTAGCTGTAACTCCATCTACACTACTTGTAAGACTTCCCTCTAATGAAAGTACTCCAACAAATAATGTTAATACAATTCCTAAAATCCATACTGTGCTACTTTTAAAGTATTTTGATAATTTATTAATTTGCACTTTATCTGATACTTTTGAAACTATTCCAAGTGCTGTTCCTATTAATATTAATGGTAATAAAAATGTAGTTATTATATTTCCAATAAATGTTATTAAGAAAAGTAGAATTGGTTGTACCACACTTGCTGATGTAATACTTCCTGTTGTCATCATTAAAGTTATTAGAATAGGTATTAAACTTTGTGAAAAACCTACCAAATTTTGAATTGTATTTTTTGCCAGATTAATAATGTCTGAAAAATTACTCATAATTAAAGTTACAATTAATATATACTGTACATAATAAGTAATTTGTGAGATACTTTTATTTTCTAGGTTTTCGCTTACACTTTTTAAAATACTATGTATTACAATAATGACAATAATACTTCCGTATTATCCTCAAAGTTTGTTTTATTTCTTTTCCAAATATGTTTAAAATTTTATCTATTAGAGTTTTATTATCAATTTCACCCTTTATTGCATCATTTATTAAATCATTTGTATCTATTCCTGTAAAAACATCTTCTGTATATTTATTAGCCTCTTCAACAAATCCTTTTATATTTAGTGTTTCTGATTGACTTTCTAATATTTCTTCTTGTGTTGCTAATGATATATTAGATAAGCTACTTATTAATAAAAATATTATTATTATCTTTATTATTTTTGTCTTTAGCATTACATATCCTTTCTAGCTACATCAATTCTATGGTAATATTTTTATTACTGTTTCTAATAACTGTGAAATTATAGGAATTGATATAGCTATAATAATAATTTTTCCTCCTAAATCTACTTTATTAGCTATTGCAGTTTCTCCTGAATCTTTACATACACTTGTTGCAAATTCTGTTAAAAATGCTATTCCTGTAATTTTTATTAAAATCGCTAAAAATTCTCCATTAATTGCTGTTTTAGAAGCAAGATTTTCTAACAGATTAACAATTCCTTCTAGTTTTCCTAAACTTAATAATATAATAATTGCTCCACCTAACATCGAAGCATATACAGCAAATTCAGGCTTGTACTGTCTTAAAATTATAACTATTATTAGTGTTACAAAAGCTATACCCACTATTTTTATAATATCCATAATTACCTCTTAAAACTATAAATTAAATAATGTTCTAACCGATTCAAATAATGTACTTATCTCTTTTATTACCATCGTAAGAACTATTACTAATCCTGCTAAAGTTGTCATCATTGCTTGGTCTTCTCTTCCAGCTCTCACCAAAACTTGATGTAAAACTGCAACTAAAATTCCAATTGCTGCTATTTTAAAAAGTAAGTTAATATCCATAATCTTCTCCTTTGTTTCATTTTTATATAAGAACAATAACTAATGCAAGTCCGGAAACAACACCGTAATGTCTTATATAGTTTATTATTTTTTATATATTCTTTTTCCGCATTTTCTATATTTGTATCTAAGAATTTATCTGTTAGTTCTATTTGACTTATTTGACCCTCAATATCTGTTTTACCCAAAAGTTTTCCTAAATCTTTTATTACTTCCAAATCTTCTTTTTTCATATTCGTTTTTGATTCTTCTATTGCCTGTATCCACGAATCTTTAGCTGTATCTTTATCCATTTTATTGCTTGCATTTTTAAAAATGTCTCCGATATTACTTATTAAATTATCTGAAATTTCTTTAAAAATTTCCGGCACAGGCTCATATGTATATTTTATTTTTGTTTCAAATATATTTAATCCTTTTTTTATTTCTTTTAATTCTATTAACCTGTTTTTATATTTATTTGATAATATTATTCCTGCATATGAGCTAAGAATTAATATAATTCCTAAACTTATGAATTTTATTATTAACATATTAAACCTCTTTATATATATATATTCAGCTTGTACATTTTTTAGAACTATTTTATGCCAATATATATTCTAAATTTATTTTATTTAAATTGTATACTTTATCTATTTCACCTTTTCTCTTTTCTTCTAAGAAAATTAATCTTTCAAAAACATGTGTATTTATTAACTTAGATATTTCAGGATTTAATTTTATATCTTCCATATTTTTTCCATGTACTGTAAAAATCCCTTTAATTCCACAACATACAGCATAATTTATAGCTTCCACATCTTTTTTGTTTCCAATTTCATCTGCCACTATAACTTGTGGAGACATTGAACGTATCATCATTTGCATTCCAATCCATTTAGGCACATTATCAAGCACATCTGTTCTTATTCCAACTTCATTTTGAGGAATTCCTTTATACATGGAAGCTATTTCTCCTCTTTCATCTATTAAGCCTACTGTTATTCCTTTATAATTTATCTGTTCCATACCATTACTTATTTTTCTTACTAAGTCACGAAGCATTGTAGTTTTCCCGTGCACCTGGTGGAGAAATAATAAGTGTGTTATATACACTGTTTTCTTCGATATTTAAGACATGTTTTAGTATTCTATTGCTTGCTCCAATTATTTGTTTAGATATTCTAAAATTCAAACTTGCTATATAATTTATGTTGGTTATTTTTTCATCAGTCATAACTACACTTCCAGTAATACCTACTCTATGTCCTCCTTTTAATGTAATATATCCATTACATATTTGGTTTTGATAAGAATAAATAGAATTGTTACATATATGTTGTAATATTTCTAATACTTCTTCTTGTGTTACTATTAAATTATCTAAAACTTGTTCTAAATTTGTATACTTCAATATAACTGGTTTAGATGCCCTTACCCTAATTTCTTCTAAAAGATTTATACTTTCTTGGTTTTTATCTTGTAACATTTTTTTATTAATTTCATTTGCAATTCTTCTTGGAAAATATGATAATATTTCATTTAAATTTAGCAATGTTTGTCCTCCTTAACCATAAAAGCTATAACATATTAATATATATGCTATAGCTTTTTGTTTTAGAACTAAAAAAAGAGTAAATGTCTAAAATTCACATTTGCTCTTTAAATTTAATTTATATTATTCTTCCCAATTATGATATACATTCATTACATCATCTAAATCTTCTAACATATCAATTAGTCTTTGCATTCTTTCAGAACCTTTTTCATCTAGTGTTACATATGTATTTGGAACCCTTTGTATTTCTGCTTCTAAAAATTCAATTCCTTCTTTTTCTAATGCTTCTCTAACAGATGAAAAATCTTCTGGTGCAGTAGTAATTTCATAACATTCTTCTTCACTAGAAAAATCTTCTGCTCCAGCCTCTAATGCAAGCATCATTAAATCATCTTCTGATTTATCTGTTGTTGTTTTATCTATTATAATTATTCCTTTTCTTTCAAATAAATATGATACACAACCTGTTGTTCCTAAATTTCCTCCACATTTATCAAAGGCATGTCTTACATCTGATGCTGTTCTATTTCTATTATCAGTACTTCCTTCTACAATAACTGCAACACCATTAGGTCCATAACCTTCATATGTTACTTCTTCATAATTTTCTGAATTACCAGCTCCACTTGCTTTTTTTATTGCATTATTAATTGTATCATTTGGCATGTTTGCTGCCTTACATTTTGCAATAACATCTTTTAATTTAGAATTACCCGCTGGATCTGGACCACCTTGCTTAACTGCTACTAATAATTCTCTACCTAATTTTGTAAATATTTTTCCTCTTGCTGCATCTGCTTTTCCTTTTTTTGCTGCAATATTATGCCATTTTGAGTGTCCTGACATGTCCTCTCCTCCTTCTTAATTCTTATTATTTGTTTTCTTTTTTAATTCTCAAATATTTTATCACACATTTTCTATTTTGTGTAGTATTTTTTACTAAATGTAGAATAAAATCAATTTTTATCTACATTTTTATAAATTTCACTATTATTATACTTGTACTTTTATTTTCTTTCTACAAATTGCTCTACTCTCATGTGAAGATGATACTTATCTCTTAATTCAGCTATTTCTTTCATCATTGGAGATTTATGATGTTCATCTAAAGCTTCTTCACTTTCCCATCTATCTATTAATAAAACTGTTTCGGGATCATCCATTGGAAAAAAGTATTCATATTTTTTATTGCCTTTCTCAGCTCTTACTCTATCAACAACTCCTGATGATACCATTTCTTCTGCAAATTTCTTTGCATTTCCATTTTCTCCAGTATAATAAATATTTATTGTTAAACTCATAATAACTCCTCCTTATTATTATAATGTTCCCACTATCTTATTTGGTACATACATTAATTTTTAATCTACTTTTTCAATAGTAACTTCAAAATCTTCATTTATATTACCTAATATTTCTGTTCCAGATTCAATTGTTCCTAATTTATATAAAGAATTAGAATATCTAAAGTCTTTATAGAATACTGATATATTTCCCCAAGGTGCATAATATGCAAAATCTCCTACTTTTGGTGTATATCCTGAAGGTAATCCTTCTGTTGATAACTCACTTGGCAATGTTGTAATTTTTTCTGTATTATTATAATCTTCAAATGTTAATGTTAGAGGTAACATTTCTAAAAATTCTCTACTTGCTACGTTATCATCTAATCTTATAAATATTTCATTTCCATTTACAATTAGTTTTATTCTTGCATTTTTCATTTCTACTTCTTCTCCTTCACTTTGTGAATCTTGAATATCATTTACATTAGTGCTATTATTAGCAGTATAATTTTCTATGTTTTCTTGACTTAAAATATTATCATTTTCTACATTATCATTTTCATTAGAATTAAAATATATAATACCTGCTATAATACCAACTATTAGAATCAATAAAATTACAATAAAAACAACTTTTTTCATTTATCTTCTCCTTAAAATCCTATTTCAGATAACCATTCATTAACTTCACTTTGTGAATTTTCTACATTATCATCTCTTATTGATAATCCTTCTGTTACAGTTGCTCCTGATTCTTCATCTGCTATATTACTTGGTGTTCCTGATAATCCTGATCCTCCACTTGTAGTAAATGGTGCTATTGTTTTTCCTGATAAATCATATTCATCTAAAAATGTATATAATGCCATTGGCATATCTCCCCACCAAATTGGATATCCTAAAAAGATTGTGTCATAATCTTCTATGTTATCTATTTGTGTACTTAAAGCTGGTCTAGCATTTTCATTTTGTTCTTCTTGTGCTATATCTAATAAATCATTATAATTGTCAGTATATTGTTCTTCTATTTCTAATTTTACTATATCTCCACCTACTGCTTCATGTATAAAGTTTGCAACAGTTTCTGTATTTCCTGTGTGTGAGAAATATACAACTAATACATTTCCACTTACGCTTTCTTGATTATTTTGATTTTCTTCTGTATTTAGTTGACTTCCATTGCTTGCAACTTGTCCAACTTCTTGATTTTCTTCTTGACCTTTATTTCTTGCTTGATTTTGTACTGTATTTGTACTTTCATTATTTCCTGATAAATTAATTCCTACAACTATAGCAACTATTGCTATTACTAAAATTAAAGCTATTAAAACGATTACTTTCTTATTCATAATATTTTTCTTCCTTTCATTTTATTCCTTATCTAATCTTAAGCAATTTCCAATAGTTTCTCCTGTTTTTAAATATGTGTATTTTGGAAATTCAAATAATACAGGGCTAAACTTTGTATAATCTATTTTTCCATTTTCGTCTAAATTTTCTTCTTGAACATAAGTATTTGAAATAGTCATAATAAAGTTATCAAAATTATCTGTTTCATAATTATCTTCTACTTTACATTCCATAACAACTGGTGCATTATTTATTATTGGTGCTCCTGCATCTCCTATATGATATTCAAACACCTCTGATTTATCAGTTTTTGCACCACTAGTGCTTCCTACATAATCTGCCTTTTTTAACATACTTTCATCTACTATATTAATTGACAATGTTTTTGTCTCTTTTATTCCTTTATTAGTAAAATGTGTTTTCATCATACTTGCCATAACTCTATCATGTCCTATAATTCCACTATGTCCTACTAACACCCAATTTACTTTTCCTTCTACCACTGCTCCTATTACTAATAATGGCATTGGATATAATGCTAATTTTGAACCAATATTTTTTTGCAATTTTATTACCTCCCAATATTAATTTTTTCTTTTCACTTTTTTTATTATGTTTAAAATACAATATATAATAAGTGCTAACGCAATTATTATTGATAAACATTTTAAATAATAGATTATTGGACTTTGATTATAATCAAAGAATTTAAAATGATTTACTAAGAACATATCTTCCCATAAGTCCAAATTTATAAATGAATATATTCCTAATCCTACTAAAATTACTAATATAAAGTAATATACATATTCAAATGTACTATTCTTCATTTTTGTGTTTAGTTTATTCATAAGTGCTGTTATATGAAGTCCTACATGTATTGCCATTAACACAAATCCCCACGAAGTTGAGCACATGTGTAACATTCTTCCAAACATTGTTGTAGGAATATCTAAAAATGCAAATACATCAGCTGAAATCATTATTCCACTTATCATCATTCCTAACATTGCTACAAATAGTAATAAATTTATAATAATATGGAATGTTCTTTGGAAATTGTGTTTTCCTTTAAATATGGATTTATACCATTTTATATTAATAATATTGTGCAATATAAATAATACAAATGTAATTACTCCTAATATTTCATGTACTGCATTGTTTGTTGCATAATATGCCATTAGTACAATAAACAAACAGGTCATTGCTATATCTAATATAATTCTAAACTTTTTCATAAAACTACCTCAATTATTTTTTATTGTTCTGGAATTCCATTAGCACTTAACCAATTTGATATATCGCTATCTAAACTAGAACCACCAGAATAATGTATGCTAAGTCCTTCACCTATTCTTGAATTTGGAGCAAGTTTTGATATATCTGTAATGCTTTGTCCAAATCCTCCACCACCATGACTACAGAAAGGTACTATTGTTTTTCCACTAAAATCATATTCTTCCAAGAAACTTGCTATTGGCATTGGAATTGTTGCCCACCAGTTAGGGTACCCTAAAAGAATTGTGTCATATTGATCTATATTTTCTACATGTGAACTAAGTTCTGGTCTTGCATCTGCGTTCATATCTCTTTGCGCTTGGTCTAATACTTCATTGTAATTTGATGAATATGGATTTACAAGTTCTAATTCCATTAAATCTGCTCCTGTTTTTTGCCCAATAATTTGTGCTGCATTTTCAGTATTTCCACTCCAAGAGAAATATACTATTAAAACATTTTCTGCGTTTTGTGTTTGTAAATCTCTATTTATATCACTTACCACACCACTGCTTGAGCTATTAAATCCATTTCTTACTACTCTAAAGCCAATGTTATTCATTCTTTGGTCTGGTGTTGTTGATGCACGATAGGCACTTCTTAAATGTTTTGCATAATCGTTCCAACCTCCACCTCTATTTACTCTTAATGTTCCTGTTGTTGGTCCTGATGGATTATCTGTACTTTCTAAATCATATTCTCCATAATAGTCAAAGCACCATTCTGCAACATTTCCGTGAATATTGTATAATCCCCAGTTGTTTGGTGAAAAGCTATCTACATCTACTGTTGTTTGTCTATATCTTCCTGGTTGTGTCTCAAGGTTTCCTTGTGAAAAATAATTTTCTTCTATTCCATAAGGATAATGTCCATAATAGTTGGCTTCTTCATCACTTATTGAAGTTTCTGTATTAAATGGAGTTGTTGTACCTGCCCTTGCAGCATATTCCCATTCCGCTTCTGTTGGTAATCTATATCCATTTGCTGATCTATTCCAACTTACACTTTCTCCATCTACTGTATATACTGGTGTTAAACCTTCTTGCTCGCTTAACCTATTGCAATATTCTATTGCATCATACCAACTAACATTTTCTACTGGTAAGTTTTCTCCATCAAAATTACTTGGATTTTCTCCCATAACTTCTTCATATTCGCTTTGTGTAACTTCATATCTGCCTATATAAAAATCACTTACTGTAACTTCGTGCTGTACCTCATCTGTTTCTCGTTGCATTTCTGACTCTGGACTTCCCATTTGGAATGTACCACCTTCTATTAGTATTAAATCATCTGATACTTCTATGTTTTCGTTGTTATTATTTTCTTCTTGTAAATTTTCGCTATTATTACTTGCTATTCCTAAATTATTAGTTTGTGTTTCATCTTCTCTTCGATTGTATACTGCTATAATAATTACTGCTATAATAGCTACTATAAGAATTGCAACTAATAAAGCAATTACTTTCTTGTTCATAACATACCTCCAATTTTATTCTTTAATTATTTAATCTTTTTTCCTAACTCATACGCTTCTTTGTAAAAATGCTCTGGTATCATTCCAACTGTTCCACAACCTTTTCCTACAATCATACCTTCATCTTTGTAATTCATATAGCTTACTAATTTTTTATAATGTACGATTAATGGTTCTACTGTAGAATTGTCAGTATTCCAACAAGTCATAATGTATGCTGTTCTTAATCTTTTTCTACTTATTCTTCCCGTTCTTGAATAAAATCTATCTATTGTAGCTTTTAAAGGTGCAGTCATTGCAAAATAATAAACTGGTGTTGCAAAAACTAACATATCTGCCTCTTCTACTGCATCTAATATTTTTACCATATCGTCTTTGAATACACAATCTCCATCCATCCCACAATGATTACAACCTATACAAGGGTGAATATTTAGATGGGCTGTATCAAATCTCACAATTTCGTTGCCATTTTCTTTAGCTCCTCTTATAAATTCATCTACCAATGTATTAGATGTTCCATGTAAATTATAACTTCCTGTTAATACTACTATTTTCATAAAATTCACTCCTTTATTTTGAAACTATTACCCATGATTTCAATTCTTCCACAATAGCACTTATTCCAAATCTTTTACCTAATCTTCTTCCTTCGGATGTATAAAATAATCCTAACTTAATAATTTTAAAATTCCTTTATATGTAATTTCGTAGATAGATAAATATTTAAACGGTACATCTGCTTTTTCCATTGCTTTTTGCTGCTTTTCTGTTACTTCTGCATAAGGATAAATTCCATACATTAGTGGAAAAAACAAGAATACAAATTCTTCTTTTTCATTATTACTCATTTCTTCAAAGAATTTATCCACACATTTTCTTACCATCTTTATTGCATTTCCATAGGCTTTTTTAAATTTTATTAATTCTTCCATTCTACTATTTTCTTCCATGTCATACATGTTCATAGAAAGTAATTTTAATAAATTCTTTCTTTTCGCAACACTTTGAGCTAGTTTATCTGCGAATATTTCTTTTGACATAGTAGAATTTTCCTCATACATTTGATTTAAATCCTCTATCCATCTTTCATATTCTCTTTTAAAAAGTGCAAGAAATATTTCTTCTTTTGTCTGAAAATAATTGTATATCGAAGTACGAGAAAATGTTGTTTCCTCTCCTATTCTCTTAATTGTTATATCTTTAAAATTATTATTTTCATAAAGTTTTTCACAAGCATTTATAATTTCTTCTTTTCTAATATCAACTATTTCCTTAGCCATTTGTTTTCTCCTTTTCCATTTCATTTCTTTTTGCCAATATTTTATTTTAAGTACTCCAAGTCTATCTGCTATATCTTCAAAATATTTCATCATTTTTACTTCTAACTTCACAAGCTATTTTAGATAATTCATAGTATATAATTACTTTACTTTTTCTGACACTGTGTCACCGCAATTATTATATATCACATTTCTGACACCGTGTCAACATTTTTTTATTTTTCTTTTAAAATTCTATAATTCTTGTACAAACATCTTCTATAAATTTTCTATCATGAGAAACACTTATAATAGTACCTTCAAAATTTTTAAGTAAATTCCTTATTACTGGATTAGAAAGTGGACTTAAATTTCTTGTTGGTTCATCTAAAATTAATACATTTGCTTTTTCTATAATTAATTTTATTATAAAAAGTTTCGCTTTTTGTCCTCCACTTAAACTTAATACTGGTGAATTTATTTCATCATTTGTAAATTTCATTGAAGATAAATATGTTCTTATGGTTGTTTCCTCTTCTTTTGTGTAATCAATTTTTAAAAATTCTAAAGCACTAATCCCTTGTGGTAATAAATCATCATAATTTTGTGGCATATATCCTACTTTTATATCTTCTCTATCTTTCATATTATTATAAATTTTCTTTATAAGAGTAGTTTTTCCCGAACCATTTTTACCTACAATACAAACTTTTTCTTTTCCTATAATTTTAATATGAATATTTTCTTTTAAAATAATATTTTCTACCTTTAATTTATCTAAAGAAAAATCCAAAATAACTTTTGAGTTATGAATTTCATCTTCATTATGAAATTTAGCAAAAATTCTTTCTTCTACATTTGGAGGCTCTGTTATCTTTTTATCTTGTACCCTATTTTTCATTGCTTTAACATTTTTCATTTTCTTTTTTAATAATCTTCCTCCACTTGGATTTTGTCTAGTTATAGTTTCTAAGTTATACCTTACACTATTATATATGTCATTCATTCTTTGAAGTTGTTTTTCTTGCTCTCTTTTTTCATATCTTGAAATTTGATACAGTTTATCTATTAAACAATTTCTTTTTTCCATATACGCCTTATATCCAATATGTTCTAAAGTATATTTTGCTTTTGTTTTATTATTTATCTGTTCTAAATGTAAAATTCTATTTGCTACTTTTTCTAGTAAAATCTCATCATGTGATATAAAAAGTATTGGCATTTTTGAAGTTAATATAAAATTTTCTAGCCATTCTAAAGTTTCTATATCAATATCATTTGTTGGCTCATCTAATAAAAGCAAATCAGGAGAATTTAATAGCATTTTAGCAATTTGAATTTTTATTTTTTCTCCTCCACTTAACTTTCCGATTAACTTATTCTCAAATTTATTGTAATCTAAATTTAAAGTTTTAAAAATTTCTTCTAATTTATAAATCTCTGCATATTTTCCATAATCAATATCAGAATTAGGAGTATCTTTAACAAAATAATCTCCTACAATTTGACTCTCCCAACTTTTCTCTAAAAATTGTTCTAAATAGCCAATATTTAAGTTATTTTTTATAATTTTTCCTGTTACGATAGTATAATCTTTTATTAAATCTTGATCATATATGCATTTTAATAAAGTAGATTTTCCATTTCCTTCTTCACCAATTACTGCTATCTTATCATTTTTATTTATACTTAAATTCAAATTATTTATAATTTCTTTTTCTCCTTTAAGTGTTTTTATAGTTAAATCTTTTATTTCTAGCATAGTACTCCTCCTTTTTCTTTATTTAATAAAATAATCAGCTTTTACTTTAACATGAAAAATGCACAATAACTAATTTAGATTTAGTTATTGTGCATGAAAATAAATAATCTATTAAATTTCATTTATAAAGTCATAAATTCTATAAAATAAATACAAGAAATTGCATAGTAATTCTTAAAAAACATAAAAAAACTAAACCCAAGATTAGCTTTGCATTATTTAATTGTTTTTATAAGAATTAATATACATTTTACACCTCCATTATTTTTAATCTATTCATATGTTAACATACTAAAAATTATTTGTCAAACATTAATTAAAAGAAGCTAAGTTTATTTTGGTTTTCATCACCATAGATTTTTCCTAAATTAAGATTTTTTATTTTTTCAATTTTTTACTTTAACACCCAATAGATATAGCAAATCTACTGCTTGAAACTCATTTATTATTGCTCCTTTTATATCTTCAATAGATACTGCCATTCCTTCAATTATACTGTCTGAAAAATCAATTCCACTTAAACTAGTTTTAAAAAATTGTGTCTGTGTTAAATCAGCCTCTTTAAATAAAATATTTTTTACTTTATTCTCTTGAAAATTTGCATTTTTAAGTGCCGTATTTTTAAATAATATATTTTTCATACTTGCCATTGATAAATTAACATAATTCATATTGGTGTCTATGAAACTTATGTCGCATAGACCACTTTCAATAAAATTACATCCTGTTAATTTGCAATTATTAAATTCACATCTTATAAAACTACAATTATTAAAAGAAGAGTTAGAAAAATTACAATTACTAAATTCTATATCTATAAAAGTATTTTTTTCCAGATTACTACTTATAAATTCTACATTATTTATTATCGCCTTTTCAATTGTAATATCTGTAAGTTCAATGTTTTCTTTTTTATAGTTCTCAATATTAATATTCTCTAGTTTCTCATCATTCTTAATTTCTTCTATTAAATCATTTATTTTTCTTAAATTACTAAATAACATTTTTTGTGGTTTTAATATGTTCATTTTTTACTCCTAATTTTATAAGTTACGCTTTGTATTACTTATATTATACTTTAATATCTAAAAAAATGCTTTCTATATTTATTCACTTCTTAATGCTAATACTGGATCTTCTTTTGCTGCCTTTCTAGAAGGAATAATACCTCCAATTAGTGTTAAAACTATACTTAATATAATTAAAATTATACCTGCAGCTACCGGTAGTGAAGCTTTAACATCTACACCATTTGAAATTGAACTAATAATTTGGTTTGTAGGAATTAATAACAATAATGTAATTCCCACTCCAATTAGACCTGCAAGAGTTCCAACAATAAATGTTTCCGCATTAAATACTTGTGCAACATTGTGCTTAGAAGCTCCAATCGCTCTTAAAATACCAATTTCTTTTTTACGTTCTAATACACTAATATACGTAATAACACCAATCATTATAGAAGAAACAACTAAAGATATAGCAACAAACGCAATAAGTACATAACTAATAACATCTACTATTGTTGTTACAGAACTCATTAAAGTTCCTACCATATCTGTATAAGAAATTACTTTCTCATCATTACCTTCTTCTTTCATACGATTGTTATATTCATTTAACAAATTAGTAATTGCTTTATTTCCTTCAAAATCCTTTGGATAAATATTAATGCTCTTTGGTTCATCAAAATTAGCATAATCTAATTTTTTTAAGTTATTTTCATAAGTAGTTTGTTCTTTTGACATAAGTGAAGATAAAAGTTCTGATAACTCTTCTTCATTCATTTTCATATGAAATGCATTTACAAAAGCATTTTCATCAATACTAATTGCATTTGCCATTGATTTACTTAATGCTGTAATGCTTGATTGCATTTCTCTTTCTAAACTTTTACTAATTGAATTCATTACAGATTTCATGTATTTTTCCATAATATTTGAAATCTGTTCTTCTACATTTTGAGATTTTATCATCTCTGATAAATTATCCGTTACTATTTTCTTTGCTTCTTCTGATTCAAGATAATTTTTAAGATATTTATCCAAGTCTTCCACAGTTATTAAGTCATTTTCACCTACATATTTTTCATATCCTTTTAGAATATTTGTCATAATTTTTTTCATTTGTTCTTCAGTAATCGTTATACTACCATTTTCTTTAATAATTTCCTCAATTTCTTTATTAAGTAATTCAGTAACTTCTTTTGATTGTAAATATTCTGATAATTGTTTGCCTATCTGAGCAATATTTGCTTCTGGATTTTCCTTTATATATTCTTCATACCCTTTTAAAAGCTCCTTCATTATTTTTTGTATATCTTGACTTGTTATAGAAAACTTAATCTCACTCAAAACATCTGTTATGTTAAGTGCTGGTAATGAATTTTGGCTTATTATATTATTTAAATTACTAAAATCAACCTTTATTTTTGACTCATCAATTTTAAAAGCAGATTTAATAGCATTTGTATCTACTTCTATTAGAGAATTCATATTAAAAGAATTATTCTCTTCTGTGTCATCAAATCTTTTACCTGTAAATACATTAATTTCTGGTGATGCTAATTGGTCTTTTACTATTTTACTATTTGCTGCATTCTCAATTACATGATTAGTTAAAGAATATGGATATCCTATTCCAGATTGTAACATAGCTGCTGCTACACCTTCTTTTGGTTGTACAATTCCTACAATTTTTAACTCTTCACCATTTTCTACAATATTTTTCATATATTCTGTATTGTCCGTTTTATCGCGCCAAATATTATATTCTTCATCATATTCATAACAATCGCTACTATTAATTAGTTTAAAAGTAATACCAAGAATATCTTCATAAGAATATGAATTTGCAGTATTAGGTGTATCTACCTCTTCTTCATTTGAAAATTGTGTAATTAAATTATCAAGTTCTGTAAAATCTCTTAATCCTAATGTATATAGCATAAAATCACTAATATTTCCTTTTGAAGTTAATACCAATACACATTCATTATAATTAGTAGGCCATTTTCCTGCTTTTACATCATATTGTTCCTTATATAAGTTTGTATCGGCTGGCATTTGAAAAAATACATCTGTACTCATCATGCTAGATAATATCGTATTATTGGTAGTACCTGAACCAATTCCTAAACTTGCAAAAGAAATGTCTGGATTAAGTTGTCTTAAATGTTGAGTATCTGCACTATAAATCTTTGGCGAAACATTATACTCATATTCAACAGTTTTTGCATAATCATTTATATGGCTGTCACTGCTCTCTAAATATTGTTTTAAAGAAGCTAAATCATTTGAACCTATTGTTGAAAACATATTGGACAGCATTTTACTAACATGAATATCTCCAGTTTTTTCATTTTCATCTGTATCATTGTTTCCACCCATAAGCATTGAACTCATATCAATTCCTGAACTTTGTATTTGTAAAGGATATTCAGATAAAGTATCTTCTTCCACAGATTTAATGTAAGTATTCACCCCATTTGATATCGATAGTATAAGTGCTATACCAATAATACCAATTGACCCAGCAAAAGATGTTAAAAATGTTCTTCCTTTTTTTGTTTTTAAGTTATTAAAGCTAAGAGATAAAGAAGTTAAAAATGACATAGATGTCTTACCCATGTTTTTATGTTCTGGCTTTTTATGTTTTTCATTTTCTACAATATAAGGGTTTGAATCATCACATATTTTTCCATCTCTTAAATTCACAATACGAGTAGCATACTTTTGAGCTAATTCTGGGTTATGTGTTACCATTACTACTAATCTGTCTTTTGCAACTTCTTTTAATAACTCCATTACTTGGACACTTGTATCACTATCTAATGCTCCAGTTGGTTCGTCAGCAAGTAAAATATCCGGATTATTTACCAATGCTCTTGCAATAGCAACTCTTTGCATTTGTCCACCTGATAATTGATTTGGTTTTTTATGAAGTTGATTTGCAAGGCCCACTTTTTCTAATGCTTCTATTGCTTTTTGTCTACGTTTGTTTCTAGATACTCCTGAAATTGTTAAAGCTAATTCTACATTAGCTAAAATAGTTTGATGTGGTATTAAGTTATAACTTTGAAATACAAAACCAATTGTATGGTTACGGTATGAATCCCAATCTCTGTCTTTATAATCCTTTGTAGAAATTTCATTAATGATTAAATCACCTTTATCATAACGGTCCAAACCACCTATGATATTTAAAAGTGTTGTTTTTCCAGAACCACTAGGACCAAGAATTGCAACAAACTCATTGTCTCTTAAGTTTAAACTTACGTTATCTAGTGCTTTTTGCACTAAGTCTCCTGTTCTATATTCTTTATAAACATTTTTTATTTGTAACATATATAAATCTCCCGATTCTATAAATATTTAAGTTTTATCATTTTTATTCGTATAATATATATTATCATAAAAGCAAGTAATTAACAACTACTTGCTTTTGTAAATTAATTATTTTATTCTTCCTTTTCTAATATTCTATTTGCTTCATCTTGTGTTAAAAAATTATTTTCTATCATTTTATCCATTACTTGTTTTTGCCTTTGTTTTGCTAAATCTGGATTTTTTGTTGGTGCATATACAGATGGCGCATTAGGAATACCTGCAAGCATTATACATTCTCCATCAGTCATTTCGTCTAATTGTTTATCAAAATATCCGTTTGCAAGCATCCTGTATAGTATAATATCCATCTCCAAAATAAATGCTATTTACATATAACTCAAAAATTTCCTCTTTTGAGTAATTATCTTCTATTTTCCAAGCCATAAAAACTTCTGCAATTTTTCTTTCCATTTTCTTTTCTTGTGTAAAATACATGTTTTTTGCTAATTGTTGTGTAATTGTACTTCCTCCTTCTACAAATGACATTGCTTTTATATCATTTATAGCTGCTCTACCTATTGCAATTATATCTATTCCATTATGTTTATAAAATCTTTTATCTTCTACACTTATTACTGCATTAACATACATTTGTGGTAGTTCTGAAAATTTCGTATAATTTTCTTTGTTTTGTATCTCGGCCACTTTTTCTTCAAGAGATATACTATCTATGGCTTCTTTATACATATTATACCCATTTCCTATAAATATTACCGCTATACTTAAGATTATTAAAATTAAGAAAAATAATATTTTTAGAAATTTTTTCATATTTACCACCTTATTTCTTTTTACATTTATTTTTTCATATTTATTCAATATTCATTGCTGTTTTTACATCATCTGGTAATTGATCTATTTGCACTTCTTTCCAATTTATAACTCCTCTAAATTGCATCACTTCTAATTCTAAATATGCTTCATTTCTTAGTTCTCTGGTAGTCTTAAACTGAACTTCTTTTGCTTTTCCATTTTTATTGTAAGCTGTTAATGTATATTGATATTTCATATCATCTTTACTAGAAATTTCTTCAATTTTAGTATTATCTATTTGTGTGTAATAAACTTCTTTATGTACTACCAAAAAGTAATACGCTCCAACTATTAAAGCTACCACAATAATTAATCCAATAATCATTGGTATTTTTTCTTTAAAATCATCCATTTTCTATTCCTCCTCTTTGATAATATTTTTACTACCTAAATAAGTAGCAAGGAAATATACCCCATAAATTGCTCCTATAATAACTGCTGTTGCAATAACTGATGGTAATAATTCATCTGGAGATGCAAGCACAGCAAGCATTGATAATATAAATTTAATTCCAAATATAGAATGAATAATTGCTAAAATTAATGGTAACATAAAGAAAATAAATATTTGTCTAAATAAAGCCTGATTAATCATTTTTTCATCACAACCAATTTTTCTTAAAATAGTATATCTTTGTTTATTATCAGAACTTTCTGTTAGCTGTTTTAATGCTAAAATAGCAGAACTTGCAATTAAAAATATAATTCCTAAATAAATCGATATAAATATAATAATTGTTGCAAGACCCTTACTTGCTTCTGTTAGGCTTATTTTAGTAGTTCCCAAAAGTTCTATTCCTTTATTTTCTAAATTATCAAATAATATATTATCATTTTCTTCTGAAAGGACTTTATCTAATTCTTCTTTTTCTTCATCAGTTTCTACATTATAGTTTGCTGCTAGGAAATACTGTTCTGTCCATTCATCTTTTAACTCAAAACTATCTGGAACTAATATGATTCCTGCATTCATATTGCTTGATGACATAAATACAAATCCATTTTGACATTCAGCATATTTTGAATGATATGTTTTTCCATTAATCTCTATATTTGAATTTCCTTTCATTGCTTCATTTCTTAAACTGGTCATTTGTTCAAAATCACAAAGTACAATGTATTCATCATCCTTTAGAGTATATTGTTCTTCTCCATAAAGTGATGCTATTTTATTATAATCTGAAATTTTTATAATAGATTCTGGGGTATCATAAGTAATCATTGAAAACTGACTTTTTACAGTTTCATAGTAATCTCCAAAACTATGTTTTAAAGTCCATTCTGGTATTGCATAAATTGGAATTTCTACAATATCTTTCAAACTATTCATATCATATCCATTAGTTTTTAAAGTATAACTTACAGGTTTTCTCGAATCTTCTCTTTGTACCTCTGTGTAATAAACTGTCTTTCCATTGTATGAATTTACGTAACTTTCTGGCAAGTATGCTGTTTTATATAAATTTACATCTACTGGTGTTAATTCTTTTAATTGTGAATCTAATGCAGATTTTATAGATAAGCTACTAGATAATACACTAATTGTCATAAACAGCATTAAACAAATAATACTCATGCTTACAATATTTGTATTAATCTTATTATTTAATTGTCTTAATACAAACATATTTGTTCCCTTTAAATAAACCTTTTTACTAGATTGTATAATTCTTAATATAAATCCTGATAATGACCAGAAAACTCCTATTGTTCCTACTATTCCCATTAGAATTGGTTTTAATAGTTCGTCTGCTGTTCCTAATTCATAAACTCCACCTGTAACTATCCAATAAGCATATCCTAATATTCCAGCCGAAATTAAGAATATTAGTATTGAAATAACAGGATTCTTTATTTTTACTTTTTCATTTTTTCTTATAGCAGTTAATAAATTAATTAGTTTGTATCTAGAAATTGTTAAAGTGTTAAATATAATAACTGCCATGTACATTACTGCAAAATAAATACAAGTTTTTATACAAGCATCTTTGGAAAATACAAAAGTAAACTCAGTCATATCTGCTTCAAATAATTTTGCAACTAATATAGACATAAACTGTGAAGCAAATACCCCTACAAAAATACCTACAACTAAAGATAAAATTCCTACTAATATTGTTTCTAAAAGAATGATAGCAGATATTTGCCTTCTGCCCATTCCTAGTGTCATATAAATACCAAATTCTCTTTTTCTTCTATTTACCAAGAAATTATTGGCATATACAATCAAAAATCCTAGTATAATTGCTATAAAAACTGAAATCATTCCAAGTAAATCAATCATTAATCTTATCATGTCTCTTGTAGACTGTGATACTTCAAGCATTGCTTGCTGGCTATCTAAAGAGTTAAACATATAAAAGATTGCCACACCTAATACGAGTGTCAAAAAATATATTGCATAATCTTTAAAACTCTTTTTCATATTTTTTATAGATAACTTAAATAACATCGTTCAAATCACCTCCAAGAAGTGTTTGTACCTCAATTATTTTTTCAAAAAATTGTTTTCTTGTATCCTCACCTTTTACTAATTCATTAAATACTTTTCCATCTTTTATAAAAATGATTCTATCTGCATAACTTGCTGTAAATGCATCATGTGTTACCATTAAAATTGTTGCACCCAGCTTTTTATTTAGGTTTTCAAATGTTTCTAAAAGCTGTCTTGCAGATTTTGAATCTAATGCTCCTGTTGGTTCATCAGCAAGTACTATTTTAGGATTTGTTATAATTGCTCTTGCTGATGCAACTCTTTGCTTTTGTCCTCCGGATATTTGATATGGATATTTGTTTAAAATTTCACTTATTTCAAGTTTTTCTGCTATTTCTTTTACTTTCTTATCTATTTCGTGAGAATTTACTTTTTGAATAGTTAGTGCTAGAGCTATATTTTCATAGGCTGTTAAAGTATCCAGCAAATTAAAATCTTGAAATATAAATCCTAGTTCTTCTCTTCTAAATTTGTTTAATTTATTTCCTTTTAATTTTGTAATATCTTGATTATTTATTATTATTTTTCCTGATGTTACTCTGTCTATTGTTGAAATGCAATTTAATAAAGTTGTTTTTCCAGATCCTGAAGCCCCCATTATTCCAACAAATTCTCCTTTTTCCACATTAAAACTTATACCTGCTATGGCTTTAGTTAAATTAGATTTATTTCCATAGTATTTTTCAATGTTCTTCACCTCTAATACATTACTCATTATAAAATCTCCTTTCTCATAATTTAACTATATTATAAAACATCTTATATTTCCTTGCCATTTTTTAATCTTACATTTATATTACATTTTTGTAAGGTAACCTGACTTTATTGTCATTTTCCTTTCGTAATAAAACTTGAAAAATAGCCCTATAAAAGAGCTATTTCATATTTGTATAACTATTTTTAGGAAAAACTATTCTTACTTCTGTTCCTTCATCTTTTTCTGAATTTAATTCTATGCCAAGACCTAATTTATTACACAATTTTTTGCATAAATATAAACCTATTCCTGTTGACTTTTTACCTATAATTCTTCCATTATCCCCAGTAAAGCCTCTTTCAAATACTCTAGTAATTTCTCCCTTTTTTATGCCTATTCCATTATCTTTTATATATAAAATTACCTTATCATTTTTAGCTTTGGAATAAATTTCTATTTTTTTATCAGTATCTTTTGCATATTTTATAGAATTTTGTATGATTTGATTTAGTATAAATGTAGTCCATTTACTGTCTGTATACACTATTTGTTCTAAATCATTTAATTCTAAAGATATTCTTTCATTAAGTAAAGTAGTTTTATTTTTTAATATAGCACCATTTACAATTTCTTTTAAGTTTGTTTGTGTTATAATGTAGTCTTTTTCTACCGCATTACTCCTTGCATAAAACAATGCCTGTTCTGTATAATTCTCCACTTTATCTAATTCTTCATCTATGCTTTTTGTTATATCATTTTTATTATTTTCTATAATCAATTTGCTAGCAGCAATAGGTATTTTCACCTCATGAATCCATAGTTCTATGTATTCTTTATATTCTTCTTGTATGTTCTTATAGTAATTTACATTTTCTAACATAGATTTACCAGTATCCTGTAAAACAGCTTTCAATATTTTTCCTTCTATGAAATTAGGTGTTTTTATAATTTCTGAAATCAAATATTTTTCTTTTAGTTCTTCCATATTCTTAATTAGCTCATTATAGTAATCCTTTTTTCTTTTAAATTCAATTAGAATTGCAAATACTATAACAAAAATTACGATAAAAGCCACATATAATCGTACTAACATTCCAATATGATAAGCAATTAATAATATTTCTACACTAATCAATGCTAATATAATTCCTATAATTAGTATCATTTTTTCTTTTATAAAATCACTAAATTTCATTTTAATAAATAACCTTGTCCTCTCCTAGTTTCTATTTTATCTATAAATCCTAATTCTTCTAGTTTTGTTCTTAATCTTTTAATATTTACATTCAACGTGTTGTCATCAATAAATTCTTCACTTTCCCACAGATAGTCCATTATTTCATCTCTAGATACAACTTTTTCTTTGTGCGTGCTTAAATAATATAAAATGTTATATTCATTTTTCGTAAGTTCTATTTTTTTATTGTCCTTTTCAATAACTCTTTCTGCTATATTTAATGTAAATCCATTGCAATCAATTTTTTCTGGATTTCTTCCTGAATTTTGGTTTCTTTTTAATAAACCTGTTATTTTTGCAAGTAATATTTGTATATTGTATGGTTTGGTTACATATTGGTCTGCCCCATAATTTAGGCTTATTAATTCATCTATTTCATTATCTCTACTTGTTACCATTATTATTGGTACATTTGATACTTTTCTTACTTCTTTACATACAAATTCTCCATCTGTATATGGTAAATTAATGTCTAATAATACCAAATCTGCTTTTTCATTTAATATATCTTGTATTATATTATCAAATTTTTCTAATCCTTTTGCTGTAAATCCGTTTTTATTTAGAAAAGATTCTAACTCTTTTCGTATCTTTTTATCATCTTCTACTATTAATATTTTTTGCATCATGCTAACCTCCAAAGTTATTATATCATATTTTCTAGTTTTAAAAATTACATTTTTGTAAGAAACCAAAATATAGAGATTAGTTTTTTATTAAATTATTTTTTTAAATAATCTGATTCATCTATTGTTTTTAATATATAGCTTACATCATCATATCTAGAAGAATCTGATTCCGAACCCAAGCTACATATTAAAAACTCTTTTCCGTGCATTTCATAAAGGACTACTAAATTATAATCATCAGATAATGATCCTGTTTTAATACCAATTACATTTTTATTATAATATTCTGATTTTGGATCAAGAAATATGTTTGTATTCTTCCAGGTTTGTCTACTTCCATCTGGCAAAGTTGCAGTATATAAGTTTTGAGATATGATATTTCTAAACCATTGATGTTCTAGTAATTTTTTTACCACTTTCTTAATGTCTAATACTGTTGTACGCGCTTCTGTATCAAATCCACTTGGATCGTACAAAATTGTATCTTCATATCCTTGTTCTTTCAAATATTTATTTAAATTTTCCATGAAAATTTTCACATTTTCTTTGCAAGTCTTAGGCTCTGGGTCTAAAATACTTCCACAGTAATCTGCTAATACATATGCCGCATCATTTCCAGATGGTACTAACATTGCAGCAAATAAATTATTAATATAATATTTCTTCTCTTTAATATTAGCAACAGATGACCCTTGCTTCGTTAATGCAATTGCCTCATTATTAGCATAAACTATATCATCTAAATTCGTTAATGTTGTCGCATAATCAATAACAAATAATTTTGCTAGACTTGCCGGAACTTGCTGTTCATTTTCTCTTTTAGAAATAAAATTTTCGTCATTTGAAAGATCAACTAAAACAAGAGACTTAGCATTATATGAATCTTCCGTTAAGCTCAAAGAAAATAACTTATTTATTTGTTTTTTTACCTCTCTAAAGTTTTCAGGTCTTATTACCCACGATACAAAAACTATTCCTAACATTATTATGATTAAAAAAAACAATATTATATACTTTGTTTTTTTCTTTTTATTGACATACCTCATATTTAATCTCCTTTTTCTAGATTATATATATAATTAGAAAAAATAACAATTAAATTTTTCTTAATTTTCATTATTACTATTCTAAAATGAATCCATGCTCTATTTCCTTTTTTATAAATTAATATATTCTCCTATAGCAAATCCCTATCTAATTCATCTAAATAATAAAACAAAAAGCAAGTAATTGCCAATTACTTGCTTTACATATTTATTCCTCTTTATTTTTATATATTTTATAGGAAATCTTATATGATACATAGTACATTACTATCATAAGTACCACTAAAAATATTAATCCGAATTTATTTATAAAATCTTTTAATATTTCCATGTCTATATTAAAATTAGCTTTTGCTATTAAAAATCCTATGCCAACAACTATTGCAATTATTGCAAAGAACAATATAAACATTTGGATTCTTCCTTTTTCTGCTCCCCATTTGTATATACTTGGAATTTGTATTGCATGTATTAAAGATATTCCCCACATTCCACCTATTGTTGTAGTAATTAAGCTTTCATAATCAATGTTTATCATATTTTCTGGTCTTACATAATTCATTACGTTTATCACTATTATGGTTAGTAATAATCCTAATATTCCACCAAAAATAGTTGCTCCTATTGCTAATATAAATTTTTCTTTCACTATTTCTTTTTTATTTGTAGGTAGGGTTAAAAGATATTTGTTCGATTTTGATATTTCATCATAACTAAATGTAGAAAGTGCAATCATTCCAACTATTGTACATATTATAATTGGTGCAAAATTAATTGCTTTTGTTCCTATTATTGCAATTCCGCAAAATAACACCATTATTATTAAAGATGATTTATAACTTGCTAAATTATATAAATCCTTTTTTATTAATTCCTTCATCATAATTATTTTTCCCCCTTAATATAGAATAACATTATATCTTCAATAGATGGCTTATCAATTGTTGTTATATTATATTTTTTCCTTATATTATCTCTATTGCTGGTTAAAACCTCATACTGATATTTTTGTTTTTTGTATCTTATATAATCTTTTCCATCTAATCTTGAAAAATCTTCTTTACTGCATTTTACAATTCCATAGTTTTCTAATAATTCATTTGTTGGCAAATTAAATACCATCTTTCCTTTTTCAATAAATACAATATAATCTGATATATGTTCTAAGTCTGTTGTAATATGTGTTGATAATAATATAGATCTTGTTTCATCTTCTTCTATGTATTTTCTAAAAATATCTAAAATTTCATTTCTCACAACTGGATCTAAGCCACTCGTTGGTTCATCTAATATTAATAGTTTTGGATTATGGGATATGGCTGTTGCAATTTTTAATTTCATTTTCATACCACTTGAAAAATCTTTTATAAGTTTATTATCTGGTAAATTAAATTGTTTTAATAAATCAATATATTTATTTTCTTCCCAGGTCTTATAAAAATCCTTCATAATTGAATTTATTTGTTTAGCAGTTAAATATTCTGATAAAAAACTATCATCTAATACTACTCCAATTTCTTCTTTTATTTGCTTTTCATTTTCTTTACTATCCTTTCCAAATATTTTGATTGTTCCAGTAGCATTGGTAATATTTAAAATAGATTTTATAGTTGTTGTTTTTCCTGCTCCGTTTTCTCCAATTAATCCAACAATACACCCTGCTGGTACAGCAAAATTAATGTCTTTTAATTCAAAACCAGTATACTTTTTTGAAACATTTTGCAATTCAATATTATTTTCCATTTAAAAATCCCCCTCAAATATCATTTTAAATAATTCTTTAATTTCTTCTTCAGAAATATTTGATATTTTTGAAATATCATAAATCTTTTCTATATAATCTTGAATTTCCTTTAGTTTTTCTTCTCTAATTAGTTCTAGATTTTTGGGAGCAACAAAACTTCCCTTACCTTGTACAGTTTTTATAAACCCTTCTTTTTCTAGTTCATCATAGGCTCTTTTTACTGTTAAAAAACTAATTTTTAAATCATTTGCTAAATTTCTTACAGATGGTAACATATCTTCTTCTTTTAATTCATTTGAAAAAATAGCTTGCTTTATTGCTACTTTTATTTGCTCGAAAATTGGAATTCCACTACTATTACTAATAATTATATCCATATTTCCCTCCTTTACTGTTATATCTGTTATAATCTTATTATAACACTTTATGATATGATGTCAATACATTTTATAAAAAATTTTTGAATACAAAAAGAACTACTATTTTCTAGTAGTTCTCTTCTGTATATTGTTCATTTTACTTTTCATTCTTTTTGTAGTTAACTATAAAGAATAGTAATAGTAAAATTCCTATTACTTTCATTCCAACTGAAATTCCCAACAAAACACCAGAAGTAAATTCTGAAAAATCACTATTATCATTACTTGAAAAATAATATAATGCCCAATATAGCACTTCTCCAATAATTATTAATCCAGCACTCATCTTCAGTTTTTTTAACATATTTATACTCCTCCTTTATGTGGTTTCATTTCATTTTTTCTATAACTCTTTTAGCATATGAACAATCGGCTATTATTTTTTTATTTCGTATTTCTGCATTTTTAATAACACATTCCACTAATTTTTTCGCAATGCCTTGTCCTTGATATTTATCATCAACTCCAGTGTGAATTATATTCCATGTATTTCCAGATTCTATAAACTCACATTCGCCAATTTCTCTATCTTCATCACAAGCTATTGCTTTATTTTCTTTTTCTATAAATTTAATATTAAACATTTTTTATTTTCTCCATATCCAAAATATCTATCAATTTAAATTCTATTTGAATTGATAAACCACTTTATTGTATCCTCTATAGTTTCATTCAAATTTCTAGTAGTATACCCCAATTCTTTTGTTGCTTTTTCATGACTAAAATTCGATTTAGATTGTAACGTATACAAAGAATATTTAGTAAATAAAGGAACTTCCTTTCTTATATTATAATAAGTCTCACAAATAGGAGCAATTATTTTAACTAAAGCAATAGGTAATACAATAGGCATTTTTTTAACACCAATATATTTACATATTTCTTCTGCCATTTCTTTAATTGTTACATATCTATTAGATAAAATATAACATTCTCCTACTTTTCCATTGTCTATGGCTGATACAATTCCATTTGTAACATCTCTCACATCTACAAAATCATAACCACCATTTACAATGGCTGGTAATTTTTGTTTACTAAGTTCTAATATTAACCTTGTTATATGTGTCATTCCATAGTCACCTGGTCCAATAATACCAGATGGCTGAACAATAGTTGCATTAAGTCCATCATTTTTAACAGAATTTAAAACCATTTCTGCTGCCTCTGCTTTTGATTTAGCATAAATTCCTTTTACTAAGTCTTTATTAAATTTTTTTATTTCAACAATCTTTCTGTTATCATTGGGCTCTGGAATTGAATGAACAGTATTTACATATATAAGTCTTGCTTTTGTTTCTAAACATTTATTAACAATATTTTTTGTTCCATCCACATTGATTCTGAAAACTTCAGGATTTGGTTTGTTTTTTATATAAACTAGTGCTGCACAATGTATAACAATAATTTCTGAGTTTTCATTTATATCAAATATATCATTTAGTGTTTCTTTTTTTGTTACATCTCCATAATATATTTTGCAATTCAAACCATCTAATGTCTTTTGTTTATCATTTGGCAAAACCAAAGCCCTTATTTCACTGTCTTGACATTTTTCTAATTTTCTTACAATATTATTTCCTAAAAAACCATTTGCTCCTGTTATAATATATATTTTCTTCATTTTCGTTCTCCTATTTACCTAATATAACTTACAAAAAATCGCAAAACCTTTTAAATTTTTTTGTTATAAAATTCCTGGATACCCTCTATTTATCTAGATAATATCATAAAAGCAAGTAATTAACAACTACTTGCTTTCCTTTTATTCTGGCAATTATATTATTTTTTTAATTGTAAGCCATCCTTAAAAGCATTTCCAACTCTTTGACCTACTCTATAATATCCATGAGTATATGGATCAAAAGCTATAGCATCAACTAATGAAATGTCTACATTGTCTCCATTCATTACTTTTTCATCTGCAGTTACATTTACTACTTTTCCAACTACTCCACAACCATATTCATCATCTTGATATTCTATAAATTCGCATTCAAGACAAATTGGAAATTCATTTATAATTGGTGCATCAACATTTTCTGATTTTGTACTAGTTAACCCACTATTTTCAAATTTATTAGGTGTATTATTTCCTGAAACTACTCCAAAGTAATCTGCTTCAACAACATGTTTTGTATCTGCTATGCTAACAGTAAACGCCTTTCTTTCCTTGATATTTTTTACAGTTTTATGTGTTTCTGTTAGATTAAGTATTACTTGATTTCGAGATAACATAGTCCCCCAAGCTGCATTCATTACGTCCACACTTCCATCTTCATTGTATGTTGCAATCATTAGCACTGGCATTGGAAATATTGCCTCTGTAGTTTTAATATTTTTTCTCATAAAAATTCCTCCTTTACACCCAAATTATATTATTATATTATAACTTTGTAAAGCAGTTAAAGAAGATTATGAAATAAGAAAATTGGACGTTAACGAAATCGAATTATTGCACGTATCAAGGTAAATTAACCTTGTTGTATACGGAAAAATCCATAGAGAGCCCAATATAAAAGTCGATTTTTCCTATACAATAAAAATATCTAAAAAATTTTTATTTTATCTCTCCTTGATAATATTTTTACTACATAAATAAGTAATTAAAAAATATCCTCCATATATAATCACAATAAATATTGCTGTCATAATAATGGATGGCAATAATTGTTCGTTTCCAAAAGTTGAAATAATATAACTACAAAATGTAATTCCAAATATTGAATGAATAATAGCAACTATCAATGGGAACATGAAGAATATTGCGATTTGTCTGAATAATGATTTATTAATCATCTTTTCATCTGCTCCAAGTTTTCTAAGCATTTTATATCTTTCTTTATTATCTGTACTTTCTGTTAATTCTTTTAGTGCCAAAATTGCAACACTCGCTATCAAAAAGACAACTCCCAAATATAATCCTAAAAATGTTACTAATGCACCCAATCCAATACTTGCTTCACTTATATCCACTCTACTATTTATAGTTGGTAAACAATACTCTGATGCAAGTGGATTATTTACTAACTTTCTAATTTGTTCTTGTATTTCTCTTTGTTTATCTAAAGAATCTGTATTATAATTTCCTACTATAGAATTAAAACTAATATATTGTTCATTTACAATTTCATCTGGTACAATTATAATTCCTGAATTTATATGGTTACCCGCCATTTCTGTAAATCCATATTGACACTCACTATACTTAGGTTTAAGTGTATGTCCAAATATTGTTAGTTCTTGATTCGCTTCTAATGCAACATTTCTAATTGCAACCATAGAATCGTAGTCTGCAATAATGATATATTCATCCTTATTTAATGTATATTCTTCATTTCCATAAAATTTAGCAACCTTATTATAATCACTTATTGTCATTATTTCTTCTGGCATATTATATGGTATCATTGAGGTTGAATTATTCTTTATATACTCTAAACTATCTCCTAATGAATCTCCAAAAGTAAAATCATCCATTCTATAAGAATTATACTCTACACTTTCTTTTAAATATGCATCAATATCAAAATTAAATGCTTCTAATGTTTTTCTAACACCTAATTTAGAATTTTCAATTTGTTTTTTGGTATATCCCTGATTTAGCTCATCATCATCTTTGACTGCTATTGATAGCTGTATATCCGCTGGTGCAAGTTCATCTAAGTTTGTACTTATGGAATTCTTTAATGATAACGCACTTGATAACACACATATTGTTACAAATAACATTAATGATATAATTGTCATTGAAAATACTGTTGTATTAATTTTGCTACTCACTTGTCTCAATGTAAATGTATTAAGTCCTTTTACATATAAATTCTTCATACTCATTACTATTTTTAGAATTAAACCTGACAAAGACCAGAATATGAAAAATGTTGATATTCCTCCAATAATGATAGGTTTAAAAATATCTTCTGCAGTTTTAATCGTTTCATTTATTCCGCCTGTTACCATATAATAAGCATATCCTAGAGCTATTGCAGAAACTATAAATACAATCGTACAAATCATTGGATTTTTCATTTTAACTGTTTCTGATTTTTTACTTGTTTGTATTAAGTCTATCAATTTGCATTTTCCAACATTGATTGCATTAAATAACATTACAATTACATACATGATTCCAAAATAAATCAATGTTTTAATACAAGCACTACTAGAAAATATAAATTCATATCTTGTCATATCCGCTTCAAACATATTGGCCACTAACATACTCATAAGTTGTGATAAAGCTATTCCTAATCCTAATCCTACAGCTAATGAAATAATTCCTATTAAAATTGTTTCAAAAAATAATATCATAGATATTTTTCTTTTGCCCATTCCCAATAACATATAAATTCCAAATTCTTTGTTTCTTCTTTTCATTAAAAATCTACTTGCATATATAATTAAAAAACCTAATATGAAAGCAACAAAAACACTTGCTCCTGATAACATATTTGTCATCATATCTATAATATCATAAGTACTTTGGGTTACATCTAATAACACAGTTTGACTTTCAATACTATTAAATACATAAAATATAGCTACACCTAATATCAAAGTGAAGAAATAGATTGCATAATCTTTAAAACTTTTCTTAATATTTCTAAAAGATAATTTAATAGTTGTCATTTTCTTCACCCCCAAGCAAGGTTACGACATCAATGATTTTATCAAAGAAATCCTTTCTTGAGCTATTGCCTTTTACAATTTCATTAAATAATTTACCATCCTTAATAAAAATAACTCTACTAGCATAAGAAGCACAAAAACTATCATGAGTGACCATTAAAATTGTTGTGTTTAGTTTTTCATTCAAGTACTCAAAACTTTCTAGCAACATCTTAGAGGATTTACTGTCTAAAGCACCTGTTGGTTCATCTGCCAAAACTATTTGTGGAGCTGTAATAATTGCTCTAGCTGATGCTACTCTTTGTTTTTGTCCTCCAGACATTTGATATGGATATTTATTTAATACCTCTTTTATTCCTAGCTTGTTTGCTATATCATTCACTCTTTTTTCAATTTCTTTTGCACTCTTATTTTGAATAGAAAGTGCTAAAGATATATTTTCATAAGCAGTCAATGTATCTAATAAATTAAAATCTTGAAATATAAATCCTAATTTTTCCCTTCTAAATTTGTTTAAATCATTTCCTCTTAATTTGGTAATATCTTCTCCTCCAACGAAAATGTGTCCTGATGTTACTTTGTCAATGGTAGATATACAATTTAAAAGTGTAGTCTTACCTGAACCTGATGCTCCCATTATAGCCACAAACTCTCCCTTATCTACTTCAAATGATAAATTGTTTAAAGCTTTTGTTAAACTTGATTTACTACCATAATATTTTTCTACTTTATCAATTTTTAATATACTTGACATTTTTCATCTCTCCTTTCATTTTCATTATAGAGGTTTTCTTATCATTTGTCCTTCTTCTAACATTACAAAACATTACAATTCTGTAATGTTTTATAAAAAATTTTAAATTATGCACCTTTCTTTCTTACCTCATAGAAATCATTTTTATTAAATATAATACTTACTTCTGTATACTCGTTTTCTTTTGAATCTATCGTAATTTTATGACCTAATTTTTTACAAAGTTGCTTTGCAATATATAGTCCCATTCCTGTTGAAGTTTCTACTTTTCTTCCATTATTTCCTGTAAAAGTTTTATCAAATACTTTATGAATATCACTTTTTTCAATTCCTATTCCATTATCATAAATCTTTAACATTATATTTTTATTATTTTCTTCAGCAGATATTTTTATATAATTTTCTACGCCGCTCCTAATGTATTTTATACTATTGCTTACAATTTGATTTACTATAAACTCTAACCATTTTGAATCTGTTAAAACCTTTATATCTCCAACCTCAACAATAAAGTCAATTTTGTTTTCTAATAATATATCCTTATTTTTCATAGCTACATTTGAAATTACTTTATTTAATTCCGCTTCTCTTATTAAATAGTCTTTTTCAGCATTCTCACTTCTTACATAATAAAGTACTTGCTCCACATCATCATCAATTCTTTTTAATTGCTCTATTATTTTCTTGTCTGATAATTCTTTATGGTTATGTATCATTAAATTTATTGAAGCAAGTGGTAATTTTACTTCATGTATCCACATTTCTATATATTCTTTGAAATCTGCAATACTTAAACTATATTCTTTTATTCTTTCAGCCATAGATTTATCTATCTCATACAAAGCATCATATAAAATTTCTCCTTCATAAAAATTAGGTTTTTCTATCATTTCTGTTATAAGATACTTTTTATCTAATAAATCTAAATCATTTAAAAATTTGTCATAAAACTTTTTTCTTCTTTCCAAATCATAAATTGTACAAATAACCAAACCAATGATTGCCGTTATATTTATACCCAAAATTGCTTGTGTATCTGCTTTAAAGGATATTAGCATTAAGTTTATAATTGCTATCGTTATAATAAATAATAATATAATTAGAAAATTATTTCTTAAATACTTACTTAATTTCATAATAAAATATACCCTTGTCCTTTCCTTGTTTCTATTGCATCTTCATATCCAAAATCTCTTAATTTTGTTCTTAATCTACTTATATTTACATTTAACGCATTATCATTTATATAAGAATTATTATTCCAAAGGTCAGTCATTAAATCATCTCTTGTTACAATATTTCCTCTATTTACTAATAGAAATGTAAATATAATCATTTCATTTTTTGTTAATGTGAATTCTTCTTTGTTATTTTTTATAATTCCTTTTTTAGGGTCTATTTCTAATTCATTATAAGTTAATATATCATTTTTATTTTCCATTCTCTTAAATATTGCATTTATTCTTAATAATAATATTGTTGGATTATATGGCTTTGTTATATAGTCATCTGCTCCATAACTCATTGATAATACTTCATCTGTTTCTGTATTTTTACTTGTTACCATTATAACTGGTACATTACTATCTTTTCTTATTTTTTGTAGTAGCATTTGACCATTTAGTTTTGGGATATTTATATCTAACAGTATTAAATCTGGATTTTCTTTTTTTATTTCTTCAAAAGAATTTGCAAAATCTTTTAAAATAACTCCATTATATCCTGCATTATCTAATAAATCTTTTAATTCATTACTAATACTTGTATCATCTTCTACTATAAGAATTTTTTTCATATTCTTTTTCTCACTTTCTTTTTTTATTTTACATTTATTATAGCATATATTATAAATCTTTCGTCTTTTTATTTAATTTTTATTTCTTACGGTTTGCTATATCGATTAATTTTATTGTTTTTTTAAGACTTTACATGATACCCAACAGATATTATCATATTCCTTGGTTTTATATGTTTTTTATATCTTTATTTTTAAAATATATAAAAGTTATAAACATAATTACAATAAAACTGATTAAACAAATCATAATCGAAAAATCAAATTTTAAGAAACTTACTTCTGGTAGTTTTCCAAATAAGTACCTAGTAAAATCCCAATTTGTAGTTAATAAATATTTTGTAAATTCTAAATTATCATTTAAATATATTATATTCTTTGATAAATACACAAGCATTCCTAATATAATAGAAATTGAAGTATTACAAGATATTGTGCTAATCGCAAATGTAATGCTCAATACAAGTAAGTACATAGGTAATTTTGCTAATACTAATATAAATACACTTATAAACACATTGATGCTTTGTACTTTTTGCATATCAAAATTGTACTGAATAATTGGTACTTTATACGTATCAAATCCATATATAAATCCACCCACTAATGTTTGAAGTATTATGATAAATAAAATTAGTATTATCAATATTATGACACTTGCTAAAAACTTAGATAAAAGAATTTTCCATCTCATAAATGGTTTTACTAATAAAAGTTTGATAGTTCCTTTGTTAAATTCTTCACTTACAATACTTCCAGCAATAATGATAATAACTAAAATAATCAATATTTCATAAAATTCAAAAGAACTATTTAGCATGTCTCTAGCATTATCTGTTTCAAGAGTAGGTATATTGTTATGTATTTTATATTCTAATTCCTTTACACTCTCTAATGTTTTATTATATTGGAGTTTTTCGTTATAATTGTATTTTCCATAATCTTTAGGATATGCATTCAAAGTTTGTTTATTATCCTCATATTCTTTTAATAATGTATTTCTATCACTGGTTTCATAACTAATATTTTCACTAAGTCTTAATGTTAAAATTTCTAAATCAAATTTATACTGTTGTATTTGTGCTTTTATAATATTTTTTTGTTCTTCATCATCTGTATTTACTATTTCTTTTTCTAAGTCTTTTATATTTTGCTCTATTATTGTTATTTCCTTAGATACAAAGCTTTTCCAATTATCCTCTTTTAATGGTTGTAAAAATGTATTATATTTATTTTGTATCTTTGCTAGTTCTTCTTTATTTTCTATTTTATATGTATACATATTTATTTGTCTTAATATTTCTTTTAATTCATTTTCATATTTTGTAATTACTCGTTCTTGCCAAGAACCATATGGATATGACATTATTAAATTTTCCATATCTAGTTCTGTTTTTATTTCTACATAATCATCTACATTTGTTTCAGGCTCTATTTGTTTCAACTGATTCATTAATTCTACTTGTTTTTGCTTTCTTGCTTCTTGTGTATGGTCTACTATTGTTCCTCCATAAATACTAGTACCTATAGCTGTATTTACAACTATTACAAGTGATATGATAATAAATAATATATATATAACTTTTTTCTTAAAAATCTTAAACAATTCATTTTTTATTAATTTATTCAATGTTATTACCTCCTATCTTTCTTAAAAATGCTTCTTCTAATGTTATTTCTTCTTTTGTTACGGTATATACTAATATTCCATTATTCTCTAACTCTTTTGTGATACTAGGAAGATTTAATTTATCTACCCTAATTCGAATATGTTCATCATCAATAATTTCACATTTTTCCTTTAAAATTTGTTTTACTTTTTTAGCTTCATTTACTTCTAAAATATAACTTTCTTCTACTATTTCCTTTTTTAAATTTTCAATATTAGTTTCTTCTATTATTTTTCCATTTTTAATAATACAAACTTTATCACACACATTTTCTAATTCACTTAAATTATGACTAGAAATTAATATTCCTATATTTTCTTCATGAGCTAATTTTTTTAGTAAATTTCTTATTTCTATAATTCCTTCTGGATCTAGACCATTTGTCGGCTCATCTAAAATTAGTAAATTTGGTTTATGTAATATTGCTTGAGCAATCCCCAATCTTTGCCTCATTCCTAAAGAATATTTTGCTACTTTATCTTTTATTCTATTAGATAGACCTACAATCTTTACTACCTCATCAATTCTATTTGGAGTAATATTTTTATAGCATTCTTTTACAATTTTTAGATTTTGATATCCAGACAAATACATATATAAATCTGGACTTTCTACTATAGCCCCTACTTTTTCGATTGCCTCAACAAAATTCTTTTTTATATCATATCCATTTATTTCTACAGTCCCACTTGTCATTTTTTGTAAGCCTAATATTAATTTTATTGTCGTTGTTTTTCCTGCTCCATTTGGACCTATAAAACCTACAATTTCTCCTCTTCTTACTTCCAATGATATGCCCTTTAAAATATCTTTTTTACCAATCTTTTTACAAAGATTTCTACAGTTTAATACAATTTTTTCCAATAATAATCCCTTCTTTCTTATTTTTCTATATGATAGAGATTTTTTAAAGAAAAATGTTACACTTTTTTATACTTTTCTTATTTTTTATATACTTGTTTTAACAACAAAAAAAGAAGCAAATTTATTTGCCTCTTTAAAAATAGTATTAAAAAATACTCCCTTTCATTTATCTTACTTACAAATATTTTTACTTACATCTTATTTTATATTCCTAGCTCATATGCTTGTGCCTCTGAACTTCCATCTCCTCCGCCTATTACTTTGACATCAGATCTTAGAGAAATACAAGGACGAAGACCGATTCCATGCGAATAGCCATTAGTGTTGCCATCAGAATCCAGAGAACACAAGTTGTAGTAGTGTTTGTAAAAGTCATCGCTTGAATCCACATAGCCTATACTGAAATTATACTTAGAAAAAATCGAATCCACATTGCGGGATGCTAGCCAGTAATACTCTCCTGTTATATATATACCCGCTGTTTTCATTGCTGTTTGGTCTGCTTCATAGTTTGTATCTGCTTCTTTCATACTGTTTGCTCCTTCTACTGTGGTGGTAAAGTCTAATTTTACTGGTCCCACATTTTCTGTATTTTTTGCATTAAATTTTCCGTCTGCTCCCACTGTTGGTACACTTCCTACACATCTTCCATCTATTGTATATGGACTACTTGTAGCATAACGCTCTGCTTTTTGATTTAATACAGCTATTGCATTATTATAATCATTCATTGATGCTTGCCATGCTGTTAAATCAGATCCATTTGTTCCTAGTGTTACATTTTCCACATTCTTGTCTGATATTATTTGTAATCCATTTGTTTCATCATTATATAATACTCTAAATGTTAGTATTCCATCTTGATTATCTCCAATTCCATCTATTCCTGTATCATATTTTACATAATCTCCTGGCTCTGCTACATCTTTTAATAATGAACCAATTACTCCTGGAGTGTCTGTTCCACTTCCTCCATTATTTCCTGTCCCAGCTATTATATTGTTTATTTCATTTTCAAAATTTTCTATTCCTGCAAGTTCTTGCTCCTGTGCTTGTGTGTAGTTTCTTCCTGCTTGCTCTGCTGTTCTAAATATTCCATTCTCTCCTAATGTTAGGTTTATTGTTACTCCTGCTAGTATTAGTAATACAATGATAGTTATAACTAGAGCTATCAACGTTATACCTTTATTGTTTGTTTTTTCTTTCTTTTTTAATGTTTTATTCATTTTATTTTTTCCTCCTTAGTTTTTCTTTTTTCTTGTTTTCTGTTAGTATTATTTTTTACAAAATATTACTGCTTTATTCATATGCTTTGGAAATTTCAAGCTTGAAAGTAAGATGAGTATTCTTTTTTATTCAATTGTCAATGTATCATTTTTTGTCTTTTTTTAATTGTCTTGCTTTATGATACTATTTTATATTTACAAATATTACTTGTCAAGCTATTTATATATCTTTTTTTCTTCTTTTTCAAGTAGTTTTACAGTTTATGGCAATCATTTGTTGCTATAAATTCGTTCTAATTTAGATTTATTTTATAATTAAATAAAAAGCACTTCTTTGTATGAAGTACTTTTCTAAAATTTTATTCTAAATTTCAATAACTTTTGCATTGTAATCTTCTTTCAAATTCTTTAACAGTTTTTCTTTATTTTTTCCTGTGTATACATTATCATTCATATATAATTTTCCATTTTCAATTTTTACATTTGAATATAAAAGCTTCCAATTTGTTATTATATTATTATATTCTTTTTGTATTTCTTCTTCATTATAACCACTTACAATTCTTCTTGCATTTATACATTTATTGTCTTTATCAAATGTTAATAATACATAATTTGTAGTTTCTATTCCATTGTTTATTAATGTATATTCTGCATAGACATTTGTAGCATCTATTCCCTCTTTAATATTTCCAGTATTCATATTGTATAAAATCCATTTGCCATTTTCATCTTTCATAATTCTATACGTATTCCAAATATTAACTCCCAATAAGACGACTACAATTGTAATAATAATTGCTAATAATGTTTTCAAAAATATTCTTCTTTTTATATGTTTAATACATTTTATTTCTTTTTCAATATTTTCATGGTTTGTTTTTTGATTTTCTTCTTCCTTTTCTTCTAAATCAAATATACTTTTCGTTTTTATTTCTTCTAATGCTTTTTTACATTTCTCACATTCTTTTAGATGTTTTTCAATTTCTTCTTTCGTTTGATCATTTACTAAATTTTCTATATATAACGGTAATAAGTCTTCTATCATGCTACAATATGTATTATTCTCCAAACTTTTCACTTTCATTACCTCCTTTACTGTATTTTTCCAAGTCTTTTTTCCCTCTATAATATACTACTCTCGCCCAACTTTCTGTTTTTCCTGTAATATACGAAATATCTTTAAAAGAGAGTCCTAGCAATCTTAAGTAAATTACGTTTTTCTCATTTTCGGTAAGTTTTTGTAAATTTTTATATAAATTTAATCTTTCTTCATATTTAATATAATTCTCTTCAATAGAAATCTCTGAAGCATGATTTATGTTATCTATATCTTCTAAAATTCGTTTATTCGCTTCTTTGTAATATAAATGTTTTGCAATGATACAAAGCCATGTAACAACTTCACAATTCCCCTTAAATTTATCTATATCTTTTATTGCTATATAAAATGTTTCTTGTGTTAATTCTTCTGCTATATTAGGGTTATGAGATAGACTTAATACATATTTATAAACATTGTTATAGTATTTATTACAAATGTCTTCAATATCGTACATTGCTTATTTCCTTCCTATATATCTTTTATTTGGTTTGTTTAAAAAATAAACATTTTATTGTTTGAATTAAACCAACAATAATAAACAAAATTGGAATAAGAATCCATAGTCCTAATGATTTTATTGTTTCTAAAAACGAAGATGTCGTTCCGTTTTGGAATAGGATAATACCAACTCCTATTATAAAAAATACTATTCCAAAATAAAGCCCTACAACATCAATTTTAACTTTGTCAAAAACGCCTTTAGTCTGTAATATTACTATAATAAAGGCCATTGCACCCAATGTAAAAAATGCACCAAAATAGATAAGAAAGTTTTTATCATTTGTTCCAACTAAAATAGCTTCATCTGGATTATTAGGATTATATTTTACTTCTCTAATGCTATTTTCTTCTGGAATATGATTTGTACCATAATTTGTTGAAATAGTATATTCTTCTCCATTAACTGTATATGTATAAATAAGTTCATAAGTTATACCGTCTTCATCACTATTATAGATAGTATAATCACTAAAATATCCATCTGTTGTTATATAGTCTTTTGCAATTTCATTTGATTTATATGTTTCTGTAATTCCAATAAACAAGCATACAATTCCTATTATTAAAGTAATTCCTATTAAAAAACAACCTACAACAACTGAAAAATTAAATTTTGACATGATTGGTTTAATAACAGATTCCTTATTTGTTTTAAATAGTTTTTTTCGAACAGCGTATATCCCAATTAACCAAAATGGTATTGTGAATATAGTGAAACCATATTGATTATTTTTTATAGTAGAATAATCAACCCATATTAAAAAGCCAAAGCAAAAAACTAAAAAAGTTATTACATATAATTTGCTAAAAATATTCGCATACTTGTTTTTATTCATAAGTAAACAAATATTTTTTCCCATTATAGCAAGTCCACAGACAATAAATGGAATTATTATAATTTTCATTAAACCTGTATTTTTAAAAAATAGCCATAATACTATCAATAAAAAAATAATGCTTCTTATAATATTCATAATAAAAATACTCTTATTCTTCATTAATATATCTCACACTCTCTTTTTTCATCATCTTTCAAGTCATAATTTTCTAGATGATTATAACACAAAAAAGAAAATCATTCTACTTTTTTAATAGAACAATTTTCTTTTTGTAGTAATTAAAATACCACTAATATTCAAAAAGGTATTGCTAAAAAACAGTCATGTTTACCTCCAAATATATAAATTTACTTATTTCTAAAATTCTTTTCATTGTATTTGCTGTTCTACTTTAATTTTTCTTTCTAGTTAAGAAAATTCCAATAATTAATCCAATAAGGATAATTGGTGCTATTCTGATAAACAACCATTCAAAAGAATGAAAAGCAACTCCTAAAACAGCCTTCTCAGGATTACTGTAATCCCAGTTTAAGTATGGACTATTTAATAAGATTAAAGCTATGAAAGTTATTATTATGATTATGCAAAATGAAATTAGTAGCCAACGGATCATTTTTCTTCTCTCATTTTTTCTTTGTGATAATTGTAAGTTTATTATTTCCAATTTTTCAGAAATTGCTTTCAAATCATCTACTTTAGACTCAGAAATATTTTCTCCAAGTAAAGTGCTTACTGGTGTTTCAAGAACCTCTGATATAGAGATTAGCATTTCAGAATCAGGAACTGACAATCCTTGCTCCCATTTAGAAATTGTTTGTCTTACTACATTTAGCTTGATAGCAAGTTCTTCTTGTGAAAGCCCTTTTGATTTTCTGATTGTTTTAATGTTTTCTTTTAACATTTTACAACAACTCCTTTCTTTATTATAACTATTATATAAAGAATAGTCCGTTGCTACAAGCAATGCTTTTTAACATTCAAAATTATACAAATAAGAATGCTATTTAATATATTATTAAACTAAAACAAATTACTATTTTTCTATTAAATCATACCTTTTAAATATGGTAATAATCATATACCGGACAGATATTGAATGTAATCATTCTTCAAATTGTATTTCATTATTTTCTTGTATTTCAACTACAGTTACATTTGTTCCACTATCCACTTTTATTTTATTAAATGAAATTAAGCCCCCTATTATTAGAAATAGAATTATAACAAATAATATTATTAAAAATATACCTAACCCTTTTAAAATTTTTATTACCATTCCCGCAAGTTGTTGAGAATTTGTATTATTAGTTTTTTCATTGACTTTTTCATCTTTAATCAATTCATCTAATGTAATATTAAAAACTTCACTCATTTTTATTAATTTATCCATTTCTGGAGTTGTTTCTCCTAATTCCCATTTACTCACAGTTTGTCTTGCAACATTTAATTTGTTTCCCAGTTCTTCTTGTGATAGACCAATTTCTTTTCTCATTTTAATTAATTTTTCATTAAATTTCATGTAAATCATTCCTCCCATTATTTGATATTAAGAGCCTCTTCACTTATTAATATCATTATAATAATTTTTAGCACTTATATCTACCATTTAGAACTGGAAATTTGTCACTTAAACATAACATTTCTAACTCCATCAATAATTGATTCTAATAAAGTTATTAATTCATCTTCTGTAATACCTGTTGTTTCAATATCAAAGAATATATTCTCATATTCAAAAGTTACAATATACATTTGCTTCCAATTGGATATAATTAGTTCTACATCTCCTATTTTTGAAATATTTTTTTCTTCTTCAATATAATAATCTCTCAGTGGTTTTTCTATTTCTGAAAAAGCTATTTTTATATTACTTGTGCTATCTTTTCTATAATAAAATAAATAGTCATGTAATATATTGTATTCTGCAATATCCTTATTTTTTCTAACATAAACATTATAACTATTTTCTAGTTCATATCCTTTTGGTATGATAACCCCATCCATGAATTTAAATTTCTTTGGTAACGTATCCATTTCAATGGTTTTTATGTCTGCATCTAAACTTGTCATTGCTAGATCTTCAAGTTTATTTACATTCAATTTAATATTTTGTTCTTCTTTGTTTTTATTTGATTGTTCTGTTTTTCCAATATTAAATGCATTATCTAGCTTGTTTGTCCCAATGAATATAACTATTCCTAATATAAATACTGCACATATAGATGAAATTACATAAACAATTCTTTTATTTCTATTTGTTTTCATATCAAACTCCTTTCTGATGTTTGATACAGCTATTTCTTCTTTTATGTTTTTTCTTATTTTCTCTTTTAGCTCATCATTTTTCATAGCCATAACCTCCATCTTCTAAATTTCTTTTTATTATTTTTCTAACTCTATGAAGAATAACTTTTACTTTTCCAATAGAACAATTTAATTCTTTTGCAATTTCTTTTGTTGTTTTTGATTCATAATAAAACATTATGAATATTTTATATTCCTCCTTTTTTAATGTTTTTAAGCATTCTTTCATTATGAAGTCCCTTTCATTTTCTTCAACAATTTTTTCAAGATTACTGTTATCTATAATTTTTTCTTCATAATCAGATATAGAGAAATTTAATTCATTTTTTCTATATTTGTTTTTTATCATATTTTTTGAAATTCCTGATAAATAAGCCTTTAAATCTGTTGTGTTGGAAAGCATATTACTATTTTTCCATATAGCAATAAATACATCAGATATTATTTCTTCAATATCTTCATTTGTTATATATATACTAACACTATTTTTTACAATGATATATACATATCCATAAAAGTCATCTAGTAATTTGTCCATATCAAGTTTTCCATTTACAAGATAATCCTTTAAAATTTCATTTTTCAATTTAGATCTAAATCTCCTTTTAGTTAACTTTCATATACATAGTAACATTTTTTTAGAAAAGGTTACAACTTTTTTAAAAATTTTTTCAAAAAAATAGAGATTATTATTTTAATCTCTATTTTTAAAACTCTAAATTACTATTTTTCTATTAAATCATATCCTTCACTTTTTTATTACGCCTCATTTATAGTTTCTAAAACTAATGCCTTCTTTGGGCAAAAATTAGAACATTTACCACACTTTATACATTTATTGTAATCGATTGTAGGTGCTTCAAATTCTTGTTGTGATAGTGCTCCTATTGGGCAAATTTTTACTGCTGGACACTTATGATTTTGCGGACAATTTTCTAATATTATTTTTAATTTCTTTTCTATTATATCTTTCCCCCCTGTTTTTCCTATTTTGCAAATAATACTTTTTCTGATTTATATTGTTTTATAATATATGTAAATACAAGCGTTATATAAATAATAGTAGATACAGCCATTAACACTATATTTAATAAATCTATTTTTCCGTTATTAATATCTGTAAATATTAATGTAAAGTTTATAAATGGTACTACTGAAAGAATTGGTGTTGTTGTTATTCCCATCATAAATGCAATCATTCCTGGAAAGAATGATATAAATGTTAAAGGTGTTAATGCACTTTGTGCTTCTTTAAATGTCTTTGATGTACTTGCAATAGCAATACATAATCCGCTTATAAAGAATGAATATGCTATAATAACAATTACTGCAAATAATATACTAATTGGTGAGAACATAGTATCTATTCCTTCATATATTGAAAACATGTTTTTTGTAATGATTAAAGAAATAATTGCTAACACTAAGCTTATTATTCCTGTAATAATAGAGGATACCGTTACTCCTAAAAATTTTCCTACAATGATGTCTTTACTTTTTATCGGAAACGTTAATAATGTTTCTAAAGTGCCTCTTTCTCGTTCACCTGCTGTTGTATCTGTTGCTGGATATGTTGCTGATACTGTTATTGCCATCATTATAAATAAGAAAGCATAGTTTTTGATATAATTTGCGAAGTAATTATCTTGTTCAATCATATTTTCTTCTACTGTAATAATGTTTAATACTTCATCTGGATTTATATTATTTTCTTGCAAATAATTTTGTTGTAAATATTGTTTATATGCATTGTAATATTCTTCCATCAAACTACCTGCATATGTACTTATATCTGAGCCATCTGTATTTATAATATACTTATTATCTTGTTTTGTAATATAAAGATCAACTTCTCCATTATCATATTTTTGTTTTAACTCTTCTTCATTTCCATTTATTACTTCAATATTCATTTCTTGTGCAATACTTTTTTCTGCTTCTGTCATTTCATAAGCGAACCCAATTTTATTATATTCGTCTACCTCTTTACTTACTTGTGCTTCAAATAAAGCAGACATTCCAATAACTAAAAGCGGAATAAATATTGGTATAATTAACATCATTGCTAAAGATTTTTTATCTCTAAATAATTCTCTTAATTCCTTTTTTAAAATGTTCCATAAATTATTCTTCATCTGAAACACCTCCTATCATTGCAAAAAACGCATCTCTTAAATTGTCTGTATTTGTATCTTTTCTTATTTCTTCTGGTGTTCCAGTTTTTATAATTTTTCCTTTATTTATCATAATTACTCTGTTACATATATTTTCTGCTTCTTCCATATAATGTGTAGAATAAAGTATTGTTTTTCCTTTTTCTCTTTCTTCTTTTATAAAGTTTAGTATAATTTGACTAGAAATAATATCTAAACCTGTAGTAGCTTCATCTAAAATATAATATTGCGGATTATGTACTAGACATCTAGCTAAATTTACTTTTTGTGTCTGTCCTGTAGATAAATTTGCAATTTTATTATATAAAAATTGCTCCATACCTAACACTTTTGTAATTTCTTTTATTCTTTTTTCGCTTTCTTCTTTAGAAACACCATATATATCACAACACATTTTTAATAATTCATAAGTTGATAGTGTATCATATATTTTCGTATTTCCTGATAAATATGCTATTTTTTGTTTAATCTCTATTTCGTTGTGTTGGTAATCCATTTCATCAAAAGTAATTTTTCCTTCAGTTGGTTCTAGTATTCCTGCTATCATTCTAAGTAAAGTAGTCTTTCCTGCTCCATTTGGTCCAAGTATTCCTATAATTTCGCCTTCATTTGCTTCAAATGTGATGTCTTTATCTGCATAAAATTCTTCTTTTTCTTTTTTGTTTTTATTTCTAACAAATTTCTTTGTTATATGCTCTACTTTTATCATGTCTTTCCCCTTTCTATTTATAATTAATACATCATCGGCATTTTAACATATATTTCTCTAACTTGCAATATTTATCAATTCATGATAATATATATGTTATGTAAATTGTAATAATGTATTTAAAGGAGGAATTAAAAAATGACACATCAAGAATTATTAGATTTTTTTGAATCTTGTAACCCTTTAACAAGAAAACCAACTGAAGATTTTCTTACATTAAAAAAATTTTTTGATGCCCATGTATTACCAAGGCGGAAAATTATTAATGAATTAGATTTATTTAGAGATTTCAAGCCACGTCAAGATAATGAGTGCTATTCAAGCAAATTTATTGAGTCAGTTCTTTGGTATGAGAAAAATTTTATGCATTCAGTTTATTACAACGGTGAACTTTCTTCAATATTTACACAAGAAAGTTTTCCAAATAAGGAGGCTAGAATTTGCACTGGTCAGCAACTTTTTATAACACCATATAGCATACCATTTAATGATTTACCTGATTATATTTACAAACAAATGATTGAAACTAGATTTATTAACACTCGATTGATTCGTAAACTGCCTTCTTTCTGGGATTTTTCTCATCAATGTTATCTGTCTTATCATTATAGAGACACTTATTATGCGGATGAGCCAGAAGTTTGGTTAAAATTTCCAACTCAAATTTGGTTAAGCTATGTTGATGATTTTATATTATGCTGGAATAAAAGAAATAGAATTTGTTACTTTGTATTTTTAGAGAAGTGATAAGGAGGAAAAAAATGCAAAGATTGCTAGATTTAAAACAAAAATTAGACTTCCTTGAAAAAGAATTTGATAGTAAGCCCTTATCTGATAAATATATTCGAAAAAAAGTAAACGAATATATTGAAAACATATTTAAAGAATATATGGATAAGGATGGATATCTATTAGGTGAATATTTATTAAGCTTAAAACAATCTTCCGACATGTTCACTAAATTTCCACAATACCAGATTTCAGAATCTTGTATGCACATGCAACTTAGTGAATTAAGAAGGCGGGTCAATGCTCTAGGATATATCATAATTCCGATAGAGTATTTTAAATATGACGATGATATAAGCAGTATTATAAATAAGGACATATTTAAGGCTAGTAAAAAACTCCCAAATTTTAATACTTATGTCATAACTTCGCTCATGAATTATGATTTTTGGAAAGAGATTGTTGATAGAGCAAAACACCCTAAGTTATCACAAAAAAGAACTAAATATTTTTCTGAGCAATATCTTTCAATTCTGCTTACTATTGAACTAATTATAAGCGCCCAAGTAAACTTATATAGAATTATTTCTAAGCAAAATGAGAAATTAGAGCAAATCAGAGAAATACTTGATTTCAATTTTGATAACATAAGTTCAGTTATTAGTAGAATTACGGATAATCAAGAGAAGTTAAATAAGAAGTTAGATTACTTGTTTAACATTGCTGTTGACTCTGAAGTAAGTAAAATGCATAATTCATATACCCATCCTGAAAGAACTGCCAAAAGATATTTTGCAATGCATTTTGTAGATCCTAATAATGCACAAGCAAGATTGGACCATGTTCACACAAAAAATAGTATGTATTTTGACCGTTTAACCATTACTGACAGAGATTTACTTGAGGCTGTTGATAATAATAGCATTTTAAACGCTCGTCAGGATAGGATACACGATGATATAGGAGCATATTTAGCATCTATTCAGGAATTAAGAAAAAAATGGAAGTTAGAAGAAATACCTGAGCTTCAGTTAAAAAAAATCCATGTAGAAATGAATATGCTACAACAAATCCAAGAAGAAACATCTAATTCACAATGCATCGTTATACATACGGCAGTTAATAATATTGCCACAGATGATGGAATAATATTTTTTAATAATTTCAACTTTAAAACAGTAGATGTAATCGAATAATTTCATTTATTAAAGTTTTTATATTATTATATTTACACTTACAAAAATACAGATAGCTAAAACTATCTGTATTTTTGTATTATCTTAAGTAATATATTTTAAATTTCATTATTTTATTAGTTCAAGTTCTTGGCTTTCTAAGCTTTTTTTAATATCTACAACTCTTTGATTAGATGAACCTTTCCATTTTAAAGTAGGATCATGTAATTCATCTTTATAAGTTCCATCTACTAATACGTCTATATATTTTAGTACTTCTTTATCTTTTAAGTCTTCATATCTAAATCCAGACCATGCCCATATATCTTTTTCAGGAAATTTTTCTTTAAATGCTTTTGCAAGTTTTGTTGTTCCTTCTATATTAACAGGATGCATTGGTTCTCCTCCTAATATAGATAAGCCTTTTACTTCATCTTTTTTTGATAATTCTAATACTTTATTAATTGTTTCATCTGTGAATTCTTTTCCTCCATTAAAGTCCCATGTTTCTTTGTTAAAACAATTTTTACAATGAAACTGGCATCCTTGCATAAATATTGATACTCTTACTCCAGGTCCATTTGATATGTCCATTTTTCTAATTAAATTGTATCTCATTATTATTCATCCACCTTATTATCTATATGTAATACTCTTTCTTTTATTTCTTCTGTTCTTCCTTTATTCCAGAAATTAGTTCCGATATATCCACAAGTACGTCTTGCAACATTTAAAGTATTGTGATCTCTATTGCCACAATTTGGACAATACCATTCTAAATTATCATCAATTAGTATTTCTCCTGTATAACCACATTTTTGACAATAATCTGATTTAGTATTAAGCTCTGCATACATAATGTTATCATATATGAATTGTATAACTTCAATTATTACATCTAAATTACCTTGTAAATTTGGTGTTTCTATATATGAAATTGCTCCTCCTGGGCTTAATTTTTGGAATTCACTTTCTAATTTTAATTTAGAAAATGCATCTATTTCTTCAAATACAGGAACATGATATGAATTTGTAATATATCCTCTATCAGTAATACCTTTTACAGTACCAAACCTTTCTTTTAAACATCTTGCAAATTTGTATGTTGTTGATTCTATTGGTGAACCATATACAGAATAATCGATATCTTCTTCTGCTTTCCATTTGCCCGCAGCATCATTTAAATGTTGCATTACTTTTAAGCCGAATTCTTTTCCTTCTCCATTGTCTGTATGAGAATGTCCTGTCATAACTTTAACACATTCATATAATCCAGCATAACCAAGTGAAATAGTTGAATATCCATGATGTAATAATTCATGTATAGATTCTCCTTTTTCTAATCTTGCTAATGCACCATGTTGCCATAAGATAGGTGCTACATCACTTGTCGCATTACTTAATCTTTTATGTCTTATTTGTAATGCTCTATGGCATAACTCTAATCTTTCATCAAAAATTTTCCAGAATTTATCCATATCTCCACCAGCAGAAAGTGCAACATCTGGCAAGTTTATTGTAACAACACCTTGATTAAATCTTCCATAATATTTACCTTTTCCTTCAACGTAGTTTTTAGCTTTTGCAATATTTCCAAGGCTCATTGTTCTATCTGGTGTTAAGAATGATCTACATCCCATACATGGATAACATTCTCCTTCTCCATATTCATTTTTCTTTAACTCTAACATTACTTTTTCTGAAATGTAATCTGGCACCATTCTTTTAGCTGTACATTCTGCAGCTAGTTTTGTTAAATACCAATATTTGCTGTCTTCATGAATATTATCTTCTTCAAGAATATATAGAAGTTTTGGAAATGCTGGTGTTATATATACACCTTTTTCATTTTTAAATCCTACAATTCTTTGTTTTAAGAATTCTTCAATTATCATTGCTAATTCTTCTTTATATTCCTCTGTTTCTCCTAAATACATACATACTGACAAAAATGGTGCTTGTCCGTTTGTATTTGTCATAGAATTTACTTGATAATTGAATGTTTGTACTCCATCTTCAACTTCTTTTTTAGTGTCTTGCATAGCAAATTTTTTGCAATCTTCTTCACTTAAATTTCTATCTTTATATTTTTTATAATATTTTTCATAACTTAATCTTACAAATGGAGCTAAATGTGTAAGAGATACTGTTGCTCCACCATAACTTGAAGAAGTAACTGCAAGTATAATTTGTGTTGCAATTGTAGCTGCTGTTATAAATCTATGAGGTTTCTCAATCATTACTCCATTAATAACTGTTCCATTTTGTAACATATCATCTAAGTTAATTAATTCACAATTATGAAGAGCATTTTGTGCAAAATAGTCTGCATCATGAAAATGAATAATTCCTGCATCATGTGCTTCTACTATATCTTCTGGAAGTAAGAATCTTCTTGTTATATCTGTACTTGTTATACCTGCTAAGTAATCTCTTTGTGTTGTTACAACTTCTGCATTTTTGTTAGAATTTTCACTATTCCAGTACTCATTTTCACCTTCAATTAATTCTTTTATTGACTTATCAGTTGTGTTTGCTTTTCTTACTAATTCTCTTGTATATCTATATGTAATGTATTTTTTTGCTAACTCATATTTATCAAATTCCATTAATTTTTGCTCAATTATATCTTGAATATCTTCAACTAATATTCTTTTTTTGTCTAGGTCTTCGATATAACTTATAATTTCTTTAATCTGTTCTTTTGATACTTTTTCTTTTGCTTTTACTTCATTATTTGCCTTACCTATTGCTATTCTAATTTTCTCTGGATCATAGTCTACAATGTGTCCATCTCTTTTTACAATTTTCATTTCTTTTGTTCCTCCCTTGTTAATTTTCATATGTATTTTATATCAATAATTTATAAAACATAAAAGTTGCACTTGCATCTTTTACGATTTTTTGTTAAAATTTTTTTGGTGATGATTTATGAGAAGTCCTTTTGATGATTTATCCAAATTGCAAATAAGCAAATTGCTTGATTTACTAGGCGTTCACTTCTATACATACAACAAGAATGAGGAAATATTGCCAACAATAAAAAACGAAAATATTGTTTGCATTATTATGGAAGGAAGCGCCCAAATAATGTATATTGAATATAATGGGAATGAAATTTTAATTGAAAATCTTTCTAAATATGATGTATTTGGAACAAATATTTCTGGGACAAATAATGAAAATTGTGAAATAATTGCAAAAGGTAAAACAGAAGTATTAGTTATTGATTATGATAAATTATTAAATGAAAAAAATTTAAACCATCCATATTTTAATACCTTCCTTAGAAATTTATTTGATATAACTAATATCAAATTTAGAGAAAGAAATAAAAGAATTAGGATATTAGAAAAAAAACAAATAAGGGATAAACTTTTGGAATATTTTGAAATTGAATATATAAATACTCCTTCTAAATCTCTTTATTTGCCTTTCTCTCTTAAAGAATTAGCCGATTATATTGCAGTAAATAGATCAGCTATGTTTCGAGAATTAAAACATTTAAAAGATGATAAACTTATTGAGATTAATGGTAGAAAAATCACATTATTATATAAATAAACAAAAAGCAGTCATTATAAATTTGTTTTTAATGTCTGCTTTTTGTTATGGTTTAAGATATTCCTTTTCTAAATAATTTTCTCTGCTAGTTTATCTTGATTTTTGTTTAAATATTTATTCATTGCAATTGTTATAATTGCAAATAGTATTCCTAAAATTATAAGTCCTATATATACATTTATATTTTCTAGTAATGCTACCGCTCCTACTAGAACCATTATATTCACCATAGCTAATATCATTGGAAAAATTAAATTTAAGTTTTGCTTTGCTACTGCATATTCCGAATCCCAATTTAGTTTTGGTCTTTTTAAATCAATTATAAGCATAAGAATACTTTGTAATACTCCCATAATTGTTGCCACTATTAATAATGTAATTAAAGTTATAATTGGTAAATGTAAAATATATTGTGCCATTCCAAGTGTAATAATAATTGTTACAATATTCATGATAATATTAGGAATTATTTTATAAATATATTGATTATATAATGGAACTGGGATGTATTTCATAAATACTGCATTTTCTCCATCTCTTGATATTGCTGTTATTGAAATATAAATAAACATTGTAAAAAATTGAATAATTCCTAAAATAACACAAGCAATCATAAATGAATTTGTCTGCATTTGTCCTAGCATTTTGGTAAGTTCTGCCATTCCATTATCTTCACTATTTATTCCTGCATAAATAATTCCCACCATCAAAATTGGAATTAATATAGCTGGTAATAAACATTGCATTAAAAATACAGGATTTCTAAGTAAATTCTTAAATTCTTTTCCTACGTAACTTTTGTATAATTTACTGTTACTATATTCTTTTTGGTTTATTTGTTTATTAGATTTTTTATAACCACCACCAAATAAATTGCCAACTAATCCTTTCAAATAAATTTTTTGTGCTATAAACATATAAATAACAAATGCTAATATTGTAATTAATATCGTCTTTAAAAATCCAATTATTGCTATGCCTATCTCATTTGTTACTAATGTTTCTATTAAAAAGTCTAGTGTTGGGAAATATCCTTTTATTAATTCTATCATTCCATTTGCTTGAACAACCATTTGTGCCATTTCTTCATTTGAAATATCTTCCTTCATTCCACTCATTGATATAGACAAACCTACTATAATTACTAAAACTAATAAAGATGCTATTAGCTGAAATCTATTTCTATTTTTTGTTAATCTTGCAAAACTCATAATAGCCATTACAATTATATTAATTAGTAGTACAGGCAATATTGGTACTAATATTACTGCTAATACCATTTTTATGTAGAAAAATACTCCTGCTCCTGTTAATATTCCATACATTGCAAGTGGAATTAAACCTACCAAAAATATCAAAACATATTCTGCTATCAACATTACATTTGTTCTTGCAAGTATAATTTGATATGGTTTTAGCGGTAAGGGTAATAAGTATTCAGTATCCTTTGTAAAATATAATATATTGATACTTGAAAAAATGGATTGAAATATTGCAAGTCCAAATATCATAAATAAAATCATACCTATAAATACTGTTTCTTGATGGATAGCTATTAATCCTGTAAGAAGGTTATATGATAAAAGTATAATAAGGCCTCCAAAATATAACACTAAAAACGCATATAGCAAAAGTTTACCTTTTGATTTTGTAGAAACTCCCATTTTTGCATCCATATTTGAGAAAGAAGTTTTAAGGAATATTTTTGTTAATTCTATTACTTTATTCATACAATTTTCTTCCTTTCCAATTTTATTCCTCTGTAATCTCTAGGAACAATTTTTCCAAAGATGCTTCCTCTTTAAATTTTTGTTTCATTTCATCAAATGTTCCTACAAATACCAATTTTCCTTTGTTTATAATTCCTACTCTATCACATAATTTTTCTGCTACTTCTAATATATGTGTTGAGAAAAATACAGTTTTTCCAGATTTAGCATGTTCTCTCATCATCTCTTTTAAATCATAAGAAGATTTTGGATCTAAGCCTGTCATTGGCTCGTCTAAAATCCAGTTTTTAGGCTCTGAAAGTAATGCACCACATATAACAATTTTTTGCCTCATACCATGAGAATAACTTTGAATTTCATTATTTAATTCATCATATATTTCAAATTTTTTAGTTAATCCCTCTATTTTTTCTTTTCTTTTATTTTGTGGTACATCATATACATCTGCCATAAATGTTAAATATTCTATTCCTTTTAATTTTAAAAACATATCTGGACTATCTGGTACAAATCCAAAGTTTTTCTTTGCTTCTAATGGTTCTTCTTTTATACTCTTTCCATCTATTAAAATGTCTCCTTCATCTATATTTAATATACCTGTTATCATTCTTATTGTTGTTGTTTTTCCAGCTCCATTTGGACCTAGAAATCCAAATATCTCTCCATTTTTAATTTCAAGATTCAAATTGTCTATTGACTTTTTTCCTTTTACGTAAGATTTTGAAACATTTTTTATTTCTATCATAAATAATACCTCCTATTTAGGTTTCATAATTTAATTTTTACATAAATGTAGGTTCACTATATGATACCTCTCCATTTTTACTTACTGTAAATTTTATTCTTATTGAAAATGAATCTTCTGCATTAGAAACAAATTCATATTCTCCGACTGCCTAACTCTCCATATAATCTTGTCCAGTCAAATTCTTTTTCTATTGTTTTGTTTTCATTATTTGCTACACTTTTCCCTGTTTCTTCGCTTGATATGTTTGAAATTTTTTCTGTCTCTTCCCAAATATATTCCGTTCCTGTTCCGTGTAAAACCAGCAGTAGAGTTTTTAGTATTTTCTCCTATTACTTGCCCTACACCTGTATAATTTTCATTTTTAACTTTCTTGTATATCTGATATGTATTTGGATAATTATATGGTAATTCATTTGTATCTTTTATTGTATAAGATATACCCTTGTTTGTAAGTTCATTTACTGTAACTGTAACATTGTTCCTTGAACTATAACAATATCTTAATATATTTTGCGGTATTTCTGCATCACTTTTTTCTTTTATTATTTCTATTTTTCCAACATCTCCTAGTTGCCCTGGATAAGTTTCCATTATCATTCCATTAAAATAAATTAATATTTCTTGACCTTGTTTAAATCCTATATTTCCTTCACTTGTAAAACCAACACTATATAAACTAGATGCTTCTTCTATTCCCATAACTAATAAACTATTCTCATTTACCTTCACTACTACTGCTTTCATTTGTGCAACCATGTTATCTTCTTTTTGATATTCATTTGCAAAATCATCATAATCCATAAACCATGTTCCAATTTTTATTTCATCATAATATAAAGTATCTCCATTTTCATCTATTTCTTGTATTTTATGAAAATCAATTACTTTATACCCTATTCCAATGTATTCTTTAGTCCCTCCATCATTTGCAGTAGCATAGTTTATACAAAATATTGGTTTTTCTTGTTTTTGCACCCTTGTATAATCTACGGCAAAAAACACAATTCCTAAAAGAATAATTACTCCTATCGTTATGAATAATATTTTTAATCCTTTTTTCATAACAACCCCTCCATTTCAATCTCCTATTTTTACAGAAACATTATTGCACATTATGAAATAAAAAACAATACATATTGTTAATTTATATACATAAAAAGATTCGTTATATTTCAAACGAATCTTTTAGTAAACTATTTATAGTCTTAGTTTAAAAGTTTTCGGTGCATATTTATATGCTAAAATTAGAGAAATAAAACAATAAGCTATACAAAAAACAATCATTGCTATACCAAAAGATAATGTTGGTAATTGTATTTGTATCATATAATAACATACAAAATATGTTATTGCTTGTACTGCTTTATATGTACTACTTTTAATCTCTGTATTGACATTATATGGTTGTAATAAATAATACATTACTAAATAATGTACACAAAAGAATATACTCATCGAAATTATTGACACTATTAATACTACATAATTTAATACATTATCAGTACCACCAGATAAGAATAATAATAAAGCTAAACCAATTCCAATAATTGATGCAGGTAATAAATTAATCTTTATTAGAGTTTTTAATCTTTCTTTAAATATTCCTAATATAACTTTTGGTGTTCTATATATTCTATAGGTAAGCATGCTATGGTCACAATTCATAAACATTGCTTGTGTAACTGTTGAACTTCTATTTATTAAATACATTATAAAAACAAAATAAGGTAAATATTGTAATAATACATTGTTTATTTTTCCTTTAAATTCTGAATTCATTTGTATACCTACTATGATGGCAGCAAAAATTAGTACTATTATAATTGATTGTTTGTTCACCGCTTTTGTTAATATTTTTCTATGTCTTTTTACAAATAAATCATGAAAATATGCAAATCCTGATTTATTGCTTGTATAACTTTTATCTAATTCTATTTGTTTTAAACTGGTTTCTTTCATTGCTCTTGTTCCAGCATTATTTTCAACCATGTATACATTTGATGTTGATAAAATTTGTTTATACATTTTCTTATATTCTTTAAAATTATGTATTTTTATTAAACTATAAATTCCTATTATTAAAGTTACAATAAAAACATATAAGAAAATTTCTTGATTTACTATTATGTTGATTACTGGTAATCCATAGGCTAATAGTAAACATATGATTACTATGCTCCAAACAACTTTATCTGGTATATTTTCATTTGATGCTCTTTTTGTTTTCTTAAAATCATATAAACTATAATTCATTACAATTAATTTTATAGATACAACAAAAAATGGTAGCGCAATTTGAATCCATAATGGAATTTTTGCCATTGCCCCAAATAAAATTGTAAAAGGTAAAAAGCCAATAATTAGTTTGATTAATTGGTAATAATAGTTTGATAATACATATTTTCTAGCATCTATATTCATAAGAACTATTGCATAATATTTATCTTTTGTTGGATTAAGCATATATGTATTTAATACCCCACCACATAAAGTAAGAAAAATAAATAAATGCAAAAATGTGTCTGCTGAATTTGTTTGATACATTTGTAATACAGAAAAAATCATAATTGCGATATATAATAATTTTCCTATAAATATATTTAGTATTTCTAGTAAGATACTAATTATATTAGCAAATATCTTTAATCCTCTATTTTTATATAAACTATTTGGTAGTATTCTTTTTATGATTGGTAGTTGTTTTATGGAATAGATAATACTATTTACTCTATAAGTATTTTTTAGTTTAAAGGAAGTTATGAATGTTTTTACCATCTTATTTATTCCTCCTTTAAAGCCTCTATTATTTTATTTTTTAGATGTTCATTATCTAAATTATTTTTATCAATTTCTTCTAAAACACCTTTGTTTAATATAACTATTTCATCACATAAATCTAATGCTAATTCCATAATATGTGTTGAAAATATGATAATATGATTTTTCTTTATTTCCTTTAACATTTGTTTCATTTCTTCTGCAACAACTACGTCAAAAGATGTAAGTGGTTCATCTAATAATAATACATTAGGACTTGCTATAATATTTACAAGCATTTGCATTTTATTTTTCATTCCATGTGAATAATCTTTTAATAATCTATCCCTATCTTCTTTTTCGATTTTCATAAAATCAAAATATTCATCTATTGTTTTTAGGTCTTTTATTCTACTTTTATTAATATCAATAAAGAATTTTAAAAATTCTCTTGCTGTTAAAAATTCTGGAACATTTGGAGTAGATAAAACATATCCTATATCTTCTGCTTCCATTTTTCTTTTTACATTATTATCTTCTATATAGAATTCTCCTTCATCTACTTCTATATCTTCATTTAAACAGTTAAAAAATGTAGTTTTTCCAGCCCCATTTCTTCCTAATAGTCCATATATTTTTCCTTTTTCAAAATTAAAGTTGATATCTTTTAGTACTTCTTTTTTATCAAAACTTTTCTTTAATTTTTTTACTACTAATTTCATAAATTACTCCTTTTCTTTATTTTAACTTTTAGTATTTTTGTATTGCAATAATTATGCTTAATTAAATTTTACATTTTCATAATAATTATAATACTATACAACTAAATAATTTTCAACTACTATTTATTGGCTTACATTATTAGTAATCATTGTAAACGCCTTTGACATCAGCAATCTTGCATGCTATAATCATTATGTAACTTTTAACTATCATAAATAAATAAGAGGCATGGTTGTGGAACCATACCTCTTATTTATTTATATAATTAATTAAATCTTCCAATTTACTTTTAGCATCATTTACTCCTAAATTATATGTTTCTTCTACTTTATGTATGTCCTTTTCTAATCTTTTGATGTTTGGATTTTTTGATGGTCTAATTACAAATATATTTTTGTTTTCTTCTTCTCTTATTATCTGTTCTACAGTATTATTGTAGTTTATGTACCTATTTCCCACTGTATTAATAAATTCAGGATATTTTCTGTACATTAGTTTATATGGTAATAACGATATTTTCTTTTTTCTATATTCTATAGGTCTAGTTAAGACAACAATTATTCTATCAAAACCTAAGTCTATTGCTTTATTAACTGGTATACTATCTGCTATTCCTCCATCTAAATATTTCTTATTATTTATTTGTACTATTTCTGATACTAATGGCATTGAACCAGATGCTCTTAAATATTCTAATTCTTTTTCTATATCTTTTATTTTTATGTATTCTGCTTTACCTGTATCTACATTAGTTACTGTAACATAAAAATCAGTGTTTGATTTTTTAAAAGTTTCAAAATCAAATTTGTCAAGTTCATATATTAATCTATTAAAGCAAAATTCTTTATTCATAATATTTCCAGTTGTTAACAAAGAATAAAGCCCCATATATTCTTTGTTTTTTATATAATTTTTATTGTATCTAATTGCTCTCCCTCTTTGATTTGAAATATAGTTAATTCCAAATAAAGCACCTGCTGAAACACCTATTATTGCATCTACTTTAATTTTATTATCCATTAATACATCTAGTACACCTGCTGTATATATTCCTCTCATTGCTCCGCCTTCAAGAACTAATGCAGTTTTCACTTTGTTTTCCTCCATTTATTTTATACTTCCTTTAGTTCATTTAATTTATATAATTCTTTTAATGGTATATCATTTTCTTCTGCTATTTTTTTCATACTTTCATACTCTGGATAAATATATGTTTCACCATTATTTTTTACTTTTTTTACTTTCAGTTTATTATATTTTGTATCAATTTCTAATTCTTCTCTTTCAAGTTCTGTTCTATACTCATAACGATATCTAATTCCAATTGTAGTAGTTTCTCTAAATATTATTTTTTGTAATTTATACAAATCTTCACTTCTACACGCAACTGTTAAACGATATGCCGGTCTATTTTTCTTCATAAAAATTGGTGTAAAAAACACATCTAAAGCTCCATTTTCAAACAATTTTTCAGAAACATATCCAAATATTTCACCTGCTGTATCATCTATATTTGTTTCCATTACAATAAAGTCTTCATTTACTTTTTCTATTTTACCATAATATACTTTCAATACATTTGGTATTTTTAAATCTTTCGAACCAGCTCCCCAACCAATTTTTTGTGTTACCATTGCTGGAAGTGTTGTAAACTCTTCCGCTAATTCTGCAATAATTGCTGCTCCTGTTGGTGTTACAAGTTCTGTATCTATATCTATTTGTCTAAATTTTACATTTGAATTTGCAAATATTTCACTAGTTGCTGGTACTGGAACAGACATCTTTCCATGTGCACATTCAATAAAACCATAACCATCATTTACAATGCTCGAAACAATTTTATCTGGATTAATTTTGTTTATTAATATTGCTGTTCCTACAATATCTATAATAGAATCTATTGCTCCTACCTCATGAAAATGTACTTCTTCTATAGGTTTATTGTGAACTTTACTTTCTGCTTTTGCTACTCTTAAAAAAATTCTTTTGGCTAATTCTTTACTTTTTTCATCAATTTCGCTATTATCTATAATTGTATTTACATCATTTAAATTTCTATGTTCATGATGAACTTCATGAGCATGAATATGTTCATGCCCATGTTCGTGTTCATGGCTATGTTCGTGATTATGTTCATTTTCTAATATTACATCTACATATGTTCCTGTTATACCATTTTTTATCTTTTTTGATATTTCTATTTTATAACCATCTATATTTAGTTTTTTTAATTCATTTAGCAAATAGTCTTCATTTCCTACAATTTCTAACAATGCTCCTAATGTCATATTTCCACTTATTCCACTTGAGCAATCAAAATATAGTATTTCCATGTTTTCCCCCACATCTTATTATTTTTACTAGTCTACATTTATTAATTCATATTCTCTATTTCCAAATCCTAATTGGCTTGCAGCTTCTATTGTATGAATACCATGTCTTGATTCAACTCTTTCTATAAAGTGTTCTTTACCTGGATCATTTGAGTTATATACTAAATCAATACATGCTTGATCTATTGCTATTGGATCTGTGCTTGCCAAAATTCCAATATCTTTTATACATGGATCTTCTGCAACTGCACAGCAATCACAATCAACACTTATGTTGCACATTACATTGATAAATACAATATTATCTTTAAAGTATTCTACTACAGAAGATGCTGCATCTGCCATTGATTCTAAAAACAAATCTTGTTCTGGTAAATTATCCCATATCTTAGTCTGATCTTTTTCTCTACCTGCTGAATGTATCCAAGATTTTCCTTCTGAAGAAGCACATCCTATTGATAATTGCTTAAGTGCTCCACCATATCCTCCCATTGGATGTCCTTTAAAATGTGATAATACTAACATTGAATCATAATTTTTCATATTTTTTCCTACAAAGTTTTCTTTTATAACTTTTCCATTTGGGATATCTAATTTCATATCTGGTCCTTCTGCATCCATGATGTCTACATCAAAATATTTTGTCCAACCATGCTTTTCCATTAATTTTTCATGTTTTTTTGTTGAATTTCTTTCACCTTCATATGCAGTATTACATTCTACTACTGTTCCGCCTACATGTTCTACTATATTTTTAACAAATTCAGGTCTTAGGTAATTTTGATTTCCTTCTTCTCCTGAATGCAATTTTACTGCTACTTTTCCATTTAATTTAACTCCTAATTTTTCATACATTTTAATAACACTTTCTGGTGTTATTTCCTTTGTAAAATAAACTTTTGATTTTTCCATATATATATCCTCCTTTTAAATTATTTAATAATAATTACTCTAACAATATATATCACTTAGAGTCTACTCCATGTCAATACCTTATTTAATCTATATTTCTTATAACCTTACATGGATTTCCATATGCTACTACATTAGATGGAATATTTTTAGTAACTACACTTCCTGCTCCTATAACCACATTATCTCCTATTTCCACTCCTGGAAGTACTATTACATTTCCTCCAATCCATACATTGTTTCCAACTTTTATAGGTTTAGCAAATTCAATTCCTTTATTTCTTGTACTAGTATCTAATGGATGTGCTGCTGTATAAAAACCACAATTAGGTGCAATAAGAACATTATCTCCAAATTCCACTTTAGCAGCATCTAATATTACACAATTATGATTTATATAAAAATTTTCACCTACTTCTATATTATAGCCATAATCACACCAGAAGTTAGATTCTACTGTTATATTATTTCCAGTTTTTCCAAACAAGTCCTTTATTAATTTTTTTCTTTCTTCAAGCTCTGAAGGCTTTAAATTATTATACTTATAGCAAACATCTTTTGCTATATATCTATCTTTAACAAGTTCTTCGCAATTAGGATCATACAATTCTCCTGATAGCATTTTTTCTTTTTCGGTATTCATAATACACTCCTTTCCATATTAGTATTTTTAATGATAATTTATTTATTCATCAAAATTACCACTTTTTAATCCAAATAAGTTTAAAGTAACAAATTTAAATCCTAAGTTTTTTACTTTTTCGATTGCTGTTTCATTATTTAGAATAACTTCAAAATACTGTCTATCTATGTCTATTCTTGCTGTATCATTATAAATTCTAACTCTTACTTTTGGAATATTTAAATTTTTTATAATTTTTTCAGCTTCTTCTACTTTATTTAAACTTTCATTTGTTAAAATTGTATCATATGGAAATCTAGTTGCTAAACATGAATTAGATGGCTTGTTCCAAAATTTTATTCCACATTCTTTACTATATTTTCTTATATCCTGTTTAGTAAATCCAATTTCTTCAAGTGGACTTATTATTTGCAGTTCTTTTGCTGCTTTATTTCCTGGTCTAAAAACTTTTATATCATCAAAATTATTACCATCTAGAACATTTTCAAATCCATTACTTTTTGCTACTTCTTTAATCTTAGTCATAATACTTTTTTTGCAGTAATAGCATCTATTTTTATCATTATTTCTAAATTCTTTCAATTCTAAAGCATCATATGGTATTTCTATATAATTAAATTCATTTTCTTTTAGAAATTCTATTGCTTCTTTATAATCTTGCCTTGCTACCATCTGTCCATTTACTATAATTGCTAGCACATTCTCCTTTGGTAATGTTTGGTTTGCTATATATAATAAAAAACTAGAATCTATTCCACCAGAGTATGCAACAGCTACTTTATTTAATTCTTTTAATCTTTCTTTTAATTTTTGTAACATATATTCTCCCTTAAGATACTTTTAATTTATTTATTTGGTTTGCTATATATCCTGCTCCATATCCATTATCAATATTTACTACAGATATTCCATTACTACAAGAATTTAGCATGCTTAATAGTGCCGCTAATCCTCCAAAATTAGCTCCATAGCCTATAGATGTTGGAACTGCAATAACAGGAACCCTTGCCAAACCTGCTACAACAGATGCTAAAGCTCCTTCCATTCCTGCTATTACAATTATGCAATTAGCTTTTTCTAGTTTTTCTCTTTGTGATAGAATTCTATGAATTCCTGCTACTCCCACATCATAAACTCTTTCTACATAATTGCCAAAAAACTCTGCAGTTTGTGCAGCTTCTTCTGCTACTGGAATATCAGCTGTTCCACCTGTGCATACAACAATATTCCCAATTTTCTGTTTATCATTTTCTATTTTTAATATCCTTGATATTTCATCATATTTTATATTTGGAATATCTTTTTTTAGTAATTCATATTGATGCTTACTTGCTCTTGTGCCTAATACTTCTTTATTTTCATTGTATATTGCCTTATATATTTTACTTAAAAATTGATCCGGCTTTCCCTCACAAAATACTACTTCTCCTGTACCAACTCTTTCTTTTCTATTATGATCAATTTTGGCATAACCTAAATCTTCATATTGGTTATTTTTAATTTTATTTTCCGCTTCTTCTATTGTAAGTTCATCATTAACTAATTTTTCTAGTATTTGTTTAATTTCCATATTCATTTCTCCTAATTTTTATTCTACACTCTTTAGACTTTCTATCATGTTAATTTTCTTTAGTGCAAAATATGTTACAATATTTACTATTAATGTAAATATAATTGTAATTCCTATTGAATATACATAACTTAATGGTTCTATTACTTTAGAAAATCTTAGCATATCAGTTTCACAAGTACTCATAATAAAGTTTGTTAAAAAATATCCTCCAAATATTCCTAATAATATTCCTATAAGTGTTAATAGAACTGTTTCTCTAGAAATATATGAATATACTTCATTATCATAAAATCCTAAAACTTTGATTGTTGCAAGTTCCCTTATTCTTTCACTAATATTAACATTTGATAAATTATATAATACTACAAATGCTAATAATCCTGCTGATACAATTAGAATAACTACTACATAATTTAACGAATTCATTGTTTCATCCATTATTCCCATTGCTGTTGACTGTAAAGTAATACTTCCAACTTCACTTTGACCAATTACAAATTTAGATAGTTCATTTTCTTGTTCTTCGTTTAAGTCTATATTTTTAGTAAATAATACATTAGTTTCATATTTGTCATATAAACTTTCATATAAGTTTTTAGACATATATACATAGTGAGAAATATAATTTTCTACTATATTTGCAATTTTTACACTTTTTTCGTTTTCATCACTATCTCTTAATATTATTGTATCACCTTGTTTTACATTTAAAAGTTCTGCTACTTTATCTGTTAAACATATTTCATTTTCCGATAGTGCTACTTTTTCTTCTGTTTCTACATCATATAAATTTATTATGTTTTGTAATTCATTACTATCTTTTGGTACTATAATTTGTACATCTTCACTATTTTCATTATTAACTAGTGTAGCTGAAGTCATATATACTTCAAATACATCTGTTATCTCTTCTTTATCTTTTAATTTAGTAATAAGATTTTGTATTTGCTCATCATTTAACCCATCTTTTAATCCAACTTGCATATCATAATCAAATACTTTGCTATATTGATTTGGAATTATAGATCTTATAGTATCTCTTAGTCCAAATCCAGCTATTATTAGAGAAGTACATCCAGCTATACCGATAATTGTCATCAAAAATCTTTTCTTATATCTAAATAAATTTCTTACCGTAACTTTCCTTGTAAAACTTAATCGTTTCCAAATAAATGGTACTCTTTCTAATAGTACTCTTTTTCCTTTTTTAGGTGCTTTTGGTCTTATTAATTGTGCTGGCGTATATTTCAAATCTTTAAAAGCCGTATAAGCTGTAGCTCCAATAATACATATACTTGCAGCTAATAATCCTGTTGTTGCATATGTAAAGTTAAAATTAGTTATAATTTCTGGCATTGTATATAGCATTTCATACATCATCCAAATAACCTTTGGAAGTAGTACAAATCCTACACACATACCTAATGTTCCACCTATAATACATGCTAAAGTAGCATAAATAATATATTTACTTGCAATTTGCAACTTATTATATCCTAGTGCTTTTAATGTACCTATTTGTTGTCTTTGTTCTTCTACCATTCTTGTCATAGATGTTAAAGATATTAAAGTTGCTATTACAAAAAATACTATTGGAAATACTGCTCCTATATTTTCAATACTTTCTGTATCTTGTATAAAACCACTATAACCTGTATTTCCTGTTCTGTCTAATATATACCATTTAGGATTTTCAATATCAGCAATTTTATTTTTTGCATCAATTAACTTTTCTTCTGCTTCACTAATTTTTTCTTCAAATTCCTGTTTATTTTTTGCTAATTCTTCTTCTCCTGTTTGTAATTCTGCTTTTGCATCTTCTACTTCTTTTTGTGCTGAATTTATTTGTGCGTATGTAGTTTTTTTATTTTGTGCTAAACTTGCTTCATTTTTTTCTACTTCTTGTTTAGCAGCTGTAATTTGATTTTGTGCATTAGTTAATTCTTGATTAGCCTGTTTAGTTTGTTCGTCTATTTGTTTAATTCCATTATCTAATTCTTGTTTTACTTTTTGTAATTCTTGTTTTTTAGCTTCTAAAGTAGTTTTAGTTTTCTCTAATGTTTGTTTTTGCTCTTCTGGTAAGTTTTCATTTTTTAGACTTTCTACAACTTTGTTATACTGTGTTTCAACTTGTTGTAACCCTGAATTGGTTTCATTTAAACTGCTCTGTAATTTTGCTTTTTGTTCTTCAGCTTGTTTTAACTTATTCTGTACTTCTTGCTTTTTGCTATTTAAAGTTTCTTCATTTTTATATATTTCATTTTTTGCAGTTTTTATTTGGCTTTCAGCATTTGCAAATTCTTTGTCTGCTTTTTCCTTATTTGTAGATATTTCTTGTTCTGCTTTTGTAATTTCATTTTTAGCATCAGCTATTTCTTGTTCTGCCTCTGAAATTTTAGTTTGTGCATCTTGTTTTTCTTTTTCTAATTCTTGTTCAGCGTCTGTCACTTTTTTTGTTGCATTATCTACTAATTCTGTATATCTTGCATTTTCTCTTTCTGCTTTTATGCTCTCTATATCATCACTTACACTTTCTATTAGATCTTCATATTTAGCTGTTGATGTAGTAAGATTATTTGAATCTTTAACTTTTATATATATTTCTGTATATATTTCTGGCACGTTTATATTTTCTTTTGATATATAAATATATGCATTTATTTTTCCTGCACCAAGATTACTAGAACCTCTTTCACTTGATATGTATAATGGACTTCGTACTGTTCCTACAATTTTTACTGTCTTTTGTTTTAAATACTCTTTTTCTTCTCCATCATCATTTGTTGTGTTTTCTATTTGTATTTCTATTGTATCTCCTATTTGCTTGTTAGTTAATTTCAAGAAATTTTCTTCTACTGCACATTCATCTATATTTTCTGGTAATTTTCCTTCTATCAAAACTGGTTTATTTACTTCTTCTAAACATAAAACTTTTGAAATAATTTGCGTATTTTCAATATTAATTTCTGCATCTTGTGAATATGTTCCATAAACTTCTTCTACATTTTCTATTTTCTTTAGAGCTTCAATATCACTATCTTTTAAGCCTAAAGTAGACAAGACCTGTATGTCGTACACATTTTGGTCTTTAAAATATTTGTCTATTGTGTCTACCATGTCAGGTGATGTTGCTCGAATTCCTGCAAAAAAGCCTACTCCTAAAAAAGCCATTAGTAAAATGGATATAAATCGTTTATATGTCTTTTTTATTTCCTTAAACGTATCTTTTAATAAGGCTTTTTTCACATTTTTCACCTACCCTTATTTTCTACCATTCTATATCTTCAACCTTCATTGGTTTTTCGTTTATTTCTACTTTTTGCACTGTTCCATTTTTAAAATTTATTACTTTATCCGCCATTGGAGCAATTGCTCCATTATGTGTAATAATTAAAACTGTCATATTTTCTTTTCTTGCTGTGTCTTGTAATAATTTTAAAATTTGTTTTCCTGTTTTATAGTCCAATGCTCCTGTTGGCTCATCACATAGAAGTAGCTTTGGATTTTTAGCTATTGCTCTTGCTATTGCCACTCTTTGTTGTTCTCCTCCAGATAGTTGAGAAGGAAAATTATCTTTCCTATCTGCTAATCCAACTTTTTCTATTACTTCTTCTGGGTCTAATGAGTTTTTACAAATTTCTGTTGCAAGTTCTACATTTTCTTTTGCTGTTAAGTTTTGAACTAAATTATAGAATTGAAAAACAAAACCAACATCTTCTCTTCTATACTTTATTAATTCTCTATTTTTTAGTTTCTCAATATTTTTTCCGTCTACAATTATTTCTCCAGAAGTTGCATTATCCATTCCTCCCAAAATGTTAAGAGTTGTTGTTTTTCCAGCCCCACTTGGTCCAACAATAACTACAAGTTCTCCTTTTTCTATTTTAAAATTTGTATTATCCAGAGCTTTTATTATTATTTCACCCATTTTATATTCTTTTACAACATTTTTAAATTCTATATATGACATTTATTTTCCTCCTCTTTTTTAAGATAAAAGAAAACTCGTTAAAATATCTTTATTCACTTGGATTTTATCATAGTACAATGCTTTTTTCAACTTAAAACAAAGGTAATTATAAAAATTCACAATTTGTACAAAAAACACACATAAACTATGTTATGTGTGTTTTTCTTTTAATTTATTTATCACTTTCATTTAAAGTTTAATGTAATTTTAATAATTTTCTGCTTTTATTTCAAAATATGCTTTTGGATGAGCACATACTGGACATACTTCTGGAGCATTCTTTCCTATTACAATGTGTCCACAATTTCTACATTTCCAGATTTTTTCTCCATCTTTTGAAAATACTAATCCATTTTCTACATTTTCTAATAATTTTAAATATCTTGCTTCATGTTCTTTTTCTATTCTTCCTACTTCTTCAAATAAATATGCTATATGGTCAAATCCTTCTTCTTTTGCTTCTTTTGCCATACGGTCATACATATCTGTCCATTCATAATTTTCTCCTGCTGCTGCATCTTTTAAATTTTCAGAAGTTGTTGGAACATCTCCTCCATGTAATAATTTAAACCATAGTTTTGCATGTTCTTTTTCATTGTCAGCTGTTTCTGTAAATAATGCTGCTATTTGTTCATATCCCTCTTTTTTTGCTTTACTTGCATAATATGTATACTTGTTTCTTGCTTGTGATTCACCAGCAAATGCTTCCATTAAATTTTTTTCTGTTTTTGATCCTTTTAATTCCATTTTTTATACCTCCTATTTTTATTTGTTTTACTTTTATTTCATTTTTAACCATATTTATTTTATCATATTTCTGTAAAAAAGCAAGCATTTTTCACCTTACAAAAAACAATTATAATAAATAATAAGATATTGAAAATTAGCAATACTAGCTTAATGGAATTATCATCTTCACTTCCATAGTTTTTGTTCCTGTCTTATTTTGCGAATTAGACCTATAAGCATAGTTTATTGTAGCAGATAGTGTTTGCCCTATTTGTCCACTAGAAGCTGTACATTCAACCCAAAAAGCTCCTCCAAATGATCTAGTTGTTGAACCATTCGAAGATGAATAATGCGAATAAGTAATATAACTATTTGCATTTACCTTGGTAGCATTTGTAATAGAAATTGTACTAGCATTGCCAATTGAACCTGTAGCAGCCGATCCTGATGCAGTTAATACAGCTATAAAGTGTGAACATGGAATTGTAGCACTCGTTTTATATCCTCCAAGTGAATTTCTTCCTGCACTATATCCTGCATTATATCCAGATTTGTAATTAGTTGAGTTTGTGTTTACTCTATTATCTGCTGCTGTTACTCCCGCATTATATCCATTATTATATCCCTTGTCAGTTCCTGCTACACCTAATATAGTATTTCCTGCTACTATTTTATTTCCTGTTAATCCTATTGCTGATGCCACTTTTGAATAGTCTAGTGCAAATAATGTATTTGAAGTTATATATCCATTTTGTCCGTTATATCTTATCTGTAATCTATTTGTCCCATCACTATTTGTACTTATATATGCATTATCACCTAATATTACTTTAGTAGGATTTGATGATGTATGTGTAATTTTAGAACTACTTGTTAAATTTGGCATACTTCCCGTTAGGTTTACTCCACTTGAATTTGAAAATGTTTTTCCACTTAATACATCTGCTGCTACTGCTGTTCCTGTTGATTGTTTTCCTTTTAAATCTGCTATTTGGGTATTTAAACTATCTATTGTACTTTGTTGTTGTTCTATTGTTTTATTTAAACTGTCTACTTGTCCTTGTAAATTCTCTATTTGTTCT
>CAJFII010000002.1 GCA_904381285.1 uncultured Clostridia bacterium | reverse complement strand
AATAGAAGATTTAAATGGACAATTAGAACAAGCACAAGGAGATAAAACAGCACTACAAGAACAAATAGAGAATTTACAAGGACAAGTAGACAGTTTAAACAAAACAATAGAACAACAACAAAGTACAATAGATAGTTTAAATACACAAATAGCAGAGTTGCAGAAAAAACAATCAACAGGAAATGCAACAGTGGCAGATGTGTTAAATGGAAAAACATTTTCAAATGGAACACAAGTAGGGTTAACAGGAAAAATGCCAAATAATGGAGCAATAAACAAAAGTTTAAATGCAGGAGGAAGTTACACAATACCAGCAGGATATCATAAATCAGCAACAGCAGCAGCAGGAAATATATTAAGTGGAAAAACAGCATGGGTAAATGGAAGTAAAATAACAGGAAGTATGGCAAATAGAGGAAATTTAAACTGGTCAGGAAGTAACACAACATATTCAGTACCAGCAGGATATTATAGTGGAGGAACATTAGATTCAAGACCAAGTTATAATAATGGCTACAATGCAGGATATAATGCAGGTTATTCACAAGGAGCCAGATATTCAGCTGGGACATTCAGGATTGAAGGTTCAGACTCTAGTACAAGTTATAGAGTTGAGTGTGGATTTCAACCTAATATGGTGGTTGCAAGAGACGAAAGTAGTAATATAGCAATAATATATTCAGATAGAGGACATGCATTAAACTTATTTGCAAACGGAGGATCTAAACAATGTTTTAGTGGAGTTGTGGCAACAGATTCAACAGGATTTAGTATAAAGGGCGAAGTTGCATATGGAGAATATAAAACATATTATTATGTAGCTACTAGATTACAATAAAAGTTGTCGGTGGGGACGGAGATTTTTGACAAGTTCAGAAATTCCGTTCCATTTTTTATGTAAAAAAGTGATAATCAAAAACGGTCCAAACTATTGCAAATGGAAGATGACAAAGATAAAATGACGAAAAAGAAAGAAAAAAGCAGTAGGAGGACTAAAGAAAAATGAAAAGAAAAAATAATACAAAAAGTATAAGCAAAAAAGTAATGAAAAAAGCAAAAGGAATAACACTAATATCATTAGTAATAACAATAATAATATTACTAATACTAGCAGGAGTAACAATAAACCTAACACTAGGAGAGAATGGAATATTTAGAACAGCAGAGCAAGCAGGAAGAAACTACACACAAGCACAGGAGCAAGAACTTGCAGGAATAGCAAATTTTAAAAATGAAATAAATAATATAATAGCAGGAACGGGAAATAGCGAAGAAAATGAAACAGACACACCAGGAGTAATTGGTTCATTATTAAAAGACATAGCAGAGCCTGGAGATTATGTAAAATATGATACGGGAACAGAAAAAGGAGTATTAACCTTCAGAGTGCTATATAATGACGACACAAATGGCTTGCAAATAATATCAGCAGGAAATGTAGACTATGTAACGTTAGGAGGAGATGACTGGGCGACTGCAAGAGATAGTTATAATAGTGCAATAACAACATTAAATCAAAAGGCAGAATATTATGCAGAAAGTAGTCCATATGCGTTAGATGGAAGATGTGTAGGAAGTGTGCCAACAGTAGGGGCAGATGGAACATTTACTGCAAAAGATACAGAAAATGCAGGACCAGTAAAATTGCAGTTTACCACTACAGTAGAAGGAGCAAATAACATGAAGGCAGCAGATGAAAATTATGAAACAGATTACAACACAATGGAAGCATTAGAAGAGTCAGGGGTATCAAACATATTAACAACAGGCGAGGGATATTGGCTAGCATCACGTATTCTGGAGTATTATTCGTCTCGTTGCTATTTCAATGTGTTATATGTGTTGGACTACCGGCTCTGAATGGCCCTGCGACTTGTGCTATGTGAGTTCAGATGGCTCCAATTATGGCTGGTCGAGTGAGGTTGGGCTTCGTCCTTGTATTTCTCTAAGATCTGATATCAAAGTCACAGGAGGAGATGGAAAAGATGCTACAACTGCATATGAGTTAGGAATATAAAATAGTGATAGTCGAGAAGGCCTTAGGACTTCTTGGCTAAGGAAATGTGCCATGCATCAAGCGTGGCACAAATTTCTATACTTTTTTCTATGTTGTCAAAACCTGTCGAAAAAAATTAATTGACAGAACAAGAAAAATGTAATATAAATTAAATATGCTTGAAATAACAGTTAAATCAAAACAACTTATGCAATGCAAAATAAAAAATAAAAATCTTAAATTAGGAAAAATCTATTCTAAGAAATTCTCAAAAATAAAAAAATTTATAAAAACTATTGACAAACTAAAAGTCTAATGTATATAATACATATACAAACAAACGTTTTAAAAGAAAGAAAAAATTTAACTATAAAATATAAATTAAAATACAGTTAAATTATGAAACTTTCAAAAGAGGAGGAATAAAATGAGTACAGAAATTTCAGAAAAAAGAAAAGCATTAGAAGCAGCAATGGGACAAATAGAAAAACAATTTGGAAAAGGATCTGTTATGAAATTAGGAGAATTCCAAGCAATGAATGTAGAGGCAATCCCAACAGGAGCTTTAGGATTAGACATAGCCTTAGGTATTGGTGGTGTGCCACGTGGAAGAATTATTGAAATATTTGGACCAGAATCATCTGGTAAAACTACACTTGCATTACATATTATTGCAGAAGCTCAAAAAACAGGTGGAGAAGCAGCATTTATAGATGCAGAACATGCATTAGACCCAGTATATGCAAAACATTTAGGAGTAGATATAGATAATCTAATAGTATCTCAACCAGACACAGGAGAACAAGCATTAGAAATAGCAGAAGCACTAATTAGAAGTGGAGCACTAGATGTAATAGTAGTAGACTCTGTTGCAGCATTAGTTCCAAAAGCAGAAATAGATGGAGATATGGGAGACTCACACATAGGTTTACAAGCAAGACTTATGTCACAAGCACTTCGTAAACTTGCAGGTGCAATTAATAAATCAAAAACAGTTCTTATATTTATAAACCAATTAAGAGAAAAAGTAGGAATAATGTTTGGAAACCCAGAAACAACACCAGGAGGTAGAGCATTAAAATTCTATTCATCAGTAAGATTAGACATTAGAAAAATAGAAAATATTAAACAAGACGGGGAAGTAACTGGAAATAGAGCAAGAGTAAAAGTAGTAAAAAATAAAGTTGCTCCACCATTTAGAGAAGCTGAATTTGATATAGTATATGGTAAAGGAATATCAAAAGAAGGAAACATACTAGATATGGGAGTTAATTTGGATATTATAGAAAAAAGTGGTTCATGGTTCAGCTATAATGGAGAAAGAATTGGACAAGGTAGAGAAAATGTAAAAAAATATTTACTAGATAATCCTGAAATGATGGCAGAAATTGAACAAAAAATAAGAGATAATTTCAAACAAGCCTTTGAAAAAAGTTTAGGAGAAGAAGAGGAAGAAACAGAAGAATAAATAATAATTTTATAAAAATTCCAATTATATAATAAAGGAGTTACATATTGTTTTAATGTAACTCCTTTGGTAAATAAGGAGAAAATATGTATACAATAGAAGAATTTGATAAAGAAAAATCTAAAGTAATGAATTATATAATGTATAAAAAAAGAACAGAGTTTGAAGTAAAAAATAAATTTGAAAAGACTATACAAAAAGATCTATTATGTGATATTATATCTTATGTAAAAGAGGCAGGATATTTAGATGATAATGATTATATTAAAAGAGCGGTACAAGAATTTATGGCTTTAAAATCATTATCTATTAAAGAAATAAAATACAAATTATATCAAAAGGGAATAGATAAAAACAAAATAGACGATTTTATTTATGGAAACAAAGAAGAATTAGAAGAGTATGAAATAGATTCTGCTAAAAGAATAGCTTTAAAAAAAGAAAGAACAATGCCAAAAGAGGAAATAGAAATATTTTTATTAAAAAAAGGATATAGACAAGAAACAATAAAGGAAGTATTAAAATGAATAATGTATTGACGTTAAAAACAAATAAATATGCTATAAAAATAGAAAATTTTGAAGGTCCATTAGATTTATTATGCCATTTAATTGATAAAAATAAAATGGATATATATGATATTAAAATAAGTGAAATTGCAGATCAATATATTGAATATATAAATAAAGCTGAAGAAATGAATTTAGATATAACGAGTGAATTTTTAGTAATGGCATCTACTTTATTATATATAAAATCAAGAGGGTTATTACCAAAACAAGAACAAGAAGAGGAAGAAATGACAGAAGAGCAATTAATTGCAAGAATTATAGAATACAAAAAATATAAAGAAATTGCTACAAAATTGAAGGAAAATTATTTAAAATATTCAAACAGATTATTCAAATTACCAGAACAGATTGAATTACCAAAACAAAAATTAGAAAAAGAATATACGAAAGAAGTTATACCAGAAATATATGATGGAATAATACAAAAAAATAAAAATAAATTAAACCAAAATGCAGAAAACATTAAAAAAATTGCAATTACAGATACATATACAGTATCAAGTAAAGTAAAGGAAATGTTTAGAGTACTTCTAAAAAAACCAAAATTTGTATTTAATAAATTGTATACATTATCTAGATGCAATAAGGTGGAAATTGTGACAGCATTTACAGGATTATTAGAATTAACAAGAAGGGATAAAGTAATAGCTACACAAGAAGAATTATTTGGAGACATTGTTGTAGAAAAGAATAAAAAAGTTAGTTAAATAGTATTTTTTTAGAAAGAGTTTTAAGACTATGAACAATAGTTTTAGAACTCTTTTTTTTTATTCTACTTTTGCTGTTTATGAAATAAAATGTCGAAATGTTCTCATAAATCGCTAAAACTTCCTAAGTTTCGCTATTGGAAAAAAATTCCAAAAGAGTTATAATTAAGAAAATTAAAAAAGAGTTGGGAGGAATAAATTTGAATACTAAATATAAAGACAAGGACAAGCTATTAATCTTCGAAATTACGGAGGAAATTGACCACCATACTACAGAAAAAATAAGGAGGAAAATGGATAATGAAATTGAAAGATATTTGCCTAAAAAGATTATATTTGACTTTAATCAGGTTACTTTTATGGACAGTGCAGGAATCGGAATGTTAATAGGAAGGTATAAAACAATAAGAATGATAGGAGGAGTAGCAGAACTTATGAATGTAAAACCTAGTATAAGAAAAATATTTGAAATGTGTGGGGTATTAAAAATTATACCGATAACCAATAAATGTGCATAGAACTACAAAATTTTAAGTTGTACAAAAGCTTACTTTTAGAGGAGGAAAATAAATAAATGAAAAGTTTGTATGAAAATGAAATGAAATTAGAATTTTTGAGTAAATCAAATAATGAGGCATTTGCTCGTATTAGTGTGGCAGCATTTGCCTCTCAACTTGATCCAACTATAGAAGAACTGGCAGATATAAAAACAGCGGTATCTGAGGCTGTAACAAATTGCATAATACATGCATATGAAGATAATGAAGGAATAATTACAATAACATGTAAGATATATGAAAATTCAATAATAATAGAAGTTTCAGACAATGGAAAAGGAATTGAAAATGTAAATATGGCTAAAGAGCCATTGTATACATCTAAGCCAGATTTAGAAAGATCAGGTATGGGATTTACCATTATGGATAGTTTCATGGATAGCTTAGAAGTAGAATCTATACTAGGGTTAGGAACAAAAGTGACTATGAAAAAAACAATAAAAAAAGGTGATGATAGTGAGAATAAAGAGCTTGAAGGAAAAGTTTTTAGCTCTTTTAGAATTTAAAACAAAAGAATAATTTAAGAGGGAGTTACCTATGTACGAAAATAATTTAGAAGACATTAATAAAGCACAAAAGGGTGACCAGGATGCAATGACCAGATTAATAGAAAATAACAAAGGTTTAATTTGGAATATTGTAAAAAGATTTAATGGTAGAGGATATGAAATAGAAGATATTTACCAAATTGGTTGCTTAGGCTTTATTAAAGCAATAAAAAGATTTAATACAAATTTTGAAGTACAAGTATCAACCTATGCAGTACCATATATATTAGGAGAAATAAAAAGATTTATTCGTGATGATGGAATAATGAAAGTAAGCAGAAGTACAAAAGAATTAGCAATGAAAATATTAGAACTTCAAAAAGAATATTTTAATAAAACTGGTGAAGAAATTACAATATCTAATATATCTAAGATGCTCAAAATACCAAAAGAAGAAATTACATATGCTTTGGACTGTTTAAAACCAGTATCCTCAATTTACGAGGAGTCTAATTCAAGTGGAGATGATTCTAGAAGTATTTTAGATAAACTAGGTACAGGAAAAGATGAGGCTGGAAGCATCGTAGATAAATTAGCATTAAAACAATTAATTGAAAATTTAGATACAAGAGAAAAAGAAATTATATTATTAAGATTCTATAAAGATAAAACTCAATCAGAAGTAGCAAAAGTTCTTGGAATTACTCAAGTGCAAGTTTCAAGAATTGAAAAGAAAGTATTAAATTCTATGAAATTAAAATTGACATCATAGAATAATATACATATAAGGAAGGATTAATTAATGAGAAAATTATTTTTATATTTAATAATAGTAATTCAAATAATATTCTTGATACCTATAATTTTTACGAGAAGCTTTTACGATAGGCAGGCAATAGCTAAAACAGAAGATAACAATATTATACAAGAACAGATTGCTGAAGTAGTTGAAAATGATTATGATTATAAAAACTATAGTACAATAAAATTATTACATACAAGTTCTGGTGAAGTAGAAGAAGTGAATTTAGATGAATATTTATATCATGTTGTATCAGCTGAAATGCCAGCGGACTTTAGTGAGGAAGCATTAAAAGCACAAGCTGTAGTGGCAAGAACTTATACAATTTATAAAATTACAAGTGAAGCAAAAAAGCATGAACAAGCAGATATATGTGATAGTGCAAGCTGTTGTCAAGCTTGGATATCAAAAGAAGATAGACTTGCAAGATGGGACGAAAATATAAGGGAATCTAATTGGAATAAGATTGTTAATGCAGTAAATAGTACAAAAGGAAAAATTATAACTTACGAAGGAAAACCTATAAATGCTTTCTTTCATTCTAATAGTGGTGGTACAACTGAAATGCCAATTAATGTGTGGGGAGGAAGCGGATATCCATATTTACAAGTTGTAGAAACTGCTCGGAGAGGAAGGATATAGTCAATATAGTTCAGAAGTAGTTTTATCTAAAGAAGAATTTGTAAATAAAATAAAAGAAAAACATGCTGATTTAGTAATAGATTTTGCATTAGAAGATGCTATTCAAATAAAAGAAAAAACAGACAGTGGCAGAGTAAAAACTCTAAAAGTAGGAAATTTAGAATTGGCGGGTGTAGAGATAAGAACAATATTAGGTTTAAGATCTACAAACTTCAATTTTACTATAGATGGGGATAATATAAAATTTAGTGTAATTGGTTATGGACATGGAGTTGGGATGAGTCAGACAGGAGCAGATGCATTAGCCAAGCAAGGGAAAAACTATGAAGAAATAATTAAACATTTTTATGTGGGTGTTGAAATTACAGATATTTAAAATTGAGGCAGGTTAAAAAAATCTTTATATTGATTTTTAACTTGCCTTAAAAATTTAGAAAAAATGTATAAATATTCTAAATAAGTAAATACTTTTATTAAATATAATTTTTAGGAGGAATTCGTATGAGAAGAGAAACAAGAAAACGTGAAAATAAAGAAAATAATAGGAATATTTTATACTTAGGGGGAAGCTTAATTGGGATAGGTATTATTTCATTTGTTATCACATTTATATTATATGGAAACAAAATGGAAGAACAAAGTGATATAAGTTCACAAAAAATAGCAAGTTTAGTTCAAGAAGCTGCAAGTGACTCACAATCAGCAAGTAGTCAAATGGGAAAGACTGTAGAAGAATCAACAAATGAAATTACAAATGTAGGAAATACAATAACAAATACAACTAATACTGATACAAATAAAGAGAGTAGCTCTAATACAACTAATAATGTAAATACAACAAAATCAAATAATACAGTTGAAACTACAAAAAAAGATACACAAACCCAAAAAGAAAATACAAATACAACAACCACAGATAAAAAAGAAGAACAACAAACAACAGAAAAACAAGAGGATCCTAAATTTGTAAAACCAGTAGAAGGTGAAATTTCTAAAGAATATGCAAAAGAAAATCTAGTATATTCAGAAACACTTCAAGAATGGACAACACATTTAGGTATTGATATAAAAGCAGATAAAACAACTGTTGTAAAAGCAGCAGCTGATGGAAAAATAAAATCAATAAAAAATGATCCAAGATATGGGTTATCTATAATAATAGAACATCAAAATGGATTTGAGACATTGTATGCAAATTTATTAACATCTGAATTTGTACAAGTTGGTGAAGAAGTAAAACAAGGACAAAGCATTGGTACAGTAGGGAATACTGCAACATTTGAAATAGCTGATGATGCACACTTACATTTTGAAATTAGTAAAAATAATGAAACATTAGATCCTAGCCAATATATAAAATAAATATAAAAACTAGCTTTGGATAAAAAATAAATCTGAAGCTAGTTTTCATTTAAATTAAGAAAAATCATAAAAAAGTTGAAAAAACTTGACAAGTTATATAAGCAACTATAAAATAAAAACATAAATTGAATAAACACTAATATTTTGTAGAAAATAAAATAAGAAACAAAGGAGGAAAAATAAAATGATAAACAAACAACATCGGCATAACATTGATAGCTCTTGTTATAACAATAATAGTATTACTAATATTAGCAGGAGTAACAATAAACTTAACATTAGGAGAAAATGGAATATTTAAAACAGCAGAGCAAGCAGGAAAGAACCACACACAAGCACAAGAGCAAGAATTAGCAGGAATAGCTAATTTTCAAAACGAAATAAATAATGTAATAAATGGGGCTGGAAATGATGACACAGTGGCAGAAGATGCACTAGCAAGTAAAGCAAAACCAGGAGATTATGTAAGATACACACCAGCAAATAAAACATTTATAATGAAAGTAGATGGAATGAGTGTAACAGAAAATGGACATACAACAAATTATACACAAGCAGAACATGGAATAGCAACAGGATGCGATGAAGAGCAAACTTTTAATACTGGCGATTATACAGGATTATGGCAAGTATTGTATAATGATGAAGAACATGGACTACAAATAATAAGTGCAGGAGATGTAACTAATGAGAATTACTTATTATTAGCAGGAAATTCGGATGAGGAAGACAAAAAGATGGCATATAATAATGTAGTTGATACATTAAATGGATTTTGTAGTAATTATGTGGACACAAGATTTGCAATAAGTGGGAGATGTGTTGGAAGTGATCCAATAAATCCAAAAGATACAGTAACAGAAACAGTTACGTTAGAATTTGAGCATAATGGAAGCTATGAAAGTGGATGTAAAATAGGAGAAGATAATGAAACTGGAAAGTTTAACTTAGATTATAATGCAATGGTAGCAGCAACAAACAAAAATACTAATGGTATTAACAATATAGGTAAATACTATTGGTTAGCATCTCGTTGCGTAACTACTGATAATACTGGCGCTTACTTTGCTGTTCGACAGGTTTCTGATAGCGGTAGTGATACTGTTTATTTGTTTTTAGGTATGGGATGGTATGCTGATTTTCCTTATATGGACGCTGGTGTTCGTCCAGTAATAACTTTAAAATCTGGAATTCAAACAAATAGTGGAAATGGAAGTGAAAGTTCGCCATATGAACTAGTAGCAATGTAGTATATAAAAATATGTAAAAACTTGAAAAATACCATATAAAAATATGAAAGAATACTTGAAAAGTATTCTTTTTTGATATAGAATACATCTATCGTATAAATATAATAAAGAATCACATACTAATAAAAAGTTTATGTGGAGGTTTTTTATGATAACTTTAGAAGATGTTAAAAAAAATAAAGAGGTTCAAGCTTTAATAGAAGGAACAAGAAGACAACTGCAAGTGCTAGGTTTTACAGAGCATTCCATAAGACATATAACAATAGTTGCAAATAGAGCAGCAGATGTTTTAAGAACATTTGGATATTCAGAGGACAGAGTAGAACTTGCAAAAATAGCAGGATATTTACATGATATTGGAAATTCTGTTAATAGAGTAGATCATGCCCATTCTGGAGCATTACTTGCATATGGAATTTTAAAAGATATGGGAATGAAGGAAGAAGATAGAACAGAAATTATGATGGCTATTGGAAACCATGATGAAAAAACAGGTACAGCAGTTAGTGATATATCAGCAGCTTTAATTTTAGCAGATAAATCAGATGTTCATAGAGATAGAGTTATAAATAAAAATAAAGCTACATTTGGCATACATGATAGAGTAAACTATGCTGCTACAAATACAGAATTAAAACTAGATAAGGAAAATAGAAAAGTTATATTAAATATTAATATAGATACAAAAATTTGCCCAGTGCTTGATTATTTTGAAATATTTATGGAAAGAACAATGATGAGCAAGCATGCTGCAAAATTTTTAAATGTTTGGTTTGAGTTAATAATTAATAATACAAAACTATTATAATTAAGGAGGAAAACATGAAAAATAACAGATTATTAAAAACATTAATCATATTGATAATAATAGCAATTTGTTTAATATCATTTGTTGGAATTTTTGTAAAAGATAAAAACCAAAGAATAAATATATTGCCAGATTACTTATTATCAACTAATTTAAGTGGAGCAAGAGTTGCAAAACTAGATGTAGATACATCATCAAATGAAGTAATATATGATAGCGAGGGTAATGTATCACAAGATGGAGAAAATGAAGATGGAACTTTAAAAGAAGGATATACAAAGAAAGAAGAAAAAGTAAATCCAGATGAAATTTTAACTGTAGAAAATTATGAAAAATCTAAGAGAATAATTGAAAAACGTTTAAAAGAATATGGAGTACAAGACTTTAATTTAAGATTAAATAACAATAATGGTCAGATAATATTAGAATTACCTGAAAATAGCAATACTGATACTTTGTTAGCTAATATTACATATGTAGGTAAATTTGAAATTTTAGATAGTGATACAAAAGAAGTTTTATTAGACTATAGTAAAGTAAAAGATGCAAAAGCAGTATATTCTAATACAGATTTTGGAACAAGAGTATTTCTAAGTATTGAATTCAATGACGAAGGAAAAGCAAAACTAGAAGAGATTACAAAAACATACATAGAAACAACTGATGAAGAAGGAAATAAAACTACTAAAAAAATATCAATTAATATAGATGATGAAACTTTATTAGAAACATATTTTAGTGAGACAATAACAAATGGAACATTACAGTTGTCAATAGGAAGTGCTTCTACAGATAGTGAAGAAATAGCTAGCTATTTAGATCAAGCAGCACAAGTTGCAACTTTGATAGATTCTAATATAATGCCAATAAAATATAATTTAGATACTAATACATATTTATCATCAGCACTTAATAAAGATATATTACAAATTGTAATGTATATAATAATTGCTATTGTAGCAATAGCACTAGTTTATGAATGCGTAAAATACAAATTAAAAGGATTACTTGCGAGTCTATCATATATAGGATGTATTGCATTATTATTAATAGTATTAAGATATACAAATGTAGTTATATCATTAGAAGCTATATCTGCACTTATTATATTATTAATATTAAATTATACATTTGTTAAAAATATTCTTGAAAAATTGGAAAATAAAGATTTAAGTATTAAAGAAATAACAAAACAAGTATATTTAAAATATGCATGGATTCTATTTCCATTATTATTAGTATCTATTACATTTACTTTCATGAGCTGGATACCAGTATCAAGTATAGGAATGGTAATGTTCTGGGGAATAGTTACAATATATATATATAACTATATAATTACAGTAACATTATTAAACGATGAAAAATAGTAATAGGAGGTAGAAGATGAAAGAATTATTAAAAAATAAAAAACTAATATATATTGTAATAGCTCTAATTATAATAATTGGAATTATATCAATATTTGTACTTAGATTAAATTTTACATTAATGTATAGTGAACATACAAGAATTAATGTGTACTTAGGAAAAAATTATGAGTTACAAGATATTAAGCAAATATCACAAGAAGTGTTTGGCGACCAAGAAATTATTTATCAAGAAATAGAAACATTTCATGATTCTTTAGCAATTACAGTAAAACAAGCAACAGAAGAACAAATTACAAACTTAGAAACAAAATTAAAGGAAAAATATGAAATTGATTCTGAAGAAGAAATATTACAAGTAAATGAGGTAGGACATTTAAGAGGAAGAGACATTGTAAGACCATATATAATTCCAATGATAATATCAACACTTGTAATCTTAGCATATGTAGGAATTCGTTATTTAAATTTAGGAGTATTTAGAACAACATTTACATTATTTTTAAGATTAATTATATCTGAAGCATTATTACTAAGTGTTATAGCAATTGGAAGAATACCAATAGGAATATATACAATGCCAGTAGCAATAATATTATACTTATTAGTTATAATTTATAGTATAATTGGTTTTGAAAAGAAATTAGCAAAAAAGAATATGGAAGAAAGTAAGAAATAATTTGCAGGAGGTATTATTATGGTAGAAAGTATGGACAAAATTGTAGGACTATGTAAATCTAGAGGATATGTATATCCAGGATCTGAAATTTATGGAGGACTTGCAAATACATGGGATTATGGCCCATTAGGTGTAGAACTAAAAAACAATATTAAAAAAGCATGGATGAAGAAATTTGTGCAAGAAAGTAAATATAATGTGGGATTAGATGCAGCAATTTTAATGAATCCAAAAACATGGGTTGCATCAGGTCATGTTGGTGGATTTAGTGATCCATTAATAGATTGTAGAGAATGTAAAACAAGACATAGAGCAGATAAATTAATTGAAGAATGGATGCATGAACACAACTGTGAAGAAATAGTTGATGGCTGGTCAGATGAAAAAATGATTAATTACATAAAAGAAAACAATATTGTATGTCCAAATTGTGGCAAACAAAACTTTACAGATATTAGAAAATTTAACTTAATGTTTAAAACATTTCAAGGTGTTACAGAAGATGCAAAAGCAGAAATATATTTAAGACCTGAAACAGCTCAAGGTATATTTGTTAATTTTAAAAATGTTTTAAGAACTACCAGAAGAAAATTGCCAATGGGTATTGCTCAAATTGGTAAGTCATTTAGAAATGAAATAACACCAGGAAACTTTACATTTAGAACTAGAGAATTCGAACAAATGGAATTAGAATTTTTCTGTAAACCAGGAACAGATTTAGAATGGCATAAATATTGGAAAGATTTTTGTAAAAACTGGTTATTAAGTTTAGGAATAAAAGAAGAAAATATACGTTTAAGAGACCATTCACCAGAAGAATTGTCACATTATAGTAATGCTACAACAGATATTGAATTTACATTCCCATTTGGATGGGGAGAATTATGGGGAATTGCAGATAGAACAGATTTTGATTTAAAGAGCCATATGACTTATTCAAATGAAGATTTTTCTTATGTAGATTCACAAACAAATGAAAAATACATACCATATTGTATTGAACCATCTTTAGGATGTGATAGAGTTGCACTTGCATTTTTATGCAATGCATATGATGAAGAAGAAATAGAACAAGGTGATATTAGAACAGTACTACATTTACATCCTGCACTTGCACCATATAAAGTAGCTATACTTCCATTATCTAAAAAATTAGGTGAAAAAGCACAAGAAGTATATGAAAAATTGTCAAAGAAATTCATGTGTGATTATGATGAAACAGGAAGTATAGGAAAGAGATATAGAAGAGAAGATGAAATTGGAACACCATATTGCGTGACAATTGATTTCGATACATTAGAAGATAATGCTGTTACAATAAGAGATAGAGATACAATGGAACAAGTAAGAGTAAATATAGATGAATTAACTGATTGGATATCTGAAAAAATTGAATTTTAGTAGACTGGTTATGAATAACGTGATATAATGAATGCATAAAAATAAGTAGGGGAGGACATCTTATGGGTAATATAAGCGTTGTTCGGAAACTGGAAATGGAGCATCAAGGAATACAGATAATTGTATATGCAGAGACCGAGGAGATGCTTAAAAAAGCAGAAGAAATCATAAAAAAAGATAAATCACAGCCACATAGCTTGATTTATACTTTATGTGAGCTGCTTGGAGCATCAGCGTCACTGTGTAACGACCAAGTGGAAGTTAAGATTTGGTAATTCCAAAAGACCGAGAGGGTTTTTCCCTTTCGGTCTTCTAATGATAATGTGATATAATATCTATTAATAAATCAAAAGGAATTTAATTATGAGAGATATAGAAAAATATTATAAAAATACAGAAAATGCTTTACCACATCCAATAGTTAAAAAAATTATAGATTTGAATATTAAACCAGAAAACGCCATTGATTTGGGATGTGGTGCAGGTAGAGATACAATTTTTTTAATAAAGAATGGATGGAATGTTTTAGCAATAGATAAGGAAGATACAGAAGAAATTATATCTAGCAAATTAGATAATGAGGAAATGAAAAAATTTAGATTTACTAGTCAAGATTTTGAATGCGTCAAATTAGAAAAAACTAAACTATTAGTTGCTAATTTTAGTATTCCATTTTGTAAAAAAGATTACTTTAATCAATTTTGGAATAAAATAGTTGATAGTATTCTTAAAGAACGGCTATTTTGTTGGAAATTTTTTTGGATTAAATGATTCATGGACAAAAATAAAAAAACAAATGGTATTTTTATCAAAGGAGCAAATATTAAATTTATTTAAAGATTCTTTTGAAATAATACACTTCAATGAAATTGAAAAAAACGAAAAAACTGGACTGGGAAAAATGAAACATTGGCATATATACGATATTATTGCAAAGAAAAAATAGTATAAAGAAACAGAAAAAAGTCTAATAGGGACAGTTACTCTGTTTCTTTTTTTGAATTTATATTTAATTTATTTTCACTATTAAATTTCTGGACATATTGATAAGGTTAATTGTCTTTTTCATTACGTGATTTTGTTAATTGTTTAATAGTTTCGGTCTTCTAGTTATATAAATCATTTTCATACAAATCTTCTATATAAACGTCTTTTTCTTCAAAATTATCAATGAAACTAATTCTGGCTATATTATCATGTATTTCCTGAACCCAAACAGGCCTTTCATTATAATATACATCAACTTTCTCCTTTGTATTTAACATATTGTGTATTCTTTCAAGATTCATGGCTCGTACCTCCTAAAAATTTCTTTTGTAATTAAAGTATATCCATTTAAAAATAAAAATATTCCATAAAAATAGAAATAGATTGACTAAAAATTAGATACGTTATAAAATAATAGTGTTAAAAACAAAAGTGGAGGGAAAATATGAAAATTACGTATGAAAATAAAGTGTATGAAGTAGAAAAAGGAACAAAAGTAATAGATTTATTAAAAGAAGAAATTGAAAATGCAAAAGTAGAAGTAATTGCATGTATGTGCAATAATGAAGTTAGAAGTCTTAACTTAGAATTGGAGGAAGATTCTAAACTAGAATTAATAGACTTAAATTCTAAAAATGGAATGATGATATATATTAGAGGGGTTATGTACATAATGGCTAAGGCTTTAAATGAGTTATACCCAGAAGCATTGTTAACTGTGAATTATCAATTATCAAATGCAATGTTTTGTGAATTAGATAACATGAAGATGACAGATGAGATGATAAATAATATTCATAATAGAATGCAAGAAATTATAGATAAAGATATAGAAATAAGAAAAGTAAAAATGACATTAGAAGAAGCAAAAGCATTTTATGAAAAAGAAAAAACATTAAAAGGAAGAATACAAATAGATACAGCTGATTCATATGGAGCATCACTATATTATTGTGAAGATTATTATAATTATTTTTTTGGTGTAATGCCAATTTCAACAGGATATACAAAAGTATATGATATTCTTAAATATAAAGATGGATTTATTGTAAGATACCCAAATTGGAAAACTCCTACACAACTTACACCTTTTGTAGAAAACAAGAAATTATTAGCAACACTGGATGAATATGAGGATATATATAAAGTAATTGGAATAAATACAATATATAAATTAAATCAAGAAGTAAAGAAAAATGGTGCATTAGATGCAATATTATTATCAGAAGCTTTGCATGAGAAGAAAATTGCAGATATTGCAGATAATATAGCTAAAGATAAAAATGTAAAAATGGTTTTAATTGCTGGACCTTCATCTTCTGGAAAAACAACATTTGCAAAAAGATTAGGAATGCAACTTAAATTAAATGGAATAAAACCTGTTACAATATCTGTTGATAACTATTTTGTAGAAAGAGAACAAAATCCAAAAGATGAGTTTGGAAATTATGATTTTGAATGTATAGAAGCCTTAGATACTAAATTATTTAATGAACATCTAATTAAATTATTAAATGGAGAAGAAATAGAAGTACCTTCATTTGATTTTACAATAGGTAGTAAAAAATATAATGGGGAAACAATGAAACTAGAAAAAGACGAAATATTAGTTATAGAAGGAATACATTGTCTAAATGATAAATTAACTATATCCATACCAAAAAATCAAAAATATAAAATATATATAAGTGCGCTAACAGTACTAAATATAGATTACTATAATAGGATTTCAACAACTGATACTAGGTTAATAAGAAGAATAGTAAGAGATTATCAATTTAGAGGATATAGTGCAAAACATACAATAAAAATGTGGTATTCAGTAAATAGAGGAGAAGAAAAATATATTTATCCATATCAAGAAGAAGCGGATAGTATGTTTAATTCATCATTAATATATGAATTAGGAGTATTAAAAGATTATGCGTTGCCATTGTTAAAAGAAATAAAAAATACTGAACCAGAATATGCAGAAGCAACAAGACTTATAAAACTACTATCATATTTTGAATCTGTACCACAAGAAAATATATCTAAAACATCTTTAATAAGAGAATTTATAGGAGGAGGAGTACTTGCAGAATAAAGAGAATATGATGTTAAGCAAATTTACAGAAATTGATGAAGAATTTATATGTGATAATTGTGGAAAAAAAGTAAAAAGACTAGGATATTCTTGTAGAAACCATTGTCCATATTGTCTTCATTCTAAACATGTGGATATAAATCCAGGAGATAGACAAGAAAAATGTCATGGAGATTTAGAACCAGTTGGTTTGATTATTGATGCAAAAAAGGGATATGTTATTGTTCATAAATGTAAAAAATGTGGAGCAATTAGAAAAAATAAAGCTGCAAAAGATGATAATATGGATCTAATAATAGAATTAAGTAGTAAGCAAATATAAAATAAAACTGATGTAAAACATATAAATTTACATCAGTTTTTATTATTTATACATTTCTTACAAAATTTCCATTAGTATAGTCTTTACCACCTAATCTCTTTCCAGATTTTACAGTTTTAATAATATTATTTATTTCTAGAATATTTTCGTCTAAAATATCAATTCTAACTCTATCAATATTTAAGTCTGTATGGTCAATTGAAGTAGTTTTGCTATTGTAAATTGTAGTTATTGTTTGAATGTTGTTTGGCAAAATTCTAAAATTAAGTCCAAGTCTATCTTTTAAGTAATAGGTACAATTATCTTCACAACGTGATTTACAATCTGGATAACATTTATTTGAATTACCTAGAAAACAATATCCGGTAGTCATTACAGGAATATTTCCATATACAATTAATTCTATTTTAGGTTTTACAGTGTCACAAATAGTTTTAATATCAGATTTATTTAATTCTGGAGATAAAGTTATTGTATTTAATCCTAAACGATTGTATCCATTAACCGAAACATCATTAAATACATTTAATGTATAATTTCCTATAAATTCATAATTATCTTTATATTTTTCTAACAAGTTAATTTGCCCTATACTAGATACTACAAATCCCTTTATATTATAGTTTTGAACAGATTTATCTATGGTATTTATATATAAATTTCTATAGTTTCCTTTTATTATAGTTGGCATATAAATATATGTATTAAATGAATTACAAATATTTTTTATAATATTTGAATATTCAGATTTTGAAAAATATCGTAGTGGCAAATAAACACAGTCAATATCTTCTAATTCTGAATAATTAGTATTAACATCTAACAAATTAAGAAGTAAAGAGATCTTTTTTCTAGTTTTATTCTTAGTATATTTTTTTAATTCTAATTTAGGCATTTTTGTTTTTATTGTTCTTTTTGATTTAGTAATTAAATAATTAGAAACTTCATCTAAAGCATTACGACGTAATTCATTTAAATCACTAATATTAACGTATAAGTTATCATCTAATTCAACATCAATATTATTAAATTCAAAAGGTGTATTGCCTGTTTTTGAAATTTGAGCTATAATCCTTTCTTTAGTAATTGGGTTATTAATTGCGTTAGTTGGATATTTTGGTAGTGCAATTTTAAAAGAACAGTTTTCAGGTGAAGTTATTTCTAAAACTATAGGATAATCTTTTTTTATAATAATTAAACAATCTAATTTTATTTTTTTATTTTCGTGAGAATAACTTGATTTAGCAACACGAGATAAAGTTTTGCTTTCCAATTTAAATATTTTATCCCCAGGTTTTATATTTCCCTTCATTCTTCCAATTTTAACAATTTGTCCATCAAATGCAGAATCAATATTTTTATTATTAATCATTAATTCAGAAACTCTGTATTTAGAATCCTCATTTTCTAGACATATTGTGTCACCAATTTCGATATTATCATTTAAATTTAAAGTAATATATCCTTTAGATGCATTATATCCTGCAACATTACCTATATATATTCCCATATTGTTTGGCTTTTCCTTAAAAATTAAATCTGTGTTTGCGTGTGTATCTAAATGTCCAGTTGAAAAACCACCTCGATTGAAAACTTGCATTAAATCTTTTATATCTTTTTCATCAATTTTATATTCAGCTTCAGATAAAGCCAAGTCAATATATTTCCTATAAATTTTAGTAACAATAGCAACATATTCAGGGGATTTTAATCTACCTTCTATTTTCAAAGAAGCTACTCCAATATCAATTAATGATGGAATAAAATCTAAGCCACATAAATCTTTTGGACTTAATAAATATCCTTTATTAATACAAGTATTATTTTCCTTGCAAATCAATTCATAAGGCAATCTACAAGCTTGGGCACATTTACCACGATTTCCAGATCTACCACCTATCATACTAGAAAGTAGGCATTGTCCAGAATATGAAATGCAAAGTGCACCATGTATAAAAGTTTCTAATTCAATATTGGTATTGCTATGTATAAATTCTATTTCATTTATAGGAAGTTCTCTTGCAAGAATTGCACGCTTAAATCCCAATTTTTCTAATTGCTTTGCACCCTCTAAGCTATGGATAGTCATTTGAGTACTAGCATGTAAGGGTAAGTCTGGAAAATGTTTTAAAAGTGTACAACATATTCCGTAATCTTGAACAATAACAGCATCAATTCCAAGTTTATATGCTTGAGCTATTAGATTTAAAGCATCATTAAATTCATCATTTTTTATTAAAGTATTTAAAGCTAAATATACCGAAACATTTCTTAATTTTGCATAATTAATTGCTTCTTCTAAACCTTTTAAATCAAAATTCTTTGCGCCAGCTCTTGCACTATATTGCAAAGCACCTAAATAAACAGCATCTGCACCATTTTGTATAGCTGCTTTTAGACATTCAAAATCTCCGAACAGGAGCTAATAATTCTATATTTTTCAATTTTCTTACCTCTTTTATATAATTATATAATTTTCACATATATTGTAACACAAAATAAAAAAAATTCATACTATATCATATAACAAAAACAAGGAGGGAAATTATAATGGACGAATCAAGAAATTGCGGATGTGGATGTAATAATGGATGTGGTTTAGGAAATTTCTTGGGATGCGGAGACAGCGAAATACTATTTTTCATAATAATATTCTTACTTTTATTCACTAACTGTGGATGCTGCCGTGGAAGAGGATGTTGTTAATCCATAAATTATAAGAAAATACTTAAAAGAAGCTTAAAAAAAGAGCTTCTTTTAATTTATATATATAAATAAATCAAATATTAGTAAATTCTATGGACTTTTTGGAAAAAATGTCATAAAATAGTTATATTAAAAAAGGAAGGGGAAAAAAATGTTAATTGAAAAAATTATATTTAATGTATTGGCATTTTCATTATTTATATTAATATTTTTTAAGATGATAAAAAAGAATGATGCTAATTATGTAGTAATTCTTTTTATGCAAGCATTTGGAATAGCAATCAATTTCGTGGAAATTATCTTTACATTAAATATAGGTACATTCATGAAATTTCTTATTTACTTACTAGCAATTATTATCCCAATTATAATATTATATCTTGAACATAAAAATATAAATTTTTCAGAAATTATATATATATCAGCTGCAAAAATTGCATTATTAACTAAAAATTCTAAAAAAGCAAAGAATTTCTTAATTACTCTTGTTACAAAATATCCTGAAAGCTATTTTGGACATAAGATGTTAGCTGAAATATATGAAAAAGAAGGCGGAATGAGAAAAGCAATAGATGAATATGTACAAGTAATAGATATAAATAAAAAGGATTATAATTCATATTATAAAATTTCATATTTATTAAATGATTTAAATAAAAAAGAAGAAGCGGCTCAAATGTTAGAGACATTACTGAAAAAAAAGCCGGAGATGTTAGAAGCAACTCAATTACTAGGGGATATATATTGTGAACAAGAAAGATATAAAGAAGCGGCAAATATATATAATGATGCATTAAAATATCATCCTACGAGTTACGAATTATACTACAATATGGGAATGGTATATACATTGTTAAATGACTTTCAAAATGCAAAAACTTGTTATGAAAAGGCAGCAGCAATTAATACAGCATTATATAATGGATATTATAATTTAGCTCAAATTAGTTTAATATATAATGATTTAGAAGAAGCAGAGAAATATTTCATGCAAAGTGTGATGAGTAAAGATGTAGAACCCAAAGCATATTATAATTTGGCAAAAATTTACATGCTAAAAGGGGATAAGGAAAATGCTATAAAATTCCTAAATGTTGCAATAGACATAGACCATAGCTTTTATAAAAAAGCTGAGGCAGAACCAATATTTATTCCGATAAAAAGCTATATAAATTTCCCTGACATGGAAGAAGAACAAGATATTCAAAATGGATTAACAAACAAAGAAATAAAAACTCAAGAACATTTAGAAAAAACTATGAAATTAGTTGGAAAATTAAGCTTGAACAACATAAAAATAAAAAAAGAAAAGCAAATTGATGAAAAAAATAGAAGTGACCAAAGGGAAAAGGAATAACAATAAATACACTATCATAAAATAAAATTGAAAGGAAAGTGATGTAAATTGGTTAAAAATATAGCAGTAATTGGTGGAGACTTAAGGATAGTAAAATTAGTAGGAATGTTAGAAAAAGAAAATTACATAGTAAAAACATATGCTTTAGAAAGAGCTTCTGAAATTGCAAATAAATGTGAAAGTATACAAGAATGTATAAGTGGAGCTGATATAGTAATTGGGCCATTACCATTATCTAGTAATGGAGAATATATTAATACACCATTTAGTGATAATAAAATATCAGTAGAAGAATTGCTAAATAATCTAGAGGGAAAAACTTTTATTGCTGGTTCGATTAGACAAGAAGTATATGAAAAAGCAAGTGAAAAAAATATAAAGATTTTAGACATTATTAAAAGAGAGGAACTAGCAGTTTTAAATGCAATATCTACAGCAGAAGGAGCATTACAAATAGCAATAAATGAAACACCCAAAAATTTACATGGAAATAATGTATTAGTGTTAGGCTTTGGAAGAATTGGAAAAGTATTATCCAAAATGCTAGATGGAATTGGAGCAAAAGTGGCATGCGAAGCAAGAAAAACAACAGATCTTGCATGGATAAAGGCATATGGATATGAACCAATTAATTTAATAGAATTAAAAGATAAGATAAATAAATATGATATTATAATTAATACAATACCATTTGTAGTATTAGATAAAGAAATGCTACAACAAGTAAAAAAAGATGCTTTAATTATAGATTTAGCATCAAATCCAGGAGGGGTAGATAGAAAAGCAGTAAAGGAAATGGGAATAAAATTTAACTGGGCACTATCACTTCCAGGAAAAGTATCACCAGTAACATCAGCAGAATTTATGAAAGAAACATTAATTAATATGTTTAAAGAATTAAATTAACAAATGAATTAGAAAAGGAGAATGAATAATTATGACAATAGTACAATCAATTATATTAGGAATTATACAAGGACTTACAGAACTTTTACCAATTTCAAGTTCAGCCCATTTAAATATTATACCTTGGTTATTAGGATGGACAAAATCACAAGAATTTGTAACAGCATTTGAAGGATTTGATGTAGCATTACATTTTGGAACTCTTTTAGCAATAGGAATCTTTTTCTTTAAAGATTGGATAGCATTAATAAAAGGTGGATATAATCAAGTAGTAAAAAAAGAAAAAACAACAGAAGGAAGAATGTTTTGGTATATAGTGCTTGCTACAATACCAGGAGGAGCAATAGGTTTTCTATTAGACCATTTTGTAGGAGATGCTTTAGAAAAACCATTAATTATAGGAATAGCGCTTGCTGTTATGGGAGTAATCTTATATGTAGTAGATAAAAATGCAAAATCAAATACAACATATGAAAAAATGACATTAAAGCAAACATTTTTAATAGGATTATCACAAAGTTTAGCATTTATTCCAGGTGTTTCGCGTTCAGGCGTAACAATGACAACAGGAAGATTAATGGGAGTAGATAGAGAATCAACAGCAAAATATTCATTCCTATTATCAACACCAATAGTATTTGCAGCAACAGTATATAAATTTAAAGATTTTGTATTTAGTATACCATTTTTTATAGGAATAATAGTAAGCTTCTTAGTAGGAATATTTGTAATTAAATTTTTACTAGAATATTTGAAAAAAGGAAGTTTTAAAGGATTTGCAATATACCGTGTAATAGTTGGTATAGCAGTTATAATTTTATCATTTATAATGTAAGGTAAAATGAGTATAGTAATAGTTAAAAGATACAAATCATATTTATAGAATTTTCTTTAAATATAATTTGTATCTTTTATTAATTATATAGTAATTAGGATAAAGGATGATGTTTAACATACAATAAAAAAGTGGCTTTTGAAAATAAAAGCACACTTTAACCAAACAGATATATTTTAACATATAGTAAAAAAATATGCAACATTTGAAAAAGTGTGAATAAAATAGATTAAGAGAGTTAAAATAAGAATAAGCTAATTAGAGTGGTTTATAAATATAAAAACAATAAAAAGAAGTATTTGATATAAAACATATCTATATGTTAATATTAAACCATAGAAACAAGTTAATAAATTTCCCTGCGTAGTACGACAAGCAAGATATTTTAGAACCTACAAGTTTCGGAATTGGGAGCCGATCTCTGAATATGGCGTGTATGCTTGTATTTATATAAGAAACCCATAAGTATTCAGGTAAGCACCCACCTGTTTAGGTACAGGTCCGTAAAATCTCTTGAGAATGACGGCTAAGGCGGGGTTTTTGTTGTGTATGTATTGATTAACTTATTTAATAAAAAATTATAAAGACAATACTTTATTGTATTGTCTTTAAATATTAAAATTCTCTTTTTAATTGTTTTACTACTCCGATTATTGTTACAGGAATAGTTTTCATTTCGTCATAGGTAAATACAATTGGTTCATAATTAGGGTTAAATGATTGTAGTAAAATACTAGTATCATTTTTTCTTACTTTCCTTATTGTAGCTTCATTATGATTTACAATGGCAACAACTATATTTCCAGATTCAAAATTTTCTTGTTTTTTTATAATAGCTATATCATTTTCCATAAGTACTGGAGACATACTATCTCCTTTTATTTTTAATGCAAAATAATCTTCGCCGTTTCCAACAAGACTTTTTTCTACATTTATAGTTCCTACTATGTTTTCTGGTGCTAAGTAATCATAGTCAGATTTTATAGTTTTTAATATATTAATAGGAGAAACTAGATTGTCTAGTTTTTTTGTTTTTTCATTATTATATTTAGGTGCATCATATCCCATTAACCACAAAGGATTTACATTAAATATATCAGATGCGTACTTTACAGTAGGTATTTTAGGAGTCATTTCTCCATTCATATATCTATAAATTGTAGATTTACTCTTTATGCCTAGCATTTTAGCTAGTTGACTAATATCAATACTACTATTTTTTATTAATTCAGAAAATCTTTTTGAAAAATTTTCTAAAATAATATCTTCATTCATTCAAACTAACCTCCGTTTAGAAATCTGATGTAATAATAAAAAATAAACTTAAAAATTTATTTTTTTGCACAAATTCCTGAAAGTTATTATACACTATTTTTTTTCGCTATGCAACCAAATAAATTTAAATAAATTATATATTTTTGCGAAAAGCTATTGACAAATAAAAGGTAGTATTATATATTTTGGTTGCGAAACGCAAAAATATAAACATATATAAAAGCATGATAAAAATTATTCAACAAAGATTTTGCTAGACGAGCTAAAACAAGAAGAGTAAGAATTATTTTTTGCAATACGGTTGCGAAACGCAAAAAATATTTTAACATTGCGAAAGGAATGTGAGAGAAATGGATTATAAGAAAGAGTATGAAAAAACAAAAATAAAATTAGAGATTATAGAAGCTATAGTAGTAACGATGTTCTACGTAGGAATTATTATTATTGGAATTATAATGATGTAACTGGATGTATAATAGCATAATAATTATAAGCATATTAAAAAATAAAAATTGAACTATTGAATACAAACAAAAACAACATTATAAGAATATTATAAATATAGAGAGGATTGATAAAAAATGAAAATGAGTAATAAAGTTTATGATATCTTTAAATTTATAGCACAAATAGTATTGCCAGCATTAGCAACATTTTATTTGACTTTAGCAGGAATATGGGGATTACCTTTTGGAGAACAAGTAAGTGGAACAGTTATGGCAATAGATACTTTGTTAGGAGCAATTTTAATGCTTTCTAGCAATAAATATAATAAGGAGGAAAAATAAAAATGAATTATGGTGTAGATATATCAACTTTTAATAAAAGTATAGAATATAACAAAATGAAAGAAAATATAAAATTTGCGATAATTCGTGCCGGTTTTGGAGTATCATATTTACCAGAAAAACAAAAAGATGTAATGTTTGAAACACATTATACAGGTTGTAAAAATGCAGGAATACCAGTAGGTGCATATTATTATCAATATGCAAATGAAATAGGAGAAGGAAAAAAAGAAGCGGAAAACTGCTTAAAATATATAGAAGGAAAAAGCTTTGATTTACCAATATTTTATGATGTAGAAGATGGTTCAATAAATGGCTTATCAAAAGAAAAGCTAACTGCAATTGTAAAAGAGTTTTGCCAAACCATAGAAGCAGCAGGATATAAAGCAGGAGTTTATGCAAATAAAAGCTGGTTAACAAACAAACTAAATGTAGAGGAATTAAAAGAGTATACAATATGGTGTGCTGTTTATGGAAAAAATGATGGAAATATTCCAGAAGATAGTGTGAAATATACAGGAAAACATGAAATATGGCAATACACTTCAAGAGGATATGTAGAAGGAATAAATGGAAGAGTAGATATGAATATAATGTATGATGAAAATACAATAGAAGAGAGTCAAGGAACAACACCAAAAGAGCCAGAAAAAGTGTTTACAGGAGATGAAACAATAAGAAAAATACAAGAAACATTAAATCAAAGGTATAATGTAGGATTAAAAGAAGATGGGTATTATGGTCCAAAAACAAAAGAAGGTTTAGTAAAAGGATTACAAACAGAATTAAATAATCAATATGGAAAAGGGTTAAATGTAGATGGAATATTTGGAGCAAAAACAAAAGCAGCATGTATAAATGTAAGGCAAGGAGCAAAAGGCAATATAACATATTTAATACAAGCAATGTTATATTGCAAAGGATATAATACAAATGGAGTAGAAGGAATATTTGGGAGCGGTACAGCTTCAGCAGTGAGAAAATTTCAAGGTGATATTGGAATATCAGTGGATGGAGTAGTAGGAAAGAATACTTTTGAAAAATTATTTAAATAAAAAAGTAAAGCCAGGATAGTAAAAACTATTCTGGCTTATTTTTTATGCTATTTTTTATGTAGAATACCAAAAAATAAAGAAAATGGCAAAAAGTGGTTGACATAGCAAAAAAGCCGTTGTATAATATTTAGGCATGTAGATTTGCGGTGAAGCGAAATGTGGCTACAACCCTACGGTTGGAGGGAACTTTCGTGGAGTATGTCTTGGCTTAGACCGGGCGGTAAGTTTTTTATAATAAAGCACTTATCCCAAGAAATTCATGCAAAAACTTGGGTTTTTATATGGTGATAAAAGAAACACCAGGGTGCGTTTATAACTTGCCAAGGTACATTATAATTTTAAGGAGGGAAAATACTTATGGCAACAACAAAACAAATTGTAGGAAACGAAAAAATCAGAATAAGATTAAAAGCTTATGATCATGTTATTTTAGACCAGTCTGCTGAAAAAATAGTAGATACTGCTAAAAGAACAGGAGCTAAAGTTTCAGGTCCTATTCCATTACCTACACAAAAAGAAGTTGTAACAATTTTACGTTGTCCTCACAAATACAAAGATTCAAGAGAACAATTTGAAATGAGAACACATAAAAGAGTTATTGATATTCTTTACCCAACACAAAAAACAGTTGACAATCTAATGAAATTAGAATTACCAGCTGGTGTTGAAATAGAAATAAAATTATAAGAAAAATTAATCTTATTAAATTAATTAATCAACAAAACCAAGCTAATATTATAAAAGTATTAGCCAATAGTTAGGAGGAAATTTAAAATGAAAGCAATAATTGGAAAGAAAATTGGAATGACACAAATTTTTGATGAAAAAGGTTTAGTAATTCCAGTTACAGCAATTCAAGCTGGACCTTGTGTAGTAGCACAAGTAAAAACAGTTGAAACTGATGGATATAATGCAGTTCAATTAGGATTTGGAGAAATCAAAGATAAACACATAAACAAACCAGAAGCAGGACATTTCAAAAAAGCAGGAGTTCAAAACAAAAAACATTTAAGAGAATTTAGAGTAAATTCTATAGATGTAGCAGTTGGAGACGAAGTAAAAGCTGATGTTTTTGCTGCTGGAGATAAAAAAAAGGATTCCAAGGTGTTATCAAACGTCATGGACAATCAAGAGGACCAATGGGACATGGTTCTATGTATCATAGAAGACCAGGTTCAATGGGACCAACATCAACACCGGGTAGAGTATTTAAAGGTAAAAAACTTCCAGGACATATGGGAGTACAAACAGTTACAATACAAAACCTAGATGTTGTAAAAGTAGATTTAGATAAAAATGTAATATTAGTAAAAGGAAGTGTTCCAGGAACAAAAGGAGCATTACTAAAAATTAGACCATCTGTTAAAGTGGTTAAATAGAGAGGAAGGAGGACATAAAAATGCCTAAAGTAGATGTATATAATATAGAAGGTAAAAAAGTTAGCGACGTAGAATTAAAAGAAGAAATATTTGGTATTGAACCAAATGAAGATGTAGTACATAGTGTACTTATAAACTACCTTGCTAACCAAAGACAAGGTACACAAAGCACAAAGACAAGATCAGAAGTGTCTGGTGGTGGTAAAAAACCTTGGAGACAAAAAGGAACAGGTAGAGCTAGACAAGGAAGTATAAGAGCTCCACACTGGGTTGGTGGTGGAATTGCATTAGGTCCAAAACCACGTAGTTATAAATATAGAGTAAATAAAAAAGAAAGAAGACTTGCTATTAAATCATTATTAAGTTCAAAAGTTTTAGAAAATGAATTAGTAGTAGTTGATAAAATTAATTTTAAAGAAATTAAAACAAAGAATATGGTTAATGCTTTAGGAAACCTAAAAGTAACAGGAAAAACATTAATCTTATTATCAGAAAAAAATGAAAATGTACAAAAATCAGCAAGAAATATTGAAGGGGTAAAAACAAGTTTAGTAAATACAATAAATGTATATGATTTATTAAAATACACAAATCTTGTTATAACTCTAGATACTGTTAAAAAATTAGAGGAGGTGTACGCATAATGAGACCAGAAGATATCATTATAAAACCAATAATTACAGAAAAAAGTAATGATGGATTACAAGATGGAAAGTATACCTTTAAAGTAAATAAAAAAGCAACGAAAGTTGATATAGCAAGAGCTGTTGAAAAACTTTTCGAAGTAAAAGTTTTAAATGTAAACACAATTACTGTTAAAGGAAAAGAAAAAAGAGTTGGAGTACACGTTGGAAAAACATCTGATTGGAAAAAAGCTATTGTTACAATAGATACAAATCCAGCAGACAAAAAATATTTAGTCAAAGGTGGAAAAGAAACAAAAATTTCTAAAAAATACAAAGATTCAATTGAAGAATTTATGGGAGCATAAGAATAATTAACTTATTGGGAAAGAACCCAGAAAATAAAAAATATCTGTTATACGGAGCAGGAAAAATATCCGTAAATAAATTTAAAAGGAGAAAACAAAATGGCAATGAAACATTTTAGACCTTATACACCTTCTAGAAGAAATATGACTGTTTCAGACTTCGCAGAAATTACAAAAAAGACACCAGAAAAATCATTACTTGCTAAGAAAAAAGAAAAAGCAGGAAGAAATTCATATGGTAGAATAACAGTTAGACATCAAGGTGGAGGTAACAGACAAAAATATAGAATAATTGATTTTAAACGTAATTCAAAGGATGATATGGTAGCAACTGTAATTGGTATTGAATATGATCCAAACAGAAGTGCAAACATAGCATTAATAGAATATGAAGATGGAGAAAGAGCATACATTTTAGCTCCACTTGGATTAACAGATGGAGATAAAGTAGTATCTGGATTAAAAGCAGATATTAAACCAGGAAATTGTATGCCAATCGAAAACATACCAGTAGGTACATTAATTCATAATATAGAATTAAATCCAGGTCAAGGTGGAAAAATGGTAAGAAGTGCAGGACAAAGTGCACAACTTATGGCAAAAGAAGGAAAATATGCTCATGTTAGATTACCTTCTGGAGAAATGAGATTAGTTATGACAAGATGTAGAGCAACTATTGGTACAGTTGGAAATACAGACCATGAGAATGTTAAAATAGGTAAAGCTGGAAGAAAAAGAAATATGGGAATTAGACCAACAGTTAGAGGTTCTGTAATGAACCCAGTAGATCACCCACATGGTGGTGGTGAAGGTAGAGCACCAGTAGGACGTCCAGGACCACTTACTCCTTGGGGCAAACCAGCACTTGGATATAAAACAAGAAAGAAAAATAAATTATCTAATAAATTTATTGTTAAGAGAAGAAAATAGATTTTTAATTTTAATTAGACAATTACTCTATAAAGAAAAGGAGGAAATAACTAAATGTCAAGATCAAGTAAAAAAACACCATTCATTGCACCTGAATTATTAAAAAGAGTAGAAGCAATGAATGAAACTGGAAAAAAAGAAGTTTTAAAAACCTGGTCAAGAGCATCTACAATATATCCACAATTAGTTGGACATACAATAGCTGTTCATGATGGAAGAAAACATGTTCCAATTTATATTACAGAAGAAATGATTGGACATAAATTAGGTGAATTTGCACCAACAAGAACTTTCAAAGGTCATGCAGGAGAAAAAGCATCTAATGTTAAAAAATAAATAGAAACAGAAATTAGGATTAGTATAGAAATAAACTAATATCTAACTTCTAACACAATAAGGAGGGAAAATAAGTGGAAGAAACAGTACAAACTGCACAAGCTACTCTTAAGTATGCAAGAATTTCAGCAAGAAAAGTGAAAATAGTTGCAGATTTAATAAGAGGTAAAGATGTAAATGAAGCATTAGCAATAGTAAAATTCACACCAAAAGCAGCATCTGAAATTATCGAAAAATTATTAAAATCAGCAATTGCAAATGCTGAAAATAACCACAATATGGATAGTAAAAATTTATATATTTCTGAAATATATGCAAATCAAGGTCCTACTTTAAAAAGAATAAGACCAGCAGCTAAAGGTTCAGCTGTTAGAATAAGAAAAAGAACAAGTCATATAACAATAGTATTAAGTGAGAAAAAATAGAAAGGAGGATTTTTAGCATGGGACAAAAAATGCATCCACATGGATTAAGAGTTGGTGTTATTAAAGATTGGAACTCAAAATGGTATGCTGATAAGAAAAATTTTAGTGATTATTTAGTAGAAGACCATAAAATCCGTGAATATGTTAAGAAAAAATTATTTGTTAGTGGAATTTCTAAAATAGAAATAGAAAGAACAGCTAAAGCTGTAAAAGTTAATGTTTACACTGCAAAACCAGGATTAGTAATAGGAAAAGGTGGACAAATAGCAGAAACATTAAAAAATGATTTACAAAAAATGATAGGTAAAGATGTTAATTTAAATATTGTTGAGGTGAAAAATATTGATTTAGATGCACAATTAGTTGCAGAAAATATTTGTGCTCAACTAGAAAGAAGAATTTCATTCAGACGTGCAATGAAGCAAGCTATGCAAAAAACAATGAAAGCAGGTGCTTTAGGAATTAAAACTTCTGTATCTGGAAGATTAGGTGGAGCTGATATGGCAAGAACTGAATTCTATAAAGAAGGTACTATACCACTTCAAACACTAAGAGCAGATATAGATTATGGATTCTATGAAGCAAATACAACTTATGGAAAAATAGGTGTTAAAGTTTGGATTTATAAGGGTGAAGTTCTTCCAACTAAAAAAGAGAAAGTGGAAGGAGGAGACCAATAATGCCATTAATGCCAAAAAGAACAAAATTTAGAAAACAACAAAAAGGTAGAAATAGAGGAAAAGCAACAAGAGGAAACAGAGTATCTGATGGAGAATACGGTTTACAAGCTACAGAAGGAGCTTGGATTACAACAAACCAAATAGAAGCAGCCCGTGTTGCTATGACTCGTCATATTAAAAGAGGTGGTAAAGTTTGGATAAAAATCTTTCCAGACAAACCAGTAACAAAAAAACCAGCTGAAACTCGTATGGGTAAAGGTAAAGGAGCACCTGAATATTGGGTAGCTGTTGTAAAACCAGGAAGAGTATTATTTGAAATTGCTGGTGTACCAGAAGAATTAGCAAGAGAGGCTATGAGACTTGCTGCAAATAAACTACCAATTAAAACAAAATTTGTAAAAAGAGAAATTGAAATAGGTGGTGATAATGATGAAGATAAATAAAATAAATGAAATGTCTTCACCAGAACTTGAAAATGAGTTAAGTGAACTAAAAACTGAATTATTCAAATTAAGATTTAGCTTAGCTTCAAATGGATTAGATAATCCAATGAGAATAAAAGAAGTTAAAAAAGATATAGCAAGAATAAAAACAGTTTTAAGACAAAGAGAATTAGCAAATAAAAATTAATGCTAATGTGATTATATAAAAATAAAAGTATTAAATCTGATATAAAATAAAACTTTGTGAGGAAAGGAGAAAATTTATGGAAAAGAGAAATCTTCGTAAAGTTATGGTTGGCACAGTAATATCTAATAAAATGGATAAAACAGTTGTAGTAGCTGTTAAAACAAATGTAAAACATGATGTTTACGGAAAAATAGTAAAAAGAACATATAAATTAAAAGCACATGACGAAGAAAATGCTTGCCAAATCGGTGATGAAGTTAGAGTTATGGAAACACGTCCACTTTCAAAAGATAAAAGATGGAGAGTTGTTGAAATAACAAAAAGAGCAGTAGTTAAATAAAGTAGAAATGGCTAACTATGTCAAATTTCTAACTCACAATATAAATCAATAAAAAGGAGGAAGAAACTAAATGGTACAACAACAATCAATATTAAAAGTAGCAGACAATACTGGTGCAAAAGAAATTATGTGTATTAGATGTTTAGGTGGTTCATATAGAAAATATGCTGGTATAGGTGATGTTATAGTTGCTTCTGTTAAAAGTGCTACACCAGGTGGTGTTGTAAAAAAAGGAGAAGTAGTAAAAGCAGTTGTAGTAAGAACTAAAAAGCCACAAAGACGTGCAGATGGTTCATATGTAAGATTTGACGAAAATGCTGCTGTTATTATTCGTGATGATGGTAATCCAAGAGGAACTCGTATATTTGGACCAGTAGCTAGAGAATTAAGAGAAAAAGAATATATGAAAATATTATCATTAGCTCCAGAAGTTTTATAAAATAACTTTTAAGTAATAAGAAAAAGAGGTGAAAATCTATAATGAAAATAAAAAAAGGTGATACTGTTAAAGTTTTATCTGGAAATGATAAAGGAAAGACAGGAGAAGTTTTAGAAGTAATACCAAAAACAGAGAAGATTATTGTAAAAGGTGTTAATATTAGAAAAAAACATGTAAAACCAAGAAAACAAGGTGAAGAAGGTGGAATTATTCCAGTTGAATGTGCAATACATTCATCAAAAGTGAATGTTGTATGTCCAAAATGCAATAAACCTACAAGAATTGGTGTAAGTATAGAAAAAGATCAAAAAGTTCGTATTTGTAAAAAATGTGGTGCGAAAATAAAATAGAAAGGAGGAATAGAAACTTATGGAAACACTAAGAGAACAATATGAAAAAGAAGTAGTTCCAGCATTAATGAAAAAATTTAATTATAAATCTATTATGCAAGTTCCAAAACTTGATAAAATAGTTATTAATATAGGTTTAGGAGATACAAAAGACAATCCTAAATCATTAGAAAATGCAATGAATGATTTAAGCATTATAACAGGTCAAAGACCAGTTGTTACAAAAGCTAGAAAATCAATTGCAGCATTTAAATTAAGAGAAGGTGCAAACATTGGATGTAAAGTTACTTTAAGAAGTAGCAAAATGTATGAATTTGCATACAAATTATTTAATGTAGCTCTTCCTAGAGTAAGAGATTTTAGAGGAGTATCAGCAAATTCTTTTGATGGAAGAGGAAATTATTCAATGGGTATAAAAGAACAATTAATATTCCCTGAAATCGAATATGATAAAGTAGATAAATTAAGAGGTATGGATATTATATTCGTAACAACAGCTAAAACTGATGAAGAGGCAAAAGAATTATTAACTTTATTAGGAATGCCTTTTAAAGCATAGAAGAAGGGAGATAAAAATATGGCTAAAAAGTCAATGATAGTGAAACAACAAAAACCACAAAAATATAAAACAAGAGAATATAATAGATGCAAAATATGTGGAAGACCACACGCATATATAAGAAAATATGGAATTTGTCGTGTATGTTTTAGAAAAATGGCTCATGAAGGTGAAATTCCAGGTGTTAAAAAAGCAAGTTGGTAAAAGCTAAGGTTAAATACTAGAAATCAACTTAAACTAAAATAGAAAAAGGAGGTAAAAAATAATATGAATATTACTGATCCAATAGCAGATATGTTAACAAGAATCAGAAATGCAAATACTTCAAAACATAAAACAGTTGATGTTCCTGCATCTAATGTTAAAAGAGCTATAGCTGAAATTCTATTTAAAGAAGGTTATATAAAATCTTTTGAAGAAATAGATGATGGAAATCAAGGTATAATAAGAATTACAATTAAGTATGATGAAAAAGGAAATAGAGTAATTGCTGGATTAAAAAGAATTAGTAAACCAGGTTTAAGAGTTTATGCTAATAAAGAAGAATTACCAAAAGTATTAAATGGTTTAGGAATAGCTTTAATATCTACATCAAAAGGAATGATGACAGATAAAGAAGCAAGAGAAAAAGGTATAGGTGGAGAAGTTCTAGCCTATGTATGGTAATTAAAAATAAAATAAAAAAAGAATTTATGCAAATAAAGAGGTGAAAATTAAGATGTCAAGAATAGGAAATGCTCCAATTACTGTTCCAGACGATGTAGAAGTAAAAATAGATGGAAACAAAGTAACAGTAAAAGGACCTAAAGGAACTCTAGAAAGAGAGATACATAAAAACATTAGTATAGCTATGGAAAATAATGTTATTACATTTAAAAGACCAGATGATGAACCATTAAATAGAAGTTTACATGGTTTAACAAGAACTTTAATAAATAACATGATTCATGGTGTAAAAGAAGAATATACTAGAGAATTACAAATTAATGGTGTTGGTTATAGAGCTGCAAAACAAGGAAATAAATTAGTAATGAACTTAGGATATTCTCATCCAGTAGAAATGGAACAACCAGAAGGAATTACTTTTGATGTTCCAAATCCAAATACAATCATTGTAAGAGGAATAGATAAAGAAAAAGTTGGTCAAACAGCAGCTGTTATCAGAACAAAAAGACCACCTGAAGTATATAGAGGTAAAGGTATTAAATATGCTGAAGAAGTTATTAGACGTAAAGAAGGTAAAGCAGGTAAAAAATAGAAATTGAAAGTTATAAATTAGTATTATTTAAATTAATTTTCAGAATAAAAATCCAAATAGAAAGGAGAAAAAAATGGTAACAAAAACTGATAGAAAAGCAGAAAGAACAAGAAGACATATACGTGTTCGTAGAAAAGTAAGTGGAACAGCAGAGTGTCCAAGATTATGTGTATATAGAAGTAATACAAATATATATGCACAAATAATTGATGATGTTGCTGCAACAACACTTGTTAGTGCTTCTACACTTGATAAAGAAGTAAAAACAAAACATTCTAACAAAGAAGCTGCAAAAGAAGTAGGAGCATTAATTGCAAAACGTGCTTTAGAAAAAAATATAAAAGCAGTTGTATTTGATAGAAGTGGATATATATACCATGGTATTGTAAAAGAATTAGCAGAATCTGCACGTGAGGCAGGACTAGAATTTTAGAAGGAGGGAAATAACCTAAATGGAAGGAAATACAGTTGAATTAAAAGAAAAAGTTGTAGCAATCAACAGAGTTGCTAAAGTTGTAAAAGGTGGTAGAACTTTTCGTTTTAGTGCTGTTGTAGTTGTTGGAGACGAAGCTGGACACGTTGGTGTTGGAAATGGTAAAGCTGCAGAAGTTCCAGATGCTATAAAAAAGGCAATCGAAGATGCTAAAAAGAATTTAGTTAATGTCCCAGTTGTAGGAACAACAATTCCTCATGAATATGTTGGTAAGTTCGGTAGTGCAAGTGTAATGTTAAAACCAGCTGCAGTAGGTACTGGAGTTATTGCTGGTGGTAGCGTTAGACCTGTTTTAGAGCTTGCAGGATATAAAGATATTAGAACAAAAGTTATAGGAACAAACAATCCTAGAAACGTTGTATATGCTACAATAAACGGATTATCAAATATGAAGACAATAGAAGAAGTTGCTAAAAAAAGAGGAAAAAAAGTAGAAGATATATTATAATTAGAAATTATTAAAAACTAAATAATTAAGGAGGTGCACATCAAATGAAATTAGACGAATTAAGTCCAGCAGTAGCAAAACAAACCAGAAGAAGAGTAGGACGTGGAGTTGGTTCAGGACTAGGAAAAACTTCTGGAAGAGGTCATAAAGGACAAAAAGCAAGATCTGGTGGAGGAGTAAGAAGAGGATTTGAAGGTGGTCAAACACCATTATATAGAAGATTACCAAAAAGAGGATTTACTAATATTCATGCAAAAAAATATGTAGAAGTAACATTAACTATGTTAAATAAATCAAAAGCAACAGAAGTAACAGCTGAAACTTTACTTGCTGAAAATATTATTTCTAAAATAAATGATGGTATAGTAATCCTTGGAACAGGCGATATAGATAAAAAACTTACTGTAAAAGCAAAGAGATTTACAAAAACAGCTGCAGAAAAAATAGAAGCTGCAGGTGGAAAGATAGAGGTGATTTAATTGTTTAAAACAATAAAAAATGCCTTGAAAACACCAGAAGTCAGAAAAAAATTATTATATACATTAGTATTAATTATTGTTTTCAGACTAGGCTGTTTTATTACAATTCCTGGTGTTGATACATTTGCTTTAAATGAAGCAATGAACTCATCTGAAGGAATTGCAGGATTAATTAATATTATTTCAGGAGGAGCTTTTTCTAGATTTTCTATCTTTGCAATGACTATAAGCCCATATATTACAGCTTCAATAGTTATACAATTATTGGCTATGGTAATACCATCTTTAGAGAGACTTGCAAAAGAAGGTGGAGAAGAAGGAAGACAAAAAATGAATAAATATACAAAAATGCTTACAATTGTACTTGCAATTGTAGAAGCACTAGGTATTTATTTATCATATCAATCTTCTGGTATATTTGTTAGCCCTGGATTTTTAACTGGATTTATAGTTGTACTTTCATTGGTTGCAGGTACAGCACTTCTAATGTGGCTAGGAGAACAAATTACAAGTAAAGGTATAGGAAATGGAATTTCAATTATTATCTTTATAGGTATAATTTCAAGTTTACCAGGTGCTGTAACTACATTATGGAATTTAGTATTTGGTAGTGGAGCATTTAGTACTAGCGGATTACTAATAGCACTTGGAATTATTGTAGGAGCAATTATTTTAGTTGCAGGAGTAGTTTTTGTTCAAACAGCTGAAAGAAGAGTTCCAGTACAATATGCAAAAAAAGTACAAGGAAGAAAAATGGTTGGAGCACAAAATACACATATACCATTAAAACTTGCTATGGCAGGTGTAATGCCAGTAATTTTTGCTTCATCATTTATGACATTCCCAGCAATGATTTTACAAATATTTATTAAAGATATTAGCACAGCAACAGGTTTCTGGGCTGGAGTGTATAAATTTTCAATTGCAACATCAACATCAGATGTACCAATTGGATATTCTATAGCAAATGCACTTGTTTACTTATTATTAATAGTTGGATTTACATTTTTCTATACATATGCAACATTTAATCCAGCAGAAGTATCTAATAATATTAAAAGAAACGGTGGATTTATTCCAGGAATTAGAGCAGGAAAACCAACAACAGATTATTTATCTTCAATAATATCTAAGATAACATGGTTTGGAGGATTTTTCTTAGCTGTAATTGCAATTCTTCCAATGTTATTAAGATTTACTGGATTAAACATTGCATTTGGAGGTACATCTATTCTAATCGTAGTAGGTGTAGCATTAGAAACAGTACAACAATTAGAATCACAACTTGTAATGAGGCATTATAAAGGATTTTTAGGATAAAATAAATATAAAAGAGACATGTACAACATGTCTTTTTTGGTTTACAAATATTAACTTTTGTGATAATATATATAAATATTTAAGTAAAGGAGTAATGGAAAATGTCAGACATATTTGAAAGAAAAATAAATTATTATGAAACAGATAGAATGGGAATAGTACATCACTCTAATTATATTAGATATCTAGAAGAAGCGAGATGCTATTTTCTAGAACAAATTGGTTTTCCATATAATAAATTAGAGGAAAATGGAATAATGATACCTGTTTTAAATGTAAATTGCAGTTATAAAAACTCTGTAACATTTGAAGATACAATACAAATAGAGGTATTTGTAAAGGAGTTTACAGGAGTAAAATTTACAGTTGGCTATCATGTAACAGACAAGAAAAATGGTAATGTAGTTATACAAGCAGAGACGAAACATTGCTTTACAAACAATGAATTAAAACCAATAGCGTTAAAAAAACATTATCCAGAATTCGCAGAAAAGTTAAATGAAATAAAAGTTAAAGAAAAATAATAGCAAAAATACAAAAAATTGCTAAAACAGCTTGAATATTTATTAAAAAAGTTATATATTATTTAGGGTATCTTATTTAGATACCCTAAATAAATTAGTAAGGAGAATGAATTTTATGAATATTATTATGATGGGTGCACAAGGAACTGGAAAAGGAACAGTTGCTGGAATTATAAGTGAAAATACAGGTTGGCCACAAATTTCAACAGGAGATATTTTTAGAAAAAATATTCAAGAAGAAACTGAACTTGGAAAAAATGCAAATAAATATATTTCAGTAGGAGAATTAGTTCCAGATGAAATAACAGTACCTATGGTTGCAAATAGATTAAATGAAGAAGATGCAAAAGATGGATTCATTTTAGATGGATTCCCAAGAACAATAGAGCAAGCTGAAAAACTAGATGAAATATTAAAAGAAAAAAATAAAAAAATAGATGTAGTAATTAATTTAACTACACCAAGAGAAGAAACAATAGAAAGAATACTAACTAGAAGAGTATGTTCAAACCAAGAATGTAAAGCAACATATAATTTAGTAATGCATCCACCAAAAGTAGAAGGAATATGTGATAAATGTGGAGCACCATTAGTACAAAGAAAAGATGATTCATCAAGAGAATCAATTAATAAAAGATTAGAAATATATGATACACAAACAGCTCCATTAGTTGATTATTATGAAAAAAGAGGAATACTAAGACAAGAAGTTGTAAGTACAAAAGTTAATCGTTTAGGAAATGATGTTGCACAAGACTTTTTAAAGGATATTAAAGGAGAAAACTAAAAATGGTAGACATTAAATCTAAAAGAGAAATTGAATTAATGAAAGAAGTCTGCCGTGTCACAGCATTAACACATAAAGCAATTGAAGAGGCAATCAGACCAGGAATAACAACACTGGAATTAGATAAAATTGCAGAAAAAACAATAAGAGAAAATGGAGGAATTCCTGCCCAAAAAGGCTATCCAAGTGGAGAAAAGGGAATTCCGCCTTTTCCTGCTTCAATTTGTGCATCTGTTAATGATGAAGTAATACACGGAATTCCGTCTTCTAGGGTAAAATTAAAAGAAGGAGATATAATTAGTGTAGATTTAGTATCATATAAAAATGGATTTAACGGAGATGCGGCAAGAACATATACAGTTGGAAAAGTTAGTAATGATGCTAAACATTTAATAGAAATTACAAAACAAGCATTTTTTGAAGGAATTAAATATGCAAAGCCAGGGAATAGAATTGGCGATGTTTGTCATGCTATAGGTGAATTTGTAGAAAAAAATGGTTATAGTGTTGTAAGAGAGTTTCAAGGCCATGGAATAGGCAGAAGTATGCATGAAGATCCAGGCATACCAAACTATGGAAAAGCTGGAAAAGGAATAAAACTTGAACCGGGCATGACTCTAGCAATTGAACCGATGGTTATTCAAGGTAAACCTGATATTTTAGTTTTAGATGATGGATGGACAATCATAACAGAAGATGGAAGCTTATCAGCACATTATGAAAATACAATTTTAATTACAGAAAAAGAGCCAGAAATATTGACAATTATTTAATTATGAGGTATAATGTTTAAGCTAATTGTGTAAAAGTTGTTTAAAAATCAATTTAAGGAGTGAGAAAACATTGGCAAAAGAGGATATAATCGAAGTTGAAGGAACTGTTGTTGAAACATTACCAAATACAAATTTTAAAGTTGAACTTGAAAATGGACATCAAATATTAGCACACATTTCTGGAAAACTTAGAATGAATTATATAAAAATATTACCTGGAGATAAAGTAAAAGTAGAATTATCTCCATATGATTTGTCAAGAGGAAGAATAACATGGAGAGCAAAATAAATTTATAAAAATAAATTTATTTTAATATATATTAACCCGATCACTTAAAAATCACAGGGAGGTGTATTAGATGAAAGTAAGACCATCAGTAAAACCAATTTGCGAAAAATGCAAAGTTATAAAAAGAAAAGGAAAAATAAGAGTTATTTGCGAAAATCCTAAACACAAACAAAGACAAGGTTAATTTAACAAATCTTTAGATATCAACACAAAACTATGAAGCGGCTGATTTAAAAAGTAGTTTTGTGTTTATATACATTTATGTTGGACTATCTAATAAACTATATAATGTTATCTATTAATATTATATACATTTCAGATTAGATATAAAACAAACAAATAAAATAAAGAACAAATAAATTTGGAGGTGCTAAAATTTATGGCTCGTATAGCAGGAATCGATTTACCTAGAGAAAAAAGAGTAGAAATAGGACTAACATATATTTATGGAATAGGTGTATCAAGTTCTAGAAAAATTCTTGAAGAAGCTGGAGTTAATCCAGATACTAGGGTAAAAGACTTAACAGATGAACAAGTAAATAATATAAGAAAAGTTATTGACGAAAAACATAAAGTAGAAGGAGACTTAAGAAGAGAAGTAGCTTTAAATATTAAAAGACTTACTGAAATCGGATGTTATAGAGGAATAAGACATAGAAGAGGACTACCTGTAAGAGGACAAAGAACAAAAACAAATGCTCGTACAAGAAAAGGTCCAAGAAAATTAGTTAGTAAAAGTAAAAAATAAGGAGGTATAAAACCAAATGGCTAATAAAAAAACTGTAGCAAAGAAAACACCTAGAAGAAATAGAAAAAATATTGAAAAAGGTGCTGCACACATTCATTCAAGTTTTAATAATACAATAGTTACAATTACTGATACACAAGGAAATGTTATTTCTTGGGCAAGTGCAGGAGAATTAGGATTTAAAGGCTCAAGAAAATCTACACCATTTGCTGCCGGAGAAGCTGCTGTAACAGCTGCAAAAGCAGGAATGGAACATGGACTAAAAACTGTTGAAGTATTTGTAAAAGGACCAGGTTCTGGTCGTGAAGCAGCAATTAGATCTTTACAAACAGCAGGGTTAGAAATTAGTGCAATTAAAGATGTAACACCAATACCACATAATGGATGTAGACCACCAAAAAGAAGAAGAGTATAAAATTTATATATAACTAAAAAAGAGAAAAAATGAAAGGAGAAATAAAATGGCTAGATATAAAGATGAACAATGTCGTATTTGCCGTAGAGAAGGTCAAAAGCTATTTCTAAAAGGCGATAGATGTTATTCTGATAAATGTTCTGTTTCTAGAAGAAATTATGGACCAGGACAACATGGACAAAAGAGAGCTAAGCTTTCTGAATATGGTACTCAATTAAGAGAAAAACAAAAAACAAAAGCTTTTTATGGAGTTGGAGAAAAACAATTTAGAAAATATTTTGAAATGGCTTCAAACAAAAAAGGAGTTACTGGTGATAACCTATTACAAATATTAGAAAGCAGATTAGATAATGTTGTTTATAGATTAGGATATGGTGCATCACGTGCACAAGCAAGACAAATTGTTAACCATGGTCTATTTGAAGTAAATGGAAAAAAGGTTGATATTGCATCATATTTAGTTAAACCAGGTGACGTTATAGCTGTAAGAGAAAGCAAAAAAGATAAAGAAATTATTAAATTAAATGTTGAAGCAAATTCTGCAAGACCAGTACCAGCATGGCTTGAAAAAGATGCCAAAGTATTAGGTGGAAAAGTAATAAGACTTGCATCAAGAGAAGATGTAGATCTACCAGTAGAAGAACACTTAATAGTAGAGTTATACTCTAAATAGAGATTAAAAGTTGGAGGTAAAAATGATAGAATTTGAAAAGCCAAATATTGAATGTTTAGAAATAAATGACGATAATAATTATGCGAAATTTGTTTGTGAACCATTAGAAAGAGGATATGGTGTAACAATAGGAAATTCTTTAAGAAGAATCCTACTTTCGTCTCTTCCAGGTAGCGCTATTACTAGTACTAAAATTGATGGAGTTGTACATGAATTTTCTACTATACCAAATGTAGTAGAAGATGTTCCAGAAATAATAGTTAACTTAAAAAATGTAAGATTAAAAACATTTGATAATGAAGAAAGAATGATTAGAATTGATTTTAATGGTGAAGGTGAAGTAACAGCAGGTGATATTATAACTGATGGAACAGTAGAAATACTTAATCCAGATTTACATATAGCAACTGTTGCTGAAGGCGGACACCTAAAAATGGAAATGACAGTTGAAAGAGGTAGAGGATATAATAGTGCTTCTAAAAACAAAAAACCAAATCAAGACATATCAGTATTACCAATTGATTCAATCTTTACACCAGTAAAAAAAGTTAACTATTCAGTAGAAAATACTAGAGTAGGACAAATGGTAGATTTTGATAAACTAATTATAGAAGTTTGGACAGATGGAAGCCTAAAAGCTGATGAAGCATTAAGCTTAGCTGCAAAGGTTATGACAGGACATTTAGAACTATTTATAGATTTATCAGAAGCAACTAAAAACACACAAGTAATGGTTGAAAAAGAAGAATCTAAAAAAGAAAAAGTTCTAGAAATGTCAATAGAAGACTTAGAATTATCTGTTCGTTCATTTAATTGTTTAAAAAGAGCAGGAATTTCTACTGTTGAAGACTTAGCAAATAAGACAGAAGAAGATATGATGAAAGTTAGAAATCTAGGTAAAAAATCTTTAGATGAAGTTACACACAAACTACATTCATTAGGATTAGATTTTGCCAAAGAAGAAGAATAATAAATATATGCCGATTTTTGGCTAAAATGAATAAATTAAATTTAAGAAGAGGTGAAAATAAGTGGCAAGAAATAGAAAATTAGGTAGACCAACAGATCAAAGATTAGCTATGCTTAAATGCTTAACTACAGATTTAATTCTTCATGGAAAAATCCAAACAACTGAAACAAGAGCAAAAGAAGTAAAAGCAATCGCTGATAGTATAATTGCATTAGCTGTTAAAGAAAAAGACAATTTTGAAATGGTAGATGTAAAAGTTATAACAGCTAAATTAGATGATAAAGGTAATAAAGAAACTGTTAAAGCAACAAGTAAAAATGGTAAAGAATATTTAAAAGTTGTAAAAGAAGAAAAAACAGTATCTAGACAAAAAGATATGCCAACAAGATTAAATGCAAGAAAGAAAATCATGAGAATGATTAACAAAGTAAAAGATGAAAATGGTAAAAATATTGATTTACCAGGAAAATTATTTAATGAAATAGCACCAAAATATGCAGATAGAGTTGGTGGATATACAAGAATTATAAAAATAGGACAAAGAAGAGGAGATGCAGCTCCTATAGTTATCCTAGAATTAATATAAAAATAAATATTATCAAGAGTGGACGAGAGATTCGGCTTTAAGACTCCACAGCAACCTATTAAAAAATAAGGTGCTAATACCGACAAAGCAATATACGTGCTTTGGATGATGATTTTAAAAAAGAAATTATTAAACCTTTGCACTTAGAGCAGAGGTTTTTTCTATTATTTGGAAAGAGTATTTCTAATTAAAACGTAGTAAAAATATAAAATAGTAGGAGAAGAAAATGAAAAAATTATTTACTAGTGAAAGTGTTACAGAAGGACATCCAGATAAATTATGTGATTATATATCTGATAGTGTGTTGGATGCTTGCCTTAAACAAGATAAAAATTCGAGAGTGGCCTGTGAAACAGTAGCTGGAAAAGGTGAAATAGTAATTACAGGTGAAATTACATCAAATGCAAAAATTGATATTGAACAAATAGCAAGAAATGCAATTAAAGAAATAGGATATGATAATGAAGAGTTAGATATAGATTATAGAACATGTAAAATTCATATAAACGTTTCAAAACAATCACCAGATATTGCCTTAGGTGTGGATAAATCTTTAGAAGATAAAGAAGGAGAAAATGTTTATTCCGAAGGCGCAGGAGATCAGGGTATTATGTTCGGCTTTGCATGTGATGAAACAGATGAGTACATGCCTTTACCAATTTATCTTGCTCATAAGTTAGCAAAAAGATTAACAGAAGTTAGAAAAAAAGAAATTATAAATTATTTAAGGCCAGATGGAAAGACACAAGTTACAGTAGAATATGAAGATGATAAACCAAAACGAATAGATACAATAGTAATATCTACACAACATAATTCAGATATTGATTTAACCATATTACGTCAAGATATAATGGAAAAAGTAATAAAAGAAGTTGTTCCAAAAGAATTATTAGATGAAAATACTAAATATTATATAAATCCAACAGGTAGATTTGTAATAGGTGGACCATTGGGAGATAGTGGTTTAACTGGAAGAAAAATTATAGTAGATACTTATGGTGGATATAGTCGCCATGGTGGTGGGGCATTTTCAGGAAAAGATCCAAGCAAAGTAGATAGGTCTGCTGCATATATGGCAAGATTCATAGCTAAAAATATTGTGGCAAATAAATTAGCAAAAAAATGTGAAATTCAATTTAGTTATGCAATAGGTGTAGCAAAACCTGTATCAATATATGTTGATACTTTTGGAACAGGAACAATTCCAGAAGAGAAAATAGTTGATTTAATATATAAAAAATTTGAACTAACACCAAGAGGAATAATCCAATATTTAGGTTTAAAAAATCCAATATACACTAAAACTACAAACTATGGACATTTCGGAAAGAAAGAATTACCTTGGGAGAAAATAATTGATTTATCTAAATAATATATAAAGAAAAACGACATTTTTAAAAAATATAAAATGTCGTTTTTGTGCTATTATAAAATAAATTTAATTAAAAAGATTTAAAAAGAAATCTACCAATCCTTTTATTGGAGGATTATCTTCATATAAACCTATAAGAAAATTTCTAGTAAACGGAATATTCCAAAGTAAGAAACCTATTCCTATAATAATTGCAATCGTAATTAAAAATGCAAAAAAATCCTTTATTCGACTTTTTTTATAAGAATATAATTCTTCTTCTGTTACTGGCTTAATATAATCTTTATATGCATTATTTTCATACATGTTTTGGGCATAACGAATGTAATTTTGAACAATATTATCATTGTTAGATTGATTATTAGCATTAGCGTGAGATGAAGCATTGTTTGTAAAATAATTATTATTTTTTGTACCATTTCTAAATGATTCTAGTTCTTTTTCTAACCTATGTACTTGTTGTTGTAGATGTTCATTTTTAGCACATAAAGCTTGTATAGCACTATTTTTTTCATAATCAAGTTCTACATCATATTTTTTTCTATTTTCCTCATTAGATAGAATTTCATATGCTTCATTAATTTCTTTAAACTTTTCTTCTGCCCATGCTTTCTTCTCATCAGACTTTGTATCTGGATGATATCTTTTGGCTAAAAGTTTAAAAGCTCTATCAATCATTTCTTTTGAAGCTTTAACATCAACTTCTAATATTTCATAATAATTTTTCATATATTTAAAATCTCCTATATATAAATAATAACATAAAATAACAAAACTGTAAATCAGAAAAAACAAATCCTAAATGTATTGACAAATTAAAAATAGTTATATAAAATACATACAGAAAATCTGTTTGTGATGGAGGTATAAAAATGCTTGCATATATTAGAGGAAAGTTGGAAATGAAATTTGACAATTATGTTGTAATAGATGTTGGTGGACTAGGATATAAAGTGTTTATGTCAGAAAAAACAATTGAAGAAATAGGAAATGTGGGAGATATAGTAAAAGTACATACACATTATCATGTAAGAGAGGATGATATAAGTATATATGGATTTGCTACAAATGATGAACTAAAAATGTTTGAATTATTGTTAGGAGTAAGTGGAATTGGTGCAAAATCAGCGATAAATATGTTATCTAATATTACGCCATCAAGTTTTGCACTAGCTGTAATTACAAATGATACATCAAAATTAGTAAAAATACCTGGAGTAGGTGCAAAATCTGCTGCAAGAATAGTATTAGAATTAAAAGATAAATTAAAAACAATAGAAGCAAAACAAGAGCCAAGTGTAGAAATAAAAGAAGCAATAAAAGAAGACAACAAATTAACAGAAGCAATTTCAGCATTACAAGTACTAGGATATAACAGAAAAGAAATAGAAAAAGCCCTTGAAAAAATAGATAAAGATAAATTATCATTAGAAGATATAATTAGAAAGGGATTAGCTATATTAGGTATGTAAAGGAGAATAATTATGGATTTATCACAACCATTAGCATATAGAATGAGACCAAAAACTTTAGAAGAATACGTTGGTCAAGAACATATTTTAGGAAAAGATAAGATTTTATATAGAACAATAAAAGCAGATAGATTATCAAGTATTATATTATGGGGACCACCAGGATGTGGAAAAACATCACTTGCTAGAGTTATAAGCGAAACAACAAAATATAAATTTACAAGAATTAATGCTGTAACATCTGGAGTAAGTGATATAAAAAAAGCAGTAGAAGAAGCAAAAAATGTATTTCTTAATCCAAGTGGAAAATGCATTTTATTTATTGATGAAATTCATAGATTTAACAAATTACAGCAAGACGCACTTTTGCCATTTGTAGAAGATGGAACTGTAATTTTAATTGGTGCAACTACTGAAAATCCATATTTTGAAGTAAATAAAGCTCTAATTTCAAGGTCTATGGTATTTAAACTAGAACCATTAACTACAGATGATATTTATAAAGTTCTAAAAATGTCTTTAGAAAGAGAAGATGGATTAAAAAGTTTTAACATAAAAATAGAAAACGAAACATTAAGAAAAATTGCAGAAGTATCAAATGGGGATGTAAGAACTGCATTAAATGGACTAGAAGTAGCAGTACTTACAACAAATATGGATAAAGATGGTTATATTCATATAACAAATCAAATTGCAGCAGATAGTGTTAGAAGTAGAAAAGCAATATTTGATAAAAATGGAGACAGCCATTATGATAACATTAGTGCATTCATAAAGTCTATGAGGGGCAGTGATCCAGATGCCGCAATATTTTACTTAGCACGAGCATTAAATGGAGGAGAAGACCCAGTATTTTTAGCAAGAAGGATTGTAATAGCTGCAGCAGAAGATGTAGGAATGGCAAACCCACAAGCATTAGTAATTGCAACGTCTGCAATGCAAGCTGTAACTATGGTAGGAATGCCAGAAGCAAAACTTATATTAAGTGAAGCAGCAGTATATGTAGCAACTTCAAAAAAATCTAATGCAACATATTTAGGAATTAATAGAGCATTAGAGGATGTAGCAAATAAAGATACAGGAGAAATACCAATGCATATAAGAAATGCACCAGCAGAAGGTATGGAACAATTTGGATATGGTAATGGATATAAATATCCACATGATTACCCTGGTCATGTTGTAGAACAGCAATACTTACCAGACAAGATGCTTGGAACTAAATATTATATAAAAGATGATACAATAGATTAAAAAACAGACTAATATTCTCTTATAAAAATAAATTATAAAAGAATATTAGTCTGTAATATGGATTTATATAATCTTTTTAGTTGTTTTACTTGTATTAACCTTTAACTTGTCTAGTTATTTTAATTATTTTAGTTATTTTAATTGTTTTAACATTTTAGCTATTTTAAACTTTTGATTTTGTTTTTTCTCTTTCTTTTTCTTTGTTGTTTTCTTCTTCAGGAACATATTCTAATAAATCAGAAATTTCACAATTAAAAACTTTACATATATTATCAATATGCTTAACATCAATTCTTTTCACTTCTTCATAATACATTTTAGAAATTGTAGCTGGACGAATATGTGTTAAATCAGCTAATGCTTTTTGAGTCATTTTGTGTTTTCCTAATAAATTAGAAAGTTTAATTTTAATCATTTACATCACCTTCATTGAAAAAAATGTCTTATTATGTCGAAAAAACAGAAATATGCTATTTTAGTTGTATTTTATCATTTAATGTATTAAAATTACACTAAATGCAAAGAATATAACGATAGAAGTAATAAAAAGTTATCTAGCAGTAAAAAAGAAATGAGGATTATTTATGAACAAAATGGAAAATCTAAAAGATATGCTATACAAAAGAGAATGGAAAGAAAAAAATCAAGAATATATAAAAGAATTACAAAAATTCTTAGACATAACAGATAACATTGCAGATGAGGACTTAAGGTTGAAAATTATTTATCAAATGTTGAAATGTGATGAAGTTTTAACAAAAATAGCAGAAATAAAATTTAGAAAAGGAGTATAAAAAATACAAATGAGATAAAACTAATACTAATTTAGGTAGTAGTGGTGTATAAAATGGTAAAAAAAATAATAATTGGTTTAATAGCTGGTTTAATAAGTGGTTTTTTTGCATCAGGAGGAGGAATGATTGTAGTACCAGCATTAGTTTATTTATTAGGAATATCCGAAAAAAAGGCAAGAGCAACTTCGCTATTCGTAATATTACCAATGGTTATAGCAAGTGGAATATTTTATTATAAAAATAATTATATAGATTGGAGGATAGGAATTCTTTGTGCAATAGGAGGAATGATAGGAGGATTTTTAGGCGCGAAATACTTAAAAAAAATTCCAGATATATATCTAGAGATTTCATTTATAATATTTTTGAGCTATGTATCTATAAAAATGATATTTTTTTAATAATTCTATAACAAGATAAAAAATTAAAGAATACTTATGCAAAAAAGGAGGACTAGTAGTGTTTGAAATACTTATAGGAACTATTTCTGGATTTATCAGTGGAATGGGAATGGGTGGAGGTACAATATTAATATTGTGCCTTTCTATGTTTATGAATATAGAACAACATATTGCACAAGCAACTAATTTAGTCTTTTTTATTCCAACATCAATTATAGCAATAGTTACAAATATTAAACAAAAAAATATAGATTTTAAAGTTGGAATACCAATTGCGATTTCTGGAATAATAGGAGCGATAATAGGAGCATTTTATGCAACTAAAACAAATGTAAAAGATTTAAAAAAATATTTTGGAGTATTTATAGGGCTAATTGCTATATGGGAAATATATTATTTAATAAAAAAGTATATATTTAATAAAAAAACACATAATAAGTAAAGAATAAGTAATTTGGAAGATTAAATTACTAAAAAATAGAAAAAAGGAGGATCTGATAATATGAAATTTGTAAAAGGCATGGTAATGGGAACATTAATTTCTGCTGGTATAGTTATGATGTATAATGAAAGAAATTCTATGAAAAAAAATAAAATGGTGAAAAAGGGAAAGCAGTTTATAAAAAAGATGGGAATCATTTAATGACTCCCATCTTCTTTGTTAAGTTATCATCTTACCTATCTGACATTTTAAAACTTAATAGCATTTTTTGCAACAATCTTTTTTACAACAATCATCTTTGTAAGGATTTTCTTTACAGAAATCCTTTTTGCAGCAATCATCTTTATGATCATCTTTTTTACAAAAGTCATCCTTGTGGAAATCTTCTTTACAACATTCTTTTTTGCAATCATTTTCCTTGTGATGATCTTCCTTGCAACATTCATCTTTGTGATGTTCCTTTTTACAACAGTCATCTTTACCTACAAAACAATCGCATTTATCCATTTTGATACCTCTTAAGCATTTTCCTTCATGAGTACATTTTGCACATACTTTAACATGTTTTACTTGATCTACCCAAAAGTTTATTTCGTATTTTTTATCTGGACAAAGAGGTCCAAAAACAAATTCTCCTTCTTCATCTGTGAAAGTATGAGAAACAGGTCTTCTTTCTTCTTTTCCACATTCACATACAACTTCTATTAATTTAACAACAGCATCACAAACAGGTTCTTTATAACAATCTCTTATTACCCCATAAATAACATTTCTATTATCACATGGTAAAGTTATATCTAAGTCAAATTGTTTACCACAAGCAATAGCTCCGTCAATGTCTACAATTGGACAACATGGTTTTTCATAATCCATAAAATCTACCTTCCTTTTTTCATAATATTAGCATTAAGCTATAATACATATTATGAAAATTCGACAAAAAAAGTGCTAATTCTCTGCAAACTTCCATAAATAGTCGACCGACCATTCAAAATATTGATATATAAATTAAAAAATAATAAAATGTAATAAAACTAAAAATGGGAGTATAATTATGAAAATATCTGTAAAAAGAAAATTGAAAATAAAAATAAAAACTATAATATCAAAAATAATATTATTTTTTTTATTTAGAGGGTTTAAAGCTACATATAAATATGATAAAAGAGTAAGAAACGAAATAGATAATTGGAAAGAAGGATTTAGTATAAAATTACAGATAGCACCTAATGGAAGTTGTTTAAATATAAAGAAAACTAAAGAAGGATTAATAAAGCCTAAAGAGATAGAAAATCCTAATATAGCAATTTGCTTTAAAAGTATAGATGCAGCTTTTTTAGTATTAACAGGAAGATTAGCTGTAAGTGGTGCTTATGCAGGTCATAGGTTTAAATTAAGCGGAGAGATTAGTGAAGCAATGAGTTTTGTAAGATGTGTAGATATAGTAGAAGCATATCTTTTTCCAAAGTTTATTACAAAGAGAATATTAAAAGAAGTACCTAAAAAATATGCTAATATTATAACAACATATAGATATGTATTATTCAATTTTTAAGGAGGATAAAATGATACCAAAGTATTATGAATTTCAAAATTCAAGTAAAATATTATCAGGAGAATTTGCATTAGAAAATATACCAAGTGAACTTAATATGTTAGGGGCAAAAAAAGTTTTAATATTATCAGATAAAACACTAGAAAAAATTGGAACATTACAAGTAGTAATAGATGCAATATCTACAAAAGATATAGAAATTGTAGGAAAATATACTGAAATTCCACCAGATTCTTCAATAGAGATTATAAATGAAATAACAAAATTGTATAAACAATTAGATTGTGATAGTATAGTAGCTGTTGGAGGAGGTTCTGTTATAGATACTGCTAAGGGAGTAAGGATGACTTTATCACAACAAAAGGAAAATATTTTAGAACTAGTAGGGTGTGAAATGATTAATTATGGTAAACACATTCCATTTGTAGCAATACCTACAACTTCTGGTACAGGGTCAGAAGCAACTCTTGTAGCAGTAATATTGGACAAGGCAAGAAATATGAAAATGGAATTTATATCATACTTTTTGCTTCCAGATGTATCGGTTTTAGATCCAAGAATGACTTTATCATTACCAGCAAAAACTACAGCTTCTACAGGGATGGATGCATTATGTCATGCAATAGAAGCCTATACTTGTTTACAGAAAAATCCAATGAGTGATGCATATGCCATATCTGCAATTGAAATTATAAGAGATAATTTAATAAAAGCTGTAGAGAATGGAAATGACAAAAAAGTAAGACTTGCTATGGCAAATGCGTCTTTAATGGCGGGAGTTTCTTTTTCAAATTCAATGGTAGGAGTAATACATGCAATAGGACACGCGATAGGTGGAGTATCACATGTTCCACATGGTGATGCAATGTCAATACTTATGCCACATTGTATGAAATTTAATAAGGATAAATTAAAAGATGAATATGCAAAACTACTATTGTATATAGCAGGACCAGAAGTATATGCAAATACAAAATATGAAGATAGAGCGGATAAGACAATTGAAAATGTAGAGAATATGTTATATAAATTAAATAAAATATGTGGACTTCCTACAAAACTATCACAAACTAATGTAAAAAAAGAAGATTTTAAGGAGATTGCTAAAAAAGCATTAGATGATGGAGCAATGATTGTTAATCCAAAACAAGTAGATTTTGAAGATGTTATGGATATATTAGAAAAGGCATTTTAATTCTTTCTAAATAAAGTTAGTGCATAAGAAAGGAACAATAAGTAATTATGAAAATAGAGAATCTTTTAAAAAAGCAAAGAGAGTTCTATAATACACGTATAACAGATGATGTAAATTATAGAATAAAAAAATTAAAGAAATTAAAGGAAACCATAAAAGAAAAAGAAGAAAAAATATATGAAGCATTAAAAAAGGATTTAGGAAAATCTGAAACAGAAGCATATATGTCAGAAATAGGAATGGTATTAGAGGATTTAAGCTATATAATAAAAAATACAAAAAAATGGGCTAAGAAGAAATATGTTTCTACACCACTTGCACAATTTCCTGCAACAAGTTTTACAAAAGCATCAAGTTATGGAATTGTATTAATTATGTCTCCTTGGAATTATCCTTTTTTACTTACAATGCAACCATTAGTTGGAGCAATTTCAGCAGGTAATTGTGCGATTGTAAAACCTTCTGAGTATTCTCCAAATACTTCTAATGTAATGAAAGAAATAATAGAAGAAGTATTTGAAAAAGAATATGTTAGTGTAGTATTAGGAGAAAAAGAAGTAGCAGAAGAATTATTAAGACAAAATACAGATTATATATTCTTTACAGGTAGTACAAGAGTAGGAAAAATTGTAATGGAAGAAGCGGCTAAAAATTTAACACCAGTAACATTGGAATTAGGTGGAAAAAGCCCATGTATTGTAGATAAAAATTCAGATTATAAATTAGCTGCTAAAAGAATTATTTTCGGGAAATTATTAAATTGTGGACAAACATGTGTAGCACCAGACTATATATTTGTACATAAAGATATAAAAAATGAATTTATAGAATATATGAAAGAATATATAAAAAAATTTTTAGGGGAAAAACCATTAGAAAATGAAGAATATCCAAAAATGATAAATGAAAGACAATTTGATAGAATGGTAGATGTTATAGAAAAAGATGATGTTGTTTTTGGAGGAAAATATGATAAAAAGATATTAAAAATAGAGCCAACAATATTAGACAACAAAAATATAAATTCAAAGGCAATGAAGGAAGAAATATTTGGTCCAATACTTCCAATTATTACTTATAAAGATATAAAAGAAGTTATAAATTATATTAACTCAAACCCAAAACCATTAGCACTATATTTATTTACAAAAGATAAAAAAATAGAAAATTTAATATTAGACCAAGTTAGTTTTGGCGGAGGCTGTATAAATGATACTATTATACATCTAGCAACAACAAAAATGGGATTTGGCGGAGTAGGATATAGTGGAATGGGTGCATACCATGGCAAATTTAGCTTTGATACATTTTCACATTATAAAAGTATTGTAAAAAAATCTAACCTTATAGATTTACCAATGAGATACCATCCTTATACAAAATTAAATGATAAATTAATAAAAATGTTTATGAAATAATAAGCTTGAAAAAAATAAGGTATTATGATATAACTTGTATATAAATTTTTGATGGAGGGTAAGATGAGTAATAACAAAAAGAATAAATCACAATTGTTTGTAAGAATAATGGCTGCAATTTTAGCAGGATTAATGGTACTTGCTGTAGCTGGAACATTAATTTATTATTTAGTTGTGATTTATTAGTGAGGTATGCGTATGATAAATAGAGTTGGAATAAGTATGCAAAATTTTTATGAACAAAATATTTTAGGTTATATAAAAACCTTATATGAAAACCCATTAAATTTGATAATATTAATAATAGATATTTCTATAGTACTATTTTTATTAATTAAAGTTTTGAAATTCGCAAGAGATTCAAGAGCATGGCAATTACTAAAAGGAATAGCTTTATTAATTATTGCTACAGCTGTAAGTAATTTATTACAATTAAAAATATTAAATTTTATATTAAATTCTATAATGACTTGGGGAGTTTTTGCACTAATTGTTATATTCCAGCCAGAATTAAGAAGAGCATTAGAACAATTAGGTACAAATAAATTTACAAAATTTTTCGGAATAGATAAAGACATAGCAACAAGAACTAAAGAAGATATATATAAAATAATAATAGCTGCACAAGAATTATCAAAAACTAAAACAGGTGGGTTAATTGTAATTGAAAGAGATATACAAATAAAAGATATAATTTCAACTGGAATTGAAATAAATGCAGAAGTTTCTCCACAATTGTTAGTAAATATATTTGTTCCTAATACACCACTTCATGATGGAGCAGTAGTAATAAGTGGAAACAAAATAGCTGCAGCTGCGTGTATGTTACCACTTGCAAGTGATGCAGATATTGCAAAGGAATTAGGAACAAGACATAGAGCGGCAATAGGAATTTCAAAAGAATCTGATGCTATTGCAGTAGTAGTATCTGAAGAAACAGGAAAAATATCAATAGCAAAAGATGGAACATTAATTGCTGATGTAAAAGAGGAAGCATTAAAAAAGATTTTAATAAAAAGCATAGTAACTAAAAGATTTGGGGATGAAAAAGTTACAAAACTAGATAGATTAAAGAAAATAAAATTTGGTTTTAAAATAAAAAAAGACGAAACAAAAAAGGATAATAAGTAAACCTTGCATTATAGCAGGGTTTATTATATATAAATCTATAAAAGTGAACGGAGAGTAAGAATGAGAAATATTAAATTAACAATAGAATATGATGGAAAAGACTTTAATGGCTGGCAAAAGCAACCTGATAAATTAAATATACAAGGAACAATAGAAAAGGTATTAGAAGAAATAACAGGTGAAACAATTGAACTAAATGCTTCAGGAAGAACTGACGCAGGTGTGCATGCATTGCGGACAAGTTGCTAACTTTAAAACTAATTCAAATATTCCAACAGAAAAAATTGCAATAGCAATAAACTCAAAAATAAAGAAAAGCATAGTTGTAAAAAATGCAGAAGAAGTAGAAGAAAATTTTCATGCAAGACTTAGCTGTAAGAAAAAAACATATAGATATATAATAAATAATTCTGAATATGGGACAGCCATATATAGAAATTTAGAATATCATATACCACAAAAACTGAATGTAGAAGAAATGCAAAAAGCTATAAAATATTTTGTCGGAGAACATGATTTCAAAGCTTTTAAAGCAAGTGGTACAAGTAGTAAAAGTAGTGTAAGGATAATTTATGAAGCAGAAGTGAGGAAAGAAGCAGACAAAATCATAATTGAGCTAACTGGAAATGGATTTTTATATAATATGGTAAGAATTATATCTGGAACATTGGTTGATGTTGGGGTAGGAAAAATAAAAGCAGACCAAATACCTAAAATTATTGAACAAAAAGATAGAAAAAATGCAGGTAAAACCTTACCACCACAAGGACTATATTTAGTAAATGTAGAATATGAAAAATAATAAAACAGTAACAAAATAATAAAATATTCATAATATATAAAAAAAGAGTATGCATGGGGAGGAGAAATACTATGAATATTTTATTATTATTTTTTGCTTTACCAATAGCAACAATAATACTAGCAATTGCAGCTCAGAAAATATTAAAATGTCCTATTTTAGTAGCAGGAGTATTTTTTGCAATATACTTAATTGTAGCATTTGCAGTATTTAATGCAGGCTTCTTAGTATTTGTAGTTATATATACAATAATAGCGTTTTTAACAGCAGTTATAACAAAGCTAATTGCAAAATTTATAGAATGTAATGAAAACAATAATAACAACAACTCTTGTGAGAGAACAAACAATAGTGTAAGCACAATATCAAATTCATCTAATAACTGCTGCAATTGCAGAAGAATTAGGTAATTATGAAAAAACATATAATTAATAAATTATCCATTTTAAAAATATTTAGCCTTCTATATTAAACTGTAGAGGGCTTTAATTATTTCAGTTTGTTCTATTATGAAGAAAAAATAAAATATAGTTCGTACTTTTTTTAATTATAAGAGAAGATTGAAATATTGTAGAAAATAAAGACTTAAAATTTACTAACAATAAAAATCAAGTAATATTATAAATAGATTACAAGATGTAAAAAAAACACTTGACAGAGTTATATTTGTAATTATAAAATAAAGACATAAAGCTAAATAAAAATAGCTTGAATAAACAATAGTTAATATGTACAAAATATTAAAGGAAAGATAAAAAAGAAAAAGGGAGGAGCACAAAAGAATGAATAAAAAAGAAAATCAAGAAACAACAAAAAACAGGAATTTAACAAATAATATGAAGGGTATAACATTAATAGCTCTCGTTATAACAATCATAGTGTTACTAATATTAGCAGGAGTAACAATAAACTTAACATTAGGAGAAAATGGAATATTTAGAACAGCAGAGCAAGCAGGAAGAAACTACACACAAGCTCAAGAGCAGGAATTTGCAGGACTTTCAAACTTTGAAAACACAATAAATGACATAATAGAAGGAAATGGAAATAATACTGAAGTAGCCATACCAGAAGAAATTGGAACAGCAATAAATGTGGGCAATTATGGAAAAAAAGTAGTAGGATATAGTTCAAAAAGTTCATCAGGATACACAGGAGATTGGAGATTATTTTATCAAGATACACAATATACGTATATAATAGCAAATGACTTAGTAGGAGATTATAAACCAAGTGATTATTATGAGACAGTGCAAAAAGAAGATGGAACACTAAAATATCAAACAGGGGAAGATGTTTCTGAGGTAGGGCAAAACTTAAGTAGTATGTTAAAAACAAATGGAACATTTTTTGTATCAGATAATGATAATGAAAATATACGAACAATAGCATGGTTAACAGACACAGAATATTGGGAAGATTATACAGATGAAGCAGGAAATGCACTATTTGCAATAGCAAGCCCAACAGTAGAGTTATATGTAGCATCATTTAATGCAACAGCACCAACAAATGGAGCAGAAGAGATAACATTAGAAGTAGGAACATATGGATATACACACGATGCTACAACATATAATCAATTAAGTACAAGTTATAATAATGGAATATATAACTATGATGGATCAAGTTCTTGGTGGCTTGCTTCGCCTGACAGTCGCGGTGCTGTATATGAGCTTGATGTGAGCGCTAGATACAGCTATTTTGTCAGCGGTAATGTTACGATAGGTTCTAATCCGATTCGCCCGGTAGTTTGTATTCCAACATCTACATTCCAAACAGCATATACATTGGAATAAGTGAAAATTATGTAAACACAGAAGGCTAGGAATATAAAAAAATTCTAAAAAAGCTTGATTTTTTGGAAAAATGAGGATATAATATTAATTGACAAATATGAAAGCTAGAAGAGTGGGAACAAATCCCACTCTTCGGTTGTATATAGAGGGAGGTTTTTTCTTGGCAAATATCGAAGAAAAGGTTGAAGATTTAGTAAAGGACAAAATTAATGAATTGGGATATGACTTGTATGATGTAGAATATACTAAAGAAGGAAAAAACTATTTTTTACGCATATTTATTGATAACGAAAAAGGAATCGATTTAAATGATTGTGAAAAAGTAAATGATGATATTATGGAATTATTAGACAAGGCAGACTATATTAAAGAACAATACTTTTTAGAAGTATCTTCACCTGGAATAGAAAGAACTTTAAGAAAAGATAAACACTTAGAAGACAATATTGGTAAAGAAGTAGAAATAAGTCTATTTAAACCAATAGATAAGAAAAAGAAATTAGAAGGAATACTAAAAAACTTCAATAAAGATGAAATTATTTTAGATATTCAAAATACAGATGTTAATGTAGAAAGAAAAAATATCTCATTAATAAAAACAAAATATAATTGGAATTTATAAAAAGGAGGAATAAGGAAAAATGAAGGGAATAGACAATAAAGAATTAATTTTAGCATTGGAAGAATTAGAAAATGAGAAAGGAATAAAAAAATCATATGTAATAGAAGCAATGGAAACAGCATTAGTAACAGCATATAAAAGAAACTTTGATTCAGCTGAAAATGTAAAAGTGGTAATAGATAAACAAACAGGAGCAACACATGTTTATGCAGTAAAAGAAGTTGTAGAAGCAGTTGAAGATCCAAAATTACAAATAAGTATTGAACAAGCAAAAGAAATAAGTAAAAAATTAGAAATTGGTGATACAGTAGATATAGAAATAGTACCAAAGGATTTTGGAAGAATTGCAGCACAAACAGCAAAGCAAGTAATTATACAAAAATTAAGAGAAGCAGAAAGAGAAATAATATATACAGAATTTAATGATAGAAAAGGTGAAATTGTTTCTGGAATAATTCAAAAGGTAGATTCTAATGTAGTAATTATGGATTTAGGAAAACTAGAAGGAATTATGCCTACAAAAGAACAAATTCCAACTGAAAATTACAAAGTAAATGATAAAATAAGAGGATATGTACAAGATGTAGTAAAAGGGGTAAAAGGAACACCACAAGTAATTGTATCAAGAGCATGTCCAGACTTTGTTAGAAAATTATTTGAATTTGAAATACCTGAAATATATGAAGGATTAATTGAAATAAAAAGTGTATCACGTGATCCTGGTTATAGAAGTAAGGTTGCAGTATATTCAAACAATGAAAATATTGACCCAGTTGGTTCTTGTGTTGGACAAAAAGGTGTTAGAATTCAAAATATAATTAATGAACTAAATGGAGAAAAAATTGATGTAATAGAATGGAATCAAGATCCAGCAATATATATTGCATCAGCATTACTTCCAGCACAAGTTTTAGCAGTAGATGTAAAAGAAGACGAAAAATTTGCACAAGTTATTGTACCAGATGATCAACTATCATTAGCAATAGGTAAGGCAGGGCAAAATGCAAGACTTGCAGCAAAACTTACAGATTGGGAAAAAATAGATATAAAGTCTGAATCGCAATTTAGAAAAATGATAGAAAATATGCAAAATGAAAATGAAAGCAATAACGAAAGTGTAAATGAAAGTGAGAATGAAAAATAAAACTATAATAAAATAATGGAGGCGTATCTATATGAAGAAAATGCCACAAAGAACTTGTATGGGATGTAATACAAAAAAGGATAAAAAAGATTTAATACGTATTGTGAAAAATAAAGATGGAGAAATTAATATTGATAAAACTGGAAAAATGCAAGGTAGAGGTGCATACTTATGTAATAATATAGAATGCCTAAAAACAGCAATAAAAACAAAAAGATTAGAAAAGGTATTTGAACAACAAATAGATAATGATATTTATGAAAAATTAAGAGGTGTAATGATTGACGAATAAAAAGATTCTTGGATTATTAGGGTTATGTACAAAAGCAGGAGATATTTGTTTTGGAACAGATGCATGTATTGATTTGATTTTAAGAAAAAAAGTAAAATTAATTATAGTGGCACAAGATGCAGCAGAAAGAACAAAAAGAAATTTAGAATTTGTTTGTAAAGAAAATGATACAAAAATTATTTTCTTTGGAACAATAGAAGAAATAAGTAGAGCAATAGGGAAAGATAATAAAGCAGTTATAGGTATAAAAAACAAAAACTTTGCATTAGAAATTGAAAAGATAATTAATGGGGGTGAAATTATTGGGTAAGATTAAAATACATGAAATAGCAAAAAAACTTAACTTAACCAGTAAAGAAATTATTGAAAGAGCAACAAGCATGGGAATTAGTGTAAAAAATCATCTAAGTTCAGTAGAAGAAGATGTTGCAGCAAAAATTGAGGAAAGTTATAAAAGTAATGAAAATAAAACAAAAAATACTAAAGAAGAAAAAGCAAATGTAACAGAGGCTAAACATAAAAAGGAAAAAGAAAAAGCACCAGTTATTATAAGAAGAGAAGTTATAATATCTGATGAAGAATTGGCAAAAAGAGAAGAAGAAGAAAAGAAGAAAAAAATGGAAGAACATAAAAAGCAAGTAGGATTTGTGGAAAGAAATGCTAATAAAGATTATAATATTGTATACAGAAATAAACCAACTAAACCACTAACAGTTAGTGAATTATTTGGTTTAAAAAACGATAAAAAAGAAGAAAAGCCACAAGCTTCAACAAATACTGATACAGTAGTAGAAACTCCTAAATCTACCCAAGAACCAAAAATAGAAGAAAATACAAAAGAAACAAATACTAATGAAAAAGTGCAAAGTACTGCTGAACAAGAAAAACAAGATAAAAAAGAAGAGCTAAATAAAGAAAACAAGGCAAAAGAAATGCAAACTGTACATGAAAAGAATAATATGCACAAAAACCAAAATGAATTTAATAATCAAGGAAGAAATCATAATAACCAAAATAGAAACAATAATTATAAAAATAATAATTCAAATAATGGTTATAATAATCAAGGAAAAAATTATAATAACCAGAATAGAAACAACAACTATAAAAACAATAATCAAAATAGAAATAATGGATATAGAAATAAAGATGGATATAATAAAAAACCTCTTGATGAAAAGGGCATTGAAAAAAATATTAAAAATATCATGACTGATGTTGTTGAAAAAGAAGTAGTGAGAGAATACAACAAATCAATAGATAAACAAAAACAAAACAGATTTGAAGAGAATAAAGGAAAGAAAAATTCAAGACAAAGAAGAAATGACAATTATTTTGATGAAGATAAATTAAAGAGTCTAAAACAAAGAGATAGACTTTCAAATATGTTTGACGAACAAGATGGAGGAATGCTAGATTATTATGATTTAACAACTCAAAGAGGAAAAAGAAATAAAAAAAGAGTAAATAATAAGCAAGAAGCACCAAGAAATAAACAAAAAATATTTGAATTAACACAAATTACAATACCAGATCCAATAACAGTTAAGGACTTTGCACAAGAAATGAAAAAACCAGCATCAGAAGTTATAAAGAAATTATTAGGATATGGTGTACTTGCTACAATTAATAATGAAATAGATTTTGACACAGCATTTCTTATTGCTCAAGAATTTGGAATAACAGCAATAAAGAAAGAAACTGTAACAGAAGAAGATATTTTATTTGATGAGACAGAAGATTCAGAAAGCGAATTACAACCAAGACCACCAGTTGTAGTTGTTATGGGACACGTAGATCATGGAAAAACATCATTACTTGATGCCGTAAGAAAAACAAACGTTATTGAAGGTGAAGCTGGAGGAATTACACAACATATTGGTGCATATAAAGTAAAAATTAATGATAGAGAAATTACATTTTTAGATACACCTGGACATGAAGCTTTTACAAGTATGAGAGCAAGAGGTGCACAAGTAACTGATATTGCTATACTTGTAGTTGCAGCAAATGACGGTGTAATGCCTCAAACTGTAGAAGCAATTAATCATGCAAAAGCTGCTGGAATTCCAATTATTGTAGCATTAAATAAAATTGATGTTGAAGGAGCAAACCCAGAAAAAGTAAAACAAGAGCTTACAAAATATGATTTGATACCAGAAGAATGGGGTGGAGATACAATATTTGTAGAAATATCAGCTAAAAAGCATATTAATATTGATACTCTATTAGAAATGGTATTATTAGTTGCTGATATGAAAGAATTAAAAGCAAATCCAAATAAACAAGCAAAAGGAACTGTAATTGAAGCTAAATTAGATAAAGCAAGAGGACCAGTAGTAACAGTGCTTGTACAACGTGGTACTTTGGATGTAGGAGATACAATTGTAGTTGGTTCTACTATAGGTAGAATTAGAGCAATGACAGACGACAAAGGAAAGAGAGTAAAAAAAGCAGGACCATCAACACCTGTAGAAATTGCTGGTTTAACAGAAGTGCCAACTGCAGGAGATACATTCTATGAAGTAAAAGACGAAAAAACAGCAAAACATTTAATTGAAAGAAGAAAACGTCAAGAAAGAGAAAAATCAATAAATGCTACAGCTAGAGTAACACTAAATGATTTATTTAGCCAAATCGAAAAAGGAAACTTAAAACAACTTAATTTAATTGTTAAAGCAGATGTTCAAGGTTCAGTAGAAGCGGTAACACAAAGCTTAGAAAAATTGACTAATGAAGAAGTACAAGTAAAAGTAATACATGCAAATGTTGGTGGAGTTACTGAAAGTGATGTTACACTTGCTAAAGTATCTAATGCGATTATAATTGCTTTTAATGTTAGACCAGATCCAATTGCAAAAGAAGTTGCTAAAAAAGATGGAGTAGAAATAAAACAATATTCAGTAATTTATCAAGCAATAGAAGATGTAGAAGCGGCTATGAAAGGAATGTTAGATCCAGTTTATGAAGAAAAAGTAATAGGAAATGCAGAAGTAAGACAAACATTTAAAGTAAGTAGTGTTGGAACAATTGCTGGATGCTATGTAACAGAAGGAAAAGTGGCTAGAAATGCTGGAATAAGAGTAATTAGAGATAATGTAGTTATTCACGATGGAAAACTTGTATCACTAAAAAGATTTAAAGATGATGCAAAAGAAGTTGCTAAAGGTTATGAATGTGGACTTCAAATAGAAGACTATAACGACATAAAAGAAGGAGATACTTTAGAAGTATACGTTATGGAAGAGGTAAAGAAATAGTAATAATTTAGAAGTTTTAAGATATAAAAACTTAAAACTTCTAAATTAAGCTAAAAGGAGGAATTGTTATGCCTAAAAGCAATACAAGATTTGAAAGAATAAATGAGGAATTAAAAAAGGAAATAAGTCATATAATTAATTATGAACTTAATAATCCAAATATAACAGGTCTAATTAGTGTAACAAAGGCGAAAATTACACCAGATTTAAAATATGCTAAAGTATATGTAAGTATATTAAATGCTAAAAATTTAAAAGAAACTTTTGCAGGACTAAAAAAATCTTCAGGGTATATTAGAACAGAAATTGCTAAAAGAATTAATTTAAGGATTACACCAGAATTAATATTCGAATTAGATGATTCAATTGAATATGGGGCAAGAATTGATTCTATTTTAAAGGATATAATGAAGGATGTAAAACCAGAAAATAAAGGAGACGAATAAATGACATTAGATAATATAAAAGAAGAAATAAAAAATGCAGGCAAAATTGTAATATTAACACATGAATCACCAGATGGTGATGCCATAGGGAGTTCACTTGCAATGTATAATGCATTAAAACAATTAAATAAACAAGTAGATTTAATTATACCAGAATATCCTGAAACTTTTAGCTTCTTAGCTGGAGCAGAAGAAATAAAAAAACAGGGCGAAGAAGATGAAAAATATGATTTAGCAATTGCTTTAGATGCAGCAGATATTAAAAGATTAAATGGATTTGCAAAATATTTTGAAAATGCAAAGGTAACAATTAATATAGATCATCATGGAAGTAATAAAATGTTTGCAGACTATAATTTTGTAAATCCAGATGCACCAGCATGTTGCCAAATTTTAATTCTAGTTTTAGAATATTTAGGTGTTACTATAACAAAGGAAATAGGAACATGCTTAATTGCAGGAATCATAACAGATACTGGAGGATTTAAATATTCAGGAACTTCAAAAGAAACTTTTGAGTTTACAGCATGGCTACTTGGCATAGGGGTAAATGTATCAGAGGTTTATAGAAAAGTTTTAGAAGTAAGAACAAAAGGCAATTTTGCTCTTACAAAGCTTGCAATTGACAGATTAGAATTATTAGAAGATGGAAAAATTGCATTTACCTATATAACCAAAGAAGATGAAAAAAATGTTAATGCAAAAAATGGAGATCATGATGGATTAGTTGATATAGGAAGAACAATAGAAGGTGTGGAAGTATCTATATTATTAAGAGAAGCTGATGGCTTTTATAAAGGTTCATTAAGATCTAATGAATATGTAAATGTATCTGATGTTTGTATGATGTTTGGTGGTGGAGGTCATGTACGTGCGGCAGGCTGTTCAATCCATTTACCTCTTGAAGAAGCAAGAGAAAAAGTAATCAATGAAGTGAAGAATCATTTAAAATAATTAAATTAATAATATCCGGAGAAAGAATATGGATGGAATAATAGTAATAGACAAAGAAAAAGATTATACTTCACATGATGTTGTAGCGATAGTAAAAAAAACCTTAAATGAAAAGGCAGGACATATCGGAACATTAGATCCTAATGCTACGGGGGTATTACCAATATTAATTGGTAAAGGTACAAAATTATCAAAATATTTAATAGAACATGATAAAACATATAAAGCAAAACTAAAATTAGGAATAAGGACTGATACACAAGATATATTTGGAAAAATACTTGAAATTAGACCTATAGAAAAAGATAAAATTTCTATAAAACAAATAAAAATAGTTCTTCAAAATATGATAGGAATACAAGAACAATATCCGCCAATGTATTCAGCTATAAAAATAAACGGAAAAAAACTGTATGAATATGCACGTAATGGGGAAGAAATAGAAATAAAACCAAGAACGATTGAAATATATGATATTAATTTAGATGATTTTAATGTTACAGAAAATGAAATTACATTTACAGTAAAATGTTCAAAAGGTACATATATACGTTCGTTATGTGAGGACATTGCAAGCAAATTAAATACAATTGGATGTATGAAAGAATTAGATAGATTGCAAGTGGGTAGATTTAATAAAGAACAGGCAATAAAAATAGATATATTAAAAGAAAATAAAGAGAATAAAGAATTTCTAAATAAATATTTTATTTCTTTTGAAGAAGTTGTAAAAGACAAGCCATGTATTTCACTAACTAGTGCACAAATACAGTTATTTCTGAATGGAGTAAAATTAAGCAAAAATTTAGAAGATGGAATATATAGAGTAAAAAATGAAAATAATATTTTTATTGGAACTGGCAAAATAAAAAATAAATTATTAAAAAGAGATATAATAATCTAGCTAGAGGTAAAATTAATTTACCTTTAGCTAGATATATTTATATTAAAATCTATTAAAACATTGGGAACAATTAAACATATTATAGAAAGAGCAATAATAAGGATTCCAGATGTTTTATTATTATTTTGCTTCATTTCATATATTCCATAGTATAAAGTTTTAATGAAAATAAATAATGTTAAAAGAAAAAGTAAAATTTTCATATATATCAATCCTTTCTATAAATACTATGTTTCCATTAATATATATCCAGATTTAATATCAGTATCAACATTTATCTTGAAAAAAGAATTTTTAAAATTATCTAACCAATTATAATTTATCCAATCATCCCAAGTTAAAAAATTAGAAACAGCATATCTACCAAAACCATCAATATCACTATTATATTCTTTTGAAATCTTATATAAATATTCATATATTTGTTCTGTCATATATGAGTTTGCATATTTCTCAAGCACAGCAATATTTTTTTCATCTAAATATTGTGAATTTTCGTCCATAGTAAGAATTCTAGCTTCTAATCTTATGTCTGAATTAATATATGGTCCACTATCTGTTAGTTGTACTTTATTTTTAGTTTTATCTTTTAAGCGTAAACGTAAGCTTATATTTTTTCCTTCTTCAAAAGGACTAGAAATAGATATAGTACAAACATTCAATTTATTTGTAATAATTTGATGACATAGAGTTTCTATACCGCTTAATTCTCCTACTAATTTATCACCAGAAAATACAGCAAGTCCCATATTTTCAATATTAGCTTTACTTGATATTGAAGTTTCATTTGCTTTATTATTAGCATCTTTTTCAGAATTATTTTCGGAGTTATCAGTAGAGTGTGTTGCTTCTGTATTTATCCCACCAAGAATTGCATAACATTGTGAAAAAGTATTATTAAAGTCTGAGAAAAATTGACTAAGTGTTACACTTTCTGTGTAAGCAGTATAATCACTAGAACTTGGGGCAACCTCATAATATCTTGCAGATAGCTTCTCAAGCAATGGTTTAGAATTCTCTAAAAAATATGATGCACTGCATCTACTAATAATAATATTACAGTCTGGACGTATTTGAACATTATTCATTAACGTATAAAGGCTTTGAGAAATTCCTTTATAAGCAAATTCTTCAGAAAATACTATAACTTTACAGTGTGAAAGATTAAGTTCTTTACTTATATAACTATTAAGCAAATTTATACCAGAAGCTATAGAAGAACATTCAATTGTATTTACTACAGAATTATCAGATTGTGAAGAACCACTACTACCACTATCAGAAGAACCACCAGGAATAGAAAGCTGAAAACTAATTTTTAACTCATTATTTTTTCCTACATCTAATCCAATAGCAACAGCATAAGCTAAATGGTCAATATTGTAAATGTTGTAACAACCAGAAAGTGAAAATAAACAAATTGTTAAAATTAAGAATAGAGAAATATGCTTTTTAAAACCAGACTTCATTTATAAATCACCTTCCTTATTTGGTAGTTTATGAGTTTTCTTATATTTTAGATTTGCTAAAATTAAAATTATAAATGAAACAACAAACACTAAAATAATAGTAGAATATTTAAATACAACATTTTGTATAAAACGTATTTCAACCATACCTTTTGGAAGAAGTGCAACAATAAATATTAAGACTGCTGAAATATATACAATAGGTTTTCTATCTTTTAAATTACCAATTTTTTTAAATATTTTAGTAATAAATAATATACTAATACTTAAATAAGACATAAGGCAAAGTATCCATCCTAAAAAGAATATAGCATCAGGTCTTTGAAGAAATCTACCAAAGTCAGCAGATCTTACTAAAAAATATATTGGTGAAATTTCATTTATTGATAAAACATCAGAAAATGAAAATAGTAAAGAAATTACACTTAAAAAAACATATAACGTAGATATTCCTATACCTATAAAACTTATTGACTTAAAATTTTTACTTTCTTTAAGCATAGGTAATAGAAAATATATATACGAAATTCCAGTAAAGGCAAATATATTTGTAGCACCAGAAATAAAGGTTTCATTAAATCCATAACCTAATATAGGGAAAATTTTTTCTGGTACAAATCTAGCAGCTACACAAAAGAATGCTATTAACAAATTTATCATAACTAATGGAACTATGATTAAATTAGCTTTAACAATAGTATTAGAGCCAAAGTGGTTAGCAATTACAGCTACTAATAAAAAAGCAATAACTAAAAAATATATTGGGATTTTTGGAAAATATACAATTCTTAAAATTTCACAAAAATTTCTAAGTAAGGTGCTACATATTACAGTAAAGTAGCAAATATATAAAATACCAATAATATTTCTTAATAATTTACCACCTAAAAATTCAGAAACATCAACTATATCACTATTAGTAAACTTCTTAAAAAGTTTTATTACAAAATAAAGAAATATAAAAAGTAAAATACTAATATAAATAATATTAAGAGGTGTAGAGGAACCACAAGCATCTAATAAATTTTTGGGTAAATTTAGAACAATATGGTTTAATATAACAACTAAAATTAAAAATATAGCTTCAATTGAACCAATTTTTGTATAATTCATTTTGTCATTCTCCTTTACTTAGAATTAGAATATTTCCATCCCATACTGATTTTATTTTGTTTATTAGGCCTTTTAGTATTAAGAAAATCAGCTCTATGTTCTCTTTTCCATGCTGGTGAAAGTAGAAATCCTTTGTAATCTCTTGTTACAGGTACATAAGGTTGTAAGTATGGATATCCGAAGGATTTTAAATTAGCTAAAACTAAGAAATGTATAAATAGACCGATACCAATTCCTAAAAATCCAAAAATATATCCTAAAACTATATAAGCAAACCTTAATAAACGACAATGAAAACTAAGCGAAAAATCTGGAATGGCAAAAGATGCTATACCTGTTATAGCAACAATAATTATAAGAATAGGACTAACAATACTTGCTTCAACGGCTGCTTGTCCTAATATAAGTGCTCCAACTATACCAATAGTAGATCCAAGTGGAGAAGGAACACGAAGTCCAGCTTCACGGATTAATTCAAATGAAAATTCCATTAAAAAAATTTCAAAAATTATAGGAAATGGAACAGATTCACGAGAAGCTACTATTGCAAATAGTAATTCAGTAGGAATGAGTTCTTGATGAAAGTTTGTTATTGCAATGTATAATCCTGGAAGTAATAAAGTTATAATAAATGCAAGTATTCTAATTATTTTTAATAAATTTGCAAATTGAAATTTTAAGTTTAAGTCTTCAGGTGATGAAATAAAATCTATAAAAGTTCCTGGAGCAATTAAACAATAAGGGCTTCCATTTACTATTATAACAACTCTTCCCTCAAGTAAATAGTTTGTTGCTTTATCGGGCCTTTCTGTTGAAATTAATTGTGGCAAACTGTATTTCCCATTGTCTTCTATTAATTGTTCTAGTTGTCCAGAAGATATAAGGTAGTCAATATCTATGTTATTTAATCTAAATTTTACTTCACTTACTAATTCATTATTTGCAATATTTTTCATGTAACAAACAGCACATTTTGTATTACTTAATTTTCCAACATCTATATTTTCAATTATTAAGTTTTCATTATTAACAAGCCTTCTTATTAAAGAGGTATTTGTCCTTATAGTTTCTGAAAAACTTTCCTGTGAACCTCTAATAACTACTTCATTATTAGGTTTTTCTACACCTCTTTGTTTAAAACCTTTTACATCTATATCAAATGCAGTATCTAAAGTATCAATAAATAAAGCGCAGTCACCAGAATTAATTCCAGAAATAAGTTTATCAAATTCTTGTACTTTTTTTATATTATTTTGTGGTATAAGATTATTATAAATGTAATCTAATAAATTAAATTTTTTTACTCTTCTAACACTAATATTATTTGTTACAGCTTCAGATACAACACGGTTTTCATCATTATCAAAAACATTTGCTCTATTTTTTAACATTAAAGGTTCTAAAACAAAGTCATTAATTATTTTAGAATCAACCATTCCATCTATATAAAGAAGAAAAGCACCATACTGTTTATTTCTAGCAGTTAAAGTAAATTCTCTTATAACAATATCACTATTAATTAGTGAATTATATCTAACTTTCATGTATTCTAAATTAACGCTAAGGGAAGGAAAAATATTTTTTGCTTCATTTATTTTTTTATTTGTTTCTTCTTCATAGGTTAAATCATTTTCCTTTTTTTCATCGGCTTTCTCAGGAACAGTAAAGTCATATTCAGTTTTTTCTTGATATTTAAAAAAATCGTTAAACACTTGAAAAAGATTTTTCTTTTTTGAATTTTCCATTCTAACAACCTCTATTAAATTTGTTTTATATAGTATTTTCCAAAAATAGAGAAAAATATGCATATATAATAAAAAATGCTATTTTAGAAAAAATAAAAAAATAAAAAAATTAAAAATACAAATTTGAGAGACAATAGGAATATAAAGCATTCTATAAAAAAATTTTATGAATGAAGTTCAATAAAAAGGAGATGTGGTATGCTTAGTAATAAGCATACCACATACAGTTAATGAGCAATAAAATTAATTATAATTTGTTTAAATAATCATTCGCTGCATGTAACTGCCCCACTGACTCAACCAAAAGTTGACTCGCATTTTCAGGTGACATTTCGCCAGTACATACTTGTCGTATAAGAGAGAGACATTTAATTCTCTGTTCTGATAAGATTTTGAACTCCGGCATCTTTCGAGCATAGCGACCAATCTTATTAGTTAGATTGGTAGTAGCATTACACTCATCAAGAGCATCAATTAGTGCACATACAAATGTCAGAGCATCATTAATTTCTTTCGACAAGTTCTGCTTCATGTCTTCGAACTGCTTATCCAACTTTCCTTTTTCTTCAATACAGAGTTGAACAGCTCTTTCTGGTAATATTTCTCCAGTACAAACTTTTCCAACAAGAGAAACTAACCGATCTTGCTGGTTTACCAGAATGGTAAACTTTGGCATCTTACGAGCATACTGACCAATTTCTTTGGTCAGATTGGTGTTGGAATCGCAAGCCGTTAAAGAGAAAATCAAGGCTTTTAAATTCCTCCGTAAAGCTGAGAATTCGTTTTCGAGTTGCATTGCTTTTGTTGTGATGTCCTTCATATGGGACTCCTTTCTTTGGGCTACAGCCCTATTTTTATTTGCAAAATTACTCTCGTGGAGCATTTGCATATTATAATATTAACATATTATGTAAAAAACGTCAATTAAATGTAAAGACAGGAAAAGAGATGTGTATCAATATTTATTTAAAGCTAAAAATAAAACATAGATTATTTTCTATGTTTTATTTTTACCATAATACAAGTTATAATATTATACAAATTAAACCGCCACTGCCTTCATTAACTATACGCTCTAGCGTTTCTTGTAACTTCATTTGAGCATCTTCTGGCATACGGCAAAGTTTATTTTGTAATCCTTCATTTACTAGCTCGTGTAAACTCTTTCCAAAAATGTTAGATTCCCAAATTTTCTTAGGATCATTTTCAAATTCTGAAAGTAAATAATTTACTAGTTCTTCTGATTGTTTTTCACTTCCAACAATAGGTGAAACCTCGGTTTCAATATCTGCTCTAATCATATGTATACTAGGAGCTTTAGCTTTTAATTTTACACCAAATCTTGAACCTTGTTTAACCATTTCAGGTTCATCTAAAATTAATTCATCCATAGAAGGAGTTACAATTCCATAGCCTTTTTGTTTTACTTCTTCTAAAGCATATGCAACTTTGTCATATTCTTTTTTAGTAGATGCAAGTTCAGTTATAATAGAGAATAAATCACCCTCATTACATATATCTACTCCAGAAATTTCTGTTAGAACTTTATAGAATAATTCTTCTTTTAAATCTATAGAAATATTTACATTACCATTTCCCAAAGTAATTTCAGTTAAAGAAGTCTTTTCTATAATTTCTGTTTTTTGAATTCTACCAATTCCAGTATCAATTTGTTTTAATACTTTAACATCAGAAAAAGCATCTTTAATCTCATCATATAAACCTTTTTTAAGCCAATGGTTATCGTCTAGACCATCTACCCATCTTGGGAAATTAATATTAATTTGGTCAATAGGAAATTCATAAAGAATTCTAGCAAATATGTCATTTAAATCATCAGTATTTAATTCTGCACAATTTGTTGGTATAACAGCAGTTTTATATTTATCCTCTAATTTCCTTGCTAGCTCTTTTGTATATTCTGAATAAGGTTCTTCTGAATTTAAAATAATAATAAATGGTTTATTTAATTCCTTAAGTTCTTTAACAACTCTTTCTTCAGCTGAAATATAGTCTTCTCTTGGAATATCTGTAATAGTACCATCTGTTGTTACTAGAATTCCAATAGTAGAGTGTTCTTGAATTACTTTTTTAGTTCCAATTTCAGCAGCCTGTTCGAAAGGAATTTCTTCCTCAGACCATGGAGTTCTTACCATTCTAGGTACATCATCTTCTAAATAACCAATAGCATTATTTACAAGATATCCAACACAGTCTACAAGTCTTGTTTTTAATTTTAAATTATCTCCCACAGTAATTTCAATAGCTTCATTTGGTACGAATTTTGGTTCAGTAGTCATAATAGTTCTTCCGTGCAGCACTTTGTGGTAATTCATCTCTTGCACGTTCTTTTTTAAATTCATTATCAATATTTGGTATTACCAATAAGTCCATGAATTTTTTAATAAAAGTGGATTTACCAGTTCTAACAGGACCAACAACACCTATGTAAATATCTCCATCTGTACGCCTTGCTATATCTTGATATAAGCCTAAATTTTCCATCTATAATTTACCCCCTTGAAAAATGTTTGTACAAATTTAACTTTATTAATGTATATTTATTAGAATTAGGATTATTCCTATTTTATTAAAAAAAATCAATATATATTTAAAATAGATATAAAAAATGGTACAATAGTAAGTAGTATAAAAGGAGCAAATAAATGGAATTAAAATTTGTAAAAGAAATAATGAGACATGAACATATTAGTGATATAGAAATAAAAAAAGTAAGAGATAGAATACAAAGAGTTTTATCCTATTATACAACTTTAAAAGATAGTAGTAATGATAAATCAAAAAAAGATTTATTCAAACAAGAAGATGAAGATATTAAAGAATATAATGCGATAATAGATTCTATGGGAGGATTGCAAATACAAAATTCAGTTGCCAAATATTTATTGCAAAATCCTCAAATAATGAAAAGTATTTTTAATCGTATTATTAATGAAAAAATTGAATTAGAGGACAGACCATTTTATACTGTGGACTTAAATCAATCTTCTGAATTAATCTTAAAACAAATTATTAAAGACCTAAGAAAAAGTACGACAGATGCCATAACAATAGAAATGGTAAGGGGAGTTTTAGAAAATTTTATAAATATATCAGATGCGCATTTAAAAAGTGATTATATAAAATTGTTAAATAATTCCCTAAGATTTTTAAATAGATATAATTTAATAGACTTTTATATTAAAAGAAATAATACTAATATGGAAAAAGTAAATTTAGAAGGACTAAAAATAGAAGACAATAACATAATTAATAAAGAATTTGAAACTGAAAATTTAGAAAAAAAGCCTATAGAAGAATTATTATTTTTAAATGTTTTTTATCAAAACAGATTAACAAAGGAAAAAAAGAAAGTTTATGATGCAATATTTTTTATAGAAAAATTGAATTTGTGGAATGATAAAGAGGGTGTCGAAAATGTTGGTGACGAAGTTTTAAAACAGCTTATTATAAAGAAAAGAGTAATTGATAGAGTAAATGAAAAGTATAAAAGAAGAAGTGATTCTCCTCAGCATATAGGAATGATAAAAAAGTATATAAAAATTTATAGAGATTATTTTAACGGCATATTTCCAGATAGTAAAAATGATTTAGCGGATGATTGTATGCAAACATTATACTGGAATCTACATAGCAGAAAAATTTATGATACAAAACTAGATTTAACATATAAAGTTTTTGAAATACTTATGAACAGAACAAAGATAAATTGGGGATATATTCAATTCCAACTAGATAAAAATGAGGATAAAGATTTTTTATTACTAGGAATTGATTTTCCAGGATATAATATGCCAATGACAGTACATATGAAAAAAGAAACATTAGTAGCATTCTTATCTGGAATGCAAGCTTCTACTATTCCTATGTATATAGGAAATGAAGATATGCTAATAAGAAACAATAGAATGCCAACTAATATTTTATATAAATTACCAGAAGACAAAAAAGGATATATAAATGATATAGCAAAAACATTAAAGAAAAATCCAAAATCACACCAATATCCAGATTTTGTACACCATTTAAATTCTTTAGCTAAAGGTATAATGCCATATAATCATAAACAAAAAAGAAGTTATATCAATGTAGTAAAATTAGAAGATAGTGAACCTGAAGGTAGAGAATAACATAATTTACATATAATGAATAATATATAATGTAAATATTTGCATTATATACTATTTTGTGCTAAAATATAAGGCGTGTTAATATGAGATTTTATATTTTAGAAATATAATTACTTACATAAGAAAGGAGATAATGTTATTATGCAAGAAGTAATAGCAATCGTTATGGCAGCTGGAAAAGGCACTAGAATGAAATCAAAAAAATCAAAATTAGTACATAAAATTTATGGAAAAGAAATTATAAGAAGAGCTGTTGAAAATGTAAAAAAAGCAGGAATTGAAGATGTAATAACAGTAGTAGGGTATCAAAGAGAACAAATAGAAGAAGTTTTAGGGGATAGTGTAAAATATGCCATACAAGAAGAACAACTAGGAACAGGTCATGCTGTAATGCAAGCTGCTAAATTATTGGAAGGTAAAAAAGGCAAAGTACTTATTCTAAATGGCGATCACCCAATAATGAGACCGGAAACTTTAAAAAATTTGGTGGAAGAATCAAATAGAAAAGGTGAAAGTGCTACTATTTTAACAATGGTACACGACCAAATGATACCATATGGAAAGATTATTCATGATGAATCTGGAAGAATAAAAGAAATAGTAGAACATAAAGATTGTAATAGTGAACAATTACAAATAAGAGAAGTAAACTTAGGAATGTATTGTTTTGATATTCAAGATTTATTACAAGCATTAAAAGAGTTAAAAAATGATAATGCACAAAATGAATATTATTTAACAGATGTAATAAAAATAATGTATGATAAAGGATTAAAAACAGGATCAATAGTTGTTTCTGATAATGCAGAAGTCTTAGGAGTAAATGATAGAATGGATTTACAAATATTAACAAAAGCATTACAACTTCGCATTAATACAGAACACATGAAAAATGGAGTTACAATAGAAGATATCAATAATACATATATTTACGATGATGTGGAAATAGGAATAGATACTATAATTCATCCAAATACTACAATTAAATCTGGTGTAGTTATTGGAGAAGATTGTGAAATCGGACCAAATGCATATATCCGTGAAGGTTGTAGATTAGCAGATAAAGTAAAAATAGGAAGTTTTGTAGAAATAAAAAAAGCTATTATAGGCCAGGGAGCTAAAGTGCCACATTTATCATATATGGGAGATTGTGAAATTGGTGCAAAAACTAATATAGGATGTGGAACTATTACATGTAATTATGATGGATTTAATAAAAGCAAAACAATTATAGGTGAACATTCATTTATTGGTTCAAATACAAATTTAGTAGCACCAGTTACTTTAGGAAAGAATACTTTTGTTGCAGCAGGTTCTACAATAACAGATGATGTACCAGATGATTCTTTAGCAATAGCTAGGCAAAGGCAAACGAATAAAGAAGGTTGGAATAAAAAATAATCAATATACAAAAAAGAAGATAAAATGTTTTATCTTCTTTTTTGTATGCTTAATTCTTTATTATACTTTACTGTCGCCAGGAATAAAGTAATCAATTACACCATATACAAGTGCACCTATTATTGCAGCCATCCAAGAAATTGCATAACCTGCAACAAAGAATTGAGTTACATATAGAACAACAGCTGAAAGTATAAATCCTACAAAACCTTTACCAAAAGGACTTGCATGTAAACCAGTAAACTTAACAATTAAAAAGTCAATTGCAGTAAGAACAACAGCAGCAAGAGCTAATGACCATATGTTATTAATTGTAAATCCAGGAGTAAAGAAAGCTGTTATCGCAAGAACTATAGCAGCTGCTACAAATCTCCATACAATTTGACCAATAGTACTGGTTCCGCTTGAACTCTGAACATTACTTCTTTCATTATCCATATTAAGGACCTCCTAATTAAAAGATTATATATTTATGATTTTTTCATAGTTCATGATTTTATTATTTACGAAAAAAATAAAATTATTCAAAAAGAGTATAATAAACAAAAAAATGTGAAAAATAAATGTAAAAATAAAATAAAAAGGATGATTTCAATGATAATTACTTTTGTAAGATCAATTGTATTATACATAATTGTATTAATAGTAATGAGACTTATGGGAAAAAGAGAAATTGGACAACTTCAACCATTTGAACTTGCTATTTCTATAATGATAGCAGATCTTGCATCCATTCCAATGACAGAAACTGGAATACCAATAACAAGAGGGATAATTCCAATTTTAGGATTGTTAATAGTACATTTAATAATATCTTTAATAAATTTAAAAAGTATAAAAGCTAGAGAAATAATATGTGGAAAACCACGAATTTTAATATATAGAGGAAAAATAGATGAAAAAGCATTGATAAAAGAAAGGTTCACAATAAATGAACTAGAAGAAAGACTAAGAGATAAAGATGTATTCAATATTGGAGATGTAGAATATGCAATATTGGAAACAAGTGGAGAAGTAACAGTAATACAAAAACCAAATAAAAGAACTACAATACCAGAGGATTTTAACATAATGCCAGAATATGAGGGAATTCCATATGATTTAGTAGTTGATGGAAAAGTTATGGACAAGAATTTAACAGCAATAGGAAGAAATTATGTATGGCTTAGAAAACAAGTGGAAAAGTTCAAGATAACACCAGAAGAAGCTTTAGTAGTAACTATAGATGGGAAGGGACAAATATTTTGCCAAAAAAAGGAAAGGAATTAGAATGTATAAAGAGCTTATAATTAGTGTAATTATATTAATTTTTATTTTTGGTTTAAATTATATAACACAAGAAAACACAGATTATACAGTAGATTTAATTTCTCAAAAATTAGAAATATTAAGAAAAAATATATTAGAGGACCAAACAAATAGAGAGCAAATAATAAAACACTCAAATGAAGTTTATGATAAATGGGAAGAATTAGATGATAAAATGGCATTCTATATAGAACATGATGAATTAGAAAAAGTAAAAACAGCTCTAACCTCTATAAAAAGTTTTATAGAGGTAGAGGAATATTCACAAAGTGTAGAAGAAATAGATAAATGTGCTTATATTTTAGATCATATTCATGAAAGAGAAATGATTTCTTGGGATAATATATTTTAAACCATATCATCCATATTATATAAGCCAGGAGCTTTATCAAAAATAAATTCACAAGCTTTTAGAGCACCTTCTGCAAAAACATCTCTTGAATAAGATGTATGTTTTATTTCGAAAGTTTCATGTGCTCCATAAAATTGAACAGAATGTTCACCAACAATATTTCCACCTCTAATTGAAGAAAATCCAATTTCATTTGGTTTTCTTTTTTCATGTATATCGTGGCGATTATATATATATTCCATAGAACCACCCAAAGCATCGTTAATACTATCTGCAAGAGTAATAGCAGTACCGCTTGGAGCATCAATTTTTCTGTTATGATGTGTTTCAACAATTTCTATATCATTACCTTTTAAAGCAAGAGCAACTTCTGCAACAATTTTTTTCATTAAATTAATATCAAAAGACATATTAGAAGATTTAAAAATAGGAATTGTTTTTGATGCTTCAGAAATAATTTCTAATTCTTCTTTTGAAAAACCAGTTGTTGCAATAACCATTGCTGTTTTAGAACTAACAGCGTATTTTAACATATTTAAACTAGCAACAGGAACACTAAAATCAACGATTACATCTGGCTTTTCCTTTATATCATTAATATTAGAATAAACTGGAAATGTGTTAAGCCCATTATCATTTATATCGAAACCACCAATTAATAATAAATTTTCAAAATTATCAATTTCTTTTACTAAAACTTGTCCCATTCTACCATTACAACCATTAATTAAAACTTTAATCATAAATATTACCTCATTTCTTTATTTATTTTTTAATCTAAATTTTAACTTTTTAGAATTTAAATAGGGTAGATGTTTTTCTACCCTGTTTAAATATTTATCTTAAAATAACTAACATACTTAAAAATACATATGCATATCTGTAAGCAATTTGTAGTTTCCTTTTAGATTTATATGCTTTTATACTTTCTGATAAAGCACAATATTTATCAACAAATGTGATAATGTAACTTTCTTTGTATTTTGGAAATTTTATTGTAAGTGGCCACATATGTTTTAAGATAATATCACATTCCTTGTCGTTTAAATCAAACAGTTTAGAAGCATTTTCTAAAGCTGTTTTTGGATGTGTAAAAGCATGTAAACCTTTTCTGCCATTTTCTTTCGTTCTCCAATCATACAAGAATAAATCGTGTAGCATTGCAGCTCTAGCGGCAGACCTATAATCTAAATTATATTTTTTACACAATAGATAACTATAATAAGCTACCATCTTGCAATGTTCAAAACAACTTGTATCATAATGTTGTCTATAATTTTTCATTTTTTTAACAGTTTCGTTATTTACTAAGTCACTAATAATTAATTCAAATTCTCTTTTATCATAAATATTATAACTAGTAAGTTCTTTGGTTTTTAACATAAATATATAATTCAACCCCTAATTTTCAAATATCTCTAAAAATAATTATAACATATATTATTAAATATGTGTATAACTTCATAAAAAATTAATATTTATAACAAACCATAATTTTTTAAAGCATTTTCTAAGATTAATTTATTTTTATTTGATAATTCTACTAATGGTAATCTGGGAATGCCAAAGTTATATCCAATCATATTTAAAGCAGCTTTTACAGGAATAGGGTTAACTTCAATAAATAGAGCATTAATTAATTCAATACTTTCTAATTGCACTTTAGTTGCTTTTTCTATATCTCCATTAAAGAAATCATGAACCATTGTTGTAAATTTTTTTGGTGCAATATTAGAAATTACAGAAATAACACCTTTACCACCTAAAGATAAAGTTGGAAGTACTTGATCATCATTACCACTATAAATATGTAAGTTATCTCCACATAAAGCAGCAATTTCAGCCACTTGTGATAAATTACCACTTGCCTCTTTAATTCCTATAATATTTGGTATTTTTGATAATTCTAAACAAGTATTAGGTGTTACATTTACACCAGTTCTACTAGGAACACTATATACAATGATAGGTAAAGTTGTAGAATTAGCAATAGCTTCATAATGTTTAATTAAACCATCTTGTGTAGTTTTATTATAAAATGGAGTAACTACTAAAGCACCATCGGCACCAATCAGCTCTGCATATTTTGTAAGCTCTATTGCATTTTTAGTACAATTACTGCCAGTTCCTAAAATTACGGGAACTCTTTTTGCTACCCTATCAACAGCAAATTTCATAGTCTCCTTTCTTTCAGTATCTGTCATTGTTGCAGATTCGCCTGTAGTACCACAAACTACTAGTGCATCAATTCCTTCAGAAATTTGAAAGTCAATTAACTTTCCAAATTCATCAAAATTTACTCCTGTTTCAGTAAAAGGAGTAGCGATTGCGGTTGCACAACCTTTAAATAATAAGTTTTTCATTTTAATCAGCTCCTAAAAGCATTATATGATAAATAAAATATAATTATATATTTTACTATCATACATTATATGTGAAAAAAATAAAAAATGGAATATATTTTTTAAAATAATTATTGCATTACAAAAATACTTATTATAGAATATACATATAATACAAAAGGAAAGGAAGAGTAATTTTATGGCAAACATTAAATTAGATTTTAGTAATACAAATGTTAAATTAGAAGATATTATTGAATATGAAAATGATGTAAAAAGAATACATGAAATTATACATAAAAATGCAGATGATGAAACAGAATTTTTAGGATGGCTTAATTTACCAACAAATTATGATAAAGAAGAATTTGAAAGAATAAAAAAAGTAGCCAATAAAATAAAAAGCGATTCAGAAGTATTTTTATGCATTGGTATAGGAGGATCGTATTTAGGAGCAAGGGCAGTAATTGAAGCATTAACACATACATTCTATAATTTGCAAAAAAGAGATACACCACAAATTTTATATGCTGGAAACAATTTAAGTGCAGACTATATAAATGATTTAATAGATGTAATAGGAGATAGGGATATATCAATTAATGTTATATCTAAATCTGGTACTACAACAGAACCAGCAATAGCATTTAGAATATTTAGAGAATTTTTAGAAAACAAATATGGGGTAGAAGAAGCAAGAAAAAGAATATTCTGCACAACAGATAAAGAAAAAGGAGCATTAAAGAAATTAGCAAAAGAAGAAGGATATGAGTGTTTTGTAATACCAGACAATATTGGTGGAAGATATTCAGTTCTAACAGCTGTGGGATTATTACCAATTGCAGTAGCAGGAATTGATATAGATGAATTAATGCTTGGTGCTAAAATTGCACAAGATAAATATTTAGATACAAACTTAAAATATAATGAGTGTTACAAATATGCTGTTGTAAGAAATATATTATATAAAAAGAATAAAGATATAGAAATATTAGCAAATTATGAACCAAAAATGCATTATTTTACAGAATGGTGGAAACAACTATATGGAGAAAGTGAAGGAAAAGAACAAAAAGGAATATTTCCAGCAGGTGTAGACTTTACAACAGATTTACATTCTATGGGACAATATATTCAACAAGGACAAAGAAATATATTTGAGACAGTAATAAATATTGAAGAGCCCAATAGTGATATAACAATAAAACCAGATGAAGATAACTTAGATGGAATGAATTTTGTAGCAGGAAAGAACTTAAGCTATGTTAATAAAAAAGCTATGGAAGGAACAGTAGAGGCACATGTTGCAGGCGGAGTACCTAATATCATAATAAATATGGAAAAATTAGACGAACAAACAATAGGACATTTAATATATTTCTTCGAACTTGCTTGTGCTGTTTCTGGAAATATATTAGGAGTTAATCCATTTAATCAACCAGGAGTAGAAGAATATAAAAAGAACATGTTTAGACTACTTGGAAAGCCTGGATATGAAAATAAATAGAAAGAAGGAAAGCTAATGAAAATATATGATAAAGAAATGTATCAAAAAGAACAATGGATAAAAAGTGTACTTTTAGTTGTGGGTATTTTTATATTAGGTTTTATTGTAGGATATTTTGTACACAGCTTTGAAAAACAAGAAACAATAAATGCATTAGAACAAAATGTATATAATCTACAACAAAAGATAGATAATTTATAAGATGTATTGACAAAATGAAAGAATGGTTGTAATATATATTATGTAATATGTAAAAACTATATAAGCAAGACAAAGTAAAATAAAGGTTTCTAAAAGAGAGTAAAGGTCATAGGCTGAAAACCGTTACAAGAAAACGTATTTGAAAAACTACCTTGCTGAAGTTTCTAGTAAAGCTAGACGGTGATGCCGTTATAATCATAAATTAAGTAAAAAATAGGGTGGAACCGTGTGAATAAAATCACACCCCTACAAGAATTAAAATATCTTGTAGGAGTGTGATTTTTGTTATCATTAAGTTTTAAATAGAAATGAGGAGTAGTATGAAAGATGAAGTATATATATCACCAATAATACTAAGTAACTTAGAAAAAAACTTTGTGAATAAATCAATATTAAGGAATCCAAGATGTTCAGAAATTAATGATATTATAGTAAATATTGCTAAAACAATAGGAAATTTAACAGAAGATATAGGAAGTATGTATTATGAAAAGCAAATAATGGACAGAATGGAAGGACTCTTATCTTCACCAGGTTTTTTAGAAGTTAATGATTATGGAAATATAATAATAAGAAAACCACAATATCGTGATAGCAATTATACTAAAGATGAAACATATATTTATGAACTATTAGAATCTGGAGAATTAAAAAGAACAATAGATTTAGATGAAAATGGAATACTTAATAGACAAATTAAAATAGAGTCATATATGGATGAAGAAGGAATTGAACAAAAAAGAATTATTACTAAACAAGGAAAAGGAAGAGTAATAATACAAAGAGAAAAACAAAATCCTTTAGTTACCAAGGTGATATCAAGAAGACGTGAGGAATATTATGATATTTCAAGTTCAGACAAATTACAAGATGTTGAAATAGTTGGTGCAAAACGAATTTCTAAAGAAGAAGTTACAGATTTAGAAGAAGTTGATAAAATAAGAGCATGGGAAAAGTTTAGACAAAAAAGATATAAGTATCCATTCTATGAAGAAGGCATTAGAAGGATGTTAGGAATACAAGAAGAAGTAGGAAATAGTGAAAAAATAAAATAAGGAGGAATATATTATGATAAAAATAACATTAAAAGATGGCTCAATAAGAGAAGTAGAAAAAGGTATTTCAGTATTAGAACTTGCAAAAGAGATTAGCGAAGGTTTAGCAAGAGTTGCAACAGCAGCAGAAGTAAATGGAGAAATAAAAGATTTAAGATACACTTTAGAAGAAGATTCAAGTGTAAATATATTAACATTTGAAAATGACTTAAATGGTAAAAAAGCTTATTGGCATACAACATCACATATAATGGCACAAGCAGTAAAAAGATTGTTCCCAGAAGTTAAGCTTGCAATTGGACCAGCTATAGATGAGGGATTTTATTATGATTTTGATGTAGAAAAGCCATTTACAGATGAAGACAAAGAAAATATAGAAAAAGAAATGAAAAAAATAATAAAAGAAGACTTATCAATAGAAAGATTTACATTATCAAGAAAAGAAGCAATTGAACTTATGGAACAAAAAGAAGAACCATATAAAGTAGAACTTATAGAAGATTTACCAGAAGGTGAAGAAATATCTTTCTATAAACAAGGAGAGTTTACAGACCTTTGTGCAGGACCTCATTTAATGAGTACAGGAAAAATAAAAGCAATAAAAATACTTTCATCATCTAGTGCGTATTGGAGAGGAGACGAAAAAAATAAAACTCTACAAAGAATTTATGCAATTTCATTTCCAAAAGCAAGTGCATTAGAGGAACATTTACAATTACTAGAAGAAGCAAAAAATAGAGACCATAGAAAAATTGGAAAAGAATTAGAATTATTTATGACACATGAACTAGTTGGTTCAGGCTTACCAATGTATCTACCAAAAGGAGCAACAGTAAGAAGAATATTAGAAAGATATATTCAAGATAAAGAAGTAAAGATGGGATATAGCCATGTATATACTCCATCATTAGCGAATGTTGAATTATATAAAACAAGTGGACATTGGGATCATTATAAAGAAGATATGTTTCCTGTAATGAAAATGGAGAATGAAGAAATAGTGTTAAGGCCAATGAATTGTCCACATCATATGTTAATATATAAAAATAGAATGCGTTCATATAGGGATTTACCAATTAGAATAGGTGAACTTGCACATGACTTTAGATATGAAGCAAGTGGAAATGTTTGTGGACTAGAGAGAGTTCGTGAAATGTGCCAAAATGATGCGCACCTATTTGTAAGACCAGACCAAATAAAAGAAGAATTTAAAAAGGTAGTAGAACTAATCTTATCTGTTTATAAAGATTTTGGATTTAATGAATATACATTTAGATTATCATTAAGAGACAAAAACGATAAAGAAAAATATTTTGATGATGATGAAATGTGGGATATGGCAGAAAATCAATTACGTAGTATTTTGAAAGAATCAAATATTAATTTCTATGAGGCAGAAGGAGAAGCGGCATTTTACGGACCTAAACTAGATGTTCAAATAAAAACAGCATTGGGGCATGATATAACAATCTCAACTTGTCAGTTAGATTTCTTATTACCTAGAAGATTTGAATTATCATATATAGGAGAAGATGGAAAAGAACATACACCTGTTGTTATTCATAGAGCAATACTTGGAACATTTGATAGATTTTTATCATTCTTAATAGAAGAAACAAAGGGAGCATTTCCAACATGGCTTGCACCAGTACAAGTAAAAATATTACCAATAACAGATAATAATATAGAGTATGCAAATAAAGTAAAAGAAGAATTAGAAAAAGAAGAAATAAGAGTTGAACTAGATTCTAGAAATGAAAAAATCGGATATAAAATAAGGGAAGCACAACTTCAAAAAATTCCATATATGCTTGTAATAGGCGAAAAAGAAATGCAAAACAACACAGTAGGAGTTCGTTCAAGAAGTGATGGTGACATTGGAGCTATTGAGCTTTGCGAGTTTATAGAAAAAATAAAAACTGAAATTGAAAACCATGTAAAATAATAATTTAAAAAGGCTTAATACAAAAACTTTGAAAAAATTAATAATATAATTGACTTTATAAATTTTTATTGATAATATAAACTTGTAATATAAAAATACAAAAGAATGAGGGGATAAATTATGAAAAAATTATTTAAATATTTAGTATTAATATTGCTAAGTGTAATAGTAATGACAACATACGTTTATGCAAAAACGGATGAAAAAATAACAAATACTATTGATGAAGATAAAATAAAGAAAGAAGCTATAGAAACAGAAGAGCAAAATGAAGACATAGTATGGACAGATTTTTCTAAGGCTATATATAGCATTGTTCCATATGACGAATTATATCCTTCAATAAAAGAAAGCCATAATAGAATGTATTTAAGAATTTCAAATGTGAACTTAGAGAATGAACAATTAAGTATATATACATCTACTAATAAAAATGATAATATAAGTTTAGAAAGTGATAAGTGGGATTTTTTACGGTAGTGTTTCGCAAGGACAAGAATATACGGATATAACAGAATCTTATGAAAAAAAAGGAGATAAACTTTATATCTGGATAAAGGAAAGAATTGACGGAAATGAAAAAATGTTAGTAGAAAAAAAGGAACTAGATAAAATAGAACCTTTACAATTAGGATTACGTATAAATGCATATTTTAATGAAAATGGAACAACTACATCTTTATATGAGTGCTATGATGATAGAAAAGAGAGAAAAGTAAATTATAAAATAGGAAAAGTAACAGATTTAAGTGTTTTAGAATCTATAAAAAATAGTGAGACGGATTGTTTAAATAAATTAATGGATTACGCAAAAAAACAAACCAATGCTATTAATGGTACACTGGATTTAGGAAAAAATGAATCTATTATAAATAAATTAAATTTGGTAAAAGGGGAATATTATTACGCATATTTATCAATGGATGACGAAAATGGAACTTATGAACCTGTAGAGGATGTATCACTATATCAAGCAATAATATCTACAGGAGAGAATATGTGTTTAGCTAATTATACGGATAATAGATTCGTATGGAATTTACAAAATAATGAAGAAGAAAATCCACCAACTGATGAAAAACCAGAGAAAGAACCATCTCAACAACCTCAACAGGATAATACTATAGCAACAACACCTATACCACAGACAGGAGAATCATTAATTATTATATTTACTACATGTATTTTAATAATAAGTGCAGTATTTGCGTTAATACAAATAAGAAAAAATAATTTTAAATAAGATAATAGGTGATAAAAATGATTTGTGAATATATTAAAATGAAAACTGACATACAATATGGTGGAAACATAAATATTAATAATATAGAACTAAAAAATAGAAATACAATGTTCCCATATAAGGGGATTATGATTGCAAATAATGAGCAGATTTGTGAAGTGGAGGGACACTTAGATAAAGATGATTATCAAATATCTGTAAAATCAAAAGATAACCAATATATAATAAAATTTTGGGAACAAAATTCAAATATAGGTACAATAAGTAGCATTACTAGTATGATGGGACAAATGCTAAAAGATAAATCACTTGATGCAATGTATGAAACTATACAACCTAAGATCTTTGATGCGAATAATCAACAAATAGGAGAATTTCAATGGGTTTCTCAAAAAGCAGAAGGAACGATGCAATCATATTATTATAGAAAATTGGTTATAAATAATGTAGAATTAAATTGTTATGAAATAGGGAAAGATGATCAATCTATATTATTCTGCATATATGATTCAAAAGAGAATATGATAGCAACAGTATCAAAAAGGATGCAAATACAAAATGGTAAATCAAGATATACAATGTATATTATAAATGAAGACTGGTTTGAATATGTTGCTTTAATAACAGTTATGATGCATCAATTAAATTATGAAGACGAAGATGGAAAAGGACTTGGAAAAGTGAAACGAAGTTTGCATACACATCAAAAAGAATTGCTTAGCAAATATAAAGAAGATTTTATTCCTCGCATTATTGAACAAGATGGTGAAGAGAATTTACCGGATAATATGCCTTTAGTAGCTGAAAAATTAAAAGAAAGTCAAAATACAATTGGTTTAAACATGAATAGAATAATGACCATTATATTCATTGTAGGTTTTATTGCATTATTAATATATTTATTCTTAGGAAAATAATTATACTTTTATAAACGCTTCATTTATTTGAAGCGTTTTAATGTATTTATATTGTATGAATAATTCATTTATGATATACTAGGCAAAGTAAAAATGAATTTTTTTAGGAGGTAAATATGCCTAAGATTACTAATGAAGATATTATTAAAGAAAAATTAGATTATATAGGTTTAGATTTAGAAAATATTCCAGAATTTATTAAAAAACCTATTAATATTGAATATAGACCTTTAAAAGCTTATGAAGAAAATGAATATAAAGTATATAGATATATTCCGATTTCTAAAATACAAATCTTATTAACTCCAGCAAATAGAATGAATACAATTAAAGAAAAATATAGTAAAGCAAGCAATTTAGTTAGTTATGTAGTGCCAGAAAAGGAAGAGGATATATTAAGACACACAACATTTTTGAAAATGTTAAAAGAGGTAAAAATAGAAGAAATAGAAGAAGTACAAGAAGAACAAAAAAAATTAAGTAAGCAAATGCCATTTAAAGTAAAATTTGAAGAAAACTATTTATGGCAAATCTACTATTCAGATTTACAAGACATATATTTTATGTTAGTGCCAACAAATGATTTAGAATATGCTACATTTTTCTATTTATTAAAAAAGCAAATAGAATACAGCAAAACTAAAAAAGATGAAATGATATTTGTACCAATATGTTATGAAAATTATTCAAACAAGTATCTTAAAAACTTAGAAATATCAGATATTGAAAAATATTTGTGGTTCTTTACAAAGAATTGGCCAAATATATATGAAGTGTCTGATAAAAAAGGAAACTTATCTATTCAAATTATAGGTGAAACTTTTGTATATAAAGGTATAAGTAGTACATATAAAATAAAATTAGAAAGTAAAGAAGATGCAGTAAAATTCTATAAATTATTAAAAGCATTATTTATATTATCTACTGAATTACCTCACTATTATAATTTTATAGTAAAAATTGATAGATATGGTTGTTTAGAATTTAGATATAATAGTAAAAAAATAACATATGATAACATGTTATTAATGTTAAATAAGGAATATGATAAAGCAAAAGATGAAATTATAAAACTAGAAAATGATAAAGTTCAAATGGAAGAAGAATTAGAAAAATTAAAAATAATTTCTAAAAGCAAAGACGAGGAATACCTATCAAAAGAAAGGCAAATAGCTACTTATTTAGAATGTAGAAAAACATTTTTTGGAAGAGTAAAATACTTTTTCAAAGCTAAAAAAATGAAGAAAAATATTAAAGAAGAAAAAAACAAAAAAGAACAAAAAAATATAGAAATAAAAAAAGAAATACCAAAAATTGATTTTATTAAAAAAGAATACTATACAATTGAAGATATAATAAAAATATATAAAGAATTAGATGAACTAAAGGTAAAAGTAAAAAATTTAACCTTAGATACAAATGCTTTAAAAAATAAAATAGAAAGCATGGAAACAAAAATAAATAATGCAAATTTATATATTCAAGAAATAGATGACCACGAAAAAAGCATATTTGAATTTTGGAAATTTGCAAATAAAGATGAAAAATTAATGTTGAATCAAGCTACAGATGAAAGTACTACAAGCAACAAGAAAATTCAAAAAGTATATAACTATGAAGAAGATTTAGAAGAAATAGGTACATTAGTTGATAAACAACAAAGAAGTATTTATACAAAACAAGACTTAGATTCTATTTTCATTGCAACAACAGGAATTTTAAATACTTTAAATAATATTGATGATGAAGATGTTTTAAAAAAGAGTTTAGAAAAATTAGAAGATGAACTTCAAACAAAAAGAATATTATTTGATACAGATAAACCTGATATTTTTGGAGATATACAAGAAGATAGTACAAAAATAAAAATGCTAGGAAATAAGAAACATAGAGAAAATTTAAGAGATAAATTAAAAATATTGGATATAAATAGTAATACAACTCTAGAAGAATATAAAGACAAATTAACACAAATATTAGATAATATTAATAATTCTTTAGATAAATGCAAAGGATTACCTATAATTCCAATATACATAGCTTCGAATGATGAAAACAATTTACAAGGATTAAAAACTTTTGATATAAACCCAGAAAAAGCAATTGAAGAATACGAAGATAATAGTCAAATTGATTTGTATAAAATAAATATAGATGAAAATACTAAAGTTATATATTTCTCTAATAGTATATATTATAACAACTATAACAAAACATTACCTTTAGGTATGAATGTTGAAACAAAAGGGTTAATAAATTTAGATAATTATGAACTTAAGCAAGTTTGTAAAGATGATTTTAGAATAAATATTGAAGTTGACGAATTTAAATTTAGTACCAAAAAAATAAATTTATATGAATATGATTTAACTGAAAAAACAAAATAGAAAGAAGGAACACAAGATGATAAATAGAGCAATTGTAATTGTGTTAGACGGATTTGGTGTAGGAGAATTACCAGATGCTAATAATTATGGTGATGTAGGAAGTAATACTCTAAAAGGAATTTATGATAATACAAAATTAAACTTACCTAATATGAAGAAGTTAGGATTATATAATATTCCACAAATAGGTATTGATGAAAAAGAAGAAAATGTGGCAGGTGCTTATGGAAAAGCAATAGAACAATCAGTAGGAAAAAATAGTCCAGTAGGACATTGGGAGATATCAGGATTTATTTTAAAAAATGGGTTTAAAACATATCCAAATGCATTTCCGAAAGATTTAATTAATGAATTTATTAAAGAAACTGGAGTAAAAGGAATATTGTGCAATGAAGTAGGTTCTGGAACAGAAATACTAAAACGTTTTGGAGAAGAACATATAAAAACAGGGTATCCAATTATTTATACATCAGCAGATAGTGTATTTCAAATAGCTGCACATGAAGATGTAATTCCAGTAGAAGAATTATATAGAATTTGTAAAATAGCAAGAAAAATTTTAGATAATCCAAAATATAATGTCGGAACAGTAATAGCAAGACCATTTGTAGGTGACAAACCTGAGAACTTTACAAGAACATACAACAGAAAAGATTTTGAATCTGAAACTTTTGGAAAAACAATGTTAGATATAATTAACCAAAATAAAAAGGATGTAATCGCAATAGGCAAAATAGAAGATTTATTTGCTGGAAGAGGAATTACAAAGAAAATTCATACAAGTGGAAATGCTGATGGCATAGAAAAAACAATAGAAGAAATAGGAAAACAAAATGAAGGACTAATATTTACAAACCTAGTAGATTTTGATATGTTATATGGTCATAGAAATAATATAGAAGGTTATGAAAAAGCATTAGAATACTTTGATAATAAATTACCTGAAATAATTTCAAATATGAAAGATACAGATATTCTAATAATAACAGCGGATCATGGAAATGATCCATCAACACCTTCAACAGACCATTCAAGGGAATATATACCAATACTAGTATATGGAAAAAACGTAAAACCAAATGTTAATTTAGGAATAAGAAGTACTTATGCAGATATATCAGCAACTATACTAGATATTTTTAATATGGAACAACTAGAAGGGACATCATTTAAAGATGCAATAATTAAGGCATAATATAAAAATACAAAAATTAAGAAGAAATTAACTATGGAATACAAAAATACGGAAAAATAAGAAGTTGTGCTATTGACCAACTTCTTATTTTATGGTAAGATAATCAAGAGAAAAATGCCGGTGTGCTGGAATTGGTAGACGGGGCAGACTCAAAATCTGTTGTCAGAAATGGCGTGTGGGTTCGAGTCCCACCACCGGCACCAATAACGTTTCTGTTCGAACTAAATTGAACAGATGGATACAAAATCAATCAGAAAATAAAATCTGGTTGATTTTTTTTCAAAAATACAACAAAATTTATTGTCTCTTATAGGGGGTAGGACTTATGACAGAGTCAAAGTTCTGTAAAAATACTATGTATATAAAAATCGTTAAGTAAAAAGTTAAAGAAATAGAAAAATTTGATTGACTCTTACAAACAAATGTTTTATAATTATGCTTGAAATATAAAAATAAAATATTGTGAAATGGAGATGATATTATTGAAAAATATAGATAATAATAAATCATTTGAAAATATAAAACATATTGATGAAAATGGTGTTGAATTTTGGTATGCTAGAGAACTTATGCTGTTCTACAATATTCAAATTGGCAAAATTTTGAAAAGATAATTAATAAAGCTAAAATGTCGTGCAAAAATAGTGATATTAGTATATTAGACCATTTTATTGACGTCAGTAAAATGGTGAAAATCGGCTCAGGAGCATATAGAGAACAAATAGATTATAAATTAACTCGTTATGCTTGTTATTTAATAGCACAAAATGGAGATAGCAGGAAAAAAGTAATTGCTCTTGCTCAAACATATTTTGCAGTTCAAACTAGAAAACAAGAAATTAGTGAAAAACAATATAGTATGCTAACAGAAGATGAGAAAAGATTTTATCAAAGAGATTTAACAAGAAAAGGAAATTACTCACTTAATCAAACTGCTAAAAATGCAGGAGTTAAAAATTTTGATAGATTTCATAATTCTGGATATAAAGGCTTATACAATGGAGAAACTGCTGATGATATTGCTAAAAGAAAAGGATTAAGATATAGAGAAGATATTTTAGACAATATGGGAAGTGATGAACTTATTGCAAATCTATTTAGAATTTCCCAAACAGAACAAAAATTAAAGAAAGATAACATACAAATTGAAAAAGAAGCTAATAAAGCACATTATGAAGTAGGTTCTAAAATAAGAAAAACAATAAAAGAGCTTGGAGGAACTATGCCAGAGGACTTACCAACTCCTAAAAAGCGTTTAAAGCAATTAGAAAAAGAAAATAAGGGAAGTTTAAAAAAGAAATAAGATTAAAAAATTTATATAAAGAAATTTGCCACTAGTGTCAGATTTCTTTTCAAAGGGTATTGCACAATATAAGGGTTTATGTTAAATATAAATATATAGCAATAAGCAGAAAAAAACCAAACAAGCACTGAAGTTCAATGTTTCAATGCCCGGTCAGCATTTAGCTGACTGGGCATTATCCATGAAAAAACAAGTACGATGAAAAATTTTCCATAATAATTGTAAATTTTTTTATTTTATGTTACATTATAGATGTCAAAAATAACTAGTTTATTGATACAATTTTTATAAAATATTGATATACATTTAAGAGAGAAAATAGATATCACTTTTGTCTGCTAACAATTATGAAATTATAGAAAGGTAGGAAAATGAAAGAATATTTTGATGTTTTAGATGAAAAAGGAAACTTAACCGGAGAAAAAAAGTTAAGAAGTGAAGTACATAGAGATGGAGACTGGCACAAGGCAGTTCATATTTGGATTATAAATGATAAAGGTGAAATTTTACTACAAAGAAGATGTGCAACTAAAGATAGTGATCCTAATATGCTTGATATTTCATGTGCGGGACATTTATCTAGTGGAGATAAGTCATTAGATGGTGCATTAAGAGAGCTAAAGGAAGAATTAAATATTGAAGCAAATGCAGATGAATTGAACTATATAAAAACAATAAAGAAAAGTTCAAGATATACTTCTACATTTATTAATAATGAGTTTGATGATTTATATATATTAAGAACTAATAGAAAAATACAAGATATGAAATTTCAACAAGAAGAAATATCTGAAATTTTCTATGTGCCATATAATAAATTTAAAGAGATGGTAAAAAACAAGCAATCAGACTTATTAATGCACACTGAGGAATTTGAAATACTATTTAATATGTTTGATGAAGAATTTGGGATATGATACAGATATAAAAGGTGCAATTGCTAGTAATGGAAAAGTACATGATGAAGTTATTGAAATGATAAAAAATATATGTTAAAAAATATATAGCATTAGAGAGGAAAAATAATTACACAATAAAAATAAGATGTTCATTAAGAATAGATGGGAATTTGTAAGAGATAAAATAAAAGATTATATAGAAGAATAAATTAGAAGGAGTATTTTATGGCATTAATTGAAGTAAAAAATCTAGTTAAAAAATACAAAATAAGTGAAAAAGAACATGGAATATTAGGATATGTGAAACACCTATTTTGTCCTAAATATAAAGAACAAACAGCAGTAAACAACATAAGTTTTAATATAGAAGAAGGAGAACTTGTTGGATATATTGGAGAAAATGGAGCTGGAAAATCAACAACAATAAAAATGCTAACAGGATTACTTACACCAACTTCAGGGGAAATTTTAGTAAATGGAATTATTCCTAATGAAAAGAGAATACAAAACAACAAACAAATAGGAGCAGTTTTTGGACAAAAGACACAACTATGGTGGGATTTACCTGTAATTGAATCATTTAGATTAATTAAAAAAATGTATGAAATACCAGATGGAGAGTATAGAAAAAATTTAAAAAAATTTACTGAAATTTTAGATTTAGAAGATTTACTAGAAAAACAAGTAAAGAATTTAAGCCTAGGTCAAAAGATGAGATGTGAAATAGCTGCTACTTTTCTACATAATCCAAAAGTAGTTTATTTAGATGAACCAACTATAGGCTTAGATATTTTAGTGAAAGAAAATATTAGAAAATTTATAAAAGATATTAACAAAGAAAAGAATACTACAGTAATATTAACAACACATGATTTAAAAGATATAGAAGAAGTATGTGACCGAATTATATTAATAGATAAGGGTACTATTATTTTTGATGGAGAAAAAGAGAGATTTAAAAACCAATATGGAAAGCATATAATAGCAGAATTTATAGTGCAAAACAAAAATAGTAATATTACAGTAGAAACAAATGAAGAAGAATTTGAAGTACTAGAAGAAAATGAGAAAAATATAAAAATAAAATTTAATCATGATAAACTAACAGTAATGGATATAGTAAAATCAATATCTAATTATTGTGAAATATTAGATATGCACATACAAGAAGAAGGATTAGAAGAAATATTAAAAGAAATATACAGAGGAGAAGTAATTAATGATTAGCAAAATCTTAGCAATAGCAAAACAAAATGCAAAAGAAGGGCTATACTACAGGTTTGACTTGTTATTATATATATTTAATTTTATTATAGAAATAACAGTATATGTATTTATCTGGCTTGCAATATATAATAATGGTAATCAAGTATTAGGTATGTCATTTGAGCAAATAACTACTTATTATATTTTAGTTGTATCTCTTAGCCCGATTATAAATTGGGGAATAAATGAAATTATGGGAAATGCAATAAGAGAAGGAGAAATTCTAAGAGAATTATTAAACCCAATTTCTTATTTTAAATATTATTTTGGAATTAGAGTAGGAGAACTAATTGAATCTGCAATAGTAGGAATAGCAGTATTTGGATTATGTGCATTATTATTTGGAGTTTTGCTACCGGCAGGAATAGTAAACTTTATATTTTTTATACTTGTAATATGTTTAGCTATTGTAGTAGTATATTTTTTCGAAATAATAATAGGGACTACAGCTTTTTATACAAATTCGATTTGGGGTGTGGAAATATTTAAAAGAGCAGTATTAAGTATTTTTTCTGGGATGATAGCACCAATTACAATATTTCCAGAATTTTTACAAAAAATAGCAAATATTTTACCTTTTAAAGATTGTATATATACGCCAATTAGTATTTATTTTGGTGAATTAAGCAATATAGAAATATTACAAGTTATATTAAAACAATGTATATGGATAGCTATTTTATATATAATTGCAAAAATTCTATTTAATAGAGCTATTAAAAAAATAACAATAAATGGAGGATAAAGTGGTTAGAAACATTAAATTATATTTATCTTTTTTTGGAGCATCAATAAAAAAGATGATGGAATATAGAGTTGACTGTCTTGTTGGAATGATATCACAAATAGCATTTCAAATTATAGAATTAATATTTATATGGATTATATTTCAAAACACAGATAATATTGCTGGTTGGACTTTTGAGCATTTATTATTACTATATGGTGTAATGATGTTAGCAATATCAGTAACAGATTTACTATTTGATTCAACATATGATATAGGAAAAAGATTAATTAGAAAGGGGAAATTTGATACTATTTTATTAAGACCAGTCCATCCATTAATTTCTGTATTAGGAGAATCTGAAACATCAACTGCTTTAGGATATATAGTACTTTCTATAGTATTAATTGTTTCTATGCTTATAAAATTACAAATTTCAATAACTTTTTCTTTAATTATAAAAATAATATATTTTGGTATATTAGGAGGATTTATAATAGGGGGAATACAAACAATTTTTAGTATAACTGGTTTTTGGACATATAAATCTAATGAGGTAGTTTGGTCTGTTTTTCAATTACATAAACTAGCAGAATATCCGATAGAAATCTATAATAAATTTATAAGAATTATAATAACCTTTATATTGCCATTTGCTTTTGCATCATATTATCCAACATTAGACTACCTTATTGGAGACCAAACAAGTTTAATTTTTATTGTACCATTAATAGTAGTAGTTATATGGATTATAGCAATAATATTATGGAACTGGGCATTAAAAAAATATAGAAGTACAGGCAATTAAAAAACATATATTTATACAAAATTAGTAGTAGAGCTAACAAGAGAGTTAGCTCTTTTATGTTTTAGTAAAAAATATAAAAAATTTATAAAAAACTATTGACAAAAATAAGAACAAAATATAAAATAAAACAAACAAAGGTTCTTGAAACATATTTTTGATTTAAAGGAGAGGGTAAAGATGAATATATTAAGAAATAGAAGCCAAATAATAACATATACAGTAGATAAAAATATTAACAATAATTTATATATATCAGTACAAAATGGAGAAGTTATAGTACAAGCCCCATGGTATTTTAGTAAAAATCAAATTCAAGAAATTGTTGAAGAAAAGAAGAGATGGATTTTAGAAAAATTAAAAGAATATGAAACAAAAAAAGAAGAATATATAAGTGGTGGTATAGTAAAAATATTAGGAAAAGAATGTAGTGTAAAAATTAGATACAAAAATAGAAAAACACCACAGGTAGACATAGAAGATGGAACAATAAAAATAGAACTACCAAAAAGTTATAAAAAAGTAGATAATACAGAAATGTTAACTCTTTTAACGCAGAAAATATATAATGTAATTGCAGAAAGAGAAATAGAAAATACTATGGAAAAAACAAGAATATTATTAGGGTATGCACCAGAGGATTATGAACTAGCAAGAATGAAAAATACACTTGGAAAATGTTCTAAAGATAAAAAAATTACAATTAATCCAGACATAGTAAAATACAAACAAGAAATAATAGACTATGTTGTATTACATCAATTTATACATTTAAAATACAAAACACATTCTAAAAAGTTCTATGAAACAATTAGAAAATATATGCCTAATTATGAAAAATATGCTAATGAAATTGCTGGTATGCAATATTAAGAAGGTAAAATTGAATAAATATATGCACAAATAAAAATTCCATAAAATACTGGAATTTTTATTTGCCTTGTGATATCATATAGAAGTAAAAAATATATTGGGGTATCGCCAAGCGGTAAGGCATCGGACTCTGACTCCGACATTCCTGTGTTCGAATCACAGTACCCCAGCCAAATTTTGCTTTATAAAGTCTTTTGTGGTATAATATAGGTATATAGTTCGATTAAACAAAGGAGAAAGGAGAAAGGAGGAAAAAATATGGGATTATTAGATAATTTTCGTAATTTTTTCAAAAGCTCTAATGAAAGGACTACTCCAGTAATGCCAAAAGAAGACAGTTTCGAGAAATCTATGTTAGCAACACAAATTGTAAATTTAGTGGATAAAATAAAGAGAATAAATAGTTTTGATAGTAGCATTTGGAATTTATCAAATGTTTCTAGCACTGAATTACAAAGGAAAAGTTTAGCAGAATTGGAACAGTTACATTCTAATTTAAATGCAAGATTTTCAGTACTTGTTAAACAAAGTGAAAGAGAAAATCCAACAAGAGAAGCATTAGAAGCATCAAAATGGACAGGAAGAAAACCTGAACACTTGACTAATCATGAATTTGATAGATCTCAAAGAGATGAATCAAGATAAAAAGAAATTGGATACTAATAACAAAAAATATAAAGGGTGTTAATAATTTAATATTAACACCCAATTTTTTTCTCCTTTTTCTTAAAAGGAATTAAAAACAAAGCACCAAATATAATAGGCAAATAAAAAGTATAAATTCTCCAAAATAGAATTGCTAAATTTATTGTTCCATTTTTAAAGATAGAGTTAAATATTAATAAAAATCCGCCTTCAGCACCACCACCAGAACCAGGAGTTGGTATAAAAGTCATAAGCATTAGTAGAAATGCTTGGGCTGGAATTATATTAAATATACTTACTCCACTATTTCCGAAAGCTCTATATACCATGTATGTGATAGAATAATACAATAAAGATTGTATTGTGGCAGCTATAAACATTTGGATTACTGTAGATTTTTGACCTCTCATAAAATTAAATTGATTATTAAAATTATTTACACTCAATGTTAATTTTTCTATTTTTTGATCAACATTTTTTAAAATTTTAATTTTCCCTAAAAATATACAACATCCTTTTAGAATATTCAATGCTAATTTTTTGTTCATACCTATTATTAATATAAAAATAATTGCAACAATATTTACACTAAAACCAATGATTGCAAGAAATAAAAAGTTACTCATTAAAGACTTAAAATAGTCAAACTGAAAAACAGTAACAATTAAAGTAAAAGCAACTAATGCTGTTTGAGTAATTACAAATTTCATTGTAAATATAGAAAAAGAATCACTTACTTTTTTTCCATCTTTATACATATAGTATGCTTGCATTGGCTGTCCACCAGAAGAAAAAGGAGTAATATTATTAAAAAGCTGACCTAACATACAAATTTTAAAACTATTCCAAAAAGTTTGTGTAGGATACAATTTTCGTATAGCAATATGAAGACAAACAGCTTCACTTATCCAAAATAAAACCATACAAATTATACCAGCAAAAACCCAAGAGTAATCTATAACTGTTAATAAATTTAAAATATTATCTATTCCATCAACACAAATCATATAAACAAATAAACCTACAAAAATAGCAATAATTATAGCAAAATTAATGATAGTCATTTTCTTATCAGCAGGTTTAATTTTATTTTCTATTTCCAATTCTTCTTCCATTATGTGTACAATCCTTTCATAAAATCTAACTCTTACCATTATATTTACATTAAATGTAAAAGTCAATAAAATAAAAGTTAAAAAATCTTAAGATTTTATTGAAAAAAATATAAAGCTAATATAAAATAGCAGGAAAGATAAGATAATGAATTTGAGGATTAAAATAAGTATGGATATAGAAAAAATAAAAAAAGCAAATACAAAATATTTAGGTAAACAAATACAATATTATAAAGAACTTGGTTCTACTCAAGATAAAGCAAAAGAACTTGTAAATTTAAATGTTGCAAATGGAACAATAGTAATAACAGAAAATCAAATAAAAGGAAAAGGAACAAAGGGAAGAACTTGGTATTCGAGCATGGGAAAGAATATTACAATGACAATTATAATATATCCCAATTGTACAATAGATAAACTAGATGGAATTACATTAAGAATAGCAGAAATAATGCAAAACGTAATCCTAAAATTATATAATATCAAATTGGAAATAAAACTACCTAATGATTTGATGTTAAATAGTAAAAAAGTTGCAGGGATATTAACAGAAACAAAAATATTAAAAAATGAAGTACCACAACTTTTAATTGGAATAGGCTTTAATGTAAACGAGACAGAATTTAGTAAAGAAACAATTAATATTGCAACATCATTAAAAAGAGAATACAATAAAGAATTTTCTATAGAAGATATTATAATAAGTTTTATAGAAGAATTAGAAAAAGTTTTGAATCAAATATAGTTATAGAATTATAAAAAATCACTAGATTATGGCAACAAATGATTATTAAAAACTGTAAAAGTAGTTGAAAAATATAACAAACAGATTACAAAATGTAAAAAAGATTGACAAGTTATATTCGAAATTATAAAATAAATACATAAAGTTAAATGCGTTTTACAAAAACAAATGAATAAAGCATTAATATTTTGTAAAAATAATGCTAACAGAAAAACAAAGGAGTAAAAAGAAAAATGAATAAGACAATAAAAAAGAAAGAAAAAACAAATAGTAAAGGTATAACATTGGTAGCTCTAGTTATCACTATTATAGTACTATTAATATTAGCAGGAGTAACAATAAACCTAACATTAGGGAAAAATGGAATATTTAAAACAGCAGAAATGGCAGGAAAGAATTACACACAAGCGCAGGAAGAAGAACTTGCGGGACTAGAAAATTTTGAAAACACAATAAATAATATAATAAGTGGAACAGATACACCAACAACAAATTATGATACATTAGCAAGTAAAGCACAACCTGGAGATTATGTAAAATATGACACAGGAATAGATGGAATAGGAGAAAATAACGATGGAATATTAATATTTAGAGTGCTATATAATGATACTACATATGGATTACAAATAATATCAGATAAGAATGTAGAAAACATAAAATTCGGAGGAAGTGGCGATTGGGCAATAGGAAGAGATAGCTATAATAATGCAATAGAAACATTAAATGAAGCAGCATATGATTATGCAGAAAATAGTCCATATGCAATGGATGGAAGATGTGTAGGAAGTGTACCAACAGTGGAAGTAGACGGAACATTTAATGCAAAGAATACAGAAAATGTAGGACCAGTAGAATTGCAATTTACATCTAGTGTAGAAGGAGCAAATAATATGAAAGATGAAGATATAAATTATACAGCAAATGGTGCAGAAGGAGTTGGAAGAGATAAAGAAGCAATGGAAGCAGCAGGATTATGGACGACAGGAGAGGATTACTGGTTAGCATCTCGCAATGTGGCTTCATATTCGAATGAGTGCTTTTTTTACGTGCGTGATGTACGTCCAGATGGTGACTTGGCTGCTCGCATTGTATGTCATGTGAGTGGGAGTGACACATCTAGTCCATCAAGCTCGAATGGACTTCGTCCAGTTATTTCTCTGAATGCTGATGTCAAAGTAGTAGGTGGAGGAGATGGAAGTTCAGAAGCAGAAGCATATGAGTTAGGAATATAAAATAGTGCTAGCTGAGAAGGCTTTAGGACTTCTTGGATAAGGAAATGTGCTATGCATCAAGCGTGGCACAGGGCGATTTTTGTGAGAGGTGGTCTTGTCAAAAGCAAGAATATGTTATTAGTAAGATAAATGAAAGGAGTATTCTAGAGCTGTTTTTAAAGAGGCAAATAAATTTGCTTCTTTTTTTATATAACTTTTCTAAAACCTGACTGGTCATACTAATAGAAAATAAATTCAATTTATTATATAAATATACAGTAAAATAGGAGGAATTAATGGAAAATATTCGGAATAATTGCAAATGGAATTTATCTTCCTAAGAAAGAAGTATTAAATGAAGAATTAGCCAAGAAGTTCAATGTCTCTTGTGATGATATATTTGAAAGAACGGGAATAGAAAAAAGGTATTATATACAAGATGAAAAAATAGAAGATTTAGCAATTAATGCAAGTAGAAATCTTTTAGAAAAAACGAAATTTGATAAAAGCAAAATAGATATGATTATTGTAGCTTCAACTTCAACAGATAAGTTAATGCCAGGAATATCATATATGGTACAAAAAGAATTACAAATAAAAAAATGCATGTGCATGGATATACTGGCTGGTTGTAGTGGATACATAAATGCATTTGATATAGCAAGAAACTATATTGCACTGGGTAAAGTAAATTATGCATTAGTAATTGGATGTGAAGTATTATCAAGTTATACGAATGAATTTGATTTTGGAACAGCAATCATATTATCTGATGGAGCAGGTGCAACATTAATTGGAAAAACAAAAGAAAAAAAAATGTATTCATCTTTAATAGAGAGTGAAGGTCAAAGAGGAGAAATATTAACTTGTAGCTCTAATGAAAAAATAAAAATGGAAGGAAAAGCAATATACAAATATGCTGTTACTGATACTGTAAAAAATGTAAAGCAACTATTACAAGAAAATAACCTTACACTAGACGATATAAAATACATAGTACCACATCAATCTAACATGAGAATAATACAAGGAATGGCACAAAGATTAAAAATTTCTAAAGAAAAAATATATACAAACATAAAAGAAACAGGAAATACATTTTGTGCAAGCATTCCAATAGCTTTAAATGAAATGTTTGAAAAAGAACTATTACAAAAAAATGATAAAATAATTCTTCTAGGTTATGGTGGAGGATTAAACTTAGGAAGTATATTAATAGAAATATAAGTAGAAAGGATGATTTATTTGAAAATAGCATTTATGTTTCCAGGGCAAGGCTCACAAACAGTAGGAATGGGAAAAGATATTTATGAAAAATATAATGAAGCAAAAGAAATATATGAAAAAGCAAGTGAGATTTTAAATATAGATGTAGCTAAACTTTGTTTTGAAGGAGAACAAGAAGAATTAAACAAAACAAAGAATGCGCAAATTGCAATTTTAGTAACAAGCCTTGCAATATTAGAAGTATTAAAAAACAATGGAGTAGAAGCTGACATATGTACAGGACTAAGCTTGGGAGAATATACAGCACTTATATATTCTGGATATTTATCTTTTGAAGATGGAATAAAGCTAATTCAAAAAAGAGGATATTATATGGAAAACTGTGTTCCAAAAGAAGAATTTAAAATGGCAGCAGTAATAGGAGCACAAAGTAGTATTATAGAAAAAGTATGTGAAAATCTAAATAAAAAAGGAATGTTTGTTGTTCCAGCAAACTACAATTATTCTGGCCAAACAGTAATATCAGGAAATAAAGAAGCGGTAGAAGAAGCGACTAAACTATTAAATGATGAAGGAATAAGAAAAATTATAGAACTTAAAACAAGTGGACCATTTCATACAGAAAAATTATTAGAAGCAAAACAATTATTTGAAAAAGAGCTAGAAAAAGTAAGCTTTATGGAAGGAAAAGTTCCAGTAATAAAAAATATAGATGGAAGTATATATACAAATAATGATAATATGAAAGAAATATTAGCAAAACATATTGTAAGTCCAGTTAGATTTGATAAAGCAATTAAATTAATGGAAGATAATGATATAGATACATACATAGAGATAGGACCTGGTAGAGCTTTATCTGGATTTGTTAAAAAAGAAAATAAAGAAGCAAATGTTATGAATGTGTGTGATATAGAAACATTAAATAAAGTTTTAGAATATATAAAAGAAAGTAAATAGGAGGAAATTATGGAAAGAAAAGTTGCTTTAATTACAGGTGGTTCAAGAGGAATAGGAAAAAAGGTAGCAGAAGAATTTGCAAAACATGGATACGATTTAGTAATTAATTACGTATCAGATAATACAAATCTAGAGGAACTAGAAAATGATTTTAAGTCTTTAGGAGCAAAAGCGTTATTTGTAAAAACAGATGTAACAAATTTTGAAGATTGTAGCAATATGGTAAATAAAGCAATAGAAGAATATGGAAGAATTGATGTTTTAGTAAATAATGCAGGAATTACAAAAGATTCTTTATTAATAAGAATGAAAGAAGAAGATTTTGATAAAGTAATTAACATCAATTTAAAAGGAACTTTTAATGTGACGAAAAATGTAGTACCATTTATGATAAAACAAAAAGAGGGAAAAATAATAAACATTTCATCTGTTGTAGGAGTTGTGGGAAATGCTGGCCAAGCAAATTATTCAGCATCTAAAGCAGGAATAATTGGTTTTACAAAGACACTTGCAAAAGAACTTGCATCAAGAAATATTAGAGTAAATGCAGTAGCACCTGGGTTCATACAAACAGACATGACAAGTGTACTAAAAGATAGTGTAAAAGAAAATATAAATAATCAAATACCATTAAAAAGAATGGGAACAGCTGAGGAAGTTGCAAATGTAGTATACTTTTTAGCTGATGATGTAAGTTCATATATAACAGGTCAAGTTATAAATGTTGATGGCGGAATGGTAATGTAGAAATTAAATTAAAGAAAGGAAGATACATAGAAAATGGAAAGAAGAGTAGTCATTACAGGAATGGGTGCAATTACACCAATAGGTAAAACAGTAGAAAGTTTTTGGGATGGAATAAAAAAAGGTGAATGTGGAATTGACAAGATAACACATTTCGATACAAGTAATTTTAAAGTAAAACTTGCTGCTGAAATAAAGGAATATGATCCAGAAGAATATTTTGATAAAAGACAAGCAAAACGTTTAGACAAATTTTCCCAATATGCAATAATCGCAGCAAAAGAAGCACTAAAAGATAGTGGAATAACAAAAGAAAACACAGATATGGAGAAATTTGGAGTTGTAGTAAGTTCTGGAATTGGTGGATTAGAAACAATAGAAGAACAATGTAATACATATTTTTCTAAAGGACCAGATAGGATATCACCAATGTTTATTCCAGCAACAATTTGCAATATGGCAGCAGGAAATGTAGCAATAGAGTTAGGTGCAAAAGGAGAATCTGTTGCAATGGTAACAGCTTGTGCTAGTGCAACACATTCAATAGGAGAAAGCTATAGAATGATAAAACATGGCTATGAAGATGTAATATTAGCAGGAGGAACAGAAGCTTCAATTACTCCAACAGGTATAGCTGGATTTATGAATATTAAAGCATTATCACAAAGTACAGATAATTTAAGAGCAAGTATTCCATTTGACAAAGAAAGAAATGGATTTGTAATGGGAGAAGGAGCTGGAGTAATAATACTAGAAGAACTAGAACATGCTAAAAAAAGAGGAGCAAAAATATATGCTGAAATAGTAGGATATGGAGCAACTTCAGATGCTTACCATATAACATCACCTGCACCAGATGGAGAAGGTGGAGCAAGAGCAATGAAAAGAGCCATAGAAGATGCAAAAATACAACCAGAAGATATTACATACATAAATGCACATGGAACATCAACACATCTTAATGATATGTGCGAAACAATGGCTATAAAATCTGCTTTAGGTGAAAAAGCAAGTAAAAATGTAATGGTAAGTTCAACAAAAGGAAATACAGGACATTTATTAGGAGCTGCTGGAGGAGTAGAGGCAATAGCTTGTATAAAAGCAATTGAAGAAGGTTTTGTTCCAGCTACAATTGGTTATAAAGTACCAGATGAAGAATGTGATTTAGATATAGTACCAAATGAAGGAAGAGAACAAGATGTTAGATATGCAATGTCAAACTCTTTAGGCTTTGGAGGACATAATAGTACAATTATATTTAAAAAATATAATTAATAAATTACAATAAACAGATGTTAGGAGTAGTTATAATATGAATTATGAAGATATAAAAAAATTAATGGATGATATGGGAAATTCAAAAATTAATTCATTAGATATTGAGTTCCCTGATGGAATAAAAATAAGTATGAAAAAGAGTGAAAATAATATAAATGCAGGTGAAAATTTAATTTCTTTATCTAGTAATCAAGCACCACAAGTAAATGTAAATGCACAAACTAATATAAATAATGAAAATGTAAAAAAAGAGGAAGAAAATTATAAAATAGTTAAATCACCAATGGTTGGAACATTTTATGAAAGTTCTTCACCAAAAGCTAACCCTTTTGTAAAAGTAGGAGATAAAGTAAAAAAAGGTGATGTATTATGTATTATAGAAGCAATGAAATTAATGAATGAAATTGAATCAGAATATGATGGAGAAATTGTAGAAGTTTGCGTGAAAAATGAAGAAATGGTAGAGTTTGGTAAACCTTTATTTAAAATTAAATAAGATATATATTGTACACTATTAAAGTGTACATATATTAATTAATAGTATAAATAATTTGTAAGGAGAAATAAAAAATGTTAAATATTAATGAAATAATGGAAATTATTCCACAAAGACCACCATTTTTAATGATTGATAAAGTTGAAGAATATACACCAGGTGAAAGTTGTACAGCATATAAAAATGTATGTATAAATGAACCATATTTTGCGGGGCATTTTCCAGGAAATCCAATTATGCCAGGAGTATTAATTGTAGAAGCACTTGCACAAACTGGTGCGGTTGCTATTCTTTCTATGGAAGAAAATAAAGGAAAAAATGCGTTATTTGGAGGAATAGACAAACTACGTTTTAAAAAATCAGTTTTACCAGGTGATGTATTAAAATTAGAAGTAAAAATAATTAAGAAAAAAGGACCTATTGGCGTAGGTGAGGCTATAGCTTCAGTTGATGGAAAAGTTGTAACCAAAGGTGAATTAACTTTTGCTATTGTATAGGAGGGCAGATATGTTAAAAAAGATATTAGTAGCAAATCGTGGAGAAATTGCAGTAAGAATTATAAGAGCTTGTAGAGAAATGGGAATTAGAACAGTTGCTATATATTCAGAAGCAGATAAAAGGGCTTTACATGTTAGTTTAGCAGATGAGGCAATATGTATTGGACCTGCAAGTTCAGCAAAAAGTTATTTAAATATAAAAGCTATTATAGAAGCGGCATGTTTAACAGGATGTGATAGTATACATCCTGGATTTGGTTTTTTATCTGAAAATAGTGCATTCGCTAAAATCTGTAATGAAATAGGTATAAAGTTTATAGGACCAGATTATAAAATGATTGATTTAATGGGAAATAAATCAAAAGCAAAAGAAACTATGAAAAATGCTGGAGTGCCAGTTGTACCGGGATCTGAAGGATTGGTATATAAACTTGCAGAAGCACTAGAAATTGCAAATAAAATTAAATACCCAATAATATTAAAAGCTTCAGCAGGTGGTGGCGGAAAGGGTATACGTATAGCATATAATGATACAGAACTTATAAAAGAGTATGAAATAGTAAAACAAGAAGCAAAAATTTCTTTTAATGATGATAGCTTGTACATAGAAAAATTCATAGAAAATCCAAGACATGTAGAAATACAAGTACTTGCAGATGAACATGGAAATGTAGTGCATTTAGGTGAAAGAGATTGTTCTGTACAAAGAAGAAATCAAAAAATGATAGAAGAAACACCATCTGGAATAATAAGTAATAAACTTAGAAAGAAAATGGGAGAAGTAGCAGTAGAAGCGGCAAAGAAAATTGGATATACAAATGCAGGAACAATTGAATTTTTAGTTGATAAAAACCAAAACTTCTATTTCATGGAAATGAACACAAGAGTTCAAGTAGAGCATCCAGTAACTGAAATGGTAACAGGAATAGATGTTATAAAAGAACAAATAAAAATTGCAAGTGGAGAAAAATTATCTCTTACACAAAAAGATATAACATTTAATGGACATAGTATGGAATGTAGAATTAATGCAGAAAATCCAGATAAAAACTTTATGCCATGTCCTGGAACAATAACAGGACTACATTTGCCAGGTGGTAATGGAATAAGAGTTGACACAGCTATATATTCAGGCTATACAATTCCAATGAATTATGATTCTATGATTGCAAAAGTTATTGTTCATGGAAAAGATAGAAATGAATCTATTTGTAAAATGAAAAGTGCATTAGCAGAATTTGCTGTTGAAGGAATTACAACAAATGTTGACTTTTTATATAAAATATTAGAAAACGAGAATTTTATTAAAAATAATTATGACACATCTTTTATTGAAAAAGAATTTCTAAAAAATTAGTATAACTAGAAAGGGATAGATTAATGATTATTGATAAAATCAAAAAAATAAATGTTCAAGAAGAAAGCAAAAAAAATGTTAGCGCAGCAGATATGCTTGTTGGAAAATGGGTTAAATGCGATAATTGTAAAGAAATTTTATATAAAGAAGACCTTCATAAAAATTTAGGTGTATGTCCTAATTGTGGTAAACATTTTAGATTATCTGCAAGAAGAAGAATAAAGCAAATTATAGATGAAGGAACATTTGAAGAAATAGGAAAAGGGCTTACTACAAAGGACCCATTAAAGTTTGAAGGATATGTAAAAAAACTAGAAACACTAAAGGAAAAAACAAAAATAGAAGAAGCAGTTGTTACAGGGGTTGGAAAAATAAATGATGATGAGGTTGTAATAGCTGTTATGGATGGAAACTTTTTAATGGGAAGTATGGGAAGTGTTGTAGGTGAAAAAATAACACTTGCTGTAGAAGAATCTATAAAAAGAAAAGTACCATTAATCATATTTTGTTTATCTGGTGGAGCAAGAATGCAAGAAGGAATAGTATCATTAATGCAAATGGCAAAAACATCTAGTGCAATAGCAAAGCATAATGATGCAGGATTACTATATATATCTGTTTTAACAGACCCAACAACAGGAGGAGTTACAGCAAGTTTTGCAATGCTTGGAGATATTATTTTAGCAGAACCAAATGCATTAATTGGGTTTGCAGGACCAAGAGTTATAGAACAAACAATAAAACAAACATTACCAGAAGGTTTTCAAAGGTCAGAATTTTTATTAGAACATGGATTTATAGATAAAATAGTAGAAAGAAAAGATATGAAAGATACAATTAGTAAGTTAATAAAATTACATAACAATAAATAATTAATGGAGGTTTAAAATATGCCTAAAACTAAAACAACTGCTTGGGATAAAGTATTACTTGCAAGACAAGCAAATAGACCAAAAGCATTAGATTATATAGAAAATATATTTGATGAATTTATAGAATTACATGGAGATAGGTTATTTTCTGATGATAAATCAATAATAGGTGGAATTGGAAGAATTAATGATTGTGCAGTAACTGTAATTGGACAACAAAAGGGAAAAACAACTAAGGAAAACATGGAAAGAAACTTTGGTATGACAAATCCAGAAGGCTACAGAAAAGCATTAAGATTAATGGAACAAGCCCAAAAGTTTAATAGACCAATTATCACTTTTATAGATACACCGGGAGCTTATCCAGGTATAGGTGCAGAAGAAAGAGGACAAGGAGAGGCTATAGCAAGAAATATTTGTAGTATGTCAAACCTGACAGTTCCAATTATTTGTATCATAATTGGAGAGGGTTCAAGTGGTGGAGCACTTGCTTTAGGTGTTGGAGATAAAATTGTAATGCTAGAAAATTCGGTTTATTCGATATTATCACCAGAAGGTTTTGCAAGTATTTTATATAAAGATGCTTCAAAAAATAAAGAAGCAGCAGAAAATATGAAAATAACAGCAAAAGATTTAAAAGCATTTGGAGTTATAGATAAAATTATAAAAGAGCCAGAAGGTGGAGCTGGAGAAGATTTTGAAAGTGTTATAAAAGAGTTAAAAGCATATATTCAAAAAAGTTTAAAAGAGTTAAACAAATTATCTAAAGAAGAATTGGTAGAAAATAGGTATGAAAAATTTAGAACAATGTGCTAATACTAAAAATAGTTGAATGTTAATTCTTGAGTTTTCATGTATAAAAATTTAAATAAATTAAACAATAAAAAGGAGGAATTTAAAAATGTTATTAGAAGGTAAAAAAGTAGTTATTATGGGGGTAAGGAACAAGTGGAGTATTGCATGGGGAGCAGTACAATCAGCTTACGAACAAGGGGCAGAAGTTATATGTACTTGTTCAGAAGATAGCCTAGAAAAGGTAAAAGATTTAATAAAAGATATGCCAAAAGCAAGTGTATATGTATGCAATAATGTAAGTTTAGATGAAGATATTGATAAATGCTTAGAAGAAATTAAAAAAGATCATGGAAAAATAGATGGATTACTTCATGCTATTGCACATGCAAATACTGAAGATTTAAGAAATGATTTTATTTTAACATCAAGAGATGGTTATGCACATGCACAAGATGTAAGTGCTTATTCATTAGTAGCTATTGTAAGAATGGCAAGAGAAAAAGAAATGCTAAATGAGGGAGCAAGTATTGTTGCTTATACATATTATGGCTCAGAAAAAGCAGTTGAAGGATATAATGTTATGGGAGTAGCAAAAGCAGCACTTGAGGCAAGTATTAGATATTTAGCAAGAGATTTAGGAAAAGATGGATATAGAATAAACGGAATTTCAGCAGGACCTATAAAAACATTATCAGCAAAAGGAATTAAAGATTTTGGTTCAATACTAGATATCGTAGAAGAAAGAGCACCATTACACAAAAATGTTACAATTAATCAAGTTGGAGATAGTACAGCATTTTTATTTAGTAATTTATCAAGTGCAATAACAGGAGAAATTATTCATGTAGATAATGGATTTTCAATAACAGGTGTTTAATTGAATAAAATAGAAAAAATAGAAAATACTATATGTGAAGGAGAATGTTATGATAAAAAAAGCATACTTGAAACATATAGTATTTTTTTCTTTTTTTATATTTATTATAATATTGTTTTCTACAAAATCTATGGCATCAATAAAAAAACAAGGAATTGAAAATTTCCCAGACAGTTATAAGCCGTATTTATATGAATTAAAGAAAAAATATCCTAATTGGGAATTTACAGCATTGTATACAGGATTTGACTGGAATTATGTAATATCACAAGAATATAGAAATGATAAAAACTTAGTGCCAATTTCATATTCAGACCACTGGAAGTGTACTGATAATGGAATATATAATGTGGAAATAGATGCAGGTTGGGTAAATGCTTCTAAAAAGGCTGTTGAATATACGATGGATCCTAGAAACTTTTTAAATGAAGTTAGAATTTTTCAGTTTGAAAAATTATCTTATGATCCTGCAATTAATTCAAAAGAAGGAATTGAGAAAATATTATATGGTACGGAATTTTATAATAGAACAGCAACATATAAAACAGCTACAGGTCAAAATATTACCATGAATTCTAAATATTCAGATTTAATTTGGAATGCAGGTGTGTACTCAGGTGTTAGTCCATATCATTTAGCATCAAGAATAAAACAAGAGGTAGGACCATTTATAACACATAATTCTATAAGTGGAACTGTTTCAGGGTTTGAAGGACTATATAATTTTTATAATATAGGAGCAACAAGTTCACCAGAACCATTAGGAGCAATAAAAAACGGATTACAATTTGCAAAAGATGGAAAAGGAGCTTCTGAAGAGGTAAAACAAAATTTAATAATACCATGGACAGATCCTGAAAGAGCAATAAAAGGTGGTGCAGTATTTATAGGTAGCAGTTATATATCTATCGGACAAAATACTTTGTATCTTCAAAAATTTGATGTAAATGATGATAGAGGTAATGACCTATTTTGGCATCAGTATATGACAAATTGTTTAGCACCATATAGTGAATCTAGTGGAATATATAAAGCATATTCTTCGAATGGAATGTTATCTTCATCTATAGGATTTGTTATACCTGTATATGAAAATATGCCACAATATGCAACTGAAAGTCCAAACATCTTAGAGTCTGATTATGTAGCGGATAATACAAAAATGTATGCAGATGTATCAGGAAATTTGAATGTTCGTTCTGGACCATCTACATCACATGAAATATTAACAACAGTAAATAGAAATGATGTTTTAACAAGAATAAAAAGAGGCGTACAAACTGGTGAAAGATGGGATAAGGTAGAACTAGAAAATGGAATTGTAGGCTATGTATTTCAAAGTTATTTAAAAGAAGTTCCTACTCCAACTATTACAAGCATAAAATTAAGTATAGATAATAATGTAATTAATAAGGGGAGTGTAGATAATATAAAAATAGAAATAGAACCAGCAGATGTAACACAGGAAATTAAATGGACTTCAAGTAATGACAATATATTAACAGTTGATAATAATGGACAAATAAAGGGAATATCTGCAGGAAAAGCGACAGTAACAGCAAGTACAATTGATGGAAGTATTAAAGATACAATAGAAATTACAGTATATTCACCAGTAACCAATATTACGTTGTCAAAAAAAGAAATTGAGTTATTTGTAGGAAGAACAGCAAAATTAACAGCAAATGTATTACCAGAAGATGCAAGCAACAAGATGATAAAATGGTCATCGACGAATACTCAAATAGTAAGTGTTACACAAGACGGAACAATAACCGCAAATTCAGCTGGAACAGCAGAAATTATAGCAAAGAACAGTGAGGAAAATGTTGAAGCAAAGTGTAAAGTAACAGTAAAAGAATTCAACCAAGATATTGTTTTTGAAATAGATGAAAGTTTAAAAGTTGAAGTTGATGAAATAAGTAAAATAAACTTAGAAAAATCTACTGTAAATGATATAAAAGCTTTAATTAATACAAATTTGAATTTGGAATTTTATGATAGTGAAGGTAATTTATTAAACGATACAGATAAAATAGGAACAGATTCTAAACTTGTATTAAAAGATGAAAATGGGGATGAAATATATAAGTTTACATTTATAATATATGGTGATTTAAATGGAGATGGTTTAATAAATTCACTTGATGTATTAGTATTACAAAAACATATATTAGAAACAAAACTATTGACAGGAACATTCTTAAAATCTGGAAATATTTCAAAAAATGGTAATTTACCTTCTTCATTAGATGTGCTTAAAATACAAAAGCATATATTAGAAATTAGTTTTATAGAGCAATGAAAAAGTTTTGGATAATAATTTTGAACAGAAAGGATTGGAATAAGGCATGAAAAAAATAAAAATATGTTTAACTACTTTATTTTTTATAACATTATTGCTATGTGCAAGTAAAGTAAGTGCTGCTGGAACAATAAGCTTATCTGCTAGTAAGTCTACAGTTAATGTGGGAGATGAATTTACGGTTAGTGTAAATTTAAGTGGAGCATCTGTTGCAACATTAACTGCTAGAGTTACTGTAGATACAAGTAAAGTAGAATATGTTTCTGGACCAAGTAATACTAGTTTTTCGAATGGTAGAGCAATATATACTTGGACAGATCCAACAGGTGGAAGTAATCCTAAAACAAGTGGTACATTAGTTACATTTAGGTTTAGAGCAAAACAAGCAGGAAAAGCAAGTTTTTCTGTAAGTGGAGATTTTTATACACCAGATGAAAAACCAGTTAATCCAAGTTTTTCAGGAACAAGTGTCACAATACAAGAAAAAACCACAACACCTCCACCTTCTAACGGTGGCACGACCGGAGGAGGAAGTACAGGAGGAACAACAGGGGGAGGAACATCTTCAGGGGGAAGCACTTCAGGTGGAAGTAATACAGGGGGAGGTTCTACATCTGGTGGTACAACAGGAGGTAGTACAAGTGGAGGAAGTACAGGAGGTAGTAACCAAAGTGGAACACAAAATAAACCAAGTGGTGGCTCTAGTTCCACAGGTGGAACTACTCAAGCAGTAAGTACAAATGCAAATTTAAAAGAGTTACACTTAAGTGTTGAAGGGCTAAGTCCAGCATTTAATAAAAATACAACAACATATAATATAGTGGTACAAAATAATATAGATACGATAAATATAAATGCTATTCCAGAAGATAGTAATGCAAAGGTAAGTGTAGCAGGAAATACAAATTTGCAAACAGGTTTAAATAATATAACAATAAAAGTAACAGCACCTGATAATAAAACAACAAAAACATATACAATTCACGCTACTAAGACAGATAATCCTGAACTTGCAAATGCAAATTTAGAAAATTTAGCAATAGAAAATGTTATGCTAGATCCAGAATTTAATACAGATATTGTACAATATAATGCTACAATAGGAAGTACGCATGATACACTGAATATATTGGCCGTTCCACAAATTGAAGGTGCACAAGTAAATATACAAGGAGCGGATAATATCCAATTTGGTGAAAATGTAATTACAATAGGTGTTATTGCAAAAGATGGAGTAACAACAAAAGATTATGTAATAAATTTATACAAAAAAACAGCTGAAGAAGAACAACAAGAATTAGAACAAATTAATTTATTACAAGAGGAAATAAATGAAGAAGAACAAGAAGAAAATAAAATAGGAGTAGGAAATATTGTATTTTGTGTAATAATTGCAGCTGGAACTGGTGGAATAATTTTTGTTTTGATTAGAAAATATAGAATGGAAAATAGATAGATTTTGTTCCGTTACGAAAAACAAGTTTAATATAACACCTTTTAAATGAATTTTGATATTTATTTAAAAGGTGTATTTTTGTAGAAATTATGTGAAAAAGCGACACCTATACTAATATTACAAATAGATTACAAAACGCCAAAAGACATTGACAAGTAATATTTGTAATTATAAAATAAAAACATAAAGCTAAACGCATTTTGCAAAAACAAACTTTTAATTTTTGAAAATGCTAAATAAAAATAACTTGAATAAATAATGGCTAATATGTACAAAATATTGAAAAAGGAAGATAAGAAAGAAAAAGGAGGAATACGAAAGAATGAGTAAAAAAGAAAAAACAACTGAAGAAAAAGAAAATAAAAAAATAACAAAAAACATGAATTTAACAAATAACAACAACGGTATTACACTAATAGCTTTAGTTATAACTATCATAGTATTATTAATATTAGCAGGAGTAACAATAAACCTAACATTAGGAGAAAATGGAATATTTAGAACAGCAGAGCAAGCAGGAAGAAACTACACACAAGCACAAGAGAAAGAACTAGCAGGACTAGCAAACTTCGAGAACACAATAAACAATATCATAGGGGGAACAGGAAGTGGTAATACAAATACACCACCAAGTGAAGAAGTAGAAGGAATAGGAGAAGCAATAAATGTGGGCGATTATGGAAAAAAGGTAGTAGGATATAGTTCAAAAAGTGAATCAGGATACACAGGAGATTGGCGATTATTCTATCAAGATGCAGAATATACTTATATAATAATGGATGGACTAACAGAAGAATATTTACCAGAAGATTATTATACAACAGTACAAAAAGAAGATGGAACACTAAAATATCAAACAGGGGCAGATGTTTGTGAAGTGGGACAAAACTTAAGTAGTATGTTAAAAACAAATGGAACATTTTTTATAGAAGATAATAAAAATGCAAACATAAGAGCAACAGCCTGGTTAACAGATACAGAATATTGGGACGATTATACAGATGAAGCAGGAAATGCGATATTTGCAATAGCAAGTCCAACAGTAGAGTTATATGTAGCATCGTTTAATGCAACAGCACCAACAAATGGAACAACAGAGATAACTTTGGGAGTAGAAACAAATGGATATACGTACAATACAACATCTGATCAATTAAGTACAAGTTATAATAATGGAATATATAACTATAGTACATCAGCTTTTTGGTGGCTTGCTTCGCCTGGCGACAACAACAGTGTTGATTATGAGCTTTATGAGATTTATGTGAACGTTTCTAAGGTTTTTTTCAGCAACGGTCCCGTTACTGGCGGTTCTATTGCGGTTCGCCCGGTAGTTTGTATTCCAACATCTACATTCCAAACAGCATATATATTGGAATAAGAGATATAAAAGAACATCTATTTATAAGAATAGGTGTTCTTTTATTACATTTATATTACAATACCCAAATTCATTGACTTACAATTTAGAACAGTGATATACTAATTATGCCAAAATAGGATAAATTTACAAATGAATTTGGAGGGGAATATGCAAGAAAACAAAAGAATTTTAAATAGAAATAGAATTATAGCAATAATAATAGTAATTTTTATACTATCATACAGTATAATTGGATTATTTAATTCTACAAATGCCGCAAGTACATATCATCAATATATAAAAAGTGGAATAGAAGCTTTTCCAGAAGATTATCAAGTGTATTTAAATGAATTAAAAAAGATACATCCAAATTGGACATTTGATGCATACTATACAGGAATTGACTGGAATGAATTAGTAGCTAACGAAACAGACCATGGTCATAACAGAATTCATAATAGTGCAACTTCTTTATGGAAATGTAGTTGTGGAGATGTAGCAACAGGGTATGCTTGTGCTTCAGCAGATATAATAAAATATTATATGGACCCAAGAAATTTTTTGAATAATGATGTTAAAGTATTTCAATTTTTAGAGATTTCGTTCAATGAAAAAATACATACAACAGAAGGTATTAAAAGTGTAATTAAAGGAACTTTCATGGAAAATAAAAAAGTGAGAGTTAATGTAAATGGACAAACAAAAGAAATGTTATATGAAGAAATAATTCTAGAAGCAGCTAGACAAAGTGGAATGAGTCCATATAGTATCGCAACTAAAATTATTCAAGAGGTAGGTTCAAAAGGAAGTGAATCTGTTAGTGGTACATATCCAGGATATGAGGGATATTATAATTTCTATAATTATGGAGCAAGTGATGGAGGAAGTCCAATAGCAAAAGGATTAGAATATGCTAAAAATGGTACATCTAGTATGACTCAAGAAGAAAAAAATAATTTGTTATTACCATGGAATGACCAATATAAAGCTATAGTTGGTGGAGCAAAATTACTTGCAAACTCTTATACAAATGCAGGACAAAATACAGCATATTTTTATAAATGGGATGTTGTGGGTACATCAATATTAAAATCAGGTGCGTCACAAGATGTTAGTTCAAGTAAATGTTTTAGACATCAATACATGACTAATATACAAGACCCAACAAGCCAAACAAGTAGCCTATATAGAACATACATCAATGCTAATATAATAAATGAAAAACTTAATTTTGTTATACCAGTTTATAATAATATGCCAAAATCAAATAAATTACCAACAAATCTAACAGCAAATGATGGAACACTATATTATATGGTAGGTACAGATGTTAGAGTTAGAAGTGCACCTACAACATCTGCTTCATCTCTTGCGGTTATGACTACTTTAGATGAAATAGTTGCGGTACAAGAAAGAAAATGTGCATATGCTGATGGATATTATTGGGATAAGGTTAAAATATCTTCAGGAGTAGTAGGATACATGGCAAGTCAATACTTAGAACCATGTGAAGAAGTAAAAAATGCAATGATAGAAGGAACAAATGTAAAAGCAATACCAAATACTACTGTAAAAACAATGGTAAATGAATTAGGAATTACATCATATGAAGTTACAAAAGATGGAACAAAGAAAAATGATAATGATAAATTAGCTACAGGATATAAACTAAAAGATACAAAAAATAATAAAGAATATAATATAATTGTACTAGGAGATATAAACGGAGATGCAGCTGTAAATACAGGTGATACATTCCTTATTAAACAAGTTATAATGGAAGTAAAATCATTAACAAATGATAGTCAAAAGAAAGCAGCAGATATAAATAGTGATGGAGCAATTAATACAGGAGATTCATATATATTGAAAAGACATGTTATGGAAGTTGGAAATATTGAATTATAGTAAGGAGGAAATATAATGAGAATTAAATTTAAGGGAATATTATCAGTTTTTGCAATTGCTTTATTTCTATTTTTAATATCTTTGACAACTAATGTAAAAGCAGCAGAAGCGAGTATAACATGCAATAGTGAAGTGGAAGTAAATAAACCCATTACTATTTCAGTAAAAGGTAGTGGAGTACAATGGAACTTAAAATTAATTGTAGATGGAAAAGTGATTGCTACAAGTAGTGAATTAGATAATTATGAGAGTAATAAAACAATTAGTTTTTCTAAAGAGTATACTCCTACATCAACTGGAACAAAAGAAATAAAATTAGAGGGAAGTGTAACAGAGTATAATGATGGTAGTACTATTACAAATTTTTCCTCAAAAAAAATAACGGTAAAAGAAGCTAGTAAGCCGGCAGAAGAAAAAGAACCGAAACCAACACCTCAAAAAGGTACGGTAACATTATGTAAAATAAATGGAATTAAAGTTAATGAATATATAAATATAAAAAATCAAAATAGTGTTTCAGTATTGGTTAATACCTCAACAGGAGAAGGTTTTAAAATATATAATAATTTAACTAAAAAAACAACTACTGGAAAAAGTGGAGTAAATACGAATGTGGCAATTGCAGAAGGAACAAACGTATTAACAATAACTTTAGATTCTGGTTATTCTACAACAAGAAATATAAATAGTACAAAAGAAACGGTGGTAGAACCGAACGTTATAGAGGAAGAACCAGAAGAAGAAATAAAAGTGTTATTAAAAAGTTTAGCTATAAAAGGAGTAGTATCTGAGGAAGAAGAAAAGATAGACTTAGCATTAACACCAGAATTTTCAAGTGAAGTATATGAATATACTTTAACAATACCACCAGAACAAAATGATATTACAAAATTAGATGTAGAAGCTATAGGAGCACAAGAGGATTTCACTATAGAAATTACAGGAAATGAAGAACTAGTAGACGGTGAAAATACAGTAACAATACTTGTAAAATCAAAAGATGGAGAAAAAACAGCTACATATAAAATTATTGTAGTTAAACAACCAAAAGAAGTAGAAGCAGTTGCTGTAGCTGCACCAGTAGAAACAACTCAAATTCCACAAGAAGTTGAACAAGAATTAAGTATACCTAAAATTTTAATTGCGGTGTTTACATCAATAATAGCAATTGCTGGAATTGTGTTTGGTGTTATAGAATACAGATATAGTAAAAATGAAAATGGAGAATTTTCTTCAATACCATATGCTAATATTGGATTTGATAGTGAGAACAATGAAAATGATAAAGAAGACATCCTAGGAGAATTTAAAGAAGATAATGAAAAGAATGAAGAAACAGAATCAATAAGCAAAAATGATGATGAAGAAGAATTTGAAGTTTTAGGAGAAGAAGAAAAAAAGCCTAAAAAAAGAGGAAAACATTTTTAATAAAGCAAGTGGTAAATAAATATAAATAAAATAACAAATAAAAAGCAAAGTTATCAAATAAATATAGCTTTGCTTTTTTCATATAAATTAATTTATTTTAATTCTACAACAGTAACACCCATTTCACCCTCACCAAAAGTACCAAGTCTAAAACTCTTTACATGAGAGTTAGATTTTAAAAATGCATGAATTCCTTTCCTTAAAGTTCCAGTACCTTTACCGTGAACAATATGAACAGTTTTTAATTTAGCTAAAGAACAATCATCTAAATATTTATCAATTGCAAAAATTGCTTCTTCAACATTATATCCGATTACATTAATTTCAGTTGTAGCATTTCTAGATTTATCTGTTTTATATGAAGTAGTACTATTAGTTTGTTTCTTCTTATTATTTTTGGTATTAGATTTTGTAAGATTATCTAAATTAACCATAATTTTAGCATTTCCAATTTGTACTTGAACTTGGTTTGATTTATTAATAGAAGAAATGATTGTTCCACATTGTCCTAAATTTGTAACATTAACTTCCATACCAATATATATGTCATCTTTGGATAAAGCTTTTGCATTTTCATTTTCAGATGAAATAGTTGTAACAGTGTCTTTTATAGAGGTATTTAAATCATTCCTTATATTATTTAAAGTTTTTATAGAAGTATTATCTATGTTATCATATACTTTATTAATTTCTTGAATAGCATTACTTACCTGTGATTTTGCATTTAATAAAATAGATCTTGCTTCAGTTTTTGCTTTTTCAATAATTGTATTTTCCTTTTCTTTTAAATTATTATTTTGATTTTCTAAGGATTTTCTTAAATGCTCAATTTGAACAAGATTTTTATTAATATTTTCTTTATCTTTTTCAATAGCTAGTTTATCATCATAAATATTTTTTAGAAGTTCTTCGATACTAATGTTATCTGAATTAATAAATGAACTTGCTCTATCAATTATAGATTGCTCCAAGCCTAATTTTTTACTAATTGCAAAGGCATTACTTTTTCCTGGTATACCAACTAATAATTTATATGTTGGTTTTAAATTTTCTAAATCAAATTCTGAACTTGCATTTTCAAATCCATCATTAACTAAAGCATAATTCTTTATTTCTGGATAATGAGTAGTTGCTATTGTAAGCAACCCTTTATTAAAGAAAGTTTCTAATATACTAATTGCTAAACTGCTACCTTCTATAGGATCAGTACCGTGAGCCAAGTTCGTCTAAAAGTACAAGGCTATTACTGGTTGAGTTATTCAAAATTTCTATTATATTGCGCATATGAGCAGAAAAAGTACTTAAAGATTCTTGAATACTTTGTTCATCTCCAATATCTGCAAAAACATTATCAAAAACATATATACTACTATGTTCTTTTGCAGGAATATGAAGACCACTACAAGCCATTAGAGTAAGTAAACCAACAGTTTTTAGCGTTACCGTTTTTCCACCTGTATTTGGTCCTGTAATTACTAAAGTAGAGAAGTCAATACCAATATTTATATCTATTGGAACAACTAAATTCTCATCTATAAAAGGATGTCTTGCTCCAAGTAACTTAACAAATTTTTTATCATTTATTTCAGGTTCTATTGCATTAAGCTTTATAGCATATTTAGCTTTTGCAAATATGAAGTCCAATTTTCCAATTATTTTAGTAGTATTCTTTAATTCATTAATTATAGGATAAAGTAGTGAAGAAAGACGAGTAAGTATTTTTTCTATTTCTTTATATTCTTCAGCTTTTAAATTTGCAATTTCGTTATTTAATTCAAAAATGCTTATAGGTTCTATAAATACAGTAGAACCACTTGCAGATATGTCATGTATAAATCCTTTTATCATAGTTTTAAATTCTTCTTTTACAGGAATAACATAACGATCATTTCTAATTGTAATTAAATTTTCCTGTATATATTTTGAATATGAAGAAGAATGTATAAATGAATTTAATTTGTTTTTTATAGTTTCTTCTAAACTTTTTTGCTTTTTTCTAATACTTAACAATTCTTTTGATGCATCATCTGAGACAGTAAATTCATCTAAAATACATTTTTGTATATTTTCTTGAATAGACGGATTTGTGTATAGCATAGAAAAATAATTTTCTAAAATAGGTAAAGAAAAATTTTCATCATTATCATTATAATAATAACTTTTTAAAGTTGCAGATAATGCTAAAATTTTAGCGACTTCAAGTAATGATTTGTTGTTTAGTGTTCCCATACTTTCTAAAGTTTTTGAAATATAATCTATATCTGAAATAGGAAATATTTCAGGTGTATTTTTTTTATATATTAAACTTACTGCTTCTGTAGTTTCTTTTAATAAATTTAAAACAGCATCCTTATTATTACAAGGTTGTAAATTCTTAGCTAAATCTTTACCTATATCAGTTATACATATATCAGTTAAAACATCTAGTATTTTATTAAATTCTAATTTATTAATATATTTTTGTTCCATAATAACTCCTTTTTTTCTAATATTACCATTATACTACAATTGTGTTACAATTTGAATAAAATTAAGAAAAAACAAAAAAAACTATTGCAAATATATAAAAAATGTAGTATAAATAATTGTAGATTAAGAATAATAATAGTAAAATAAATAGTAAGTGAGGGAATTCATATGACAAATTTAAAGAAAATTTTTTTATTATTAGTAGTGATTGTTTTATTAGGAGCAAGTGTAGTATTTGCAACAAATGATGATACTATAGTTATCACAGATAATACTGTAAGTACAACAAATACGGCTAATACAACAAATACCACTAACACAGCTAACACAACAAATGTGATAACAACAATAAATACTGTAGGAAATACAACAAGTAATACAAGTACTTATAATGTAACACAAAACTTACCACAAACTGGTGCAAATGATTATGCAATGGTATTAATTATAGCAATATTTGCAGTTTCAGCAGTATATGCATATAAAAAGATTAGAGATTATAAAAATATTTAGAGTTTAAATAAATAATAGCAGAGAAAGTATAAGTGTTTTCGCTTATACTTTCTCTGTTGCTTTAATAACTCTTCTTCTATTTTTAATATTGTTACAAGTAATTAAAGTAATTTCTCTTTTTCCATTTGTATCTTGATTTATACAACTTAAATCATCATAATTTGTTTCAAAACTATCATAAACAGAATATGCAAGTTTATTTCCAGATAAATCATAAATATTTATTATATCACCAATTTTTAAATCTTTTAATTTGCTAAAAAATTTATAACTATTATAATTGTGACCAGCAATACATAAATTACCAACTTCATTTGGCATAGGACCAAAAAACCTACAAGGAGATATTTTTAGTAAATCATAATTAAATGTTGAAATAATTGGATAATTAATATTAATACAATTAATTTCTATTAGTCCAATAACATTAAATTTGTTTTTATCTGTTTGATAAGTATTTTCACCAGAAACCCTAGTTGAAGTATAACCAGTATCTGCATATAAACTTGTTATATTAAAGTTATCAACTAATTTCTTGGAAATGTTTTCTTTTTTATTATTATCATAGAGCGAATACCCATAATAAACAGAAAAAGATAATGCAATTATTGTACATAAAATGAATTGAAATTTAAAAAAAGAAGTTTTTTTGAATTTACTATTTTTTTTATCTGTATTTTTATTTTTTGATTTTATAGTGGAATTGTCTTCGAAATCTTTAGAACACAGTATTTGGTTCATTTTAAACTCCTCCTAAAAACTTATTCTATAATAAATAGTTTTTCAAAAAAAGTAAAAACTATTTATTAAATGTCTAAAAATGATGAAAAAATTAAAACTAAATATATCTATTTATTATAGAATCTTCTTTTAAATTAAAATTTTCTTAAAATACTTTTATTTTTTTCGTATTTGTAATATAATGTTTCCATGGACTTTTATATTACAAAGGAGGATATTTGAATGAGTAATAAAAAGAGTACAAAAAATTCAAATGACAATGAAAAAACTAAAAGAGTGAAAGTGGTTAAAGAAAAAGATATAAATAAAAAAAATAAAGATAAAAAGAAAAAAGGAAAACATCCTAAATTAATGCTTGCATTAAAAATTTTGCTTGGTCTATTTGTAATAGGCGTAATTATAGTAGCAGGAATTTTTGCAGGAGTTATTTTTGGATTATTTGGAAATGATTTCGATATAAATGAACTAACTATTGAAAACAGAAACTCAGTTGTAGTGGACCAAAATGGAAATACAATTGTTACATTAAATGGTGAGGAAAATAGAGAAGTTATAAGCTTACAAGAAATGGGAGAATGGATACCAGTAGCCTTTGTATCAATAGAGGACGAACGTTTTTATTCTCACAATGGAGTAGATATTATAAGAACAGCAGGAGCTACTATTCAATACATACTTCGTGGAGGAAAATCATCTTATGGTGGTAGTACAATTACTCAACAATTAATAAAAAATGCAACAAAAGAAAATGAAAGAGATTGGACTAGAAAGGTAAAAGAAATTGTAAGAGCATATCAAGTAGAAAGAGTTATGTCAAAAGACCAAATTTTGGAATCATATTTAAATATTATTCCATTAGGTGGTGGAGGCAAAAACATACATGGTGTGCAAGTAGCTTCAAAGTATTATTTTGATAAAAAACCAGCGGAATTAAGCATTGCAGAAGCTGCATATTTAGCAGGCATTAATAATGCGCCAAATACATATAATCCATTTAAAGAGAATCCTAATACAGAAAAAATAAATGAAAGAACAAAGATTGTTATTAATAAAATGAAAGAGTTAGGAAAATTAACAGATGAGCAATACAACCAAGCGATTGCAGAGGTAGATGCGGGATTAAACTTTAAAGAAGGAACTGTTTCAAGCGGAACAAATTTTGATTGGCATACAGAATCTGCTATTAATCAAATTATAGAGCAAATGGTAGAAGAAAAAGGATTAGATAAGGATACTGCAAAGGCAAGACTATATGGTGGTGGATACACAATATATACAACTCAAGATACAAACATTCAAAATATTGTTCAAGAAGAATTTAATAAAACAACATATATAGCAAAAGGAAGAGAAAAAGATGAAAATGGAAACTTAAAACACGAACAAACACAAGCAGGTATGGTTATAATTGATCAATATACTGGATATGTTGTTGGGTGCGCAGGGGCATTAGGAGAAAAAACAGTAGCATTTGGAACTAATAGAGCCACAGAAGGAGTAATAGCACAACCAGGTTCAGCAATTAAACCACTTGCAACAATTGCACCAGGATTACAAGAAGGAATTATCACAGCAGCATCAGTTTATGATGACACACCAAAATCATATGGTTCATATACACCACATAATTCATATTCTGGATATAAAGGATTGCTTAATATTAGGCAAATGATTACAATATCCGCAAATGTCCCAGAAGTAAAATTACTTCAAAAATTAACACCAAAAACATCTATCGAGTACATGACAAGAATGGGCTTAGATATGGAAAACCAAACAGAAGCACTATCACTTGTACTTGGAGGAACAGATAGAATGCAATCACCATTAGATATGGCAGCTGCATATGCAATGATTGCAAATGGTGGAGAATATATAGAACCAACATTTTATACAAAAGTAGTAGATTCAAATAATAATGTTATTGTAGAAGCAAATCAAAGAAGAGAGAGAATTTTATCAGAACAAAATGCATATATCTTACAAACTATTCTAAAAGGACCAGTAGAAGGTAGTGGAGGAACAGCAGGAAGTGCTAAAATTTCTGGAATGGATGTAGGAGCAAAAACAGGTTCAACAAATGATTATGCGGATAGATGGCTTTGTGGATTTACTCCATATTATACAGCAGCAACAGTATTTGGATATGATGGTACAGATGAAGCAATACATTATACAGGAAAAATATCTGGAAATGTAGCCTTAAAAATTTGGTCACCAATTATGAAAGCTATCCATAAAGATTTAGAATCAAAGAGTTTCACAAAACCAAGTGGAATAGTTACAGCAACAGTATGTAAAGATTCAGGATTACTTGCAAATGAATTATGTAGCCAAGATCAAAGAGGATCAAGAGCTTATTCAGAAATATTTGTAAAAGGTACAGTACCTACAAAAACATGTAGTACACATGTAAAATTAAAAATATGTAAAGATACAGGAAAAATAGCAACTGAATATTGTACAAATGTAGAGGAAAAAGTATTTATAACAAGACCAAACAGTGATACAGATACATCTTGGAAGAGTGCGGCAGATGCTAAGTATATGGCACCAACAGAAAACTGTGATAAACATACAAAACCAACTGATACAGAAAAACCAGTTGTTACACTAAATGGAGAAGCAAGTATAACTGTAAAACTAAATGAAAAATATACAGACAAAGGTGCAAAAGCAACAGACAATGTAGATGGAGATTTAACAAGTAAAATAAAAGTAGAAATAAAAAAAGATGGAAATGTAGTTACAAAAGTAGATACTTCTAAAGAAGGAACTTATATAATAACATATAGTGTAACAGATACAGCAGGAAATGTAGGAACAAAAACAAGAACTGTAAAAGTAGTAAAATCAACAAATAGTAGTAATGGTGATGATGATAAAAATTCAAATTCTAACACAACAAATAATGGAAATACAAGTCGGTAATGGAAATAGTAATAACAATAAAAACAATGTTACTACTCAACCAACTTCAGGAACAACAACAAATAATAACAAAAACAATAAGAGTAGTAATAATAAACAATAAGTTACTTTATTGTAGGGCAGACCCCTATGTCTGCCCAGTTTATATTTAAAATAAATGAAAGGTGGAAAAATTAGTGGAATTAAAATTATATAATACACTTACCAAAAGAAAAGAGATTTTTAAGCCAATACATGGTAATGAGGTAAGAATATATTCTTGCGGACCAACTGTTTATAAAGATGCAACAATAGGTAACATGAGAACTAATGTATTCATGGATATTTTAAGAAGAGTTTTAAAATATAATGGTTATACTTTAAAACATGTAATGAACATAACGGATGTTGGACACCTTGTTTCAGATGCAGATGAAGGAGAAGATAAAATGATAAAGTCTGCAAAAGAAGAAGGAAAAACTCCACTAGAAATTGCAGAATTTTACACCAAAAGATTTTTAAAAGATCTAAAAGATTTAAATATAGATATGCCAGAAATAATATGCAAGGCAACAGATCATATTGATGATATGTTAAAATTTGTAGAAGAATTAATGAAAAAAGGATATGCTTATGAAACTTCTACAGCAATTTATTTTGATGTATCTAAATTAGATGAGTATGGTGTGTTATCTGGAATCAATCTTGAAGAACAAAAAGAAGGAGCAAGAGTAGAAGTTGATAAAGAAAAGAAAAATCCATATGATTTTGCACTATGGATTAAGGCTCCAGAGAATCATTTAATGAAATGGGATAGTCCTTGGGGATTATCTTATCCTGGATGGCATATTGAATGTTCTGCTATGAGTAAAAAATATTTAGGGGAAGAATTTGATATACATACAGGTGGAATAGATTTAATACCAACACATCATGAAAATGAAATAGCACAAAGTAAAGGATTAACTGGAAAGAATCCAGCAAGATTTTGGATACATGGAGAATATTTACTAATTAATGGAGGAAAAATGTCTAAAAGCTTAGGAAATGTATATTTACTAAGTGATATTATAAAAAGAGGTTATTCTCCACTTTCATATAGAATATTTTGTTTTTCTGCAAGCTATAGAAATAAACTTAATTTTACTTGGGAAGCAATAGATGCATCTAATAAGGCTTTAATCAAGTTAAAAGAAGCTTATAGAAAACATTTAGAAGGTAATGATGATGTACAAGAAGAAATAATAAATGAATTTGAAAATAAATTTCATGAAGCAATAAATGATGATTTAAACATGCCACTTGCAATGAGTATAGTATGGGAAGTTGCAAAATATAACTTGAAATCAAAAAAATTAGCTAATCTTTTATTAAAATTTGATACAGTATTAGGAATAAAAATAGATGAATTAGAAGAAAATAAAGAAAAAATCCCTGATGAAGTATTGGAGCTTGTAGAAAAAAGAAAACAGGCAAGACAAGATAAAAATTGGGAATTATCTGATAAAATAAGAGATGAAATTAACAAAAAAGGATATAATATAAAAGACCAAAAAGATGGTGTAATTATAGAAAAATTATAATCAAAAGGTTAATTTTATAAAAAGGAGAAATACGATGCAAGATAAAGAAGAAAAAATAAACTTTTTTAAGAGGGTAATAATAAGTATAAAAGATTTCGAAAAATATCAATTTTTTGCAGCAGAAACAGTAGGTAAAGCAATAAAATATTTAGCTTTGTTAATGGTGATTTTTACTGCAGTAATTAGTGCTATATTCACATACAAATTTGGGGTATCAATTAATAATGCTATAAATTATTTTGATGAAAATATTAATGAAGTAAGTTATAAAGAAAATTATTTAAGTGTTAATTCTGGCGAAGAAATAATACTTAAAAATGAAAAAGAAGTTATGCCAATTGTTATAATTAATACTAATGCAACACAGGAAAATATAGAAAAGTATAAAGATGAATTAAATAGATATGAAAATGGAATTATTATATTAAATGATAGAATAATTTACAAAAACGAAATGCTAAGCCAAAATATGGAATATAGTTATGAAAATATAGCCAATAACTATAATATAAGTGAATTTAATAAACAAGATATCACAAATTTAATTCAAAGTATAAACCAGATAAACTTATATATTAGTTTCTTTATAGTCGTATTTATATATATGTTTATTATATATTTTACAAGTACATTAATAGATGTGGTTATGATTGGTGTTCTAGGATTTATTTTTGCAAGAATTGTTAGTGTTAAACTTAGATATAAAGCTACATTTAATATGGGAGTTTATGCATTAACATTACCTATCATATTGAATTTAATATATATAGTTGTAAATGCATTTACTGGCTTTACAATTGAATATTTCCAATGGATGTACACAACAATATCATATATTTATATGATTGTAGCAATACTAATGATAAAAGCTGATTTAATTAATAGACAAGCAGAATTAATGAAAATAGTAGAAGAACAAGAAAAAGTAAAACAAGAAATAGAAGAACAAGAGCGTAAAAAAGAGGAAGAAAAAAAGAAAGAGCCAAAAGATACTAAAGAACCAGAGGAAAAGAAAGAAGAAAAAAAGGAAGACAAAAAACAAAAAGATGGAAATGTTGGAGATGAAGGTCTTGCTCCACAATAATTAGATTTATAGTAGAAAGGAAAATTAAATGGATAATACTAAAAACAACAAAAATAATTCTAATAAAAAAAGTATGTATATATCAATAGGAATAACTGTAATAATGCTAATAATTATAGGAGTACTAATCTTGAATATGATTAACAATAATAATCAAGATGAGGAAAAAAATATTTCATATACAGAATTAATTAAACAAATAAACGAACAAGCAGTGGAAAAAATAGAAATGACAGTAGGAAGTACTTCTGTAAAAGTAAAATTAAAAGGCGAAGAAGAAGAAAAAAATGCAATAGTACCTAGTACACAAGCTTTTATTGAATTAATACAACAAAAAGTACAAGAAGGAAATGATGAAATAGAATTAATTCAAAAGCAACAAAATATATTTTTAAAAATACCTTCAACATTATTAAGTTTATTGCCAACTCTTTTAATGGTCGCATTATTTGTATTAATATTTAAGATGCAAGGACTTGGTGATAAAGGAAAAGTATATGATGGTGAAGAAAACGTAAGTGATGTAAAATTTAGTGATATAGCAGGATTAGATGAAGAAAAAAATGAATTAGTAGAAATAGTAGACTTTTTAAAAGAACCAAAGCGCTTTTATGACATGGGAGCAAAAATACCAAGAGGAATACTGCTATATGGTAAACCAGGTACAGGAAAAACTTTAATTGCAAAAGCTATTGCAGGAGAAGCTGGAGTACCATTTATTTCAATGAGTGGATCTGAATTTATAGAAATGTTTGCAGGGCTTGGTGCATCACGTGTTAGAAAATTATTTGAAAAAGCAAGAAAAATTTCACCATGTATAGTATTTATAGATGAAATAGATGCAATAGGTTCAAGACGTACAAGCAATAGTGGTGCTGAATCTGAAAACAATCAAACATTAAATCAATTACTAGTAGAAATGGACGGATTTGAAAAAAATGAAACAGTAATTGTTTTAGCGGCAACAAATAGACCAGAAATGCTAGATAAAGCTTTACTTCGTCCAGGAAGATTTGATAGACAAATAACTATAGCTCCTCCAGATGTAAGAGGAAGAGAAGAAATATTAAAAATACATTCAAAAGACAAAAAATTTGCAAGTGATGTAACTCTAAAAAGTATTGCAGAAGATACAGCTGGATTTACAGGGGCTGAACTTGCAAATATACTAAACGAAGCAGCAATTATTGCAACAATAAATAAACATGAAGCAATTAATCAAGATGATATAGAAGAAGCTGTAAAAAAAGTTACAGTGGGAATACAGAAAAACTCTAGGGTAATATCAGACAAAGAAAAGAAATTAACAGCATTCCATGAAGCGGGACATGCTATAGTAGGAAGATTTTTAAATACAGGAGATCCATTAAAAGAAATATCTATAATACCAAGAGGTATGGCTGGTGGATACACAATGTATAAGTCAAATGAAGATAAATTTTATAGGTCAAAAACTGAATTACAAGAAAGATTAGTTGGATTATTGGGTGGACGAGCAGCTGAAAAATTAGCGTTAGATGATATTTCAACAGGAGCAAGAAATGATATACAAGTAGCTACTCAAATAGCAAAAGATATGGTAACAGTATATGGTATGAGCGAAAAATTGGGTCCAATTTCATTAGAAGATAAAGAAAATTTAGAAGTATTTGGACAAGATATTGAAGATGTAATAGGAATAGAAGTTAAAACGTTGATAGATGAAGCATATAAAAAAGCAACAAATATACTTACAAAGAATATAGATAAGTTAGAAACTCTTGCTATATTATTATTACAAAAAGAAATAGTTACAGCAGAAGAATTTGAAGAAATATTTGAGTAGATGGGGAAATATATGGAGGAAAAAACGAAGTATTATATAAAGATATTTTCTAGGTTTGCAATATTTGCATTTATTATATTAGCAATATTCGGTTTATATAAATTAGCAATATTTTATATGCCATTTGTTATTGCACTAATAATAGCAAGTATTGCAGAACCATTAATTAAGTTCTTTATGAAAAAATGCAAGATGAAAAGGAAATTAGCAAGTACAATTTCTTTGTTAATAATTGTAATATTAATAACAGTTATATTGACATTACTTATTTCTAGTATAGTTTCAGAATCTATTAAATTAATAGAAAATTTAAATGTATATGCTACAAATGCATATAATTATGGAATGAATATATTAAAAGATATACAAGAGGGAAGAATACAGATACCACAAGAAGTTATCGATATTGCAGAAAAGTCATATAGTGGGCTTCTAGATAGTGCAAAAACATTCATTGGGAACTTTTTTACAAGTTTAATAAACACAATAGGTGCTTTGCCAGGAGGAATTACTTTTAGTTTTGTTACAATTCTCGCAGTAGTATTTATATGTTTTGATAGAGACTATATAATTAGTACTTGTAAAAAGCACATACCTAGTAAATGGCTTGAAAAAATAAAGATGGTGTTTAGAGAAACATTTAGTGTTACTATAGAATACATAAAAGCAGAAGCAAAGTTATCTTTTTTATGCTTTATACTTGTTCTTGTTGGTTTAACTATTATGGATTTAATTGGTTTAAAAGTAGAATTCCTAATAATAATGGCATTATTTATAGGATTTGTTGACTTACTTCCAATATTTGGTGCAGGAGCAGTAATGATTCCATGGGCTATATATTTAGTAATAGTAGGAAATATTCCACTAGCGATTGGGGTTGGAATATTGTGGATAATATGGGCTATTATAAAAAATTTATTAGAACCAAAAATGATAAGCAAACAAATGGGACTACATCCAATTTTTATACTACTTGCAATGTATACTGGTTCTAAAATATTTGGAATTTTAGGACTTATGTTAGGACCAATAATATTATTAGTGTTAAAAAATATATTTTCAGAACTTTTTAGTAAAGGAATATTAAAAACAATATTTGAACAAGAATAAAATACATATTAATTATTTAAGAAATAAATATAGTACATAAATAAAAGGAGAAAACATGGAGAATCAATTTTCTAGAACTGAATTACTAATAGGTAAAGAAAATTTAGAAAAATTAGAAAAATCTAAAATTGGAATTTTTGGAATTGGTGGAGTTGGCTCTTTTGTTTGTGAAGCGTTAGCAAGAGTTGGTGTAGGAGAGCTAGTCTTAATAGATAATGATGAAATTAGTATTAGTAATTTAAACAGACAAATTCATGCAACTCATAATACTATAGGAAAGCCTAAAGTTGAAGTAATGAAAAATAGAATATTAGAAATTAACCCTAATATTAAAGTTCAAGCATTTAAAGAATTTTATAAAGCAGACAGCAAAAATAAGATAATTGATAATACTTTTTCATATATAGTAGATGCAGTAGATACCGTGGCAGCAAAATTAGAGATTATTATAAATGCAAAAAAAGTAGATGTTCCTGTGATATCAAGTATGGGAACAGCCAATAAACTAAATCCAACTATGTTAGAAGTGGCAGATATATATAAAACATCAGTATGTCCACTTGCAAAAGTAATTAGAAAAGAATTAAGAAATAGGAATATAAATAATTTAAAAGTTGTATATTCAAAAGAAGAACCGTTTACAAAATATAAAAAAGATGCTGACAATTCAAGCTTAGGAAGTATATCTTTTGTACCATCAGTTGCTGGTCTTATAATAGCAAGTGAAGTGGTAAAAGATATTATTAATCAGTAATATTTATAAACCAAAATCCCTTCTAGTTAATATATTATATTAACTAGAAGGGATAAATTTAGTGTAATTCTGTAAAAGTTATATCTTTTTTTGAATATTCTTCAGGTTTTAAACCAACAGTTGTTTTCATATGGTCTAATAAGAAAATAAATACTACAGTAAATATACAACCTAGTATTACATATACATATGAAGTTGTTGTAAAATCAAGTAACCAAGAGCAAGAAAAAGCTATTATAGCTCGTATTATGGAATAAGGCAATTCCATTGCAGAATAAATTTTGGGTCTCATAGATGAACTTGAAAAGCTATTTAGATATCTTTTTATTAAAGTATAATAAGGACCTTTTATCATATATTGTAAAGCAAGCATTATAAAAATAATTTCTAAACTTAATCCAAAATTTAATCCAATTATTTCACAAAGTCCAATAGCAATCATAGAAAGAGTAGAAGTTAAAGCAAATATAGTTAAAGTTCTATTTCTATATCTATTGTGGAACCAACTTTGTTTTCTAACAGCTATTCCAGAAATAATTTGTAAAATAGCATATATAATACCAAAGTATTGTTCAGGTAAATTAATGTCTGTTAAGATACTACTTCTTAGGCTTGAATAAAGTCCTAAAATAGCGGTAAATATGGAATAAAATAGGATTAAGCTTTTTAGTCTATTAGATTGAAATATAAAACTAAAACCGCTCTTTCATATCTTTTATATTATTTTTTAAAGTAATTTTCTTTCTATTTTCTAAATTTTCTACTTCTCTAAATTTAAAAGAGAGTAATGTTGATATAATGCATAATGCAAAACAAAGAATCATAGGCAAATATCCATTTACGACAAATAAAAAGCCTGTAGTTAAAGAGGTTAGAGCATCTAAGTAATAATAAAAAGAAGAAGATCTTCCATCAATTGTGGAAAATAAATCATTTCTTTTTTTTGATTTCTCTATAGAATCATATAATAAATTAGGTTCAGTAATATTTTTTAAGCAAAAACCTAAAGCAGATAAAAATTGGGAAAAAATAAGTATAGGTAAATTAGTTGCTATAATTATAATTAGAATACTTGAAGCAACAAAGAGATTACCTAAAATTGTACTTTTTCTATTACCAAATTTATTAACAATTAAAGAACCAGGTATTTGGAGTATAAATTTAAAGATAGGATAAAAAGCATCAAAAAATAGAACATCAGATGCGCTAAATCCTTTAGTACCGTGTTAAAAATATAAAAGAAATAGCATAATAAAATAATAAATCCCATGAAAGAGACTTATATAAAGGGTATAATTTAATATTATATTTTTTATCTTCAATTAAATTAATGCTTCCTTCCATAATTTTCTCCTTTTCATTTGCATATAATGATTATATAATAAGCAAAAATATTTGTAAATAAAATTGACAAAAAACATAGATATTGATAATATAGTAATGAAAAAAGATGGGAGATAATTTATGAATTTATATCCAAAAATATATTTGAATAATGTAAAAGAAATTACATATGAGTTATTGCAGGAAAATAATATAAAAGGGCTTATTCTAGATGTAGACAATACACTAATAGATTATTATAAAAATATGCCTGAAGGTGTAGAACAGTGGTGTAAGGATTTACAAAAAAGAAATATAAAATTCTGTATTGCATCAAATAGTAATAAAAGGGAAAAAGTAAAAGGAGTATCTGAAAAATTAGGAATACCATATGTTTTCTTTGCTAAAAAACCATTAAAAATGGGTTTAAATAAAGCCAAAAATATAATGGAACTAAAAAGTGAAGAAGTAGCAGTAGTGGGAGACCAAATTTTTACAGATGTTTTAGGTGCTAATAGATGCAAAATGTTTTCTATTTTAGTAGAGCCGATTAAAGAAAAAGATATATTAATAACGATAATTAAAAGGCCAATAGAAAATTTTATAAAAAGTAAATATAAGAAAAATGGTACAAAATAAAGGAGGATAAAAAATGTATATAAATGATGTACATATATTATATTATGTTTTAGCTGGAGTTATAGGACTTATTGTTGGATGGTTTATTAATTGGTGTAATAAAAGATTACCTGAATATAAAAAAGTTTTTTCAAAAGATATATTTGACAAAACCAAAAGAGGAAAAACAAACTATATACTGATGATTGTTACGGCATTATTATATATTGCAATAGTATATTTTTGTGGAATTCATAATGAATTTTATGAAAATTTAAACTTAATAAAATTTGCACTTTTAATACCAATGTTATTATCAGCTTTGGTAATTGATTATAAATTACAAATTATACCAAATAGATTAAATTTAACCATGTTTGAAGTTGGTCTTTTATTAACATTTATATATGGAATAGCAAATATAAATATTGCTACTAATATGTTATTAGGAATGATAACAGGAGCAGGATTATTTTTAGTAATAACTTTATTAGGAGGAGTTATTGCTGGAAAAGAAGCAATGGGATTTGGTGACGTAAAACTAATGGGAGCATTAGGATTATATTTTGGATTTAGTGGTATTATTGTTATTTCTTTAATAGCTTTTCTATTAGGAGCAATTATTAGCATTATTCTACTAGCAACAAAAACAAAGAAAACAGACGAATATATACCATTTGGACCTTTTATAGTGATAGCTGCACTTATTGTTATATTTGTTCCATTTAGTAGCTTAGTTACAATATTGCTAAAAATATTCACATTAGGAATGTATGGAAGAGTATAAAAGAAAGAGGGGGGATAAAATAATATGAACCCAAAAATTAAGTGGTTAAGAGATAAAATATCAAGAATGGACATGCAAGGAATGATTATATCTAATCCTGTTAATATAAAATACTTAATTGGAGTTGATGCCGAAGGAGTTTTATTATTAACAAGAAAAGAAAATGTATATATAACAGATGCTAGATATATAGAAAAAGTAAATAAAATGCTAACTATTGATGATGACGTAATAGTTACTAATATTATGGATGTTTCAAAAGAAGACTATGAAAATTTCTTCTTATTTTGTGAGAATGTTGGATTTGAAGAAAATAATTTAACTTATGCAAAATATAAGGATTATAAACAAAAGTATAAAATTAATAATTTTGTTGAAACAGAAAATATAATTGAAAAACAAAGAATGATAAAAGATGACTATGAAATAGAATGTATACAAAAAGCATGTGAGATTACAGACAATTGTTTTAACTATTTACAAACATTCATAAAAAAAGGAATGACAGAAAAGCAAATTGCATGGGAAATTGAAAAATATTTCTTACTAAATGGAGCCGATGGAGTAGCTTTTGATACAATTGTAGCATCAGGGCCGAACTCTTCTATGCCACATGCTGTTCCAACAGACAGGGAAATCACTTCAGGTGATGTTATTACAATTGACTTTGGATGCAAATATAAAGGATATTGTTCAGATATGACAAGAACAATATTTATAGATTTCGTACAAGATTATATAAAACCAGTATATGATTTAGTTTTAAAAAATCAAGAATTGACATTAAAAGAATATTATGATGGAGCTAATGTTAGAATTATTTCTAAAATGGTTGAGAATGATTTTAGATTAAATAATTCTGATTTAGTTCATGCACTTGGTCATGGTGTTGGATTAGATATACATGAAGATCCTATTATAACTTCAAGAAGAGGAGATTTTCTATTAAGAGAAAATATGGTAATAACAGATGAACCAGGAATATATATAGCTGGAAAATTTGGTGTGAGAATTGAAGATACGGTTTTAATTACTAAATCAGGAGCTAAAACTTTAACAAATTCAACAAAAGATTATGTAGTAATAAAGTAAATTTCCTACAAAACCTTGATTTTGTAAGAAATTTGGTATAAAATAGATAAGAATTACAAATAATAAGGAGGAAATATAAATGGCAGAAGTATATATGGCAGGAGATTTTAGAAATGGAACAACTTTTGAAATGGATGGAAATGTATATAAAGTAGTAGAATTTCAACATGTAAAACCAGGAAAAGGAGCAGCATTTGTAAGAACAAAATTAAAAAATGTAATAACAGGAGCTGTTTTAGAAAAAACATTTAATCCTTCAGAAAAATATCCAGGAGCAGAAATAGAAAAAAGAGATATGCAATACTTATATAATGATGGAGACTTATATTATTTTATGGATAATGATACATACGAGCAAATACCTTTAAACAAAGAACAATTAGGAGATAGTTTAAAATTCATAAAAGAAAACATGAGTGTAAAAATATTATCTTTTAAAGGAAATGTATTTGCAGTAGAACCACCAATGTTCGTAGAACTAGAAGTTACTTATACAGAACCAGGATTTAGTGGAAACACAACTACAACATCTGGAAAACCAGCAACATTAGAAAATGGATATGAAATTAGTGTACCACTATTTATAAATATAGGTGATGTAATTAAAATTGATACAAGAACAGGCGAATATATGGAAAGAATCTAAGCAGAAAGGAAGATTGCAAAGTGTCAAAATTACAAGATAATTTTAATGCAATTATTGCAAAAATTGAAGAAAGAATTACTAATCCAGAGGAACTAGAGTTTATAAAACAGCAAATTGCAGATATTTCAATGTTGTATATAGACGAGTTAAATAAAATTATAGACCTTAGTGAAAGACGAGTTAATCAAGTCTATGAAAATCAAAAAATTTTAGAAAAAAAACTAAACGATTTAGAAAAAGGTATGTCTACAATAGAAAAAGAACTATTTGTAGAAGATGATTATGATTTCGAAATTGTATGTCCATATTGTAACTATGAATTTTTAACAGATATAAATTCTAATAAAAAAGAAATAGAATGTCCAGAATGCCATAACATGATTGAATTAGATTGGAATGAAGAAGAAAATGAATGTACAAATGGACATTGTAGTACTTGTAATGGTTGTGCACATGAGCAAGAAGATGAAGAAATAACACAAGAACAAGAAGATAATGAAGATGATATGTAAAAAAATATGAAAGAATACATGTTATATTGTATCCTTTCTATTTTTTTATTTGAATAAATCAAGAGGATTTGTATATTTTTCGTTAATTCTAACTCCAAGGTGTAAATGACATCCAGTTGTAGCACCATTAGTTGGATTACCATTTTCATCTTTATACTGATTTCCAACAACACCATATACATTTTTAGGACCAACATTTGAAATATGTTGTCCCTTTATAACTTTATCACCAACTTTTACAATAAAATTAGGTGAAACATGACAATAGGTAATTTTCATTGAATCAGTAGATAGAGTAATAGTATAGCCACCACCACCTAAAAAGCTTGCAAAAGTAATTTCACCATCACAAATAGCATATAATTTAGTACCTTCTGGTGCACTAATATCAACACCTTTATGAAAACTAGATGCGCCAGCAGTAGGAGAAGTTCTTTTTCCAAATGGAGATGTAATTTTAGTATAACCCGGTATAGGCCATACAAATTCAGAAGCATCATTTAAAATTAGTGTATTTGAATATTCAGAAAATGCTTGAGGATAAACACAATAAACAGGAATTATAAAAACACAAATGCAAATTATGAAAATAAAAATAAAACTAGTTGAACGAAAAGAAGTATGAAAAAAACTACTATTCATTTTATACCTCCAAGTTAAATAGTAGCCCAATATTTATTATTTTTTAAATGCAAAAAATTTACTAATAAAGAAATTTAAAATTATAACTATTATTGAAATTAATGCTTTACTTACAAATTCATTAATAGAAGCTATATTAAACATTAAGAAAAAACCAACAAGTTCAACAATCATGGAAAAAGCTCTACCAAGAATAAATTTTCCGAATTCAGTTAGTTTTTCTTTTGCAGTTGTTGCAGTTGAATTAAATACTAGTTTCCTATTTGTAAAGTAAGCAAAAAGTATAGAAGCAACTATAGAAAAAGCATTAGAAAGATTTTCTTCTATATGTATGAATTCTGTTAAAATGTAAAAACATACAAAGTTAACAATGGTAGTTAATACACCAAAAATGGCATAAAGTATCAATTCCTTTGTACAAAATTTCTTTATTAATTTTTTTATTTGTTCCATAAAATACTTCCTTAATTTGATATTTTACATATTATAAAATAAGAAAATAATAAAGTCAAGAAAAATATATTGTAAAAATGACTAGGATATTGTATAATAATTATATTGCACATGGGGGTGTAATTGGTTTTCGACAGCAAATTAGGAGTATAAAAAGCGAGTAGTGGATTTTCGTTACCACTTAAAAAAACGAAAAACTAAATATAAACGCTAGAAATAACGAAGTAGCTTTAGCTGCCTAGGTGCGGCTACGTTCTTATAAAAAAGCCTACGATTTTATAAGGGCGCAAAATTAGTAGGAAACGAAACTATTTTTGCTCCAAAAATAGTGGGTAAATAGGAGCTACTAATAAAATAAGTTTGTTTGTTCATTTATTTTATTAGGAAAACTAAGAACAAACTGCACTCGGAGAAATTTATATGGAAGATTTGTTGGACAGGAGTTCGACTCTCCTCACCTCCACCAAAAGAAATCGACTTAAATAGGTCGATTTTTTTATATACAATTGATAAGATAAATGATATAATCAAACAAATAATATCAATTTTGTTACTTAAATTGAAAAGTAAAAATAATAAGGAGGCAATAGATATGGTAGATTTAAAGAAACTTCAAAAAGAAATATATCAAAATAAAGTAGATAAAGGATTTAATATAACAGATATAAACGAAGAATTTTGTTTAACATATGGAGAAATTGCTGAAGCATATGATGCGTGGAGAAAAAAGAAAAACGATTTAAGCGAAGAATTAGCTGATGTTGCAATATATTTATTAGGATTATCAGAAATTTTAGGGATAGATTTAGAAACAGAGATACAAAAAAAGGTTTATAAAAACTCACAAAGAGAATATAAAATTATTGATGGTGTTAATACAAGAGTAAAAGAATATGAAGCAAAAAAATAAATTATAATCATGAATTATAAAAATGTTATGAATTAGAAGAAATTAAAATAAAGAGAGGTAATAAATATGGAATATCGTATAAATCATAAAACAGGTGATAAAATAAGCGTAATAGGACTTGGAGCAAGTTCAATTTCAGAAGCAGACGAGAATGAAGCAGTAGAAACTTTGAAAAAAGCATATGAAAGTGGAATAAATTATTATGACTTAGCAGCAGCAGAAAGTTGTGTTTTTAAATATTATGGACAAGCATTTGAAAATGTTAGAGAAAATATAATGTATCAAATACATTTTGGGGCAAATTATTTAACAGGAACTTATGGGTGGACAACTAATTTGGATATAATAAAGAAATCAGTGAAATGGCAGTTAGAACAATTAAGAACAAATTATATAGATTATGGTTTTATACATTGTCTTGACGAAGAAAGCGATTGGGATAAGTACTTAAACAATGGGATTTTAGATTATATACAAGAACTTAAGAAAAAAGGTATAGTAAAACATATTGGAATTTCATCACATACACCGAAGGTTGTACAAAAAGCTATAGATACAGGTATAATTGATATTGTTATGTTTAGCATAAATCCAGGATATGATTATAGAAAGGGCGATTATGCAATAGGTAGTAATAAAGAAAGAATGGATTTATATAGAAGATGTGAAAAAGAAGGAATTGGAATTTCAGTTATGAAAGCCTTTTCTGGTGGACAATTGTTAGATGATAGAACATCTCCTTTTGGAAAGAAATTAACCAAATATCAATGTATTCAATATGCTTTAGATAAACCAGGAGTAGTGACCGTATTACCAGGGATAAGAGGAAAAGAAGATTTGGAAGAAGTATTAGGATTTTTTGATGCGGTAGATGAAGAAAAAGATTATTCAGTTATAGGCGAATTTACACCAAAAGATGTTACAGGTACTTGTGTGTATTGTAATCATTGTAAGCCATGTCCACAAGGATTAGATATAGGACTTATAAATAAGTATTATGATTTGGCAGTAGCAGGAGATAAATTAGCTATAGATCATTACAAAAATTTAGATAAGAATGCAGAAGATTGCATAAGTTGTGGTCATTGTAATAATAGATGTCCATTTAAAGTAAATCAAGTTGATAGAATGAGAAAAATAGCAAAATATTTTAAGAATAAATAAGAAGAAAAAATTTATTTAAAAAAATTGATTAATTAATATATTTATGTTAGAATAACCTAGAAATTTAAAAAATAAATTACGGAGGATATTATGTACAATTTTTTAAAAGGAATAATAGTTGGAATAGGTGGAATAGCACCAGGATTAAGTGGAAGCGTATTATTAGTAATTTTAGGATTATATCAAAAAACTATAACAGCAATAGGAACACTATTCAAAGATTTCAAGAAAAATGTAGCATTCTTATTTCCATTATGTTTAGGTTTTGGTGTAGGTGTTATTATTTTTAGTAAAATAGTTGATTTTTTACTTGGAAATTTTGAAATGTATACAAGATTTGCCTTTCTAGGATTAGTACTAGGAACAGTACCACTTTTTTATAAAGAGGTAAAAAAAGAGGGATTTAATAAAAAATATTATATAGTAATATTATTATCAGCTATAGTAGGATTTAGTTTATTTTTCTTAAATAAAGATTTATTTCCTGTAATAACAAATCCTAATATATTTCAGTCAGTATTATTAGGGATAGCAGTTGCTGGCTCTTCAATAGTACCTGGAGTTGATAGTGCAGTAATATTATCATCTTTAGGATTATATGAATTATATGTAGGTTCAATAGCTGATTTTAATCTATCAGTCTTAATACCTGCAGGTGTGGGACTAGTTATAGGAGTATTAGTAATATCATTTATAATGAATAAATTAATAAGCAAATTTTATACAATGACATTTTCTATAATATTTGGATTATTTTTATCAATTATTCCAAATGTTTTAAATGGTAGTTGCGCATTGGGATTTAATGCAAATTCAGTTATTTCTATAATAATACTTATTTTAGGATTTGGAGTTTCATACTTTTTAGGAGATATAAAAGGAAATATAGAAAAGATTAAAGCATTAATAAAAAAGACTAAAAATGATGATAAGGAAATCAAAAAATTAACTGAATAATAAGAAAGGTAGAATATAAATTGAAAAAAATTATATACATATTAGGAATATTATTTTTAGGAATAATTATTATTCTAAACTTATTATTTACATCATATCTTGATCCTTCAGAACATATTAATATAAGCTTTAACAATTGGATATATACTATTGGAGTTATATTAGTAGCATTATTAGTATATATATTAACCAAAATTATCGACAAATTTTTATATAATAATGGTGCCTCAAAACTAAAAAAGAATTTAAGAAAAACATTATTTGTTATAGTTATAGCTGTATACATAGTATTTAATGTAATGTGGTTACTTTCAGTAAATCCACCAGTAGTAGGAGATTCAGTCCATGTTTGTAATTTGGCACAAACATTTTATAGAAATGATCCAGATCAGTTTTTAAATAATGAAACATATGCTGGAGTTCCATTGAAACAGTATTTGGAAGCATATCCTCAACAGCTTTCTTTATCTTTTGTATATAGTATGTTTTTTAGAATAATTCATTTTGATGTAATGGAAGTACTAAGGATATTGAATCTAGTTGGAAACATATTAATTGTTTTAGCTATATATAAGATAGGCAGTCATTTATCAAAAACATATAAAACAAACAAAGTTCTATTATTAACATTAATTGTAACTTTTATATCATTACCATTGCTTTCAACATTTATATATGGAGATATTCCAAGTTTAAGTTTGTGTTTATTTTCAGTTTATTTTATGATGAAATATACAGAGACCAAAAAGATAGTATATCCAATAGTTGCATCTATTTTTACAATGTTAGCTTACTTAATGAGAATGAATAGTTTAATATTCATAATTGCAACAGTAATGTACTTATTATTTAATTTAATAAAAGATTTTAGAAAAAAAGAAATAAAGGAAAAAATATTAAATACAGCAATTATTATAATGTACATAGTTATTTCAATATTCCCATCAACATTAGTAAAAAATTATTATGTGGAAAAGTATAATTTAGATAAAAATAAAGTTTATCCTAATGAAAGTTATTTGCTAATGGCAATGGAAGAAGCACCAAGAGGAAATGGTTGGTATAATGAACCAACTGCAGAAGCGGCTATAAGAAATCCTGAAGGTATCAGAAGTGAATATGTAGAAAGAATAAAAAATAGACTTGGTTATTTTTTACAAAATCCGGGCTATGCTTTTAATTTCTATACTATGAAAATAACTTCTATGTGGACAGAAAATACATACTCAGCAATAAGGAATAATACATCTACAGAAAATGATCCACTAGAAAAGTATGTAGAACCATTAACTTTTTACCAGAAGGCATTATTAATACTAACTTGTGTATGTAGTTTAATAGTTTTAATACAAAATAGAAAAAATATTTCAATGGAAATAATCTTTTTAATTACTATTTTTATAGGTGGATTTGCATTTCATATATTGTGGGAAGCAAAATCAAGATATATAATTCCATACATAGTTGTATTAATTCCAGTAGCTGCAATAAGTATCAATAAATTTAATATAAAGGATAAATTAAAAAAGATTTCATTATTGTTTAGCAAAAACTAAACTATCAATACAGGAAACGAATATTTATATAAAATTTTTCGTTTCCTGTGCGATTTATAAAAAATATATAAACTACAAAAAAATACTTGCATAGAATAAAAATATATGCTATTATAATATTCATAAATTACATATAGGGGTATAGTGTTAATGGTTAGCACGATGGTCTCCAAAACCACAAGTCTGAGTTCGAGTCTTAGTACCCCTGCCAATATTTATATTAAAAGGGAGTAGCTTTTTAATTACTAATCAACAATCGCGATAGTTATCTGGTTAGTAGACTTGATATATATTAAGTAAGCAAGACTTTTAAATAGATTTCTTTTATTTAGAAATTTATTTAAAAGTCTTATTTTTGTGTATAATATATATAAATATTTGTAAAAAGGAGAGGGAGAGTAGTGGAAAAAAATTGGTTTAGTAAATCAGCAGAAGATGTAAAAGAACAATTAGAAACAGATTTTGAAAATGGTTTAACTACTGAACAAGTAGCGAAAAAACAAGAAGAATATGGACTAAACGAATTAAAAGCAAAAAAGAAAAAAACATTATTTCAAAAATTTCTTGAACAGTTTAAAGATTTTACAATTATCGTATTAATTGTTGCAGCAATTGTTTCTGGAATTGTTGGTGTATCTGAAGGAGAAGGAATTACAGATACAGTAATTATATTAATTGTAGTTATCTTGAATGCTATAATTGGTGTTGTGCAAGAAAGTAAAGCTGAAAAATCATTAGAAGCATTACAGAAATTAAGTGACCATGCATCAAAAGTAATAAGAAATGGAAAATTAGAAGTAATTCCTTCAAAACAATTAGTACCAGGTGATATTGTAGTATTAGAAACAGGAGACTATATACCAGCAGATTTAAGGATAATAGAAGCTGTAAATTTAAAATCTCAAGAAGCAGCACTAACAGGAGAATCTGTTCCTATTGAAAAACAAACTGAAATTATTAAAGATGAAAAAGTAGGAATTGGTGATAGGACTAATATGTTATTTTCATCTAGTTTAGTTACTTATGGTAGAGGTAAAGGTATTGTAGTAGATACTGGTATGAATACAGAAGTAGGAAAAATTGCTAGTATGTTAGATAATACAGAAGAAACAGTAACTCCATTACAAGAAAAATTAAATAAATTAGGAAAAACATTGGGAATTGCAGCTATCGCGATTTGTGTAGTGATATTTGTAATTGGATTAATATATGGTAAAGAGCCAATTCATATGTTTATGACAGCTGTAAGCTTAGCAGTTGCAGCAATTCCGGAAGGATTAGTTGCAGTTTCTACGATTGTTCTTGCAATTGGTGTTCAAAGAATGGTAAAGAAAAATGCTATTGTTAAAAAATTGCCAGCTGTAGAAACATTAGGAAGTGCTACCGTTATTTGTTCAGACAAAACTGGAACATTAACACAAAATAAAATGACAGTAAAACAATTGTATTATAACAATAAACTATTAGATATAGAATCAAGCAAAATAGATGTCACGAATAATGAACTAAAACAATTAGTATATGCAAGTATGCTATGTAATGATACAAAAATAGGAACAAATAATGAATTAACAGGAGATCCAACAGAAACAGCCTTAATAGATATGGGATTTAAATTAGATTTTAACCCACCTTTATTCAATCAAATGCCAAGAGTTGAAGAAATTCCATTTGACTCTGATAGAAAATTAATGAGTACAGTGCATAAAATAGGAGATAAGTATATAGTATATACTAAAGGCGGAGTAGATGAATTATTAAATAAATCAATTGGATATATAATAAATGGTGAGATAAAATACGATTTAGATGAATTTAGAAAAGAAATAAATAAAAACAATACAGAAATGGCAAAAAATGCATTAAGAGTTTTAGCAATGGGATATAAAGAATTAGACCATATGCCAAGTAAAGAAGAAATGCAAGATCTAGAAAAAGACATAATATATGTTGGAATGGTTGGAATGATAGATCCGCCAAGAGAAGAAGCTCGTGTGGCAGTGGAAAAATGTAAGACAGCAGGAATAAAGACTGTTATGATAACAGGAGATCATAAAATAACAGCAATAGCAATCGCTAAATCATTAGGAATATTAGAAAATGAAACAGAAGCATTAACTGGTCTTGAACTAGAACAAATGTCAGATGAAGAATTAACAAAAAATATTAGAAATTATTCTGTATATGCAAGAGTATCACCAGAACACAAAGTAAGAATTGTAAGAGCATGGCAAGCTCAAGGAGAAATTGTAGCAATGACTGGCGATGGTGTAAATGATGCTCCAGCACTAAAAAAGGCAGATATCGGATGTGCAATGGGAATGGTAGGAACAGATGTAGCAAAAGAGGCAGCAGATGTAATATTAACAGATGATAATTTTGCAACAGTTGTATCAGCAGTTGAAGAAGGTAGACGTATTTATGATAATATATTAAAAGCAATACAATATTTATTATCAAGTAATGTAGGTGAAATTATAGTACTATTTGTAGCAATACTAATTACACCATTACTTGCAAAGTGGTTTGGAATAACTAATATTAGTGAATTAGAACCATTATTACCAATTCATATATTATGGATTAACCTAGTTACAGACGCATTACCAGCCTTAGCAGTTGCATTTGATCCAGCAAATAAAGATATTATGAATAGAAAACCTATTGATTCAAAAAAAGGAATTTTTACAAAAGGTATGATATGGAGAGTAATATATCAAGGAATTATGATAGGTATATTAACACTGATAGCTTTCTGTATAGGGCTTGCAACACCAAATATAGAAGGAACACCTGAATATGTTGAACATGTTAAAATAGAAATAGGTCAAACAATGGCATTTTCTGTATTAGCACTTTCTCAATTAGTTCATATATTTAATGTAAGAGATAACAAGAATTCAATATTTAAAACAAAACCATTTAATAACAAAACATTATTGGGTGCAATTGCAATTTCTGCAATGTTAATGATTACGATATTATTAGTTCCAGGACTAAGACAGATATTTAGTATTTGGGAGTTACCAGTAGAAAACATTATGGAAGTTATTGGTTTAGTATTGGCACCACTTGTTATAGTAGAAATATTTAAGTTATTTAAGATTAATACTGCAAAAGATGAATAAAATTTAATAATAAATTATAATAAGAGCTGTGCTTTAGCACAGTTCTTAATTTTAATATTTTAAATTTTTTTGTATACAATAAAAAAATTTAAAAATACTATTAAAATACAAACTTTTAGTGTATAATAACCTGTGAAAGTAGAAAAAATGATAAAAGGTGACAAAAAATGATGTATGATTTAATTGAGGTGACTCCTAAAAAAAACAATAAAAAAATAATTATTACTTCTATTATAATATTGGCAATAATTATAATTTTTACAATACTACTAGTAAAGCCATCACAATTTTTAAATAAACAACAAAACAATATATCAGATAATAGTATTATATCTTCCGATAATGTAAATAATAAAACAAAACATGTATCAAGTGTTAATATGAATCCTGTTTATACAGAAGCTGGAAAAGAATTGGTAAAAAATATATATCATTCAGAAGAAAAAACAGTATATTTAACTTTTGATGATGGACCATCAAAAACAGTAACACCGTTAATATTAGACTTATTAAAACAAGAAAATGTAAAAGCAACATTTTTTGTGCTAGGTTCAAGAGCAGAGTTAAATCCAGAAATTTTAAAAAGAGAATATAAAGAAGGGCATTACATTGCAAATCATGGATATTCTCATATATATGGAAATATATATTCAACACCACAAGCAGTATTGGATGAATATAATAAGACACAAGATATAATTAAAAATATATTAGGAACAGATTATGATGGACATTTATTTAGATTTCCTGGAGGTTCTAGTGGAGGAAAATATGCTACAATAAAAACAGAGGCTAAAGTTTTACTTGAACAAAATAATATAGCATATGTAGATTGGAATTCATTAAGTAATGATGCAGCAGGAGCAAAAACAAAAGAAGCTATTATAGAAAATACAAAAAGTACTATTGGTAATAAAAATTCGGTAGTAATTTTAATGCATGATGCAGGAGATAAGATATTAACATATGAAGCATTACCAGAAATTATTGCATACTTGAAAAAACAAGGATATAAATTTAAAAATTTTTATAGTATTATGAAATAAATTATTGACATATATAAATTTTAGAAATACAATACAAGTGAATTTAATTAAAGGAGGTTTTATTATGCCATTAGTAACAACAAAAGAAATGTTTGAAAAATCTATGAAAGAGAATTATGCAATAGGTGCATTTAATATTAATAATATGGAAATTATGCAAGGAATTGTAGATGCAGCAAAAGAAGAAAATTCACCAGTAATATTACAAGCATCTTCGGGAGCAATAAAATATGCTAGAATAAACTATTTAATGAAAATGCTAGAGGCAGCTTGCGAGGAAGCACCAAATATTCCAATAGCAATACATTTAGATCACGGACCAGATTTTGAAACATGTAAAATGTGTATTGATTCAGGTTTTACATCAGTTATGATTGATGGTTCAAAATATGATTTTGAAGAAAATGTTGCATTAACTAAAAAAGTTGTAGACTATGCTCATGAACATGGAGTAGTAGTAGAGGCAGAATTAGGAAAATTAGCCGGAATAGAAGATGATGTAAATGTAGCACAAGAAGATGCTATGTATACAGATCCAGAACAAGCAAAAGAATTTGTCCAAAGAACAGGATGTGATTCATTAGCAATTGCAATTGGAACTAGTCATGGAGCTTATAAATTTAAAGGAGAAGCAAAATTAAGATTTGATATATTAAAGAAAGTAAAAGAATTAATTCCTAATACACCAATTGTATTACACGGAGCATCTACTGTAATACCAGAATTAGTAGAAATGTGTAATAAATATGGAGCTCAAATTCCAGGAGCAAAAGGAGTTCCTGATGAAATGTTACATGAAGCAAGTTTAAATGGAGTTTCAAAAATAAATGTAGATACAGATTTAAGATTAGCAATGACAGCTCAAATTAGAAAAGTATTTGCTGAAGAGCCATCAGTATTTGATCCAAGAAAATACTTAACACCTGCAAGAGAAGAAATAAAAAGAACAGTACAACATAAAATAAGAGATGTATTTGGATCTAGTAATAAAGCATAAATTAATTTAAAGAAAAGGGGAAAAAATATGAGAAAAAATTTAAAAAAATTTATTTTGCTAATAATAATTATATTAGCGCTATTTACACTTACAGGATGTAGTCTTAATTTTAATTTTGGGGAACAAGGAGAAGAAGAAGCAACGACAAGCGAACAAACAAGTGAATTAGAAGGACTACCAGTTTATACAGCTGACGCAGACATGACAGGTTATACAAAATGTGAAGAAATGCAAGGAGTTGAATTTTATTATCCATCTAATTATATTTCAGTAGGAAAAGAAGAACAACCAATGTTTATGGATACAGAAATAGCAGGTGCAAGTGTAAACATTGTTTCTTCAGAGATTCCTTCGGCATTTTCATTTGAAGGTTTTGTAGATGCATCAATTATAGGGATAGAAAATGAAATGGAAATAAATGGAGATGTTAATAAAGAATATATAAATTTAAATGGAAGAAAAGCTGCTAAATTGGAGTATACAACAGATGTAGATGGTAGTACAATGAAGGTTGTTCAAGTAATAATATTAAAAGATACACAAGCATATATTTTAACAATGGGTGGATTTGAATCTGATTTTACAGAATTACAACCTAAATTAGATAAAATGATAAAATCATTTAAATAAAGGAAAGATAAAGCCTCAATTATTAGATAATACATCTAATAATTGAGGCTTTTGTATTTTTATCTGTTTTTGTTTTTCAAATTTATAGCTATTTGCTTATTAGCATCTTTTTTAGCTAGTTCTTGACGCTTATCATATAGTTTTTTACCTTTTCCTATTCCGAGTTCTACCTTTACAATACTACCTTTAAAATATAGAGAAATAGGAATTAAAGCATAACCTTTTTGCTTAGTCAATCCAATTAATTTATTAATTTCGCGTTTATTTAATAGAAGTTTCCTGCTTCTTAACGGATCTTTATTAAATATATTGCCATGTTCATATAGGCTTATATGCATACCTAAAATAAATACTTCACCATTTTTTATAATTGCATAACTATCTTTTAAATTAACTTTACCAGCTCGAATAGATTTTATTTCAGTGCCAGAAAGAACAATACCAGCTTCGTAGGTATTTTCGATATTATAGTTATGCCTTGCTGTTGGATTTTTAGAAATTAAACGATTCATTATATGTAACTCCTTTATAATATAAATTATTATAACATAAAAATTAATACAAAAAAACAAATCTATTAATTTTTTTTAAAATTAATAGATTTGTTTTTTAGTTAATGATTATCAGTGTATTCGTTTTTGTTTTGCATAGCATAATACCAAACAAGTCCTACAATTGCAAGAGTAACTATTGCAAGAATAAACCAAGTCCAAGTATTAGCACTCATTCCTAAAAATGTAGCATTATTTCCAGTTGTAGCAGCTCTTGTAGTTGCTGTTCTTGTAGTTGTATAGTTATCATTATTCATATTATCATTATTAGTAACACGAGCAGCACCTGCTGAAAATGTATTTCCTAAATCTCTTACACCAGAACCAACTGCGTTTGCAGTATCTTTTATACCGGTACCAATAGCTCCTGCTGCGTCTTCAACTACATTTTCTGCTCCACCAACTACATTTCTTACTGTATTTCCAGCTTTATTCATTGAATCACCTAGTTCATTATTTGCAGCAAATACATTAGATACACATAACATTAAAACTATAGCAATAATAATTGCAAAAACTTTCTTTGTCATGGTCTTACCTCCTAATAAAATTTGAAATAAAAACTAATAGAAAATTAAGTAATAATTAAAATAAAAATTTACAAAATTCTACTAAATTTTTATTAATCATAAATAGTATTAATTTTTTTTAAGAATTTAATACATAAAAAAATAGACTATAACACTAAAAAATAGTATTATAGCCATTTTTTTCTATTTTAATTATTTTAATTTAATTATTTTAATTTAATTATTTTAAACGTATAATAATTGCAATAGCAAGTAATATTAAAAGTATTCCTATTACTATCAAAATAATACTCAAGATGTTAGTAAGACCAAGTTCAGCTTCTGGTAATGAACTTAAATTGCTAATAGTACTACTACCAGAAGTGTAAGTCTCTTGTGGAGTAGTTGTAGTATTTGTATTTTGGTTAGATACATTATCAGTTTGATTATTGATATCATTAGTTAAATTCATATTAACATCTGTAGCTTTAGCAAAAATTGGTAACAACAAAAATAAAATTATAAAAATTGTAGATATTATTAATATTTTTTTCATATGCGTTTCCTCCATAATATATTTTGTGTATTTTATTATATAATCATACACAAAATATAAATAAATGTCTAGATATATTGAAATTATTTTTAAATTTAATTTACTTTATTTTAATTTACTTTTATGATATATTAATAATAATTAAAAATAAAGAGTTAGAAGAAGTGTTAGAAAATGAATAATATTCTTATAGGGGTATTAATACCATTTTTAGGTACAATGTTAGGTTCTGCAATGGTATTTTTTATGAAAAATGAAATAAATAAAAAAGTGCAAAAACTGTTATCAGGATTCGCAGCTGGAGTAATGATAGCTGCGTCGATATGGTCACTGCTTATACCGTCTATAGAAATGGCTGAAGAACAAGGAATTTTATCTTGGTTTCCAGCTGCAGTTGGATTTATTTTAGGAATAGTATTTTTGTTAGTTTTAGATAGTGTCATACCTCATATGCACATAGACAGTAAAAAACCAGAAGGAATTAAAGCTAAATTAAAAAATACTACTATGTTAGTATTAGCAGTAACATTACATAATATACCTGAAGGAATGGCTGTTGGAGTTGTTCTAGCGGGCACTCTTATAGGAAATTTAAATATGACATTTGCTGGAACAATTGCTTTAGCAATAGGTATAGCAATTCAAAATTTCCCAGAAGGGGCAATAATTTCAATGCCTTTAAAAAGTGAAGGCATATCAAAAACTAGAGCATTTATTTATGGAACATTATCTGGAATTGTAGAGCCAATAGCGGCAATTATTACCATTTTATTAACAAATATTGTAGAACCAATATTACCATATCTATTATCATTTGCAGCAGGAGCAATGATTTATGTGGTTGTAGAAGAGCTAATACCAGAGTCACAAATGGGAGAACACTCTAATATAGGAACAATTGGTGTTGCCATAGGCTTTGTAATTATGATGATTTTAGATATTGCATTAGGTTAAAATAAAAAAGATAGATATTATAATATGAAAGGAGAAAACATGTTTAAATTACATTCAGAATATAAACCAACAGGTGATCAGCCACAAGCAATAGAATATTTATCAAATGGAATAAAAGAAGGAAAAAAATTCCAGACACTTTTAGGAGTTACAGGTTCCCGGAAAAACTTTTACTATGGCAAATATAATACAAAATGTTCAAAAACCAACACTAGTGCTTGCACATAACAAAACACTAGCTGGACAACTATATTCGGAGTTCAAAGAATTTTTTCCTGAAAATAATGTTGAGTATTTTGTAAGCTATTATGATTATTATCAACCAGAGGCATATATACCATCTTCAGATACATATATAGAAAAAGATTCGTCTATAAATGATGAAATTGATAAATTACGTCATAGTGCAACAGCTGCATTATTTGAATCAAAAGATGTTATAATAGTGTCATCTGTATCCTGCATATATGGATTGGGAGATCCAATAGATTATGAGAATATGATTATTTCATTACGCCCAGGAATGCAAAAATCAAGAGATGAAATTTTAAGAAAACTTATAAATATGCAATATACAAGAAATGAAATAGATTTTAAAAGAGGAACATTTAGAGCAAAAGGAGATATAGTGGAAATATATCCATCTGATGAGAATGAAAAAGCAATACGAGTAGAAATGTGGGGCGATGAAGTAGAAAAAATTTCAGAAATAAATCCACTTACTGGTAAAGTGATTGGAACAAGAAACCATGTAATGATATTTCCTAATTCTCACTATGTTACTACCAAAGATAAAATGGAAAGAGCAATTAATGATATAGAAAAAGAATTAGAACAACGAATCAAGTATTTTAAATCACAAAATAAGCTAATCGAGGCACAAAGAATAGAAGAAAGAACAAATTTTGATATTGAAATGATGCGAGAAACAGGATTCTGCCAAGGTATTGAAAATTATTCAAGACATATAAGTGGAAGAGCAGAAGGAAGTCCTCCATTTACGTTATTTGACTATTTTCCAAAAGATTTTTTGTTACTTATAGATGAATCCCATGCAACTATTCCGCAAGTTAGAGGCATGTATAATGGAGATAGAGCTAGAAAAGAAGCTTTAGTAAATTACGGTTTTAGGTTGCCTTCAGCCTTAGACAATAGACCTTTAAAGTTTGACGAATTTGAAAATAAAATAAATCAAGTAATATTTGTAAGTGCAACTCCAGCTGATTATGAGAAAGAACATTCTAATGGAAATATAGTAGAACAAATTATAAGGCCTACAGGGTTATTAGACCCAGAAATAGAAGTTAAGCCTATAGAAAACCAAGTAGATGACTTGATAGAGCAAATTAGACAACGTGTTGAAAAAAATGAAAGAGTATTAGTAACAACATTAACTAAAAAAATGGCAGAAGATTTAACTTCATATCTTGCTGGAATAGATATAAAAGTTAGGTATATGCATTCAGAAATAAAAGCTCTAGAAAGAATGGAAATCATACGTGATTTACGTATAGGAGAATTTGATGTTTTGGTAGGAATTAATTTATTAAGAGAAGGTTTAGATATTCCAGAAGTATCACTTGTTGCAATATTAGATGCAGATAAGCAAGGGTTCTTACGTTCAGAACGTTCTTTAATTCAAACAATTGGACGAGCAGCTAGAAATACTGAAGGAAAAGTTATAATGTATGCAGACGAATTAACTGAAAGTATGGAAAAAGCTATTACAGAAACTAACAGAAGAAGAGAAATTCAAAGCAACTACAATAAAGCTCACAATATAGTACCACAAACAATTAAAAAATCAGTAAGAGACACAATAAAAGCAACAATATTAGAAGACATAGATACAGGCTATGAAATTAAAAAAGATGAAGATATTAATGAGATTATTAATAAATTAACAGATGAAATGTTAAAACATGCAGCTAATATGGAATTTGAACAAGCAGCTGAATTAAGAGATAAAATAAAAGAATTAGAAAAATTATTATAATTATTATAAGAAAGAAGAAGGAACCAACTGATAAATCTAGTAGTTGGTTCCTTCTTTTGCAATGATGTGACCTATTTATCTGGGATAAACCAAGATATATTCAGCCCAATATAGATTGTTTACTCCTTTTAACCTGCCATAAGAAGACAGTTTAAGAGATTGGATTCCTCCAACATATCTTATAGGAAGGTCATAAACTAACTGAAAAGCTAATGGCGAAATCCGAATAACAGATTTGTTTTCGCTTTCAGCATTTTTTATCATTGCAATTGCCTCTGACAATGTCAGACTTCTTTTTTCTGTTGCCATGAGTGTGTCCTCCTGTTCAACATATTTTCATATGATATAATAACACATATTATTGAAATATGCAAGAAATATATGTATTGTGCTTTTATAATTATTATGATAAAATAACATCAAATTTATGAAAAGGAGAAAATTATGAAAATTGGAATAGATATAGATGGAGTTATTTTAAATACAGAAAATATGATTAGAGTAAAAGCAGAGTTATATGATTTATTAGAACTTAATAAAAACGGAGTAATAAATAAAAAAGGGATTATTGAAGCAGAAAGATATGATTGGACAGAAGAAGAGGTGAAAAAGTTTAGAGAAAAATATTTATTACAAACCCAGAGACAAGCAAGCTTAATGCCAGGAGCGAAAGAAGTAATTGAACTTTTAAAGAAAGATAATCATGAGCTTGTAATTATTACAGCAAGAGGAAATACATTTAAAGAAACAAAATATGAAGCGGAAGAGCAATTTAGAAAATATGGTTTGAAATTTGATAAATATTATTGGGCATCAAATGATAAACTAGAAGTATGTAAAAAAGAAAATATAGATATTATGATAGATGATAGAGCTACAATTTGTAAAGCAATATCAGATAATAGAATACGAACACTTTACTTTAGAGATGTAAATAGGGAAAAATTAGAAGAAAATGAATTTTTGAAAGAAGTAAATAATTGGGGAGAAATCTATAGATATATATATAATTTAAACATGGAGGAGAAGTAGTTTTGAGTGATAGACAAAAACATATTAGAAATTTTAGTATAATTGCACATATAGATCATGGAAAATCTACATTAGCAGATAGATTAATCGAAATGACAGGGGTTTTATCTGAACGTGAAATGGAAAATCAGGTTTTAGACAATATGGATTTAGAGCGTGAAAGAGGAATTACTATAAAATCTCAAGCAGTTAGAATGAAATATGTAGCTAAAAATGGAGAACAATATATTTTTAATTTAATAGATACTCCAGGACATGTGGATTTTAATTATGAAGTATCAAGGAGTTTAGCTGCATGTGAAGGAGCCATTTTAGTAGTAGATTCTAGCCAAGGAGTAGAAGCACAAACTCTTGCTAATGTATATTTAGCACTAGATAATAACTTAGAAATTTTACCAGTAATAAATAAGGTGGATTTACCAAATGCAAGACCAGATGAAGTAAAACACGAAATAGAAGATATAATTGGAAATCCGGCTATGGATGCACCATGTATATCTGCAAAATCGGGATTAAATGTAGACCAAGTGTTAGAACGAATTGTAACAGATATACCTGCACCAAACGGAGATGAAAATTCAGAATTAAAATGCTTAATTTTTGATTCATTTTATGATAACTATAAAGGTGCTATTGCATATGTAAGAGTTGTAGATGGAAAAGTAAAAGTTGGTGATGAAATAAGGTTAATGGCTGCAGACAAAATATTTACAGTAACTGAAGTAGGATATTTTGAGCCAGGTAGCTATGAACAAGCAGATGAATTACTTGCAGGAGAAGTTGGATATATTGCAGCAAGTATTAAAAATTTATCTGATATTCATGTTGGTGATACAATAACATTACAAAATAAACCAGCGAGTGAACCTTTAAAAGGATATAAAAAAGTAAATCCAATGGTGTATTGTGGACTATATCCTGTAGATGGAAGTGACTATGAAAATTTAAAAGTAGCATTAGAAAAATTAAAATTAAATGATGCTGCATTGCAATATGAACCGGAAACTTCAACTGCTTTAGGATTTGGATTTAGATGTGGATTTTTAGGATTATTACATTTAGAAATAATAGAAGAAAGATTAGATAGAGAATTCGATTTAAGCTTAATTACAACATCTCCATCAGTTATATATAAAGTATATAAAACAGATGGAACTATGCAAGAATTGTATAATCCAGCAGATTTACCAGCGCCACAAGAGATATCATATATGGAAGAACCAATTGTAAAAGCTGAAATACTAACTCCAAAAGAATTTGTGGGAAATATAATGGAAATATGTCAAAATAGACGTGGAACATATATAGATATGAAATATTTAGATGAAACAAGAGTTACACTAATATATGAATTACCTTTAAATGAAATAATATATGATTTCTTTGATAATTTAAAATCTAAAACAAAAGGATATGCTTCATTTGATTATGAATTTAAAGAATATAGAAGAGCAGAACTTGTTAAACTAGATATTAGAGTGAACGGAGAAGGAGTAGATGCATTAAGCTTTATAGTTCATAAAGATTCAAGCTATACACGAGGAAAGAAAATGGTAGAAAAATTAAAAACGGTAATACCAAGACAATTATTTGCAATACCAATACAAGCAGTAATTGGAGGACAAATTATAGCAAGAGAAACAATATCTGCTATGAGAAAAGATGTACTTGCTAAATGTTATGGTGGAGATATTACAAGAAAGAAAAAATTACTAGAAAAGCAAAAAAAGGGTAAGAAAAAGATGAGACAAATAGGAAGTGTAGATATACCACAAGAAGCATTTTTAAGTGTACTTAAATTAGATGATGAATAAAGGAGATAAAAATGGATAAAACTAAAGAATCATATAACGACCAAGTAGAAGGTAGAAATTCAGTATTAGAACTACTAGAATCTGGCAAAGATATTAACAAAATTTTTATAGAAAAAGGAAACAAACATGGTTCAATTAATAAAATAATTGCAAAAGCAAAGGAAAGAAAAATAGTTATTACAGAATTAGAAAAAACAAAATTCAATAAAATGGTACAAACTAATAATCCACAAGGAATAATTGCAATTGTTCCGCCATTTGACTATTGTACAGTTTATGATATAATAAATTTGGCAAAACAAAAGAATGAAAATCCGTTTATATTAATACTAGATGGAATAGAAGATCCACACAATCTTGGCTCAATAATAAGAACTGCAGAAACAGCAGGAGTTCATGGGGTAATAATACCTAAAAGAAGAGCAGCTTCTGTAAATAGTACAGTAAATAAAGTGTCTGCAGGAGCGGTAGAACATATGAAAATTGCAAGAGTAAATAATATAAATGAAACAATTAACACACTAAAAAAAGAAGGAATATGGATTTGTGGAACAGATATGGATACAAACAAATATTACTATAATCAAGATTTAACAGGACCTTTAGCTATAGTTATAGGCAGCGAAGGTTATGGAATGAGCAGACTTGTTAAAGAAAATTGTGACTTTTTAGTAAAAATTCCAATGCAAGGGCAAATAACATCATTAAACGCATCTGTGTCTGCTGGAATAGTTATATATGAGGCGGTAAAACAAAGGATTAAAAATTAAAGGAGGAATACCATGAAATCAGGTAAAAGAAAAATTTTTATTATAACAACAATTGTACTAATAATTTTTATAATAGTAGCTATAGGCCTATACTTATTCTTTTTCACAGATATGTTTAAAGGAAATCAAGAATTATTTTTTAAGTATTTAGCACAAAACGATGAAATTATACAAATGTTTATGAAAGATTCTACAACAGAAGCACAAAACAATATAAAACAAAATAAATATACTACAAATTCTGAAACAACATTTGATTTAGTTTCTAGTGATATGGAAATAGCAAATCAAACAATACCAGCAAGAAATTTTAGTATTGAACACGAACTAAAAGCAGATCCTAGTAATAATAGAGAATCTAGTCAAACTACTTTAAAATTTCTAACACAAGATTTATTTACATTAAAATATATAAGAAATGATGATTTATATGCTATAACATCAGATGAAGTGATTAACAATAAATATTTAGCATTTGACAACAATAATTTAAAAGAATTGGCAGGGAAATTTGGTATTACTGATACTAGTAATATACCAAATAGGATAGAAGCAATAAACTTAGAAGAACTTTTATATATAAGTGATGAAGATAAAACAGCTATTATACAAAAGTATTTGCAAGTTATAAATACTCAAATTCCAAAAGAAAAATATACCAAAGAAAGAGATGTACAATTAACTGTAAATAATCAAAATATAGTAGCAAATGGATATTCATTAGAATTAACTAGTTCAGAGGTAATGAATGTAATTATACAAATATTACAAACATTAAAAACTGATGATACAACATTAAATTTAATATTAGAAAAAGTAAGATTAATAGATAGTCAAAGTGATATAACAAAAGAAACACTTATTTCTAAAATAGACGAGCAAATTAATGCACTTAACCAGAATCAAACAAATCAATTTGAAAATATAAAAATAACAGTATATGAATCAGAAGGGCAACTTATAAGAACTGAGTTAGAAGCAGATGCAAATAAAATAATAGTAGATTATCAAAAAACTGAAACAGCAGTAAGAACATTAATTACATTAGAAAATAATAATAATACTAATACAGAAGATAATAATTCTTTGTTAGAAGAAAATCAAACAAATAATACTATAAATGATGAATATCAAATAATAGGCGATGAAAACCAAAGTAATTCAAATAACGAAACAACACAACAAGCAAAAATGAATTTAAAAAGTATAGAATTAGCAAAAGAAACACAAAATAATCAGACAAACATGGTAGGAATATTAATATTTGATACAGGAGAAGATAGTGTTACGGTATCTTTACAAAATAAAACAAATGTAACAGATAGTATACAAAATAATATAATTTTTAATGTTAATATATCAGGTGAAACATATTTCAAAACTACTATAAATTCAAATACAACAGTAACAAATGACATAGAAGTAGAAGAATTAACACAAGAAAACTCAGCCACAGTAAATAACTTTACACCAGAATATATAAGCAAATTAACGCAAGATATAATAAATAGGCTTAATCAATTGTACGAACAAAAACTACAAATAGTAAATACTGTACAACAACAATCAGAACAAACAAATGCACAAACTAACCAGGAAGACCAACAAGGAAATACTGCAATTCAAGAAACAAACAATAATACTATTATAAGTAATACAATTACCAATTAAATGATTATAATGCTAAGACGGAGTATTTTGACCAAATTCAAATACTCCGTTTATTTTATGTAAAAAATACCAAGAAAAAAAGATGAAAAAGTATTGACATAGGAAGTAAAAGATGATAATATAAATAATACGAAGTCACGAGCAACATAAAAACAAATAAAAAAGAAGAATTAGTAAAGGAAAAACAGAATAAAAAAGCAGCAATTACTAGTTTTTTATTACGCCCAAAAAGAGGTAATAAAAAAATATGAAAAAAAGTGAAAAAATATGTTGACAAAGAAAAAGTGATGTAGTATAATACAAGACGTTCCGTTTGAAGAAGGAACAAAAAGTACAT
>CAJFII010000001.1 GCA_904381285.1 uncultured Clostridia bacterium | reverse complement strand
CATAAACATTTAATATTGGTATTAAATTATAAAATTGATAAATAAGTCCAACATTACGACGTCTAAAAATAGCAAGTTCTTCTTCACTTTTAGTATATATTTCTTTTTTATCAACATAAATTTTACCGAGAGGTAGGAATATCTACACCTCCTAACAAATGTAAAAGTGTTGATTTTCCAGAACCTGATTGTCCTATTATTGCTACAAATTCCCCTTTTTTAACCGAAAAAGAAACATCGTTTAATGCAACCACTTCATTTTCCCCTTTATAAATTTTAGTTAAGTTTTCTACTTTTAATATTTCCATATAGATTACCTCCTAATTTAATATAACACAAGTTTAGTGACACATCCGTGACTTTATTATTACAAATATGTCACTTTTACACAAATATATAAATAAAAAACGAAACATTATGATTTTTACATTATGCTTCGTTAAAAAATTTAATATTAAATTCTGCTCCTTTGTTTTCTCTATTCTTAGCAGCAATAACTCCATTTTGTTTTGATATAATCATTTTAGTAAGGTAAAGTCCAATTCCTATACTTTCACTACCGCTATTTTTTCCTCTATAAAATCGTTCAAACAAATGTGGTAAGTCTTCTTTACAAATTCCATTTCCCTCATCAGTTATAACTATTTCTGTATATATTGGATTAACTTTTGATATAATTTCTATAACACCGCCATTTTCTGAATGTTCTATACAATTCTTTAATATATTTGAAATAGCCTCAATCGACCAATAATAATCTCCTTTATAATTCGCTCCATTTTCTATTTTTTGTTTGATTTCGACATTCTTGATTTCAGCTTGTATTCTTAATGGTTCTAATGCTTTACTTATTACTTTTTCCACACTTATTTTTTCCTTTTTCAATTTTACAGTATCTGATTTTAATTGAGCTACTTTTAATAATGCTGTAATAAGCCACTCAATTCTTGCTAATAGTTTACTTATTTCTTTTATAAGTCTAAATCGTTCTTCAAAAGTTATCTCCTGTCTTGATAATCTCGATATTATCATCTTAATGGAAGTCATTGGAGTTCTAATTTGATGTGAAATATCTGCTAAATAATCTTTTAAGTAGTTCTTTTCATTTTTTAACCTTTCTGTCTGTTCTCTTAATCTAACTGTCATCTTATAAATCTCACTATTTAGAACCGCAAGTTCTCCTTCTTTATTTACATCAAAATTCGTATAATCATTATTATGTAATATTTTATCTATTTTGTAAGTTAATTCACTAATATCATTATATCTTTTTTTTGTAAAATATAACGATATAAATTCGATGACTAAACATACTATTATAACATATATTGAACAAATAATATTAATAAATAATGCCCCAAAAAGTACAATAATATTAAATATAACATATAAAATTATCTGTTTTTTTATTTCTTCATTTCTAAAAAGACTCATAACATTCTCCAATTTTATATCCTATTCCTCTAACTGTTTTTATTATGATAGGATTTGTAGGATTATCTTCTATTTTTTCTCGCAATCTTTTTATATAAACAGTTAAGGTATTATCATTAACAAATTCTCCTGCAATATCCCAAATTTCTTCTAATAGTCTGCTTCTAGACATAATTTCTCCCTGATGATTTATAAATAGTAAAAGTAATTTATATTCTAGTGCTGTCAATACAACTTCTTTATTATTCTTTAATACACTACCTTTTATAGTATCTACCTTTAAATTTGAAATTTTAAAAACTGATGGGGATTTTTTATATCTTCTTAATTGATTTTTTATTCTTGATATGAGTTCTAAAGGCTTAAAGGGTTTTGATATATAATCATCAGCACCAACATCAAAACCCGTTACAATGCTATACTCATCTTTCATTGCTGTAAGTATAATAATTGGTATATCAATTTTCTTTTTTATTGAATTACAAATAGAAAATCCATTTCCATCTGGTAATATTAAGTCTAACAAGATTAAATCAAATTTGTTTTTTTCCAACATCTTTTCCAGTTCTGATTGTTTAGATATAGCTTCTATAGAAAATCCATTCTCTTTAAGTAAAAGAGTTAAATTTTCAGTTATTTCTTTGTTATCTTCCACTATTAAAATATGATTCATATCATTTATTCCACCTTTATTTTTATTCACATGACTTTTATTTACTTTTGCTACTTTTTAAGGCATATTTCTAATATTTTTTCATTGTATTTGCTGTTCTTATTGTTATTGAACTACTGATTTCTGTACTTGCTGTTTTACTCCACCAATTTGATTTTCTGTAATTTTTCAAATCAAAAGACCAAAAAATATTGTTCTTATATTCTTGTACCTTTTCATATTCATTTGGAGAGCCTATTGTATTAAATACTTCATTATAGGTAGTTGGTGGAATAATGAATATTATATTATCATATACTTCCTTATTATCTTTTCCCCACCATTCTGGGCTATGATTTATTAATTCTTCTAATTCTTGCGAAGTTATAACATAAGTTGGTATATCAAAATCAAATTTATTTTTTATCATTGATTGTATATCATTTTTAATTGTATTTTTATCATTTATATCACTTTCAAAAATTACATTACCACTATTTAGATAAATAATTACTTCTTTATATCCTAAATTAGTAAATTCTTTTTTTCAACTCACTCATTGCAATTTTATTTTTACCACTTGCATTTATTCCTCTTAATAATGCTATATATCTCATAATTTATCTCTCTTTCAAAATAATATTTCTCTGATGCGATTATATAATAAAAGACAGATAATTTCAACTTATTATCTGCCATAATTATTGTAGTTTATGCAATTATAATAAAACTGTTCTTACGAAAAATATTATTAAAGGAATTATTATAAACAATAAGCAAAATAATCCAACAATTATTAGATATGTTTTTATTCCTTTTTAGCTGTTCCAATATCTTTATAAAGCGAATCAATTTTTTCTTGATTTATTTCTTTTGTTATAACATTAGGAATATCATCATCCTTTACTAATTCATCTATACTAATTTCAAAAATATTAGATAATTCTTCTAATTTATCCATTTCTGGAGTTGTTTCGCCTAATTCCCATTTGCTTACAGTTTGCCTTGCAACATTTAGTCTATTTCCAAGTTCTTCTTGTGAAAGCGCTGCTGCTTTTCTTAATTTAATTAATTTTTCATTAAATTTCATTTCTACTTTCTCCTTTCATCTGATATAAAGAGCCTCTTTATTTATTAATATAATTATAAAGTTTTTTAGCACTTATATCTACCATTTAGAACTGGAAATGTGTCACTTAAACATAACATTTTAATAAAATGGAATTTTCTTGAGTTAAAAAATTCATAATTTGTAATTATAATATTAAAATCCTAATTCATTAAAAGTTCCATTCTCAATAGAAAGGTCAAATTGGACTTTTGTATCTTTGTCAGCAACCAATTTTATTCTATTTAATCCTTGTTTTAATTGTAATGTTGTCGTTGAATAATCATTACTTTGCGAATTATTAGCATTTTCAAAAATTGTATTTACTGTATTATCTGGAAAAATTAAAACTATTTTACATTTTCCTGAGATCACATTTAAAATATATTTCAATTCTATTTCTGTATCTTCTGTAGCTTCATAATTCCAAATTGTATCCATACCCTCAAATTCTGCTGTTCCTATATAGTTATTATTTTCTATTTTTTGTTCTACATCATTTAAGTTAAAAGTATTAATTTCCTTTACAATTTCATTATTATCTTCATATAATCTATTAATATAGTTTAAATTATAAAAAATATATAGTATGTCCCTCTTCTTCAAGTAACCTTTTTTGCAATTCAATCGCCTCTGGATATTTCACATTTAACTCACCATCTGATTTTAAAGTTCTCCAATATGGTGTAATATCTGTATTTCTTTGATAACTTGCCCAAGCAACAATATTAACAAATATACCTGCTGTCATAGGATCAGTAAAATCTGCATTATTTTGTTTAGCAAGATAATCTCTCATTTGACCTACTGTAACAAGTTTTCCTTTTGGTACTTTTTCCATTAATTTATCATAATAAAGAGGTGGTGCAAAAAACATTTTATCTCCACCATACTTTTTAATTGTTTTATCATCTTCGACAATTTGTATTTTAGGCATATCTTTATTATTTTTCATCATAGCATTAAAATCTTTTTTACTTTCATTAGCCATAATATTTTATCTTCTTTTACTAATTAGTTGCCTACATAATACCATAAAAAACAAAAATATTCTATACTTATTTCTAAATATAGAATATTTTATAATTTTATTTTGCGAATAATACTTTAAAAAATATATTATTTTATCTGCCAATTCTTTTTCCTTTTTTGCATAACAAAGCCTATTATATATTAATAGACTTACTTAAAATATATTTCGATAATCAAATATCCATCATCATAGTTAGCACTTATAGTTCCATTATTTAATTCTACTAATTGCTTAGCAATAGAAAGACCTATACCTGTTGATTTCTTTGCATTTTCAACTGTATAATAACGGTCAAATATTTTTTCTACACTTGTTTTATCTAAATTTTTTGTTTTGTTTCTAAAAATAATTTTTCCATTTTTATTTAACTTAATTTCTAAAAATTCATCACTATATTTTATTTCATTTGAAATAATATTTTCAAATATCCTTTTTAGCATATTTTCATCTATTTGTTTTATAATTTTTTCCTTTGTTATATATATTTTAGGATTGATATTATGCTGTATAAATAAATCATAAGATGCACAAATTGTTTCTTCCAAGACACTATTTAATACAACATTTTGCTTTTTTATGTCCTGATATGAATCTAAACTTTTTGAAAAATTAAATAATTGTTCTGTCAAATCAGTTAAAATCTTAACTTTTTCATCAATAAATAACAAATAATCCTCCTGCTTTTCAGTTAAATTTTTATGTTCTATTAAATCAAGATACCCCCTTATTGCTGTAAGGGGTGTTCTTAAATCGTGGGAAATATTTGTAATGGATCTTTTTAATTCTTCGTTTCCTTGATTATATTGAATTTCTAGTTCTCTTATCTTTTTTAAGTTTTGATTAATTTTTTTAGCTAATTGCTTTAAATCTATATCATTTGTTGAAATGGTAATTAAGTTATTAGTATCTGATTCTATTATAAAATCAAATTTTTCTTCTATTTCTTTAATTGCATTTTTCATAACAAATATTTTGATAATTAATGCAATGATGATAATACTTGCAATTATGAATAAATAAAACCAGATACTCATAACATTTTCCTTTCTATTTTAAATCTTTTCTTTTAAATATTATTAGTCCTGCACCTGTAAATATTATTATAACTCCTAATGAATAAAATGGTAATACTTTGTAATCCCAATCTTCATATCCTACTATAGAAAATGCTTGTCCTTGTGGCATAATATTTAATATAGTTTGATATATTTTTCTCTCTTGTTCTGTTGGGTATCTTGGATTAGGAACTTCTTGTGGTTCAAATTGTCCATCTACCATTGAATATTCTACAGTTGTTGGTGGTGCTGATAATAGATTGAATAACATTGTGCTACCAAACATCATAGCAAATACTGTTACTAAACAAATAATAGATGTTGCTGTTTTATTCGAGCAAACCATTGCTATAAAAGTAAATATAGATGCAAAGGCAATACTAAATAATAAAACTATTACAAATAGTAGCAAAAATTTTCCTATATCCATTTGTATATTTCCAAATAGAGGAATACCTATACAAGCAGTAATAAAATCAAACAATAAAACCCAAAATACAGATATTACTGATACTATAATTAAATTTGATAAATATATTTTTATTCTATTATGTCCAATAACAATTTTATTTCTAAGTGTTCCATTAGAATATTCATTTCCTAAATACACACTAGCAAAAATTGCAATAGCAAACCCAATTAGCATACCGACATTAAAAAAATATCCATCAACACTTACATTTCCACCATACTCTAACATATCAGAATAAGCATTATAAAGCATAATTAATGCAAATTTTATAATTGCTACTGTTAATCCCCAAAACAACTTATCTTTTTTTAATCTTGCAAATCCTGCATTTAATAATTTAATCATTTTTACCACCTCCAATTAAATTCATATAGTAGTTTTCTAAAGTTTCTTCTTTTTCGTGTACTTCATCTGCTACTAAATTATTTTTTGAAAGGTCATTTATTAATTTAGATAAATTGTTTTTTCCATATACATTAATTGTATTATTATCGAAAACCTCATAGGTTATATTATTCTTTTCAAAATATTTAGAAAATTCTTTTATATCTTTTACTTTTAACTCTATTTTGTGTTCCATCTTTTTATTTAATTCTTCGCTACTAATTTCTTTAACTATTTGTCCATTGTCTACAAATCCATAATCAGTAGCAATTTTAGATAACTCATCAAGATAATGGCTTGATATTAAAATAGTTATTTTTTTCTTTTTATTTAATTTTAAAATCAGTTCTCGAATCTCAATAATACCTTCTGGATCTAAACCATTTATTGGTTCATCCAATATTAATAGGTCTGGATTATTTGATAATGCTATTGCTATTCCTAATCTTTGTTTCATTCCTAAAGAAAAATTCTTTGCTTTTTTGTTTCCAGTATTTTCAAGAGCAACCAATTCTAATAATTCATCAATTCCATCATTGCTAGGTAGTCCTACTAATTTGAATTGTTCTAATAAATTATCTCTAGCTGACATATTAGCATATATAGATGGTGTTTCTATTATTGCTCCCATTCTTTCTCTAACTTTTAATATTTTTTTATCGGTATTCTTTACTCCACATATAGAGTATGTTCCGTTTGTAGGCTTTTGTAGTCCACAAATTAATCTTATAAGAGTAGTTTTACCTGCTCCGTTTTTTCCAATAAGTCCATAAATTGCACCTTTTTTTATGTGAATATTTAAGTTACTTATTGCTTTAAAATCTTTATATCTCTTTTCAAGATTATTTGTTTCTAAAATATATTCCATAATCTTCTCTCCTTTCACTTTTATTTTAGTATAAAAGTGTTAAGAAAACTGTTAATGGTTTGTTAAAGTTTTGTTAAGATTTATTTTTTTAGTTTAAATCCTACTCCCCATACCGAATCAATATATTCCTCATCAGAATATTTCTTAATCTTTTTTCTTATGTTACTAATATGAACTCGTAAAGAATTTTCATCACAATTTTCTGTGTCAAAACTTATTAAATCCAATAATTTAGATTTTGAAACTACTTGATTCTGATAAATAAATAATTGCTTTAATATTGCATATTCTGTTTTTGTCAAATTAATTTCTTTATCTTTTACCTTTAAAGTATAATTATCTTTTTGCAATTTCAAATCTTTATAACTATAATCTGCATTAACATCTTTTTTATTTCTTAATTGTACTTTAATTCTGGCTAATAATTCACTTTTTTCAAATGGTTTAGTAAGGTAATCATTCGCACCATCTAATAAGCAATTTACTTTATCTTCTGTTGAAATTTTAGCACTTAAAACAATGATTGGAATATTTTTTACTTTTTTTATAATTTCTTCTCCATTTAATCCTGGTAACATCAAATCTAATAATACTAGATCTATATTATCTTTTTCTAAAATCATTAGTGCCTCTGTTCCAGAATAGGCATTTAATATTTCATACTTCTCTTGTTCTAATATTTCTTCTAATATTTTATGAATACTTATATCATCTTCTACAATTAAAATTTTCTTCATATTCTTATACCTCATTTTATATATTCTGATTTATTATAGCATATTTGATAAAAATTCTCATTATTTATATTGAAAAAGCAGATAATTATTTATTATCTGCTAAATTTATTATATTCTTTTAATTAAAATTCTTTATCTTCTTAACAGAAGTTATCCAAGATATAATGAAAATTACAAAACTTATTACACTACATATAATAAGTGTCTGTGTCATATTATCTCTTACATTGAATATTTGGTTTAATGCAAAAATAGATAATGCTAATATACCTGATGTTAAGGAATATGCTAATATTGTTCCTATAATTGATTTTTCTTCTGGTAGTACAAAATTGCAAGGCATTATAATACTACCACTTAAAAGAGCAATTATAATACTAAAACCAGTAAAGATATTTATATTACTATCTGTACTATTTGCTACTTTTAAAATTATATAACACATTAAAGTTCCCACAAAAATACCTATTATTGTCCAAAACAAATATGCAATATATTTACTTGATATTATTTGTTTTTTCGATACTGGTAAAGTTACTGCGAACTGTGTCCATTTATTTTTCTTATCAGAAATTATTGTACTTGATACCGTCATACTTAAAGGTATTGCAATTAATATAATAACAACTGATGGAGAAATTACAAACGACAAACCTATAGCCATTACCACACAAGAAAGAAGTGCTACAAATATATTAGCTTTTGTAGTATAAAAATCTTTTAAAAGTAAACCTTTCATATTACATTTCCCCCTTTACATACATTAACATTATATCTTCGATTTTAATATTATCCATTACAAAGTTTGGATATTTTCTTTCCATTTCATTTTTATTTTTTATTAATATCTCATAACCATAATCCATTTTTCTAAATCGAATTATATCTTTCTTATCAACAGAATCAAATTCTTTTGTTTTACATTTCATTATTCCATAGTTATAAATAAGATTATCTTTTGTTTCCTCAAATATTACTTTTCCTTTATGAATAAAAACTATGTAATCTGCAACTTTTTCTAAATCACTTGTAATATGTGATGAAATTAAAATTGAGTTTTTTTCATCTTGAACGAAGTCCAATAATATGTCTAAAATGTCATCTCTAACGATTGGATCAAGACCACTTGTTGCTTCATCTAATACAAGTAATTCTGCTTTATGTGACAAAGCAACACTTATAGATAATTTCATTTTCATTCCTCTTGAAAAGTTTTTAATCTTTTTATTTTTTGGTAAATTAAATTTTTCTATAAATTCACTAAACTTTTTTTCTTCCCAATTAAAATATATTGCTTTTAATACATTATTTAATTTTTGTGGTGTTAAATCTTCTGGAAAGTTATTTTCATCAAAAACTACTCCAATTTTTTCTCTTATACTATTACTAATTTTATTCTTTTCACTATCCAAAATATATACATTTCCAGAATCTCTTTCAATAATATCAAGCATAGCATTTATAGTTGTACTTTTTCCAGCACCATTTTCTCCTATTAAACCAACGATATTTCCTTTTGGTACATAAAATGAAACTTTATCTAATAAAAAGTCATCAAATTTTTTACTTAAATTTTCAACTTTTAAAGAATAATCAGACATATTATTTTTCCTCCTCATAAAATATCTTTAATAAATCAATAAGTTTTGTTAATGGAATACCATTTTCTTTGCTCAATTCAATAGCTTTTTGTAAATGGTTTTCTATTTCTCTTTGTTTTTCTTCTTGAATGAAGTCTTTATTATTAGAACTAACAAAACTGCCTCTGCCTATTGTAGTTTCTATAAAACCATCTCTTTGTAAATCTTCATAAGCTCTTTGTACTGTTATTACGCTTATATGTAAAGATTTTGCTAATGAACGCATAGAGGGTATTGATTCACCAGCTTTTAATTCACCAGTCATTATCATTTGTTTTATTTGACTTGTAATTTGCTCATATATTGGTTTACTTGTACTATTACTAATGATAATATCCAATTTTTTCCCTCCTTTAAATGTGCTTATCGTATAAGTACATTGTAGTACATTTAATATTGTATGTCAATATACTTTTTTAATTTATAATAAAAAAACAGATAAGAGAGCAAAATATCTACTCTCCTATCTGCTTTATTGGTTACTATACCGTTTAGTTTTTCCAAAATTCTGTTAGTAATTTTGCTAATTCTTCTGGATTTTCCTCATTTACAATATGTCCTGTATTTTTCATAATCTCTAGTTTAGCATTTTTTATATTTTCAGCTAGGTAATGTGCAGATTTAATATTTGCACTATCTTTTTCTCATTACTAAAGTCTAGTTTTTTCATAGTATTTCCTAAAACAAATGTATCTTTCTTATTAAATGCCATTGTTTCAAATAATTTTTTAGGTAAAAACTTAAATATGACATTTTGAATACTAAACATTACTTTTGGTACCTTATGAGGTGTTCCAATTAAAACTAACTTTTCTACTTTATTTGGATAATCTATAGCATAATTTAGTGCTAATATACCACCTAGTGAAAGACCACACAAATCTATTTTTCCATCTATTTTATTACAATATTCTGCAAAAGAAGAATATAAATTATCATAACTGGCTTCTTTTCCATTTAGAATTGTTGATAAATTAGGACATAATATATCCTTATCATTATTCATATATGAAATTACTTTGTCCCAGCTTTCTGCTTTATGTCCTGATCCGTGAATTAGAATTTTTTTCATCATAGACCTCCATTTAAACTACATTATTGTTCTTGGTATATTGCTGTTTCATCACTATTATCTTGAAAATATGTATTTCTAGGATATTTCCTTACTTTAAAAAATTGCATAAAATCTCCACCAGAACCAGCAAAATTTAATATTAATAGTATAGTCCATAAAAAAGTATAGTTCTTTGGGGTAAATATAATTAGTAAAACAAGAATACAACCTAAAATTACAACTGGTGCAAGAGCAATAATTGTAAATTGCATTTTATTAAATTTTGCACTACTTCCTACAGAAATTGGAAATTTAATAGAAATATTTATTTTTTCTTTTGAAAACAATTTCATAAAAATTAAATGTGTAGTTTCGTGTAAAATAATATAACAAATACAACCTAATAAAAACCATTGTCCTTTTATGGTATTACTTTCTTTTAAATTGTTTAATGAAATTACTATAATACCTATAAGTACAAAAAATATGAAATTTCCTATCATAAATATATTAGCATATTTCCCATTTTTGTAATTTATTGTTCCAATTCTTTTCAAAATTTTACTCATATATATTCCTCCTATTCTTTTTAATTACTGTTAAAAAGCGTATTCCATATTCAAGAGCTAACACAAAAAGATAAAATCCTAGCCATACAGCAAAACTAATTAATTTTACATTCCAAGTATTTGTTGCTCCACTTCCATCAACACTTCTTGCAAAAAGAAATATACTAACCCCTATAAATACTAGTAATTGAATAGTTTGAAATACTTTCCATTTATTTATTTTCATAGCATCCCCCTTTATAGAAAATATTTTCTCTTTTTAATACAGTATATCATTTAAGAGAAAAATAATCTATAATTCATATATAATTAATCAACTTTTATACTTCCTGATGTAGTTGTTATTTTTAATACGATTTCTGCCATTCTATTATTGTTTTTTACATCTGAATCTCCTGAACCAGTTTCTGTTTCAATATATATATCATTTTTACTTCTTATATCAACATCTCCAGATTTAGCATTAATAATAGAATTTTCAGTTATATTTAAAGAATCTATCTCTATACTTCCAGAACTTGTTACCAAGTTACAATATTCTTCTATTTTATTAATATCTATTTCACCAGATGATGCCTCTGCTTGCAACCTTTTTGCACTTTCTACCAATATTTTACCAGAAGATGTTTTTATTGTACTTTCTCCTACTTTTCCAACTTCAACATCTCCAGATGATGCTTCTGCTGATAATTTGTTAAAATCACCTACTATTATACTTCCAGAACTTGTTTGTATTGTGATTTCATTACCACTTCCAACTGTTATATCGCCAGAAGAACTTTTGAAATTACCATTGTTAATATTTCCACATTCAATTTTCCCTGATGATGTTTCTAAGTTAATAACATTATTTTCTAAATTTGGTGCTGCTATATCTCCACTTGATGTATGTATATTAAATTCCTCATCACATTCATTTGGAACTTGTATTATTATTTTTTCATCACACCAATATAGCATTGCAAATATAAATACTGTTTTACTTTTTGTAATTGAAAGTTCATTATTATTAATTGTTTCATTTATCTTTTCATCTTTCTCGCCATAAGCTGTAACTTTTATTTTATCTACATCTGCTTTTTCAATAATCACATTTGATGATGAAACATCAACATTAATCTTATCTAATTCTTCTGGTTCATATTCTTTTTCAAAGATCTTTTCTGTATTATCTCCAAAAGCAATTAAAGAAAATTTTACACTATAATCATTATTTCTATTTATTATTGCATAAATCATAAAATTAACTAATGCTATAATTAATATTGTTAATAATATAATAAGTATAATTTTAATTCCTTTATTTTTCATTATTTTCTTTTTCCCCTTTCATACTAAAAATTAATTTTACAATTAGTTCAACAAATATAAATACAATCCACAAAATCCAAGTAATATGCCAAGCTCCAGTTAAGAAACTAACTAAAAGATATATAGTTAAAAATAATGATGCAACAATTTGTATTACTAATGCTTCTGTTTTACTCTTTGCTCCAACAGCTTCTATCTTTATGCGACTATCATCTAGTTTTTCAATTTCTTCTATCTCATCATTTAGTTCTTCAATATCGTCTTTTATACCTTTTTTCTCTTTTTCTTCCTTATACATATTTGGATAAGCAACAAAGAAATATACAATCATTATAGTTGCAATCGTACATAATGTAGCCCAAATCATAACTGCGTGAGCATCCTCATATCTCAACACTTCTATCATATAAGGTAAAGCAAATGTGGCTATGCAATATAAGAAAATACTAATACTTAACACAATCGCTTTTTTCTTATTTCTTTTTTGCATATATTCCTTCTTTACTCTTTCTTTCTCCTTTTTGATTTCTTCAATCTCTACATTTTTTTCTTCTTTTTCTCCTGTTATTAATTCTTCAGTAGTAAGACCTAGTGCCTCACATAATGGTAAAATTTTATCAAAATCTGGTACACTTTGATTGGTCTCCCACTTGGAAACAGTTTGTCTTGTTACACCAACTTTCTCTGCCAATTTTTCTTGGCTTAAATTAACAGCATTTCTATATGCTAATAATCTTTCCCCAAATGTCATTTTTATTTTCTCCTTTCAAATTTTATTAACTAAATTATACTGTAAATTTCAGTTGCATACCACCAATTAGGTTTGGAACTTTGTCAACTGTTCTTAACATTTTTCACTTTTTTGCCTTAATTATAGCAAATTTTTTAATATTTTTCTATTTTAGTGTAAAAAAGACCAGTTATAAAACTGATCTTTAAAATTTATATTATAAGGAATTTATTAATTCATTAAGAAATCTAAGACATTCATTCCTGCTGATGTTTCTTCTTTATATAATTCTGTATAACCACATTTAGTACAACTTATTGTAATAAACTTCTTATTTTGAACATTAAAAACTTTTGAAAAGTTACCACCAGTTGCTTGTAACTGATCTTTTTCATATTCTTCATTATCACATTTTGGACATTTCCAACTTGCCATAAATCATTTCCTCCTTTCCTATAATTCAAATATATTCGCTTTTAACATTAATTTTGTTATTTTAGTTTTGTCTTTAAAAGGTATTTCCCATACACTACCACTAATAGACTTTTTTATTTTATACTCTCTTTGTGGTTTTCCAATTAGTTTATTTAATCTTTTCTGTAAATCAACCTTGTTCGTGTATATAGATATTATTTGTTCTTTATATAAAACATTTATATTAGTTTCTGTTTCAAATTGATTTGCTTCTTTTTTGTGGACTAATTTTTATAAATGCAAGAAGTTGTAAGTATTGATATTACTGGTTTTTTCCACAACAGTTCTTGTATTTCTTCCCACTTCCACATGGACATGGATCATTTCTTCCTACATCTGGTCCTTTTTTTACAACTGTTACATTTGCTCTTTTTTGTCCATCTACATCATTTATATTATCTAAAGATGCATTTGTAATTCTCGCTGTTTCTGTTCTTCTTATTTCTTTTTGTTTGCTAATATTTAGTAATATTTTTACAACATCATGTTTTATTGAATATATCATTTCATCAAACATGTCTGTTCCTTCTATTCTGTATTGAACAACTGGATCTTTTTGTCCATACGCACGAAGACCTATACCATCTTTTAATTCATCCATTGCATCAATATGATCCATCCATTTTTGGTCAACTACTTTTAGCATAACCACTCTTTCAAGTTCTCTTAAATCTTGTTCACCAATTTCTTGTTCTTTTTGTTCATATTTTTCTAGAACTTTTTGTTCTAATTCTTCTTTTAATTTTTGTTCATCAAATTTTCCTTTTAATACTTCAATTTCTTCTAGTCCGAATGTAAGTCTTATCTCTTCTTTTAATGATTCTACATTTACTACTTCCTCTAATGAATACATATTTATTAATTCTTCTATAACACTATGCATCATATTAATAATACTTTGTTTTAAATTTTCTCCATCTAATACTTGTCTTCTTTGTTTATAAATTAATTCTCTTTGTGTATTCATAACATCATCATATTGTAATACATGTTTACGAATACTAAAGTTTTTACCTTCAACTCTTTTTTGAGCTGTTTCAACAGATTTAGATATTATTTTTGATTCTATTGGCATATTCTCATCTGCACCTAATGTATTATATACATTAGTTATTAAATCTCCGCCAAATATTTTCATTAAATCATCGTCTAAACCAATATAGAATTTTGATTCACCAACATCTCCTTGACGACCACTACGTCCACGTAACTGGTTATCAATTCTTCTTGACTCATGTCTTTCTGTACCAATAATTTTTAAACCACCTGCAGCTATTACTTTTTGTTTTTCTTCTTTAATTTCATTTTCATATTGTTCTACTAATTCTCTAAATTTTGCTCTTGCATTTAATATATCTTTATCTTCTGTTTCATTAAATGCTGCTGCTTCTTCTATTTGTTCTTCAGTATACTTCTGCTTTTTCATAGCTTCTCTTGCAAGATATTCACTGTTACCTCCAAGCATAATATCTGTACCACGTCCAGCCATGTTTGTTGCTATTGTAACTGCTCCAAATTTACCTGCTTGAGCTATAATTCTAGCTTCTTCTTCATGATATTTTGCATTTAATACATTATGCTTTATTCCTTCTTGTTTTAGAATCTTGCTTAATTTTTCAGATTTTTCAATTGAAACAGTACCAACTAATACTGGTTGACCTTTTTCGTTACTTTCTTTTACACTTTGTACTATTGCTCTATATTTTGCCTTTTCATTTTTATATATTGCATCATTTAAGTCTTTTCTAATCATTGGTTTATTAGTAGGAATAGAAATAACATCTAAATTATATATTTCTCTAAATTCTGCTTCCTCAGTCATTGCAGTACCTGTCATACCTGATAATTTTTCATACATTCTGAAATAGTTTTGGAATGTAATTGTTGCAAGTGTTTTAGATTCATCTGCAATTTTTACGCCTTCTTTAGCTTCTATTGCTTGATGTAATCCATTGTTATATCTTCTTCCATACATAATTCTTCCTGTAAATTCGTCAACAATTAAAACTTCTCCATCTTTTACCATGTAGTCTATATCTCTTTTCATAACTCCATGTGCACGTAATGCTTGGTTTACATGGTGAACAATATTAGAGTTCTCTAAATCATTAAAGTTATCAATCCTAAAAAATTCTTCTGCTTTTTTTATTCCTTTTAAAGTAAGTGATGCAGATTTTGCCTTTAAATCTACTATATAATCATATTTTTCATTATCTTCTAATTGTTCTTCATCTTTTATATCTTCTTCTACAATTACTTTTGGAGTTAGTCTTTTTACAAAGTCGTTTGCTTTTTTATAAAGGTCTGATGATTCATTTGCACGTCCTGAAATAATAAGTGGTGTACGTGCTTCATCAATTAAAATACTATCAATTTCGTCCACTATGGCATAATGTAATTCTCTTTGAACAATTTGTTCTTTGTAAATAACCATATTATCTCTTAAATAATCAAATCCAAATTCATTATTAGTTCCATATGTTACATCACTTGCATATGCTTTTCTTTTTTCATCTGGATTCATTCCAGAAATAACAAGTCCAACACTTAATCCTAAAAATTTATATAATTTTCCCATCCATTCACTATCTCTTTTTGCAAGATAATCATTTACAGTGATAACATGTACGCCTTTACCTGTTAGAGCATTTAAATATACTGGAAGTGTTGCAACTAAGGTTTTACCTTCACCAGTTTTCATTTCAGCAATTCTTCCTTGATGTAATATGATTCCACCTATTAATTGTACATCAAAATGTCTCATTCCTAATACTCTTTTTGAAGCTTCTCTTACAACTGCAAAAGCTTCTGGTAATATATCATTTAATGTTTTTCCATTTTTCAATTCTTCTTTAAACTCAATTGTTTTGTTTCTTAAATCTTCATCTGATAATTTAGAAATTTCTTCTTCTAAACTATTTATTTTATTTACTATTGGCATTACTCTTTTTACTTCTTTTTCACTATAAGTTTTAAATAACCCCATTACTCTTGCCTCCTAAAATTTAATATTTCTATAGTACTATATCACTATTTGTGTTTTTACGCAAGGAATTTTATTTTGAAAGTAATATTTTTCTCATTTTAACATACATTTTACTAATAAGTTTAATTTATAGAAAAGAGGAAATGCAATGTTTGTTTGTAACTTAAAACTTAGTCGTAAATTAATATTTAAAATATTCTTTGTACTTATTTTTATTATTGTAATTATAGTTGCTGGAATTTCTGCATATAAAATATTTAATTACCAAACTGTTAATGATAGTCTTAAAGCCCCTGAAATATCTAATATCTCCAGTGATAATTATACAAACGTTCTAAAAGCTGTCCATGATAATCTAGATGAATATATAGGTCAAAAAATCAATTTTACTGGTTATGTTTATAGAGTATATGATTTTACTGAAACTCAATTTGTTTTGGCAAGAAATATGGTAATCAGTTCAGATAACCAAACTTTAGTAGTTGGTTTTTTATGTAATTATAGTAAAGCAAATGAATTTAGTGATAATACTTGGGTAAATATAACTGGTAAAATAACTAAAGGTGATTATCATGGCGATATACCAATAATAGAAATTACTAGTATGAAACAATGTGATAAACCTGCTGATGAATATGTTTATCCTCCTGATGATACATATATCCCAACAAGTGCTTTATTTTAAAAATGGTGATAAATGAACAAAAGGGACAGTCCTTAAAGTTCAAATTTTTGAACTTTAAGGACTGTCCCTTTTGTTGACCTTTTGTTTACATTTGATTAATCATTAAAATATCTTTTTAATAATCCTTCAAATCCTTTTCCATGTCTTGCTTCATCTTTACACATTTCATGTACTGTATCATGAATTGCATCATATCCTAGTTCTTTTGCTCTTGTTGCAAGTTCTTTTTTACCCATGCAAGCTCCACATTCTGCTTCTGCTCTTAACATTACATTTTTCTTTGTATCTGGATATACAACTTCTCCTAGTAATTCTGCAAATTTAGCAGCATGTTCTGCTTCTTCATAAGCATATCTTTTAAATGCTTCTGCCACTTCTGGGTATCCTTCTCTATCTGCTTGACGGCTCATAGCAAGATACATTCCTACTTCTGTACATTCTCCCATAAAGTTATCTTTTAATCCTTTAACAACTTCTTCGTCTAATCCTTGTGCAACACCTATAACGTGTTCATCTGCATATTCTTTTTTTCCTGTTTCTTCTTTTAAAACAAATTTATCCTTTCCAGCTCCACATTGTGGGCATTTTTCTGGAGCTTCTTCTCCAAAATGTACATATCCACATACTTTACATACATAAGCTTTCATATTATATTACCTCCTATTTTTTATAAAATTTCATATTTGTATTTTAATACAAAAGATGAAATTTTGTCAATATTTTTTATTTTTAACTTTCTTTTTACATTTTTTTGTGTTAAAATATGTGTCAAGAAACAAAAGATTGTGTTTTATTTTAAATTTTGGAGGAAGTATTATGGAATTTAAAAAATGTGAACGTTGTGGATGTTTTTTTATATCACAAAGTAATGTTTGTGAAAATTGTGCACCAAAAGATAATTTTGAAATGTCAAAATTAAAGAACTATTTAGAAGGTGAAAATTATTCTAATTCAATAAATTCTATTTCAGTTGATACTGGAATTTCTGTAAGAAATTTAAATAGATATTTTGAAAACGAGGATTTTTCTAAATTATCTAGTAAATTAAATATAGGTACTAATGTAAATATTAATTTATAATATATTAAAAAAACACGGTACCCGTGTTTTTTCTATTTTAAGGAGGAAAATTGATGGAAAGTGAAAACTTTAAAAATATGTCTATCTATGATGTATTAAAACAAAGAGATTTAATTAAACAAATTACTTTTGAGGAAGAATTTAAAGAAATGGTACAAAATGAAAAAACTAAAGTATATTTAGGAATTGATCCTACTGCTGATAGTATACATATTGGTCATTTTATTCCTCTTATGATGATGTCATATTTTCAAAAATGTGGTCATACCCCTATTATATTAGTTGGTGGTGGTACAGCTTTTATTGGTGATCCTAGTGGTAAAACAGATATGAGGAAAATGCTTTCTAAAGAAACTATTTCTAAAAATGTAGATAATATTATAAAACAAGTTAGTAAATTTATTTCTTTTGAAGGCGATAATGCTGCTATCATTGTTAATAATGGTGATTGGATATTAGATTTGAATTATATGGATTTTATTAGAACATATGGCATACATTTTAATGTAAATAGAATGCTTGATGCTGAATGTTTTAAACAACGTATGGAAAAAGGACTAACATTTTTTGAATTAAATTATATGTTAATGCAAAGTTACGACTTTTTACATTTATTTGAGGAAAAAGGTTGTAAGGTTCAAATTGGTGGAGATGACCAATGGTCAAATATGCTTGCTGGTGTTGATTTAATTCGTAAAATTCATAAAAACGGTAGTTTTTGTTTGACTTGTCCTCTACTTCTTAATGCTGAGGGTAAAAAGATGGGAAAAACCGTGAATGGTGCTCTATGGTTAGATTCTAAAAAAACTTCTCCTTATGAGTTTTATCAATATTGGAGAAATATACAAGATAGTGAAGTATATGATGTTTTAAGAATGCTTACTTATCTTCCAATGGATGAAGTAAAAAGATTATCTAGTTTAAAAGATGAAAAAATAAATGAAGCTAAAAAAATTGCTGCTTTCGAAATTACTAAACTAATTCACGGTGAAGCTGAAGCAGTAAAAGCAAGGGATGCAGCTGAAGCACTATTTAATGGAAATGGCTCTATGGAAGGTATGCCTACTACAAAAATAGAAACACCAAATATTTCTATCATAGATGCAATATTATTAACAAAAATCGCTCCTTCAAAAGGTCAAGCAAGAACATTAATTACTCAAGGTGGTATTAGCTTAAACGATGCTAGAATTGATGACATGAATTATGTTTTATCTGAAAATGATTTTAAAGATGGTTATGCAATTTTGAAAAAAGGTAAAAAAGTATTTAATAAATTAGAACTATAATTTTTATATAAATAAAGTTACCCCAAATTATTAAATAAAAAAGTTTAATAATTTGGGGATTTTATATATCTATCACATACTCAAGTTAAAATCAGGCACATATTCTTCCTCATGCTCTCCTAGTTCTTGCATATATCCATTTTTTAAATCTAACAAATACAAATAATTTTCTATTTCTTTATATTCTTTTTTTGTTAATTTTCTATTTATTAACTTATCTTCTTGTGCCTTATATGTTGGAAAATATTGTGCCATTACACTTATATACACATCATTTGGCATATTTTCTTTTATCCAATGTAAAATATGTTTTGAATTTAAGAGATGATTTGGCAACACCAAGTGCCTTATAATCATTCCTTTTTGTATAATTCCATTTTCATCAAATATTGGTGTTCCTACTTGCTCATACATTTTCAAAATAGCTTTTGTTGCTATAGAAAAATAATTATCTATACCAGAATATTTCTTACCTAAGTTGTTATCATAATATTTCAAATCTGGTAAATATACATCTATATATCCATTTAACAATTCTATTGTCTCTTCATTTTCATATCCATTAGTATTATATATAATTGGTATATTAAGGCCCTTATTTCTTGCAATTTGTATTGCCTCAATTATTTGATACACATATGATGTAGGTGTTACTAAGTTTATGTTATTAGCACCTTTTTCTTGCTGTTTCAAAAATATATTAGCTAGTTCTTCTATTGTTATCTCTCTTCCCTTTCCTAACTGGCTTATCTCATAATTTTGACAATATATACATTTAAAATTACAATTTGTAAAGAATACTGTTCCTGAACCATTTTTTCCGCTAATACATGGTTCTTCAAAGTAATGTAATGATGCTAATGCTATTTTTAATTTATTATCACATCCGCATTTGCCTTTATTTCCTTTTAATCTATTTACATTACACTTGTGTGGACAAAGTGTACAATTACTTAATTTTTCTATCATATTTATTTTCCTTCTATATGTTTATTTCTATATTAAATAATATTGTATCTTAATTATAGCATTTTTATTATTTTTGGTAAATAATTTGTATTTCTATTTTTATTTCGCTTGACATTATTATGTAAATTTAATAAAATAATATATGTATATAAAGTGCATACCCAAAAAGCAACTGTTAACAAAGTAACTTGGAGGGTAAGCCCTCCAAGAAAATTCAAGGAGGTTTTATCTATGAAAGTTGTGTACTCAGATGGTAGCGAAGGAACCTTGTCTGCAAAGGATTCGGAAAAACTGTACATTCAGAATCGGTTTACTCTGGAATCTTGGCAGGAGCTGGAAAGTGAAATGACTCGGCTTGGTATAATCAAGTTTGAAGATCCCTTTCTCAGAACACTAGGAGCCGATTTGGTTTCTATCGAATACGTAAGAAATCAGGTTGCGGCTCACTAAACTATCAGCAATACAATTCAAAAACAGAACAGGCTACAATAACAGACAGCCTGCTCTGTTTTTAACTAGATTTTTATTTTATTATGCTACCATAATAGCATATTAAAATTTTACCCTGTATTTATTATATTTTTCACATAAATTTAGTGTAGCTCTATTATCTATGATTTTTTTCGGAATTAAATACATTTCTAAATCTTTAGTAAGAATAAATATATAATCTACTTGTATATCTATCACTGTCTTATATGTTTTTCATGTAGAAAATATCAATTGCATTCGCTCTTATTTTTTCACTATATGATTTTAATTTTTAACTGGAAATATTAGATTGATTTTATCTTAGAAAATAATATTGGTGGGCAGGGTTGCATCGATGTATTTTTAATGCTTTCAAGTAATTTTATAGATATCTAATTTACTACATTTTATACGTTTTTTATAATATATTTAATTTAAAACTTATACAAGATATTTTAAAAATTACTTGTATTGCATCACTTATTGTATTACTTCAACGCTAGGTTCACTGTCTGAAAAGGGATTCATTTTTCCAGGTTTATAATCATTATCTGGTAATGTTTCAACAGTTTCATCTGTTATATAATCATTATCATCTTTTTTCTCTTCTATTACTTGTGTATTTTCGTTAAGATTGATATTAAACGTATCTTGCACATAAGCATCATAGTCTACTACTTGTTTATTTTCATTATTAGTATCATGATTGTAAATACAAAAAAGTAGTAATACCCAAAAACCTCCATATATTAATACAATAGATAATATTACCTTAAATATTAATTTTAAATCTTCCCAAATATTCCTTAACATATTCCGTACGCCTCCAATCTATTTTTCTTTTGTAATATTTTGTAAAATTTTAATATATTTTATCATTTGTTTTTATTATCTGCAATATATTCTTAAATTTGTTATATCTTTTTTATAATCGAAGGAAGTTATTCTCCAAAATTTTAATACTTTTATAATATTTTTTGCTAAAAAGAGTAAGACTATTCTTAATATTTCTTGCACTTTTCAGTTCAAAAAAAATTTATAAAAGTAATTTTTCAATTAACATCAAATTTTAACTCTATACTTTCTATACTTATCACATAAATTCAATGTACTTTTATTTGAAATTTTATTTTTAGGAATTAAATACATTTCTGATTTCTCATTTAGTACAAATAAAAAATCAATTTTAGTATCAATTAGAGTTTTATATGTTCCCCCATTAGTACCACCACAACTTTTTAAAGCTACTTGATATGTACCACACATTTGTTTGTTTTATGACTAAAAATAAAATACAAGTCTCCTTGTATTTTGGTGGACAGGGAAGGATTCGAACCTTCGTACTCGTATGAGAACAGATTTACAGTCTGCCGCCTTTAGCCACTCGGCCACCTGTCCATATTAAATTAATGAATAAAAAAATGGTGCGCCCTCAAGGATTTGAACCTTGGACCCACCGGTTATGAGCCGGTTGCTCTGACCAACTGAGCTAAGGGCGCTGGAGCAGGTAGCGGGAATCGAACCCGCATAGCCAGCTTGGAAGGCTGGAATTCTACCATTGAACTACACCTGCATCTTGTATCAACATTTATAAATTATAAAGGTTATTTATTTTTTTGTCAATACTTTTTTTGAATTTTTTTAACCTTTTTTATGATATTAATTTACAAATTTCGTTTAATAATATAAAATGTAGATATATTATTATAAAGGAATGATTTTTGTGTATACATTTATATCAAATTCTGAAAATGATACTATGAAACTTGCAAATGAATTTGCAAAAGAATTAACTACTGGAGATGTAATAGTATTATCAGGTGAACTTGGTTCTGGCAAAACAAAATTTACAGAAGGTTTTTTATTGTTTTTTGGTCTAGAAGAAGAAATTTCTAGCCCTACTTTTACTATTGTTAATGAATATAGAAAAAATGATACAAATATTTACCATTTTGATGTTTATAGGCTATCTTCAATAGATGAATTTTATGCTATTGGCGGTGAACAATATTTTGATAATGGTATATGTATTATCGAATGGGGTGAAATTATTAAAGACGCCTTGCCTTCTAGCTATATTCATCTTTCATTTGAAAGAGATTTAATTAATGAAAATAAACGAATTATAAATATAGAAGCTGTTGGAAACAAATATACTAATTTAATAAGAAAAGTTTATGAAAGGAGTCTTCAATGAAAATATTAAGTATAGAAACTTCTTCTAATGTATGCTCTGTTGCAATATTAGAAGATAGAAATGTAATAAAAGAAATATCTAATGAAGATGGAAATACTCATTCTATAAAATTAATGCCTCAAATTGAACAAATTTTCAAAGAAACCAATTTATCTTTAAGTGATATAGATTTATTAGTTTGTGATAAAGGTCCTGGTTCATTTACTGGTATAAGAATTGGAATTTCTACTATAAAAGCTTTTTGTGATGTGACACAAATTAAATCACTTGGAATACCTTCACTTATGGCTTTAGCATATAATGTGGATTTTGAAGGTTATATTTGTTCTTTAATTGATGCTAAAAATAATAATGTTTATTACTCTTTGTTTGAACATTCAAAGAATAAATATACACAAATAGGAGACTATTTGTTTGATAATATTTCTAATATTACAGAAATATTAAAAAATTGTAATAAACCAATATTTTTTGTTGGAAATGGTAGCATAGTTTATAAAGATGTGTTAGAATCTAACTTGTATAAAAATGCAATTTTTGCAAATAATGAAACTTATAATAAGTTAAATGCTACAAGTGTTGCTAAAGCTGCATTTGATGCTTTTTGTAGTGGTGAATATACAGACGAAAAATATAGTCTTTCTCCCCTATATTTAAGAAAATCAAGTGCACAAATACAACTAGAGGAGAAACAACAAAATGGAAATATTAATAAATGAAATGACGCTTTCTCACTTATTACAAATTAAGGATATTTTATCAACTGAATTTGATAATTTTTGGACATATACTATATTTGAAAATGAATTAAAAAATCCTAATTCAAAATATTTTGTAGCTTTATTAAATAACGAAATTGTTGGCTTTGCTGGCATTTGGAAAGCTGTAGATGATATACATATTACAAATATAGTAACAAAAATTACAAAAAGACATATGGGAATTGCTAGTAAATTGTTAGAAAACTTGATAAATATTGCAAAAAATGAAAAATTAAACCTTACTTTAGAAGTTAAACAAAGTAATATAAACGCTATAAAACTTTATGAAAAATATAATTTTAAAAAAGTTGGTTTAAGAAAGAATTATTATGGACAAAATGAGAATGCTATTATTATGACTCTTATATTTAATTAAAAATTTATAATAATAAAGGAGAAAACAAATGAAGAAAAATGAATTAAACTATAAACAATTAAAAGAATATTGTAATCCTAATATTTTTAAATTTGATGATACATCTACTTTAGCTTCAATTACTACTGGTATTGGACAAGATCGTGGTATTAAAGCTTTAGAATTTGGTTTAAGTGTTGATGTAAAAGGTTATAACATATATATTGAAGGTCCTGATGGAGTTGGTAAAACAATGTATACCAAGAACTATTTGGATAGAATTTCTAAAAAAGAAAAAGTACCTTCTGATTGGTGTTATATTTACAATTTTGATGATCCAAATGAACCAATAGCTGTTTCCTTACCTGCCGGACACGGTAAAGAATTTAAAGAAGATATGGAACAGTTTATTAAAGATATAAAAGCAGATATTAACAAAACTTTTAGTAACGAAGATTTTGAAAAAGAAAAAACTTTAATAAGGCAAGAATTTGAACAAAAACGTTCTATATTATTAGAAAAACTAAACAAAGAATCTATGAAATACGGTTTTCAAGTAAAAACTGCCCAAAATGGTATTTATATGATGCCAGTTATAGATGGTAAAACTATTGAAGAAGAAGAATTCGAAAAACTAGATGAAGACGTAAAAAAAGAATTTGAAAGTAAATCAAGCATTGTCCAAGAACAAATAATTTCTGTTATTAGTGAAATTAAAGCAATAGAAAGAGCATCTGATAAAAAAATTGAAGAATGGCAATCTAATGTTGCACTTCTTACTATTAATGTACACATTAACTATATAAAATCTAAATATAAAAGAAATAAAATAATTAATAAATTTTTAGATAATGTAAAAAAGGACGTACTTAAAAATGTACAATTATTTATTGAGCAACCTGTAAATACTAATAATCAACCTACGCAACCAATGCCAAGGCAAGAACCAAAACAACCTTGGTTGAATTATCGTGTTAACCTTTTTATTGATAATAGCGAAACTGAAGGTTCACCAGTAATTATGGATTCAAATTATTCATATCATAATTTATTTGGAAAATTAGAATATGAAAACTATTATGGAGCTTTAAAAACAGATTATACTATGCTACAACCTGGTCTACTTCATAAAGCAAATGGTGGATATATTATTTTACAAGCAAAGGATTTATTATCAAATTCTTTATGTTATGATGCATTAAAAAAGGCTTTAAGAATTAAAGAATTAAATATAGAAAATGCAGTTGACCAACGTAGTTCTATGGTAATGGTTTCTTTAAAACCCCAACCTATTCCTTTAGATTTAAAAGTAATTTTAATAGGTAGCTCTAATATATATCATACTTTACTTGCAATGGATCCTGATTTTAAGAAGTTATTTAAAATTAAAGTTGAATTTGAAGATGATGCACCAAAAACCGAAGAAAATATGATCAAACTTGCTCGTTTTATTCATGGTTTTTGTGAACAAGAAAATTTACCACCTTTAGATAAATCTGCGGTTGCAAAAATAGTTGAATACGCATCTAAACTTGCAAATAGTAAAAAGAAATTGTCTACAAGATTCACTGATTTATCTGAAATTATTGCAGAATCTTGTACTTGGGCAAAACTTTCTAAGGCTAAAGTTGTAAGTGGCGAATTTGTACAAAAAACCTTAGATGAACGTATTGACAGAATAAAAAAATATGACTCAAGATATACAGAAATGATTATAGATAATACTCTTTTAATTAATACTTCTGGTTTTAAAGTAGGACAAATTAATGGTTTAACTGTCATGACTATTGGTGACTATTCTTTTGGTAAACCTTCTAAAATAACAGTTAACACCTATACCGGTAAATCTGGAATAATAAATATTGAACGAGAAGTTGATTTATCTGGCTCTTCTCACTCTAAAGGTGTATATATTTTAAGTGGATATTTAGGAGAAATGTTTGCACAAGACATACCTTTATCATTAACAGCAAGTATTTGTTTTGAACAATTATATAATGGTGTAGATGGTGATAGTGCTTCTAGTACAGAATTATATGCTTTACTTTCTAGTTTATCTGGAATTCCTATTAACCAAGCAATCGCTGTTACAGGTTCAGTTAATCAAAAAGGTGAAATTCAGCCAATAGGTGGAGTAAATGAAAAAATCGACGGATTTTATCAGATATGTAAAATACGTGGATTAGATGGTAGCCATGGAGTAATGATTCCAGTACAAAACGTAGATAATTTAAGTTTATCTGATGAAATTGTAGAAGCTGTAAAAAATGGTAAATTTCATATTTATGCTGTTTCTTCTATTGAAGATGGTATTGAAGTTTTAACAGGAGTTCCTGCTGGTAAAAAAGATAAAAATGGTCATTTCCCTGCTGGAAGTATAAATGCTCTTGTTTATGAAAAATTAAAAAAATATGCAAATATTAGTAGTAAAGAATAAAGACATTGCAAAGCAATGCCTTTATTTTTTGTTAATTTTAATATATTATTTTTCTGCTGATTCTTCTTTTTTCTCTTCAGCAACTGGTTCTTCTTTTACAGTTTCTACTGCTTCTTCTTTAACTGTGTCAACAGTTTCTTCAACTACAGGTTGAGTAGTTTCTACTGCCGGTGCTTCTTCTGGTGCTACAGCTTCTTCTGTATTTTCTTCTACCATATCTTCTTTAATAACTCTTTCTTTATTTTCAATTCTTGCACCTAATTTTTCCTTTGTCTTAGAAGCTTTTCCTACTCTATCTCTTAAATAGAATAATTTAGCACGTCTAGCTTTACCTACTCTTACTACTTCTACCTTTTCTACTAATGGTGAATGAACTAAAAATGTTTTTTCAACACCTACACCATAAGAAATTCTTCTTACTGTAAATGTTTCGTTTACTCCTCCACCTTGTTTTTTAATAATGATTCCTTCGAAAACTTGAATTCTTTCTCTGTTTCCTTCTTTAATTCTTACATGAACTCTTACTGTATTTCCAACATCTAGTACTGGAACTTTATTTTTCATTTGTTCATGTTGTATAGATTTTATAATATCCATTTAAAACTTTTCCTCCTTCTTCAATATTTCTAATTATTAGTTTGGCTATTACCTGTCAATTTTTCTAAATACTTAACATCGTCTTTAGTCAAATTTACTTTTTCTAAAAGATCTTTTCTTTTTAAATAAGTATTTTTTATGGATTCATTTCTTCTCCACTTATTAATATTTTCGTGATGACCACTTAAAAGTATTTCTGGAACTTGTTTATCTTTAAAAATTTCTGGTCTTGTGTATTGTGGATATTCTAAGAGCCCATTTGAAAATGTCTCTTCACTAGTTGATTCCTTACTTATAACTCCTTCAATGTTTCTAGATACACTATCTATTAATACCATTGCAGGAATTTCTCCACCTGTTAACACATAATCCCCAATAGAAATTTCCTCATCTACAATTTCATCCAATACTCTTTGGTCTATTCCTTCATAATGACCACATAGAAGAATAATATGCTTTTCTTTGCTTAAATTTTCTACCTTTTTTTGGTCTAATACCTTTCCTTGTGGTGATAAATAAATAACTTTAGCATTATCTTTTTTTATAGATGCATATGCATCATATACAACATCTGGTCTTATAACCATTCCTGCTCCACCACCATATGGTGTATCATCAACTCTTTTATGTTTATCTTTTGAAAAGTCTCTAATATCAATAATATTTATATCTATAATTCCTTTTTTTATTGCTTTTCCTATTATACTTTCATATAAAGGTTTAAACATTTCTGGAAAAAGAGTTAAAATATCAAATTTCATATCTTCCTCCTATATAAGTCCATCAATTAGATGTACTATCATTTTTTTATTTTGAATATCAACTTTTTTAATAACATCACTTATTGCTGGTAATAATACTTGTTTGCCAAGTTCATTTTTAACAACATATATGTCATTAGCACCAGTTGAAAATACATCTATGATATTTCCTAGTTCTTCGTCATTGTCAGTATATACATTTAATCCAATTAGATCCACAATAAAATATGAGTTTTCTGGTAGTTTAACTGCTTGACTTCTTGGTATTTTTATATAACAATTTTTATACATTTCTGCGGAATTTATATCATCAATTCCTTTTAGCTTTAAAAGAACTAAATTTTTACTATATTTTACATCTTCAATAATAAAGTTTTTTAATTCTTTTTTCACTTCTATATATATTGACTCTAACTTTTCAAACCTTGTTATATCATCTGTATAAGGAACTATTTTTAAATACCCTTTTATTCCATATGTATTAACTATTTGACCAATTTCCATTAACTGTTCCATAATTTACCCTACAAATTCAATAGTTACTTTTTTATTTTCTTTTGTAGCAATAGCTTTTGCAACAGTTCTGATTGATTTAGCTATTCTTCCTTGTCTACCTATTACTTTACCCATATCTTCAGAATCTACTTTTACTTCAAATACAGTAGTATTTCCTTTTTGAGTTTCTGTAATTTGTACATCCTCAGATTTTTCAACTAAATTCTTTATAATAACTTCAAGCATTTCTTTCATATATAGTTTCCTCCTAGTTAGCTTTCTCGATTAAAGCTTTTACTGTGTCTGTTGGTTTTGCACCATTTTTAATCCATTTTTCTACTTTTTCTTTATCTAACACAATTGTTGATGGTTCTGTCATTGGATTATATGTTCCAATTTGTTCAATTATTTTTCCATCTCTTGGTGATTTTGAATCAGCTACTACAATGTGATAAAATGGAGATTTTTTTGCTCCAAATCTTTGTAATCTTATTTTTACCATAATTTCACCTCCTAAAAGTTTAGCTTATATATAATAAATTTAAAAATTTAATAACAAATTAATTATACTTTAAATTTTTTCAAATCTTCTGGATTTATTCCTTTAAGCATATTTTTAACACTTTTATCATTTTGCATTTTTTTCATCATTTTTTGTGTCATTTCAAAAGAATTCATAAATTTGTTAACATCTTGTACAGTAACTCCTGCACCATTTGCTATTCTTCTTCTTCTACTTGCATTTAATAATCTAGTATTTCTTTTTTCCTTTTTGGTCATAGAACAGATAATTGCTTCAATTTTAACAAATTCTTTATCATCAACTTCTATATCTTTAAATTTGTTCATACCAGGTATCATCTTAAGAATAGATGAAAATGATCCCATCTTCTTTACCTGTCTCAATTGGGCTAAATAATCATCTAAGTCAAATTCTTGTTTTTTTAATTTTTGCTCTAATTTTAAAGCTTCTTCCTCGTTAAATGCTTCTTCTGCTTTTTCAATAATTGATAGAACATCGCCCATACCAAGTATTCTTGATGCCATCCTTTCAGGATGAAATACTTCTATATCACTTAGTTTTTCACCAGTTGCTGCAAATTTTATTGGACGAGATGTAACTTTTTTTACTGATAATGCCGCACCACCACGAGTATCGCCATCAAGTTTTGTAAGTACTACACCATCTATCCCTATTGCTTCATTAAATGAAGTTGCCACATTTACTGCATCTTGACCAGTCATAGCATCAACTACTAATAATATTTCATGAGGTTTAATACTTGCTTTTAATTTTTTTAATTCTTCCATTAACTCTTCATCAATATGCAATCTACCAGCAGTATCAATTATAACAACATCATTTAATTTTGATATTGCAACATTCATTGCTTGTTTTGCAATATGTGTAACATCTTTTGATGTTTCATTTGCAAAAACCGGAATATTTAACTGTTTTCCAACAACTTGTAATTGTTTTATAGCAGCTGGTCTATATACATCACAGGCAACAAGTAATGGATTTTTTCCTTGCTTTCTTAGAAGATTTGCAAGTTTTCCAGCAGTTGTTGTTTTTCCTGAACCTTGTAATCCAACTAGCATAATTATAGTTGGAGGATTTGGTGTAAAATTAATTTTACTTTCTGTTCCTCCTAATAGTTCTACTAGTTCATCTTTAACAATTTTTACTACTTGTTGTCCAGGTGTTAATGATTTTAGTACATCTTGACCTAGTGCTTTTTCTTGTATAACTGCAATAAAATCTTTTACAATTTTATAGTTTACATCTGCTTCTAGTAAGGCAAGTTTTACTTCTCTTAACATTTCTTTTAAATCTTGTTCAGTTACCCTTGCTTTACCTCCAAATTTTCTTGTTATACTCTGTAATCTTGAAGATAATCCCTCAAAAGCCATATCTTCCACCTCACTATATTAAACTAGACAGTTTAATTCTTTTTTTACATTTTCTAAAATACTAGCTATTTCTTCATCAGAGAATTTAGTTTGAATTTTTGTTAATTCAGAAAGTATTTTCACTATTTGTTGTTCTTGTTTTAATGTTTTTTTCATGATTCCTAGCTTTTCTTCGTATTCGAAAAGTTTATTTTCCCCCTTTACGATATTATCCCTAACTGCCTGCCTTGTAATTCCATTATTTTCAGCAATTTCGGATAAAGAAAAATCATTATTATAGTAATCATCTAAGAATTTGAATTGTTTTTCAGTTAATAGTTCTCCATATATTTGGCATAACATACTTACTTTAACATTCTTTTCCATACTACTACCTCTCTTTTGTAATGCTAATATACTTTACACTATTTTTTGCGCTTTGTCAAGCCTTTTTTCGAATATTTTGCATGTTTTTTCTCATATATAATAGAAAATTCCATTATAGAAAACAGGAAAAGCGATACCTCGCTTTCCCTGTCTCACATTACATTCGATTACAGAATTTCCTAACACGAATTTCGAAATATGGTGTGCAACAATGTGCATCATCATTCTTAATTCGCTTAGCCTGCTCTACAAGATAATCAGCGCTTACGCCGAACTCCTCGCAGATTGCGTTTGCCTCCTTAATCAATGCCTCCTGTTCTTCTGTTGATACTTTTCCGAAAATCTGAAAAATATCCCAATACGTAATAATGTCTTCCTTATGCCGTTCTGTTACCATCTTGTTTTTCCTCCTAAGCATTATTTTTTGCAATTTTTTTGCTAACCATTATATTATATCACAAATCTAAATAATTACAACGAATTTTACATAATGTTCTATTTTTCCATCTTTTCAATTTGCTCTATTGTTGTTTTTTTAACATTTCCTTAATATTTATTTTAATTTATTATGAGACTATTATTTTAACAACTGTTTTAATATTTTATCTATATCTGGAAATATAATCTTTTTCATTCCATGTTCATATAATCCCAACACTTTATTTGCTTTATATATTATTTCTTTTTGCAATTTATTTGATAATCTTATAGCAACATTATTTTTTATATACTGACTTTCTATATATTCTTCAGTTACAGGAAACATATTTTGTATAAGAAAAGTGCTATATGTATTAGAAACATATCCAAAAACAATTGTATCTACTGATAATTTTTTCCCTAGTTTCTTTTGCATTTCTATCTTTTTATTATATATTTTTTTATATTTATCAACTTTTGTGCTTACAGGTATAAACCAAATTATTTCATTATTTTCTTTACTTCTAAAACAAAAATAACATGGTCTTTTACTTCCATTTTCTTTATTTTGCATCAATTCTTTATCTTCTATTACATCAAAGAAGGAATCTTTTATGAAATAAAAACATCCTACATTTATTTGCATAATTTATTGCTCCTTATATTTTCAAAGGCTTGCTAAAAATAGCAAGCCCCAATTATTCACCCTCTCATTTGTTAGTCGCCAAAGAGGCGGCGACAAACACATTTATTCACTCTCTCATTTATTAGTCGCCAAAGAGGCGGCGACAAACACATTTAAAAAGCAATGATGTCTTTAATTATTATATTCATATTACCATAAAATATGCTTAAATGTCAATACTTTTTCTTTTCCTTTATTTTTCCATCTTTTCAATTTGCTCTATTGTTGTTTTTAACATCTCTTCATATTTAGCTAATTTATCCTTTTCTTCTTTAATTTTAGCTTCTGGTGCTTTTGATATGAAACCTGGATTTGATAGCATTTTTGTTGCTCTTTGCACTTCTTTTTCTAATCTTTCTTTTTCCTTATTTAGTCTTTCTAATTCTTCTTTAATATCTACTAATTCTTCAAAAGGTATAAATACTTCCATTTCATCTGCTATTATTCCTATAGCATTTTGTGGAATATTTTCTTTATTATTTTGTACTACAATTTCGTTTGCAAATCCAAGTTTTTCTATAAACATTTTACATTCTTCTATATAATTTTTATACTCATTTGTTACAAATATTAGTTTTGATTTTTTAGATGGGTGTACGTTCATTTTTGCTCTTACATTACGTATTTGTACAATTACATCTTTTATAGTTTCTATAAAATCTTTATTTTCATCATACTCTACTCTTTTTCTTGCAGTTGGCCATTTTGAAACCATAAGATCTTTTTCGTCATATTCTACTAAATTTTCATATATTTTAGATGTTATAAATGGCATAAATGGATGTAACAATTTCATCGATATTCCAAATACATAATCTAATACATAACAAACCTTTACTCTCTCATCATAATTTGTGCTGTATAGTCTTGGTTTTACCATTTCTATATACCAATCGCAAAATTCATTCCACATAAAGTTATATATTTTATCTAATGCAACTCCTAAATCATAGTTTTCCATATTGTTTGTTACTTCTTTTATTAAAATTTCTAATTTATTTATAATCCATTTATCTTCTAAATTTAATAATTCTGAATTATATTTCTTATTTTCTTTGTCATACACTTTATCATGAAATTCTATTATATCTTCATCTTTAACATCATTATTTGTAATAAATTTTGCTGCATTCCATATTTTATTAGCGAAATTAGATGCTTGCTCTAGTTTTTCTGGCATATATCTTATATCATTTCCCATAGTTGTACCAGAAATTACAGAAAATCTTAATGCATCTGTACTATATTCATTGATTACATCTAATGGATCCACACCATTTCCTAGTGTTTTAGACATTTTTCTACCTTGTGAATCACGAACAATTCCGTGTATTAATACATCTTTAAATGGTGGAATGTCTGTAAACTCTAAACCTTGTGTCATCATTCTTGATACCCAAAATGTTATAATATCAAAACCTGTAACTAATACATTTGTTGGATAAAACATTTTATAATCTTCATTTTCAGTATTAGGCCAACCTAATGTTGAAAATGGCCATAATGCTGAACTAAACCAAGTATCTAATGTGTCTGGATCTTGCTCAAAATCTTTATTACCACATTTTTCACAAACTTCAGGCATTGTTTTTGAAACATGAATTTCTCCACAATTTTTGCAATAATATGCAGGTATTCTATGTCCCCACCATAATTGACGTGAAATACACCAATCTTGTATATTATCTAACCAATTAAAATATTGTTTTTCATATCTTTTAGGAATAAACCTAGTTTCATCATTTCTAACACAATCTGCAGCACGTTTTGCTAATTCTTTCATACTTACAAACCATTGTGTTGAAATTTTAGGTTCTATTGTATTTTTACATCTTTCACATTTTGCAACATTATGTGTATATTCTTCTTCTTTTACTAAAGCTCCTATTTCTTTTAATTTTTCTACTATTAACTTCCTTGCTTCTAATAATTCCATTCCTTCATATTCTGGAACTAGATTACCCATTTTGAAATTTTCATCAAATACTTCTACTATTTCTAAGTTATGTCTTAGTCCTGCTTGATAGTCATTCATATCATGTGCTGGTGTAATCTTAACACAACCTGTTCCAAATTCTTTTTCTACAAAAGAATCCGCTATAATTGGTATTTCTTTATTCATTATTGGTAATATACAAGTTTTTCCTACTAAATCTTTATATCTTTCATCTTCTGGATGAACAACAACTGCTGTGTCTCCAAGCATTGTTTCAGGTCTTGTTGTTGCTACTGTTATATATCTATCTTCATCTTTTATTTTATATTGTATATACCATAAATGTGTTTGTTCTTCTTTATATTCAACCTCTGCATCTGATATTGATGTATTACAACTTGTACACCAATTTACCATCCTTTTTCCTTTATATATTAATCCCTTTTCATATAATTTAACAAATTGTTCTAATACTGCATCAGACATTCCTTCATCTAATGTAAATCTTTTTCTATCCCAATCACATGAACATCCTAATCTTCTTTGTTGTTCTTGAATTGTTCCACCATATTCTTTAGTCCATTTCCAAGCTTCTTCTATAAACTTTTCTCTACCTAAATCTTCTTTCTTTATTCCTTCTTTTCTTAATTTTTCTACTACCTTCATTTCTGTAGATATAGCTGAATGGTCTGTTCCTGGAACCCATAAAGTATTATATCCTTGCATCCTTTTAAAACGTATTAGAATATCTTGTATTGTATCATCTAATGCATGCCCCATGTGTAATTTTCCTGTTACATTAGGTGGTGGCATTACTATACAAAAACTTTCCTTTGTTTTATCCATATTAGGTTTAAAATATCCTTTTTTCTCCCATTCATTGTATAAATCCTCTTCAAATTCTTTTGGATTATATTTATCATTTAGTTTATGTTTACAATTCTCTTTCATTTTCTTTTCCTCCTATTTCTCTATTATTTAATAACTCTTCTGCCTTTTGATAAGCTATATAGACGACTCCATTAAATTCCTTTAAATAACTTTTCTCTTCTGAATTTAGAAAGTCTGTTGTTACTCCTTCTATCACTCTTCTTGCTTTCTCAATCACTTGATTTGATTTAGTTTGACTGAAAACCACAAAAACCACCTCCATCATATATTCAAAAAAACCTCTACCCTGTATAAGGGTGAGGTTTAATTCACGGTACCACCTTATTTATTATATTTCTATAATACCTTAATTAGCCTATAACGCGGCTTACACGAATATATCTACTATAACTTCAATATATCAACTCTAAAGCTACCTTCATTTGCCTTTTTCTTATAGAAACTTTCAGTCTATGATTTCTACTCCCTAATAGCAAGTACAAACTACTCTTCTTTTTCTTCGTTTTTATTAGTATATATATATTATATATTATTTATTACTATTGTCAAGCTAAATATTAAAATAAATTAGTAAAGCTCCAATAATTGCTAAAAAAAATCCTAAAATTTTCATTCCTCTCGTAGCTTCATTTTGATCACCAAAACTAAAAAACTTATTTGTTAATTTACGAGCATCATAAACCATAATAGTTCCCACAAGTACAATTATTGTTCCAATTATTATTAGTATTGTTTCTAACATATTATTCAACATCCTTTACAATTCATACATATATAATAGCTTTTTATTTAGTTTTTGTCAAGGTGTGAACTTTGGGGACATTCCTTAAAGTTCACCAACAAGGAAGAAGGGCACAAGCGTTAATAACGTTTGCACCCTATGGTTTACAGGTCTTTTAAAATTTTTTTGATAAAGTACAGCGTTATCCTTTTCTCGTCAGGATATTTCCTGTACTTCTCGCCGATTTCTGCCAAGAATTCTTCCTCCCTTTCAGGAAGATTACCCTTTATTATAATTTCCAACTTATCCAGCTGTAATGCTTTTAAGTCTTCCGGGCTTGCGGCTTCAATCACCGTTTTAATGGTGTGAACAAGGCTCGGATACGGCCTCATTTCTTCTTTTTCTCTTGTAACAGTCTTAATGCTCTCCGGATAAATTCCTACATAATTATTGACCTTAAATAAATAGTCAATAATATCTTCAAGATTTTCTTCCGGAAATGCATGAGCATAAGAAATAATATCAACCAGCGGCGTACAGCCTGCCGTCTCATTGTCAATCTTTAACTGCCGTAATACTGCCTTTACTTTTCCTGTGATGTCAATTTCTTTTGTTGTCTTTTTCCTCATTTCGTTTTCCTCCTATTTCTCTGTAGGTTGCATAATTTGCCTACATTATATGCTTTTGTTTACATTTACATAAAATATTTTACCACATTTTGTAAATTAATGCAATAAAAGTTTTATATTTCTAATCTCTTTCCAAACTTTTCATTTACTATTTGTCTTAATTTTTCATTTTCTTTATTTTCCAATTTTACATCTTTTTGTAAAATACTAGCAGCTGCATTTTGCGCTAATTTTAAAATAGGCATATCTTCAAATAAATTGGCTATTTTAAATTCTGGAAGTCCATGTTGTTTTGTACCAAAAAATTCTCCTGCTCCTCTTAATTCTAAATCTTTTTCCGAGATTATAAAACCATTATTAGTTTCTTGCATTACTTTCATACGCTTTCTTATTATTTCTGAGTTTCCATTATATTTTAAAATACAATATGATTTATACTCTCCTCTTCCAACTCTTCCTCTTAATTGATGTAATTGTGCAAGTCCAAATCTTTCTGCATTTTCTACAATCATAATACTTGCATTTGGTACATTAACTCCTACCTCTATTACCGTAGTAGAAATTAATATATCTATTTCCCCATTTTTAAATGCTTCCATTATACTATCTTTTTCTTTTGGTCGCATTTTACCATGCATATATTCTACTTTATATTCTTTAAATATATCGTTTTTATATTTTTCTGCTAATTCTATTACTGACTTTGCATTTATTTCCTCATTTTCTTCCACCAATGGGCATACTATATATGCTTGTCTTCCTTCATTTATTTGCTTTTTTATAAAGTTGTTTACCCTTTCTTCCATTCCTTTTGTTACAGCAAATGTATCTATTTTCTTTCTATTTGGTGGTAGTTCATCAATAATAGAAATATCTAAGTCTCCATATAATATTAATGCTAAAGTTCTTGGTATTGGTGTCGCAGTCATAACTAGTATATCTGGATTATTTCCCTTTTCAGATATAATTTTTCTTTGTTTTACACCAAATCTATGTTGCTCATCTGTTACAACTAATCCTAAATTTTTAAATACTACATTTTCTTCTAAAATTGCATGTGTACCTATTAATACATCAATTTCTCCTTCTTTTAATCTATTCAAAATATCGTCTTTTTTCTTTTTAGTAATTCCACTAATTAATAGCTCACATCTAATTCCAAATTTATCTAAAATCTTACTAAATTCCTCCATATGTTGTGATGCAAGAATTGCTGTTGGTGCCATAATTGTCATCTGATATCCACTTTTTACAGCCTTATATGCAGCAATAATAGCTACAACTGTCTTTCCTGAGCCAACATCTCCTTGCAATAGCCTATTCATTGGTTTAGATGATTCCATATCATTATCTATTTCTTCTAATACACGAAGTTGTGCTTTCGTTAATTTAAAAGGTAATTCATTAATAACATCTGACATGTGAACTTCTTTACTGAACTTAATACCTGTATTGTCCATAGTATTCATATTTTTTATACTTAATAATGCAAGTTGTGTACTTAATAATTCTTCAAATACTAATCTCTTTCTTGCATTTTCAAAATCTTCGAAATCACGTGGAAAATGTATACTTTTAATTGCTGAATTAATTTCTTTTAAATTATATTCTTCTAATATATATTGTGGTAATGTTTCTTCTAGCTTATCTTTTACTATATTAAGTCCGTTTTCAATAATCTGCCTTATAGTATTTTGAGACAAGTTGTATGTAAGAGGATATATTGGTATAATTTTACCTGTATTTTTGTTCTTTCCTTCTAAATCAAATGTAGGTGAAAATATTTGTGTTACGCCATCTTTAATTGTAACTTTTCCGAAAAATGTATATTTTTCCCCTATATTAAAAACTTTTTTTAAATATCCTTGATTATACCAAGTTAATAAAGCTGTTCCCGTATCATCTCTGACTATTAATTTATATATTGTCATATTTTTTCTTCTAGTCCTTATTTCATTTAATCTTGATACAGCTATAGCTTCTATTAGAGCTTCTTGTCCATTTTCTAAATCTGCAATTTTACTAGGTTTACTTCTATCTTCATGTTCTCTAGGATAATATGTAATTAAATCTTTTAAAGTATATATTCCTAATTTATTTAATAACACTACTCTATTAGGTCCTACTCCTTTTACATATTTTACATCTTGGTTTAAATCTACCACAACTATTTCTCCTTTTTTACTTATCTTTCTTTTTAACCGTAATTTTTCTTAAAACTAAACTTATTTTACCATAATAAATAAAAATTTCCAATAAACTCTTGTTTTTTTTTTCATACTGTGTTAAACTAATTGATAGACAATTTATTAACTTTATAGGAGGTGCAATTTAAAATGGCAAAATGTGAAATTTGTGAAAAAACTTTATCTCATGGAAATAAATTAAGTATTACTCGTTCTCATATCAGTAAGAGAACTTCAAGAACATGGAAACCAAATATCAGAACTGTAAAAGCTATGGTTAATGGAGAACCAAAAAGAATTACTGTATGTGCAAAATGTTTACGTGCAGGAAAAGTTAAAAGAGCATAAAGAATAATTTTAAAAGTAGGCATAACCTACTTTTTTTGTTTATTTTATGTACTAATCCTTTATACCAAAGATTAGTTTAACAAAACCTCTTAAAAATTTAGGCACTTTTTTAACAACTATTTGCATGCATAACACTCTCCTTTTTATATTTTAACATGAAAGCCAAACTAAACCTAATATTAAGATTGCTACTCCAATTAAGAATAGCCAACCAGTGACTGGAAGTAATAAAACAAGAAGTATACCTAGGCCTAATCCTATAAAACATACTCCACACGTTTTTTTAAGTATTCCAAACATAATACCTTACCTCCAATCCTTAATATATTATATTAAAATATTGAAAAAAGGTGATAAAATGAAATTAGATAAAAAAGAATTAATAGAATTAGTAGAAACATTAAAAAAAGCATATCCAGATGCCACATGTAGTTTAAATTTCTCTACTCCATTTGAATTGGTAGTTTCCGTTATGTTATCTGCACAATGCACAGATGAAAGAGTAAACAAAACTACACCTGCAATATTTGCAAAGTATTCCACTCCAGAAGATTTTGCCAATATTGATATTAATGAATTAGAAGATTTAATACATCCATGTGGTTTTTATAAAAATAAAGCGAAAAATATAAAAGCTTGTGCTCAAAAAATAGTTAAAGATTTTAATGGAGTTGTACCTCATACAATGGAAGAACTTACAAGTCTTCCTGGTGTTGGTAGAAAAAGCGCAAATGTTATTCTGCTTGAAGTATTTGGAATTGCAGAAGGAATTGCTGTAGATACTCACGCTAAAAGAATTTCTAATAGAATTGGTCTATCTACTAGTGATACTCCAGAAAAAATAGAACAAGATTTAATAAAACTTTTTCCAAAAGAATATTTAAAAGACATAAATCATTTATTTGTATGGCACGGAAGAAATACATGTGATGCAAGAAAGCCAAAATGTGAAACATGCCCAGTAAAATCGTTTTGTAATAGTGCTAATAAATTTATGAAAAAAAAATAATAAATAAATGTATAAAAAAATAAACTAAACTAATACTAGGCTTTAGAGGTGATTGTTTTGACAAACATAAACTGTTTAGCTGATTGTGTTTATCAAAAGGATGGCAAATGCTGTTTTGAAAATATTGCTACAAAACCAGTAACTCCAGCATCTAATTGTGCTTATTTTGTGCAAAAGAAAGAACTGAACTTTAGGGACGTTCCTTAAAGTTCAGTTCTTTTTATAAGCTAAGTTCAAATGGAGTTCCTTCGCTTCCATCGCCGCCAACTATCTTTACATCAGGATTTAGAGAAATACATGGACGAAGGCCTTGAGAATGCAAACTTCCAGAACCAGACGTCAACACATGACATAAAGGGAAATTACGTATGTCTCCAATAACTTTATCTATGAAACGTACAATAAAAGAACAATATGCATCATTTGAATCAACATAACGAGAAGCCAACCAATATCCATTTACCTCTTCAAATATTCCAGCTTTTTCTAAGTTTTCTATAGTATTAGAATCTGTCACATAATTTTGATCCGTATCTTTCATATTACCTATTCCTTCCACCGATGATGAAGATATAAATTGTGATTTTACTGGTCCTACATTTTCTGTATTTTTTGCATCAAATTTTCCATCTGCTCCTACTGTTGGCACACTTCCTACACATCTTCCGTCTAATGCATATGGACTACTTGTTGCATAATATTCTGCTCTTTGATTTAATGTAGCTATTGCATTATTGTAACTATCTCTTGCTGTTGCCCAGTCATCTCCTCCCAAACTTAATTTTTCTATATTTTCATCAGATATAATCTGTAAACCATGTTCAATATTATTATATAATATTCTAAATATTACTACTCCCTCTTCTCCTACTGTACTTATTCCTGTATCATATTTCACATAATCTCCTGGTTTGGCTACTTCTTTTAAAAATTGTCCTGTTACTTCTGGTGTATCTGTATCACTATTTCCTGTTCCCGCTATTATATTATTTATTGTGTTTTCAAAATTCGCAAGTCCAGCTAGTTCTTGCTCTTGTGCTTGTGTGTAATTTTTTCCTGCCATTTCTGCTGTTTTAAATATTCCATTTTCTCCTAATGTTAGGTTTATTGTTACTCCTGCTAGTATTAGTAACACTATGATTGTAATTATTAAGGCTATTAGTGTTATTGCTTTATTTGTTTCTAATTTTATGCTTTTTGTATATTTATTTTCTTGTTCTAATATTTTTTTCATTCTTTTGTTTTCCTCCTATTTTCTTCTTAAATTTTAATTATTTACTTTAGTATTCCCATTTTTCAGAAATTAAAACTTTGCTTCTCGAAATTGTTCTACATTCTTATGTTCTTATTTTATAATTACAAATATTACTTTGTCAATAGATTCTCTCTTTTGTAATCTATTTGTAATATTTTATAAGTATTTGCATCTCTCATAACTTGTGTGAACTTTAAGGAACGTCCCTAAAGTTCAAAGTTCAAGAATTTTGTTGACAAATATATTATTAAGTTATATATTTAAAATGTAAAATTATTATACGTAGGAGGAATTTTTTATGTTAAAAAACAAAACAAAACTTTTTTTATTAATAGTAACTATTATATTACTTATCTCAACTTTTAGTTTTGCAACATCAGACAATACTGTTGCTCCAATTTCACAGAATACTGTTTCTGAAACAAATACAGTAGAAACTAATGGTGAGCAAGATATTACTACTACTGAAAATACAGAACCTCAAATTTATAATGATAATTTATACTTATTTAATGATAATGTTGTCATGAATCAATTAGTTGATGGAAATGTTTACATTATGGGACAAAATGTAGAAATTACAGGGAAAGTAAATGGTTCTTTATTTGTAATAGCCGATAAAGTAACTTTTAGTAAAGATTCTTACATTATGCAATCAATATATGTTTGTGCAAATGAACTATATTTAAATGGTGCAGCCAATGATTTATATGCTGTTGCTAATAAAGTAGATATGTCATATGATTCTTTTATGCTTAGAGATTTATATGTAGTTGCTGATTCATTTAATTTTAATGGTGGTGCAGGTAGAAATGCATTTGTGTCAGCAAAGGACTTTAACTTTGTAAATACCGAAGGCTCAGCAGCTATTGTTTATGGAAATTTAACTTATACTTCTTCAAATGAACTAACTTTATCAAATAATTTAGTACAAGGTGAAATCAAATATTCAAAATATGAAGATACTTTTGGTGAAAAATCCGTACAAGACATAATACTAGATTATATAGTAGATTTCCTTAAAGTATTATTATATACTGTCGCTGTATTTTTATTAGCTCTTTGGTTAGCACCTAAATTTGTAGAAAAATCTTCAAGCTTTATTGGAAAGAAATCTGCAATGGCTCTAGGCGTTGGTATTATTTCTTTTGTTGTAGCTATTGTAGTAAGTATTTGTTTATTATTTAGTGTTATTGCTATCCCACTTGGATTTGCTATATTTGTATTATTTATGCTAATGCTATCAATAGCTTTTGCTGTAACAGCAATATGTATTACTAATAAAGCAAAAGAAAAATTCAAATTTAATAATAAGTATTCAACAGCTCTTACACTAATTCTTGTTACACTAATTCTTTGGGCTTTAGAGCAAATACCTTATGTTGGATTTGTTGTTTCTATAATAGTTTCTTTATTTGGATTTGGTGTCACACTTTTATATTTATTTACTAAAAATAAAAAAGATGAAACTGTTGTAAAAGAATAATATTAATAGAGTTTATTTAAGGGATTACACACATTGTAATCCCTTAATTTTTAAATATTTTTTAATTGTTTTATTGTTTCTTTATAATTTTCTGTATTTATAATTCCACTTCCAACAACTGCTATATCTATTCCCGCTTCTTTTACTTTTTTAATAGTTTCTAAATTAATTCCGCCATCTGCTTCAATATCTAATTCAATATTGTTTTTTTGTATGTATTGTTTTAATTGTTTTATTTTATTCAATGTCTCTTCTATTAACTTCTGTCCGCCTTTACCCGGTTCCACTGTCATTACAAGTACCATGTGGATATATGGTAAAAATTCGTATATCTCTTCTATTTTTGTATCTGGTTTAACTGATAACCCAACTTTTATATTATTTTCTTTTATGTAATTTATTAAACTCATTATTTCTTCACTATTTTTTACCGCTTCATAATGAAATGTTATAATATTTGGGTTTACAGGTATATACTCCTCTAAATATTCTCTTACATTTGTTACCATTAAATGTACATCAAGAGGTATGTTAGATATTTGTTTTATTTGATTTACATACTCCTTCATTAATTGACTAGTATTATTAGCTACAAATTTTCCATCCATTACATCTATATGAAAATAATCTGTATGTGCTACTTCCAAATCATAAAATTTTTTAATACTTTCTGCTTCTTTTACTGATAATATTGATGTAGATATTTCTACCATTTGTGTTCCTCCTTATCTTTTAAATCATTATATATTTTTATATAATTTTCATATCTTGAATTTTCTATTTTTCCTTTTTCTAATGCTTTTTTTATTCCACATTCTTCCTCTTTTATATGTGTACATCCAACGTATTTACATTCTTTTTCAAGTTCTTTAAATTCTTTGAAATATTTATATAAATCTTTGCTCTCTATTTCATATATATCAAAAGTAGAAAAACCTGGCGTATCTGCTATGTAAGAGTCATCGTCTATTTTATATAATTTTACTTGAGTTGTTGTATTTTTTCCTTTTTTATTCTTTATACTTATCATTCCTTCTTTTGTTAAATCTTTTTCAAAAATTGCATTTAATAATGTGGATTTTCCAACACCAGAATTTCCAGAAAAAGCACTAATATGTCCTTTTAAAATTTCTTTTACTTCTTCTACTCCATATTTTTCTTTTGCATTTGTAATTATAACTTTATATCCTATGTTTTTATACATTTTTTCTATTTGTTTTATCTTTTCTTCTTTTTCCAAATCTATTTTGTTAATAACTATAACTGCATCTATCTCCATAAATTCAGCAAAAGCTAATTGTTTATCTAATAAAAGTAAATCTGGTTTTGGATTCTTGGCTGATACCACAAATATAAGTTTATCTAAATTTGCAATTTTAGGTCTTTTTATATAATTGTTCCTTTCTAGAATTTCACTAATTACAGCTTTTTTATTTTCTTTATCTATAATTTCTAAATTTACTCTATCTCCTACAACTGGCACAATTTCATCAATTTTAAATTTACCTCTTGCGATAGCCTCATATAATTCATTTTGTGTTTCTACAAAATATGTATTTGATACATTGCTCACTATAAGCCCTTTTTGCATAATTCCTCCTATAAATTTACTATATTCCTATTGTATCATTATTTTTTAATTTGTACAAATATATAATTTTCATTTTATAAGTTTTTTATTATATACCATCTCATATTATATCTCCAAAAAATAGATGCGGATAGTAGAAGAACTTTATCTTCTATCATCCACATCTTTTAAACCTCTTTTTTAATGGAAGAGTAAAACCGCTTTATAAATCTCTTTTTTAGTGGAAGAGTAAAACCACTTAGTAAGTCTCTTTTTGATTGGAAGAGAAAACCGCTTTTATTTAATAGTTGTTATATTTATTATTCAAAAGTAATTTGAGTTTCTGAATTTAAATTGAATTGTTTTTGTCTGTTTCCTAACACTCCGTCTATATATACTTTAACTGTTATTGTTCCAATCCCACTCACTTCCACATCAAATGTATCATTCTTAGATTTTTCTCCTTTATAAACACTATCTTCTCCTACTTTAACTTCAACTTCAACAGTTTTACTTTCTTCTGTAGAAGTAGTAGTATTTCCTACCGGTTCTTTATAACCACCTGTTATAGATTTTAAATTTATTCTTACTTTACCTGTTTTTATTTGTTGAATTTTATTAACTGTCAATGTAACTTCTGTTCCTTCATCAAGTGTTGTTCCTTGTTCCTTATCTTGCTTTAGAACAGTTCCATCATCTTTAGTTTTATCTTCTTCATAAATTACTTGTTTTACTTTTAATTTTGCAGCTTCTATTTCTTTTCTTGCGTCTGCTTCTGTTTTTCCTATTACATATGGCATACTTACTTGTTCAATTCCTGTTCCTATACTTACATGTATTTTTACTGTTTCTCCCGCATTTACTTCTGTGTTTTCTTTTGTTTCTTGGCTAACTACATAGCCTTCCTCTACTGTTTTACTTGTTTCTTCTACTACTTCTGCAACTAAATTTGCTTCTTCTAATGCTGATATTGCTTCTTCTTTTTCCATTCCTACTACTTTAGGAACTATTGTAAGCTCTTGCCCCTTACTTATTACTACTTTAATTTCAGTTTTTTCTTTTATTTTAAAGTTATCTATATATGCAGGATCTTGGCTTATAACATAACCTGCTGGTACATCTGGACTATATTGTGGCTCTAATTCTGTATATTTTAGTTTTGAATCTTCTGCCATTTTTTTTGCTTCTTCTTGTGACATTCCAACTAAATTTGGAATTTGTACATCTTTTACTGATGTTAATTGTAATATTAAATATGTTGCCAAAATTGTTATAACAAATAATAATATTCCTCCAATTGTAAAAGATAGAGCCTTATGTTTTTTTATAAAAGCTTTTAATCCTTTTTCTTTCTTCTTATTGTTGCTTTCTTTTTCAGTATTAATTGTTTCATTAGACATAGTTTGTATTCTTTGTGTTGGGGAATCATTTTCTATATCTTTCATAAATACAAAATCTCCATCTGGATTTTTTAAAGCTTGATTTAGGTCTCTTAGCATTTCAGAAGCACTTTGATAACGATAATTAGTATCTTTTTGCATTGCCTTCATTATAATTTTGTTTACAGATACTGGTATACTAGGATTTAGTTTAATAGGTTCTACTGGTTTATCTTGCATATGCATTAATGCTACTGAAACTGGTGTATCTGCATCAAATGGCACTTTACCTGTTACCATCTCATACATTACAACACCTAGTGAATATAAATCAGATTTTGCATCTGTAAATCCACCACGTGCATGTTCTGGTGAAAAATAATGTACTGATCCCAATGTTGTTCCAAATGCTGTTATTGTAGAATTAGAAACTGCTTTTGCAATTCCAAAATCAGTAACCTTTGCTACTCCATCTTCTGTAATTATTATATTATGTGGTTTAATATCTCTATGAATTATATTGTTTTTATGTGCTGTTTCTAATGCTTGTGCAATTTGTATTGCAACTTTTACAGACCACTTCCAAGATAATCTTCCTTCTTCTTGAATTACCTCTTTTAATGTTTTTCCTTGTACTAATTCCATAACTATATAATACAAACTACCCTCATGACCTACATCATATACAGATACAATATTAGGATTAGTTAAGCTTGCAACCGCTTGTGCTTCTGAATTAAATCTTTTTATAAATTCTTCATCTGTAGTAAATTCATCTCTTAAAATTTTTACAGCTACAAATCTATTTAATGTACGGTCTTTTGCTTTATATACTGTTGCCATTCCGCCATTTCCAATATTTTCTATTAATTCATATCTATTTGCTATTATTCTACCTTCTAAATTCATAATCTATCTCTCCTCATTTTTAATCGTTATATATAACTAAAACCGTAATATTATCATATCCACCAAGTTCATTTGCTCTATTCACTAAGTTTGTACTACTATTAGTTACATCTTGTACAATAATATTATATATTTCTTGTTCATTAATCATGTTAGTTAATCCATCTGAACATATAACAATAATATCATCTTTTAAAAATCCTTTTATAGTTATATCTGGTTCAATAAAAGGCGTACATCCCAATGCTTTCATAAGCATATTCTTTTTAGGATGATGAACTGCTTCTTCTTTTGTTATTGTACCATCATTTACTAATTCTTGTACATAACTATGATCTTGTGTAAGTTTCCTAATTATATTCTTTCTAATCCTATATATTCTACTATCTCCTATATGTCCTATAAAAGCCTTATTATTATATATTAAGCATACCTCCAGAGTAGTACCCATATTTTCTAGTTCTTCACTTTCTTTTGATTTTTCATATACTACCATATTTGCATATTCAATTGCATTCTTTATTAAATCTGCTATATTTTCCTTAGTATGCTCGATTTCATTAAAGTTAGATTCTATATAACTTTTTGCAGATGATGTAGCAAGTCTACTTGCTATTTCTCCTCCATTGTAGCCTCCCATACCATCTGCTAATATATACAATTTTAGAGAATCTTCATCATTAGCTATATAATAAAAATCTTCATTCATATCTCTTGCTTTTCCAACATCTGATTTTGCAAAAACTTTCATTTCTCCTCCTATTATTTTAAGTTCTTCCTTCTTAATTGTCCACATGCTGCATCTATATCTGATCCTAGTTCTCTCCTTATTGTTGCCACTATTCCATTGTCATTTAAATAATCTCTAAATTTCATAATATTTTCATTTGTACTTTTTGTATATTTGCCATTATCTATTGGATTAATTGGTATTAAATTCACATGACATAACATCCCTTTTAATAGTTTAACCAATCTTTTTGCATCTTCAATACTTTCGTTATTATCTTTTGCAAGCGCATATTCAAATGATATTCTTTTATTAGTTTTTGAAATATAGTATTTACATGCTTCCATTAATTCTTCTATACTATATTTATTATTAATTGGCATCATGGCACTTCTTTTTTCATTTGTTGTTGCATGTAAAGAAATAGATAATGTACATTGCAATTCCTCATTTGCGAAATCGTAAATCTTAGGAACTAGTCCACTTGTAGATACGCTAATATGTCTTGCTCCTATATTTAATCCTTTTTGATTATTTATAATTTTTATTGCATTTAACACATTATCATAATTATCAAATGGTTCACCAATTCCCATAAATACGACATTAGAAATTTTTATATTTTCATCTCTTTGTACTGCAAGTATTTGTTCTACAATTTCTCCAGCAGTTAAATTTCTAACGAATTGTATTCCTGTAGATGCACAAAATTTACAGCCCATTTTACATCCTACTTGTGAAGATACACATATTGTATATCCATGATGATAACTCATTAATACTGTTTCTATAGCGTTCGTATCTAATATATCAAATAAATATTTTTTCGTACCGTCTGAAGATTCTTGTTTCTTTATTATATTATATACACAAATTGAAAATTCATTTTTTAATTTTTCACGTAGTTCTAATGATAAATTACTCATTTCGTCAAATGTTGTAACATTAGTTGTATATAACCATTTAAATACTTGTTCTGCTCTATATGGTTTTTCTCCTAATTTTATAAATTCTTGTTTTAATTCATCTAAATTATAATCTTTAATATTTTTCATAGTATTTCTTTCTTTAAAATCTAATTTTTCTTATTAACTTATATCATAAAGCGTAATTTTTTTCAACCTATATATGTAACTATTGTTATATTTTTATAAGAAAAGTGGCTTCGCCACATGTGCATTTCGCTTCGCGAATATGCACAGCCCAAGGTAACTTAACCTTGTTGCTGCAGAAAAATCTGACGATTTTTCTGTAGCAATAAAAAATATAGACAAAAAAAGCTAGAATTTTTTATATTTCTAGCCCTCTTACAATTATTCTATTATTTTTTATCCTTTTTTAAAGGAACAACCCTTATAGTATACCCCATTGGATATAATAACTTTATTAGTGTTGAAGCTTGAGGAGAACGAGAACGGCTCTCAATTCTTGCTATTGCTGGTTGTTTTATCCCCGTCTTTTTACTTAATTCCCTTTGTGAAAGATTGCTCTTTTTTCTTGCTTCAATAGTAGCCTCTATCAAATCCTCTTCAAGTTGTATTTCCGCTTCTTGTTCGGGTATTATATTCAACTCCTTTTCAAACTCTTCCCATTTTTTTAATTTTTCACTCATATTACTCACCCCTTTCCTTATAATCCTCTAACAACTTTTTAGCTTTTTCGATTTCTCTTCGTGGTGTTTTTTGTGTTTTTTTCATAAAACAGCTTAATAAGATAAACTTATTATTGTCCCAATAGGCAAAAAGTATTCTATCTCTTAATGGTCTTAATTCCCATATATCACTATCAAGATGTTTTATATATGGTGTGCCTAGAGATAATCCATGTTTTTTTAATAATCTCATATATGCTACTATTTTATTAAATTTAATTTTACTATCCTTATCATTTTTATTTTGCAAATTCTTAATGTATTCTTCTATTTCGCTTTTTCCATTTCTATCTTCATATATTTCTATTTCATACATCTAGATTACTCCTTTTATATTATATTTATATGATAACATTTTGGTTATCGTATGTCAATGCTTTTAATATTATTTTTATAAAAATTGTTCCTATATATTATTTTTTATCATATAATGTACGTAGAAAATATAACTATATTTTCTGTTACATACTCTATTTCGAGGTGTTTTATTTATGAAAAATGGAAAATATAAACTAGCTTTAGTAGGAGCTACTGGTTTAGTTGGAAGAACTGCACTTAAAGTTTTAGAAGAAAAAACCTTGCCAATTTACGAATACGTATTTTTTGCTTCTAGTAGGTCTGCTGGTAAAAAAATTAATTTTATGGGAAAGGATTATGAAGTAAGAGAATTAAAAGAAGATTCTTTTGATGAAGGATTTGATTTTGCAATTTTTTCTGCTGGACGGTGATACCTCAAAAAAATTTTCTCCGATTGCCGCATCTAAAGGTTGTATAGTAGTAGATAATAGTAGTGCTTTTAGAATGGATAAAGAAGTCCCTTTAGTTGTTCCAGAAGTTAATCCAGAAGAAATAAAAAATAACCATGGAATTATAGCAAATCCAAATTGTTCAACAATTCAAGCTGTTGTTGCATTAAAACCATTAGATGATAAATACAAAATTAGAAGAATAATTTATTCTACTTATCAAGCTGTGTCTGGTGCTGGTCAAAAGGGCGTTGATGACTTAAAAAATGGTATTAATGGATTACCTAACAAAAAATTTCCTTATCAAATATTTAATAATTGTTTACCTCATATTGATGTATTTTTAGATAATGGATATACAAAAGAAGAAGAAAAAATGATAAATGAAACTAGAAAGATATTAAATAAACCGAATTTAAAAATTACTGCAACTACTGTTAGAGTTCCAGTTGTAAATTGCCATAGTGAAAGTATTAATATAGAATTTGAAAATAGTTTTGATTTAGATGATTTAATTTGTACTTTGCAAAAAGCTCCTGGAATTATTGTAGAAGATGACATAAAAAATAATATTTATCCACTTGCAACTAATGCAAGCGGTCATGATGATGTTTTTGTTGGAAGAATACGTAGGGATTTTAGTGTAGAAAATGGCATAAATTTATGGGTTGTTGCAGATAATATAAGAAAAGGTGCTGCATCTAATGCGGTGCAAATTGTAGAAAAGTTAATGTTACAGGACTGATGCATCGCATCAGTCCCTTTTTTTCATTTTTTTCTCTGCTGATCCTATATAGTATCCTACACTGCCTGAAACAAGCATAATAAGTAATGCTACTGCAAGAACTCCGTACCAAATCCGGTATTCCGGAAATGTACTTCCTACAAACATTCCAAAAGCAAAAATTAGTAGAACTACCATCAGCAAAATAATTACACTAAGCACCTTTAATGTTAATGCCTTCATTTTTCCCTCCTGTGTTTTAGTATGACTTAGTTTACAGTTTCATGAACTTATAACGCTATTGTAGCATAATTATTTAAATTTGTCTATTTACTTGCAAATTCCTTATATTCCTGTGAACTATCTCTTAACTTTTCCACTACATTTACTAATGTATCAACTAAAAAGTCTACATCTTCTTTAGTATTATCTTCTCCAAATGTAATTCTTAAAGAACCTTGTGCAACATCATGTGGCAAACCTATTGCAAGTAACACATGTGATGGATCTAGTGAACCTGATGTGCATGCAGAACCTGTTGAAGCACATATTCCCTTTGCATCTAAATTTAGTAATAATGCTTCCCCGTCTACAAATTTAAAAGATATATTTGCATTTCCTGGAAGTCTTTTAGTTCTATGACCATTTAATTTTACATATGGTATTTTTTCTTCTACTTGTTTTATATAATAATCTCGTAAGTTTAAAAGTTTATTATTATATTCATCAAAATTTTTATAAACAAGTTCTATTGCTTTTCCTATTCCCACAATTCCTGCTACATTTTCTGTTCCTGCTCTTTTATTTCTTTCTTGGTGGCCACCATCTTGTATTTTATCAAATTTCACATCTGTTCTTGCATATAACGCTCCAACACCTTTGGGTCCATAAAATTTGTGAGCAGACATTGAAAGTAAATCTATGTTTAAATCTCTTACATCTATTCGTACATTTCCAACTGCTTGAACAGCATCTGTGTGAAAATAGATATTATGCTTTTTCGCAATTTGACCTATTTCTTTTATTGGCTGAATTGTTCCTATTTCATTATTTGCAAACATTATCGAAATTAAGATTGTTTTATTTGTAATAGCTTCTTCTAATTCTTGTAAACTAATTAGACCTTCATTATCCACATTTAGATATGTTATCTCAAATCCTTCTCTTGCTAGGTGTTGACATGTGTGCAATACTGCTGGATGTTCTATTTTTGTTGTAATTATATGATTTCCTTTTTCTCTATTAGCATATGCAACTCCCTTTATTGCTAAATTATCACTTTCACTTCCACAAGATGTAAAATATATTTCCTTTGAAGTCGCATTAATCGCTTTTGCTACCTTTTCTCTTGCCTCTTCTACTGCTTTTTTGGATTTTCTACCTATAGTATAAATTGATGATGCATTGCCATAATTTAGTGTAAAATATGGTATCATTTCTTTTAAAACTTCTTCTTTAGTTTTAGTTGTAGCGGCATGGTCAAAATATCTTATATTTTCCATTATTTTTCCTCTTTTCTTTTACTTTTAAGAATTAAACTATCTATCTACTATATTATATGAATATTTTTTATATGCTATACAAAAAAACTATACAAACTTGCTATAATTTTACTTATAGAATTTGTATAGTTTGAATTGTTTTAAACTCCTAGCTCATATGGAGTCTCTTCACCTCCATCTCCACCTACTACTTTGACGTCAGATTTTAGAGAAATACAAGGACGAAGTCCCATTAGTTTAGTACCGCAACTCGTATGTCCACTAGAATTGACATAGCACAAACTATTGTACAAATGCCCCCTAGTAGATACAATACTTACAAAGAAGCTACACGTAGTCGCATACGAATATTGTCGGGATGCTAGCCAGTATTCCTCCCCTGTTACCCACATATTTCCTCCTATTGCTTCCATTGCTGTTTCGTCTGCTTTATAATTTTCATCTTTTCCTTTTTTGCACCCCGTATCTCTACTACTCCATCCACTTGGTAATGTCCAATCATCTGGTATAATAAAACTTCCTTCTTCTTCGTTATTCTTTGCATTAAATTTTCCATCTGACCCTACTGTTGGCATACTTCCTACACATCTTCCATCTAATGCATATGGGCTACTTGTTGCATAATATTCTGCTTTTTGGTTTAATATTGTTATTGCATTATTATAATCATTCATTGTTGCTTGCCAAGCTGTTAAATCATCTTCTCCATTTGCTCCTAATGCTACATTTTCCACATTTTTGTCTGATATAATTTGCAATCCATTTGCTTCATCGTTGTATAATACTCTAAATAATACTATTCCATCTCCATTGTTTCCAATGCCATCTATTCCTGTATCATATTTTACATAATTTCCTGGTTTTACTACATCTTTTAATAATGCTTCTTCTACTACTACATTACATGTTGCTTTTACACCACTTCCGTCTACTGCCTCTGCTGTTATTATTGCTGTTCCTAAATCTACTGCTGTTATTAGTCCATTTTCTACTGTTACTTTACTGTTATCACTACTACTCCACTTTATAGTTTTATTACTTGCATTACTTGGTTCTACTGTAGCAGTTAAGTTCTCTGTTTTTCCTTTTCTTATTGTTGTACTTGTTTTATTTAATGTGATTTTTGTTACTAATTGATTTGATGTATCTGAATTTCCTAATCCACCTATTACATTATTTATTGTATTTTCAAATCCCGCTAGTCCTGCAAGTTCATCTTCTTGTGCTTGTGTATAATTCTTTCCTGCCATCTCTGCTGTTTTAAATATTCCATTCTCTCCCAATGTTAAGTTTATCGTTACTCCTGCTAATATTAGTAATACTATGATGGTTATAACAAGAGCTATTAATGTTATACCCTTATTGTTATTTGTCAAAGTTAAGTTTTTTGTTGTTTTTTCCTTTTTCTTCTTTTCCTTTCTTATTTTTTCTTTTTTATTCATTCTTTCGTGTTCCTCCCTTTTCTTTCTTACCTTTCTTTTTAATATTTTGTACTTTTTAGTAATTATTTATTCGCACTTTTTTATTTAGCTTTATGTTCTTATTTTATAATTACAATTATAACATGTCAATGTCTTTTGATATTTTGTAATCTATTTGTAATATTTATGCCACTTTATCCCTCAAAATTAAAAAAGTAAAGAGCTTTAACTTATTAAATTTTTAATTTAATAAATTAAAGTTCCTTTTTTTATTTCTTTTATATTCTATTTCAAATTCTGGCTACATCTGTGGCAAATTGTAGGGTTTTGACTATCGCTTCCTACTGTTTCTGAATACATCCAGCATCTTTCACATTTTTCTCCTGGTGCTTGAACTATTTTTATTCCTATTGCTACCTCATCATCTTCATTTCTTCTATTTTCTAATATTTCTACATCAGAAACTATAAATATTTCTTTTAATAATTCTTCTTTTCCTTTTATAAATTCATATTCTGGACCATCAGCATATAATATTACCTTTGCAGCAAGTGACATTCCAATTTCTTTATTTGCTCTTGCAAGTTCCAATTTTTTAGCTACTTCATCCTTTATTTTAATTAATTTAGACCATTTTTTATCTAATTCTTCATTATCATATTCAGGATTTGCTTTTGGATAATATTCTAGCATTACACTTTCTGTATTTTCTCCTTCTTTATGCTTCATATATTTCCATATTTCTTCTGCTGTATAACAAGTCATTGGAGCAAGTATTCTAACTAAGCTAGATAATATTTCATACATAGCTGTTTGTGCTGCTCTTCTTTCTATTGAGTTTGGCTTTGATGTATATAATCTGTCTTTTATAATATCCAAATAGAAAGAACTCATATCTACAACACAAAATTGATTAATTGCATGATATGCATTATGGAAATCATATGTGTCATATGCCTTTGTACAATCTCTTATTAATTTGTTTAGTCTTAATAATGCCCATTTATCAATTTCTTGTAAATCCTTATATGGAACTGGGTTATTTACATCAAAATCGTTTGTATTTCCTAACATGTATCTTGCTGTATTACGTATTTTTCTATATACTTCTGTTACTTGTTTTAAAATATTTTTAGAACCACTTACATCAGATTTATAATCAGATGATAATACCCATAGTCTTAATACATCTGCACCAGATTCATTTATAACATTCTTTGGATCTATACCATTTCCTAAACTCTTAGACATTTTTCTTCCTTTTTCGTCTACAGTATAACCATGTGTTAAAACTTCTTTATATGGTGCTTTTCCTTTAGTTGCAACAGAAGTTAGAAGTGATGATTGGAACCATCCTCTATATTGGTCACTTCCCTCTAAATACATATCCGCTTCTGGAAGCCCACGTTCAGCTAAAACAGATTCATGAGTAGAGCCTGAATCAAACCAAACATCCATTATATCTGTTTCTTTTTTGAATTCTGTACAACCACATTCAGGACATTTTGCTCCTTCTGGCATAAGTTCTTTTTCTGTTAAATCAAACCATGCATTTGAACCTTTTTCCTTAAAAATTTGTTGTACTTTTTCTAAACTTTCAGGTGTTACATATTCTTTTTCACATTCTTTACAATAGAAAATTGGTATTGGTACACCCCAAGTTCTTTGACGAGATATACACCAGTCATTTCTTTCTTCTACCATTTTAGAAATTCTTTCTTCTCCCCAAGCAGGATACCATTTAACTGTTTTTATAGCCTCTAAAGTTTCTTTTCTAAATCCATCTACAGATGCAAACCATTGGCTTGTGGCTCTGTATATTACTGGATGTTTACATCTCCAGCAATGTGGATATGAGTGTCTTATATCTTCTGCAACAAGTAAATATCCATTTTCATCTAGCCATTTTATTATTTCTTTATCTGATTTTGCATAATACATTCCACTAAATGGACCTGCTTCTTCTGTTTGATGTCCTTTAGCGTTTACTGTTACTACTATATCTAATCCATTTTTTAAACCACAAAGGTAGTCCTCTTTACCATATCCAGGAGCTGTGTGTACTGCACCTGTACCTGTATCTAATTCTACTAATATTGTATCATCAGAACCTAAAACAACTCTTGAATCTCTATCTAAAAATGGATGTCTACATATTACACCTTCTAATTCTTTACCTTCAAGTTCTGCAAGTGTAGTGTATTTTTCAATTCCCGCTTTTTCCATTACAGTTTTAACAAGTTCTGTTGCAATTATTACTTTCTCTTTTCCAATATCAACTATACTATATTTATATTCAGGACCTACAGTTATTCCCATGTTTCCTGGTAATGTCCATGGTGTTGTTGTCCATATTACTATAGATGTATTTTCCTTATCAAATTTTCCTTTTGAATCTTTTACAGGAAATTTTACATATGCTGTATGTGAATTTATATCTTTATATTCAATCTCAGCTTCTGCAAGAGCTGTTTCACAATCTGTACACCAATATACTGGTTTTAATCCTTTATATATATATCCTTTTTTATACATTTCAGCAAATACACCAATTTGTTTTGCTTCTACTTGTGGTTGGTATGTTATATATGGATTATCCCAATCTCCTAACACACCTAGTCTTTTAAATCCTTCTATTTGCTTATCTTTATATTCTTCTGTAAATTGTTTACAAGTATCTCTAAATTGACTAACAGGTATTTCATCTCTATTTAAACCTAGTTTTTCTATAGCTTTTTTCTCTGTAGGCATTCCATGTGTATCAAATCCTGGTATGAATGGAGTATAAAATCCTTGTAGGTTTTTATATCTTACTATTGTATCTTTTAATACTTTATTTAAAGCATGACCAAGATGTATTTCACCATTTGCATATGGAGGTCCATCATGTAAAACAAATGGAGTTTTTCCTTCATTTTTCTTAAGCATTTTTTCATATAATTTGTTTTCAAATACTTCTTCTAGTATTTTTGGTTCATTTTCTGGAAGACTTGCCCTCATTGGAAAATCTGTTTTTGGTAAGTTTAAAGTTGAGCTATAATCCTTTTTTTCTTCACACATATTTAATTCCTCCTTTTAAAATCAAAAAATCCATTCCTTCCTATATTTAGGACGAAATGGATAGTTTTTCCGCGGTACCACCTAATTTAGAAATACTAGAAAAAGTATTTCTCTCTTAATTAACTTTATAACGTAAGTTAAACGACTTATCTTACTTTCGTTTTCAGATAAATAACAAAAAGGTGATAACAATAAATTATTAAACAACTAGAATCGCACCAATCTCTAGCTCTCTTTTGCTTTTACTTTACTGTGTTGTCCTTTTTATGGTCTTTTATTATTATGTATATTATGATAGCACGTTATTTCATTATTTGCAAGTGTTTTTTGTAAAGTTTATCTTAAAAATCCGTTTATTATTTCTTCTTCTGCTTCTTTTTCTGTTAACCCTAGAGTCATTAATTTTATTAATTGTTCTCCTGCAATTTTACCAATAGCCGCTTCATGAATTAAGTTTGCATCCACATTATTAGCTGTTATTTCTGGAGTTGCCTTTACAATTCCTTTGTCTTTTATAATTGCATCACATTCAACATGCGCAAAACATTTTGTGTTTCCATATACTTTAGAAATAAATTCTTGTTTTGAATTTTCTACTGCAACAGACCTAGAAGTTACATGTGTACTTGCATTTTCTCCATTTAGATCTACTTCAAATTCTGTTCTTGCAAATTGTTTTCCATGTGTCATAATTTTTTCAGTTACAACTAAGTTTGTATCTTTTTCTAATTTTCCTTTAGTTTGCCTTATTGTTGAATCTACTCCCTTTATTTGTACACTTTCCATTTCTAATGAGCTTCCTGGTTTTAATTCTACTTCTGTTACAGGGTTCAAAATTCTTTTTCCTGTTCCTTTTCCTTCTCCATAATGTTTTTCTATGTATTTTACTTTTGCTCCTTCTTCTAAGAAAAATCTATGTATGCCATTGTGTTCAGAGTCTTTATGATGTTCATTATGAATTCCACATCCTGCAACAATTATTACATTTGCATTTTTCCCAATATAAAAGTCATTATATACAACCTCTTTTAATCCACTTTCAGTAATAATTACAGGAATATGTATAAATTCAAATTTTGTATTTTCTTTTACATAAATATCTATTCCAGATTTGTCTTTTTTAGTTACAATATTAACATTTTCAGTAATTTTCCTTTCTATGCCTTTACCATTTTTTCTAATATTATATGCTCCTGCTTTTATTTCTTCTACATTAGAAATTTCATTTAACAAATTTTCATCTATTTTATTTATATTTTCCATCTTATTCCTCTTTTCTATTTAATCTACAACATTCTTTTTTTACACCTACATTTTCAAGTACATCTTTTGCCTCTCCTATTTGTTCTATTTTTCCATCTCTCATTAATATTATTTTATCCGCAATATTCAATATTTTTTCTTGATGAGATATAATAATTGTTGTTCCTTTTATTATATTTCTCATATTTTCAAATACATCTATTAAATTATTAAAACTCCATAAATCTATTCCTGCTTCTGGTTCATCAAAAATAGTAAGTTTAGATTCTCTTAGTGCAACAGTTGCTATTTCTATTCTTTTTAATTCCCCTCCTGATAATGAAGAATTCACTTCTCTATCTACATATTCTTTTGCACAAAGTCCAACTTTTGATAAAGTATTACATGCTTCTATTTTATTTATTTCTTTTTTTGAAGCTATTTTTAACAAATCATATACTGTTATTCCCTTAAACTTTACTGGTTGTTGAAAAGCAAATCCTATACCTAATTTTGCTCTTTTATCTATAGGCATTTTAGTAATATCTTTGTTGTTGAATATAATTTTTCCTGAATCTGGTTTCTCTATTCCCATAATTATTTTAGCAAGCGTTGATTTTCCAGATCCATTTGGTCCTGTAATTGCTATAAATTTGTCATCTTCTATTTTTAAATTTATATTATCTAATATTTTTTTATTATCTCTTTCAAAACATATATCTTTTAACTCTAACATTTCTTCCTCCTTTATATTTGCTTTTTTAGCCTATTTTTTGCAGTTATCTTAACACATTTTTTACATTTTTCACTGTTTTTATCATAGCCACAATCTAGGTCGCCTAAATCTAATATTTTATTTATATAATTTTCCAGTTTTTTAACTGTATCTTCTGATATTGCATGTTTCATAGCTTTAGCTTCATCTTCAGCAACATCTTTATCTATTTCAAGTACTTCTGTTAAAAATAGCTTTAGTGTAGAATATCTTTTTATTATATCTTTTGCTAACTCATCTCCAGCTTTTGTTAATACAATATCTCCATAAGCTTCATATTCTATTAGTTCTAAATCCTTCAAATTGTTTAAAGCTCTATTTACACTTGGTTTAGAAATTTTTAATTTTTTTGCTATATCTGTAACACGCACTTGTTTTTCTGTGTTTTTTAGTATATATATTGTTTTTAAATATTCCTCTAAAGAATTGGATAATTTCATTTTTTCACCTCTCAAAAGTTAGCTTGCACTAACATTCTAATATCTTTTATCTTATTTGTCAATACATTTTTAAAATTTGGTGCAATTTGAAAGAATGAACAAAAGGGACAGTCCTTAAAGTTCAAACATTTGAACTTTAAGGACTGTCCCTTTTGTTCATTCTTAATTTTATGCTGTTTCTGGTCTTTTTTGTATTATTTTTTGCTTTTTTATATGCTTTTTCTCTACTTTATTTTCATTAATTATTAGTTTTGGTTCTTTCCCTTCCAATACTGTTTCTTTTGTTATAATACATTTTTCTATTTTTGGATTAGATGGGATATCAAACATTATATCTCTCATAATTTCTTCTATTATTGAACGTAAACCTCTTGCTCCTGTATTTCTTTGTATTGCTTTATCTACTATTACATCTAAAGCTTCTTTTTCAAATTCTAGTTCAACATTATCTAGTTCTAATAATTTTTTATACTGTTTTAATAAAGCATTTTTTGGTTCAGTTACAATTTTAATTAATGCTTCTCTATCTAATTCCTTTAATGTTGCTATAATTGGAAGTCTTCCAACAAATTCTGGTATTAACCCAAATTTCAATAAATCTTGTGGTAATAATTCATTATATATTGCTGATTTATCTACATCCTTTTTGCTCTCTATTTTTGCACCAAATCCAATTACTTTTTTTCCAATTCTTTCATCAATAATTTTATCTAATCCTTCAAAAGCTCCTCCACAAATAAATAATATATTTGAAGTATTAATTTGAAGAAATTCTTGGTGTGGATGTTTTCTTCCACCTTGTGGTGGAACAGATGCTGTTGTTCCTTCTATTATTTTAAGTAATGCTTGTTGTACGCCTTCTCCACTTACATCTCTTGTGATTGATGGATTTTCAGACTTTCTTGTAATTTTATCTATTTCATCAATATATATTATTCCTTTTTCTGCAAGTTCAATGTCGTAATCTGCTGCCTGTATTAGTTTTAATAAAATATTTTCAACATCTTCTCCAACATATCCTGCTTCTGTTAGTGTTGTGGCATCAGCTATTGCAAATGGTACTTTTAAAATTCTTGCTAAAGTTTGTGCAAGTAAAGTTTTTCCACATCCTGTTGGTCCTAAAAGAAGTACATTACTTTTTTGAATTTCTACATCATTTATTTCATCTTCACTATTAATTCTTTTATAGTGATTATATACTGCTACTGCTAGCGTTTTTTTTGCTTCTTCTTGCCCTATTACATATTGATCCAATGTTCTTTTTATTTCTTCTGGTGTTGGTAATTCTGTAGCTTCTTCAATGGTATATCCCATTTCATCATCTTCTAAATAGTCCTCTTCTATAATGTTTTTACATAATGCTATACATTCATCACAAATATATACTCCTGGTCCAGCAACAATTCGTTTAACACTTTCCTGTGGTTTACCACAAAAAGAACACTTTACATTTTTTTCATTTTGGTTCTTAGCCATTTTCTCCTCCTAGTTATATATTTAAATTATATTCTTTTGTCCATAATTCCATCAATTAATCCGTATTTTAATGCTTCTTCTGCAGTCATATAGTTATCTCTTTCTGTATCTTTTTCAATTGTTTCTAAAGTTTGACCAGTTCTGTCACTTAGTAATTTATTTAATTTTGCTCTTGTTTTTACCATATGGTCTGCATGTATTTTTATTTCTGTAGCTTGGCCAGAAATTCCATTTCCACCTATTAATGGTTGATGAATTAGAATTTCAGCATTAGGTGTTGCAAATCTTTTTCCTTTTTCTCCTGATGCTAATAATACTGCCCCCATACTTGCTGCCATTCCTATACAAATTGTTGAAACTGGGCATTTAATATAATTCATTGTATCAACAATTCCCATTCCATCTGTAATAGATCCTCCTGGTGAATTAATATATAAGCTGATTTCTTTATCTGGATCTTCTGATTCCAAAAATAAAAGTTGTGCAATTACTAAACTTGCTGTAGTTGGATTTACATCTTCACCTAAAAATATAATTCTATCTTTTAAAAGTCTAGAAAATATATCATATGACCTTTCTCCTTTATTTGTTTGTTCAATAACATATGGTACTAAACTATTTCTTTCTAACATATTATTTCCTCCTTATAATTTTTTAAAACAAAGAAGTTGGATATTAAGATTATATATCTATTTATAGAATTTGTACAATTCTAACTTCTAACTCCAACTTCTATCAATTTATTTTATTTTTGCATTTTCTACTATGAATTCAACTGCTTTTTCGCTTTTTAATGACTCTTTTATGTATTGTACAAATCCTTCATTTTGTTTTAATTGTTCTTCTTTTTGTCCATACAATTCAGCCATTTCTTTAATTTTTTCTTCTACTGTAATTTCATCTGGTTCAATTTTTTCTGCTTTTATTATTGCTTCTATAACTAATCTATTTTTTACAGATGTTTTTGCTTGTTCTTCATATTCTTTTCTGAATTCTTCATTTGTTTTTCCAATCATTTGTAAGTAGTTTTCTAATTTCATTCCTTGATATGAAAGTCTTTGTTCAATTTCTCTTACCATGTTGTCAACTTCTGTTTCTATCATTCCTGATGGTATATCAATTTCAACAGCATCACATACAGCTTTTACTGCAGCATCTTGCATTTCATATTTTGCTTTGGTTTTATTTTCTTCTTCTATTTTTTGTTTGATACTTTCTTTTAATTCTTTTAATGTATCAAATTCACTAACATCTTTTGCAAATTCATCATCTAATTTTGGAAGTTCTTTTTTCTTAATTTCATGTAGTTTTACTTTGAATACAGCATCTTTTCCTTTTAAGTTTTCTGAAAAATAGTCTTCTGGGAATTTTACATTTATATCTTTTTCTTCATCTATTTTCATTCCAATAATTTGATCTTCAAATCCTGGTATGAATGTATTGCTTCCAATAGTTAATTCATGGTTTTGGGCTTTTCCACCTTCAAATGCTACACCATCAACAAATCCTTCAAAATCTATAACTGTAATATCTCCCTTTTCTACAGGTCTATCTTCTACAGAAACTAATCTTGCATTTTTTTCTTGCATATGTCCAAGTTCATGTTCTATATCTGCATCAGATACATTATACTCAACTTTCTTTAATTCTATACCTTTATATTTTCCAAGTTTTACTTCTGGTTTTGTTTGAACTACTGCTGTAAATATTAAGTCTTGTCCTTTACCTATTTGTTTTACATCTAAATCTGGACGACTTACAGCTTCTATATTGTTTTCTTTTAATTCTTTTTCATATACTTCTGGTACTACTTCATTAAATGCATCTTCATAAAATATTTCATCACCATAATATCTTTCAACAATATTCATTGGTGCTTTTCCTTTTCTAAACCCTGGTATATTAAAATATTTTGCATTTTTTGAATATACTGTTTTAATAGCTTCATCAAATTTTGCAGCTTCGATTGTAAATTCTAATTTTACTTCGTTTTTGTTCTCTGTTTTTTCAATTTTTATACTCATTTAATTCAAATCCTTTCTCATTTACTAAATTAGCTTTTATATTATATCACGTTTTTTATAAATTGCAAGCCCTATAATAAGCATTTTGCTATTTAGCTAGTTTTTTATTAATATCTTATATATAAAACCATGAAAGTATTGTTTATATTTATTCTATAGTAAATTCAGCATATATTTCACCTTCATTAGCATATTTTACTATTCTATATTTCCCTTCTTTTAGTTCACCATACCTATCAGACCAATCAATTTTCATTTCTGTTATGCCATTTTCTCCACGTAACGACATTGGCGTTTCTGAATAACCCGCAATTAAAGGAACTTTAGTCCACCAATTTCCAAATATATTTTTTTCAATTATATAGCTTTCTCCCCAAAAATATGGAATTGTATTTTCATCTGTTATTACTATAGTTGCACTTGTTTTTGTTAGTGTATTTTCTTTTATTTTCATAGAAACTTTTTTGATTGTTCTATTATACGGATTATACTCCTTATTTTCTTTATTATGATTATTATAGCAGGTATAAATTACTTGTCCAACGACAAGTATTAATACAATTATAATTATAATAAAAATACCTTTTTTCATAAATATTCCCCTATACAAACTTTTCAATTAATACAATAATTTTTCCCTTCTTTGTATTTCCTAAAATCTCTTTTATTTTAAATCTTCCTTTTCCTCTAATTGTTAAGATGTCTTCTGGTTTTATTAGTTTAGATAACTTTGTAATATTTTCAAAATTTAAAAATACTCTACCACTACTTATTATTTCCTCTGCTTTTGTTCTAGATACTTTCGCAAGTTCTGAAACTACATTATCTAACCTTAATGAAGAAACTACAATTTCTTCTTCTATTTTCTTTATTTCTTGTTTATATAATTCTTGTATTTCTTTGGTTTGTATATTCGCTTTACTAAACCTTGTTAAACTTGATATATTATCTTTTACAAATTTTACAATTTCATTTAAAACAATTATATTGGCACCATCATTAAATACAATTATATCGCCAATTTTTTCTCTTTTTATGCCTAACTTCATAAGTCCACCAAGATAATCCCTATGTGAGTATTTCCCTTGTAAATCGTTCGGTAATATTATTTCTATAATTTGCATTATGTTGTTATAATTTTTCTCTACTATTTCTTTATTAAATTTAGTAGGATATATTATTAATACTGTTCTTTCTGAATTTTCGTCTCCACCAAAAAACAAATAATTTTCATATTGTATTGTGTTTAATAATTTTTGAACTATATTTTTTTGGTGTAAATCTAAAAAATCTGTATTTGTTATTTTATTTCTTTTTTCTGTAATTTCTATTTTATCAAATACTTTTGCTATTAATAATCTATCATCTTCTTTATAGTGGTTTAATATTTCTTGCTTATTCATGATTCTCCTTACTTTCTATATGCACATTAGTAAATACAATATTCCAGAAGTTATAATTGGAACTGTCAAATTATCAGTACCTTTTACAGATACTGCCTCAACTATTGTTATAATTATACTTGCAATTATTGCTTTTATATACCAAAATTGCATATCTATTAAGAATATGGCTAGTATAACAAATGTAATTATAAACATAGTTGCTGAACCAGCAAGCGTTTTTTTAGTACTGCCTACTTTATATTCTTTACTACTTATTTTTCTACCAACTATTGCTGCTAATCCATCACCATATCCCATTACTAAAATTCCTGCAAGCCCTATTAATGGATTATTTAATACTCCAAAACTTATAATTGCAAGAATAAATAAGGAAATAGCATAATACACAGTACCTAGCCCATCTTGATTATCTCTTTCCATAACAGATATTATATTCTTTTTATATGATATATAGTTAATTACTACAAAACTTAATGGTACAATTGATACCCATATAGCATTTGTAAAAAAGTACATTGCTATAAACCACCAATTACAAAGTGCAATATGAATAAATTTTCTACTTGCTTCTTTCCCTATTTTTTCAAATAATTTCGCTACTATTATTACTACTATAATAAATGCATAAGATGCAATAATTCCTATTAAGTTGCTCATAATTTTCCCCTTATACTACTTTTTTTCACATAATATCATAAAAAAATACAAATTTCTACTATATTTAGAAATTTGTATTTTTTGATTTTAAAATTCAGCATTTTCTCCTAATTCATCTTCAATATTTAACAACCTATTGTATTTAGCAACTCTATCAGTCCTACATGGTGCCCCTGTTTTTATTTGTCCTGCATTTGTTGCAACTGCTATATCAGCTATTGTAGTATCTTCTGTTTCTCCTGATCTATGCGAAATAACCGCTGTATACCCATGCCTTTTTGCAAGTTCTATTGCATCTAGTGTTTCTGTTAATGTTCCTATTTGATTTGGCTTAATTAAAATACTATTTGCAACACCCTGTTTTATACCTTTAGTTAGTCTTTCTTTATTTGTAACAAATAAATCATCACCAACTAATTGAATTTTTGTTTTTAGTTCATCTGTGAGTTTTTTCCAAGATTCCCAATCTTCTTCTGCAAGCCCATCTTCCACTGAAATAATTGGATATTTATTTACTAGTTCTTCTATATATTGTATCATTTCATCTTTAGTTTTAAATACATCTGTCTTCCAAAAGTAATATCCTTCTTTTCCTATCTTTTTAGCCTCTTCATACATTTCTGTACTCGCAACATCTAATGCCAAACACACATCTTTTTTAGGCTCATACCCTGCTTTTTTTATTGCCTCTATTATAACTTCTATTGCTTCTGTTTCATCTTTTAGATTAGGTGCAAAGCCTCCTTCATCTCCTACTGCAACTGAATATCCTTTTTCTTTTAATACTTTCTTTAAATTGTGATATACTTCTACTCCCATTTGCAAACCTTCTTTAAAAGTTGTTGCACTAACTGGAATTATCATAAATTCTTGAATATTTATATTATTATCTGAGTGCTTTCCACCATTTAAAATATTCATCATTGGTCGTGGTAAAATTTTACTATTTACTCCACCTATATAATTATATAATGAAATACCTAAAGAATTTGCCGCTGCTTTTGCCACAGCTAAAGATACTCCTAAAGTTGCATTTGCACCCAATCGTGATTTATTAGGTGTATCATCTAATAATATTAGTTCTCTATCTATTTCTATTTGATTATATACATTCATTCCTTCTAGTTTTTTTGCTATTTTTTTATTTACATTTTCTACTGCCTGTGATACACCTTTTCCTAAATATCTTTTGCTGTCTTTATCTCGTAATTCTACAGCCTCAAAACTTCCTGTAGATGCTCCTGATGGAACCATTGCAATTCCAGAAAATCCGCCCTGTGTAACTACTTCTACTTGTACTGTTGGATTTCCTCTAGAATCCAATACTTCTAAAGCTTTTATGCTTTCTATTCCTAAATAATCTTTCATAATATACCTCCATAATATATTCTTAATATAATTATGAATCATTATTTGAAATTTATTCCATTTTAATTTAAATAAAAAAATTGAAGGGCTAGAAAAATCTTGCCCTTCGTTATTAAGAAATAATCACATCCTCGTATCCATCTTTTTCATGTATTTTTAACATCACTTCTTTGTACTTTTTTGGGTTTATGCTAGCCAAAATTCTAATACGGCTTTTAACAGTACTCGCACACACCCTGTACTCAGTTGCTGTTTCCAATACATTGTGTCCTTCGAGGATAAAATCTGCCATACTCATGGCCTCATAATAGTACCGGTTTTTCATATGAACCTTCCTACCTTCCTTTATTGGTTTTCATATATTTTATCACTTTATGTTAAATTATGCAATATATCTTTATTGCTAATTTAGTTTAAATGATGCTGAAAATATAAACAATGTACATTACTATTAATAGAATTCCTCTTTTTTTGTCTAGTTCACTCTTTTTATTTATTGTTGCTATTAATAACAATGCTATAGTTATTACTATTAAAAAGATTATACTTGCATTAAAATCTGTACTAAATATTAGTGGATTAATTACTGCTCCTAACCCAATTAGTAAGCATAAATTTAATATGTTTGAACCTGTAATATTTCCTAATAATAAGTCTGTTTCATCTCTTTTAGCTGCTATAATTCCAGTTATAATTTCAGGTAATGCTGTTCCTACTGCAATTATAGTCATTCCTATAAATTTTTCAGATAAGCCAAAATTTTTTGCAATTATTATTGAATTATCTACAACAAAATCTGAACCGAACTTTAGTCCAATTATACCTAATATCATATAAATAATAATTGTAATTATGGAATTTTTTTCCCTTGCTTCAACATCTTTTATAATTTCTTCATCTATTTTTTCATTTTTTATTTTTTTCTCTTCATATATAGTATATATAATATATGCTAGGGTAAATAAAAGTAATATTATTCCTTGTCCTCTTGTAATTGTTTGAGCTTCTCCTAATTTTTGAGTATTACCTAAAAATAGAAGTAAACACATAGTAATAATTCCAATTGGAATATGTCTTTTTACAATTCTCTTATCAAATTTAACTGGTCTTACTAAAGTTGAAATACCCATAACCAGCAAAAAGTTGCATATGCAACTACCTATAGCATTTCCTATTATTAAATCAGAGTGTCCTTCTATAGAAGATGTAATAGTAATAAATATTTCTGGAAGTGAAGTTCCTATTGCTACAATAGTTAACCCTATTAACATTTCTGATAAACCAAATTTTTTTGCAACACTTGTCGCAGCACTTACTAAGAAATCAGCTCCTTTTACCAAAAGGATGAATCCTATTATCACTAATATTATTCTCCACAGCATACTGTACTCTCCTTATTTTATACATCATATTTATTATTCACAAAAAATAACATTTTTTATACATATTATATTTTATTTTTATATTAAGCAATTCTTTTATTCAAAAATAACAACTCTCATTTTGAAAGTTGTTATTTCTGGTTCTATTATCCTTCTAGTGCTTTTCTTGCTTTTTCAAGTTCTTCTCTTATTTTTATATGTTGTGGACAAACACCTTCACATTTTCCACATTTAATGCATTCCTCTGCTTTTTTTAATCCATGTCCTCCAACAAGCCATTCTTCTTGATGTTTTGCAGCTGCCTTGTCTTTATATAATGTAAGTATATTCATTGCTGTAAATGTACCTGAAATACCAATTTTCATTGGACATACTTTAGCACAATAATTGCAAGTAGTACATGGAATTAACGGAATACTTTTTAATATTTTTTGTGCCTCGAATATTACATCTTTTTCTTCATTTGATAATTTTTTAAAGTCTTTCATATAAGATATATTATCTTTCATTTGCTCTATATTACTCATACCAGATAATACCGTTATTACTCCATCTAAATCTGCTGCAAATTTAATAGCCCATGATGCATATGATAAATTTGGATTTGCTTTATCAAATACCTCTTTAACTTTTTCTGGTGGATTTGCAAGCATTCCTCCTTTTACTGGTTCCATTACAATTACTGGTTTTCCATGCTTTCTTGCCACTTCATAGCACTCTTTTGATTTTATTGCTGGATTTTCCCAATCAGCATAATTTATTTGTAATTGTACGAACTCCATTTCAGGGTGTTTTGTTAATATTTCATCTAATTCTTCTGGTGTAGAATGGAATGAAAATCCTGCATGCTTTATTTTTTCTTGTGCTTTCATTTCTAATATCCAACTCCACATATCAAAATCATCAAATACTTTTGTTCTTCCTTCTCCTAAGTTATGTAATAGATAAAAGTCAAAATATCCTGCACCTGTTTGTTTTAATGATGTTTCAAATTGTTTTATTGCTTCTTCTTTTGTTTTACAATTTATCCATGCTGCATTTTTTGTAGCAAGTTTAAACTTTTCTCTTGGATACCTTTTTACTAAAGCTTCTCTTATAGCTTCTTCACTTCCTGCATATGCCCAGGCTGTATCAAAATAAGTAAAACCAGCTTCTAAAAATTTGTCTACCATCACTTTTGTTTGTTCTACATCAATTTTCCCATCTTTTTGTGGTAATCTCATTAAACCGAATCCTAGTTTTTTAATTTCTTTTCCTAAATCTTCCATTTAATTATCCTCCTCTTTATTAGTTTCTTCTAAAAATTCATCTAGTTTACCTTCATAATATAATTTTATTTTATAATCTAATCTTTGAGCCGCTTCTTGCATAGCTTTTATCTTTTTTTCTAATAATCCCTTTTGCTCTAATAAAAGTTTTGTTCTTTGTTCTTTTGTTTTTTCACCTTCATTATATAGCTGAAGGTATTTTCTAAGAACATCAATTGAAAGATCTGCTTTTCTCATACATTTTACAAATTCTATCCTCTTTAAATCTTGTTCTTGAAAATCTCTATAACCATTTTTATTTCTTTTTATAGGTCCTATTAAACCGTTCTTTTTCATAAAATCTTAAAGTATCTTGTGATATATTTAATTTTTGTGAAACTTCATTTATTGTCATATTTTCCTCCAATTTTTTTATTACTATATAATATTTTATATCATAAAAGCAAGTAACTTTCAAATAGTTACCCGCTTTATTTTTTATTTTAATTTATTATATTCTTCATCTGAAACAGGCTCACACCATTCATTTGAAGTTTCTTCACCTGGAACTTCAATAGCAATATGGCTAAACCAACAATCTGCAGCTCCATGCCAATGTTTAACATTTGCTGGTATTGTTACTACATCTCCTGGTTTTAACTTTTGTGCCTCTTTTCCTTCTTCTTGATACCAACCTTCTCCTTCAACACATACTAATATTTGTCCTCCACCTTTTGTAGCATGGTGTATATGCCAATTGTTTCTACATCTAGGTTCAAATGTAACATTTGCTAAAAATAGGCTTGTTTTTTCTGGATTTGTTAATGGTTTTAAATATGAATTACCTATAAAATATTGTGCATAAGCAATATTTGGTTCTCCTAGTCCAAACATTCCTCCATGATTTTCTTTTTCATCATCATTTGCATATACTTCTTTTGCCATATTAAAAACTGCCCAAGCATTTGGCCATCCAGCATAAAATGCAGCATGAGTTATAATTTCTGCCATTTCTTCCTTTGTAATACCATTATTTTTTGCATTTATTAAATGATGTTTTAATGAATTATCAAATAATCCTTTTCCCATAAATACACAAATAGTTACTAATGATCTATCTCTTAATGATAACTTGTCTTCTCTTGACCATACTTCTCCAAATAATACATCATCATTCAATTCTGCAAATTTTGGAGCAAATTCTCCTAGACTATCTCTACCTGCTGTTTGTTTTTTCATATAAAATTCCTCCCAACTATTATCATTCTAATATCTTGACTTTTATTATTTTAAACTATCTGTAAAATTATTTATATCTGAATCTGATGGATTAGATCTAAATCTTTGCCCTTCTAACCAATTTCCGCCATTTGCTTCTTCTTTAAGTAATTCTCCACTTTGTCCTAAGCCTGATGATGATGATGTACAAAATGGAATAACTGTTTTTCCATTAAAGTCATTTGCTTTTACAAATGTATCTACTGGCCATGCTGCAATTCCCCACCATATTGGATATCCAATTAATACAGTATCATATTCTTCCCAATTATCTACTGTTGTAGAAACAAGTTCAACATTTCTTAATGATTCATCTTCGTGTTCTTTTGTTACTCTTGAATTATCATCTGTCCAATTTAAGTCTTCAGAAGTATATTCATCTACTGGTTCAATTTTAAAAGTATCTGCTCCTAAATTTTCAGCTATTTTATTTGCTACTTCCTCTGTATGACCTTGTGCTGAAAAATATACAACTAATATTTTCCCTGTTTGTGTGCTTTCTCCATTATTTTCTCCTGCAACTTCTGTATTATTTTCTGTCATACTATTTTGCTCTGCTAATCCTTGTTGATTAGAATTATTTGTTTGAGTTTCATTTGAATTTTGACTTATAAAGTATGCTGCAACGCCTATTATTACTAATAAAACGATAACAACAATTAAAGCTATAATTTTTTTGTTCATTTTTTATTCCTCCTTTTTTATTTAATTTTATATTTTAGAGTCCACTCCAAGTCAATATATTTTCTTATTTTTTTACTTTTATTTTTGAGCATCTAAATCTGGTTTCATTTGAACGTAACTTTCAAGCATTTCAGGTGTACTTTGATAATATCTTTTATTTTTGTTTATTTTAGCAATTTCCTGCATTTCTTCATCTGTTAATTGAAAATCATAAATGTCAATATTTGCTTTTATATGTTCCGGATTTGTTGCTCCTGGTATAACAATATTATTTGATTGTATGTGCCATCTTAATATTATTTGTACATTACTCTTTCCATATTTTTTAGCTAATTTACTAAATATTTCTTCATTAATTAATCCTTTATCTCCATGTCCTAATGGATACCAAGCCTGTATTTTAATATCATATTTATTTAAAAATTCTTTCATTTCTGTTTGTGAATAATAAGGATGAGCTTCTGTTTGTAATACTGTTGGTTTTATCTCACAATTATCTAATATTTCTTTAATTCCTTTTTCATCAAAGTTTGATAATCCTATCGCTCTTACTTTTCCTTCCTTTACTGCTTTTTCCATTATTTTATACGCTTTTTTATAATTTCCTGCTGGTTGATGAATTAATAATAAGTCTATATAATCTGTATCTAATCTTTTTAATGTTCTTTCTACCTGATCCTCTTCTTCATAAAATGCTGGCCATAATTTTGTTTCCAAAAATATTTCTTTTCTTGGAACTCCTGATTTTTTAATTCCCCTTCCTACACCTTTTTCATTCACATAAGCATTTGCTGTATCTATTAATCTATATCCTGCTTTCAAAGCATTATATACAGATTCTTCTGCTTGGTCTGGACTTAATAAAAATGTTCCTATTCCTAACATTGGCATTTCTACACCATTATTTAATTTTACACTTTTCATAATTAACTTCTCCTTTACTTTTTTATTTAATCCACTCTTTTAGTTCTTCTTCAAAAATCATTGCTCCATGTATATCTATTTCTTTTTCTACTTTTGCTTTTGGACATATTCTTTTTATATCTTCTATACTTCTTCCGAATCCACTTCCTTCATGTGAACAAAATGGTTTTATAGTTTTACCATCAAGATTAGTATTTTCTAAAAAAGTAAACATTGCCATAGGCATTGTTCCCCAAAAATTTGGAAATCCTAGAAAAATTAAATCATAATCTTTTAAATTATTTGGAAATTCCTTTATTTCTGGTCTTACACCTAATCTTTGGTCTCTTTTTGCTTCATCAATACATTCTGAATAATCATCTGAGTATGGCTGTACTTGCTCAATTTTAAATAATGGACTTTCAGTTAGTTCTGCAATTCTTTTTGCAATTACTTCTGTATTTCCAATTTCTAATTTTTTTATTTCTCCATTTACATAGTTGTATCCAGCTCTTGAATAAAAAATCACAATACTATTCATTTAATCTTCTTCCTTTCTATTTTACCTTATCTATCTCACATTATAACAGTATAATTATTGACAAGGAAGTTCTAAAAAGTTATAATGGCTTTAACTAAAAGTTTAAGCGAGGTGTTGTTATATGTATAATAAATATCTTGAAGTGTTTATTGAGGTGGCTAATACAGGTAGCTTTTCCAAAGCTGGAGAGAAACTTTTTATATCTCCAACTGCTGTTATGAAACAAATGAATTTAATGGAAAGTGAACTTGGACTTACTTTGTTAAATAGAACAAACCATGGAATTACTCTTACACATGTAGGAAAACAAATTTATAATGATGCTAAATTTATAATAAATTATACGAATAAAGCCATAGAAAAAGCCAAAAAACTACAAAACCAAAATACACATTTTGTAACAATTGGAACATCTTTAATATGTCCTTGTAAACCATTGCTCGATATATGGTATAAAGTAAATGATAAATATCCCGAATTTAAAATAAAAATAGTTCCTTTTGAAGAAAATCACTCTATGGTTTTAAGTACTCTTAACAATAATGGAACAACATTGGATTTTCTGGTTTCACCTGGTGATTCAAAAGAATGGCTTAAAGATTTTAATTTTTTAGAATTAGGAAGTTATAGATTTTGCATCGCTGTTCCTATTACAAATCCTTTATCTAAAAAGAAGGAAATTTCTTTTTCTGATTTATCTGGAGAAAAAATAGCTGCTATAACTACTGGAAACAGTAAACAAAATCAAGAAATTGTAGATAAAATAAAACTAAATTGTAAAGATATAGAAATAATTGATGCACCTCTATATTATGATATAAATATATTTAATAAATGTGAAGAAAACGGATACTTACTTGTTACTTTAGAATGTTGGAAAGATATTCATCCTGCTTTTAAAACTATTCCTATTTCTTCTGGAGAGGCAATGCCTTATGGTATTATTTATTCAAAAAAACCTTCTTCAGATGCTGTAAAATTTTTAGATATTATAAACAGTGTTATATATAAATAATCAAAAAAGTTCAAAAAAGCAACTCTCAATTTTATGAAAGTTGCTTTTAAAATTACTTTTTGCTACTTAATATGCTTATTTATCAGTATTTTATGGTTGTAAATTTCAAAAATATTTTCATTTCAACACTTTCGTAAAATCAAATTTTCAAATGAATTTGTTTGACATTTGTTTGACAAAATTTATAAAAATAATAACAACTTTTATACTTATTGATATCATTATTCTAATATTAAAAATTATAAAAACCAATAATAACAATAATATTGTTATACCAATTTTGAAAATACTAAAAAAATATTAGATAATATAAAATTAGAATTACCTAAAGTCCCAAATATAAATGATATAAAAATAATAAAACTTAATAGAGAAAAAGTAGAAAACGAAATTATATAAAGATAATCTAACTTTGCATAAAGAACTATCAAAACAGTCCAAAGTTATTGATGAAGCTGAAAAATACCAAAAAGAACGAGATAAAATACTTGCAGATAATAAAGAACTACACAATACTATTAAAAATTTAGAGCATGAATATAAGCTAAGAAGTAACAATCTTGATTTTAACAGTAGAAAAAGAGAGTTAGAAGAAGAATTTGAAGAAAAATCTATTGATTTAGAATATAAATATAAAGGAAAATTTAAGAAGTTAGAAAAAGAAAATAATTGTTTATGCAAAATTATAGATAAATTTTATGAAACAGTTAATAAATTTATAGTTTGGATTTGCCATAAATTTGGTATAGGAGAATCTAAAGAATTAGTTAAAACTTTTCAAGAAGAAACTCAAATTTTTATTGATCCAGTAAAACAATTAAAGCATGAAGAAAGAGAAATGGAATATAATGAACTTGAATTATAATTTGCCATATCATGTAAATTATAGTATAATAAATACTATTAAAATGAGTAATATCTCATATTTGAAGGTACATTTACAACTAACCAAACTTAAGGAGGAATAAGCATGAAAAGAGAAGTAATTAAGGTACCACAGGACAAATCCGTATTAAACGTTTTAGCAAAACTAGGAGGACAAACAAAAAATTCGAGAATTTTTTTTCATCTCAATCTATACCGAGAAATAAGCAAAAGAAATGCAGAGTTTGGTTTAACTATTTTAATCACTGCAGATTATATTAGATTTACGTGGTGGGAAATGAATGGCAACACTCCTAAAACACACATATATCTTGAAAATTTTTCAGGTTCTTCAGATGTTTGGATAGAAGTTTTAAGAATTGAATCTACTGATATAGCTTTTACCATACCATCTAAAAATCCAGAAAACATTTATTTCTTGCAAATGAAAGAAAACTAATAATTTGTCCAACAAAAAGAAGAAAAGTAAGGTGTAATATTCATCTTGCTTTTCTTTTTTTATTTGTTTTATTAAATTTATCTTTCCTCTCCAACTGAAGGCTGAACTGCTTGTCTATTTTTTACTTTTTCTACAATAAAAAATCCTCCTATGCTACTTTTATTCCTGTATCTACAACCTCTCTTACAAATGGATTTGAAACTTTTTGATAATCCTCTGTTGTTATTGGATGTGGCTCTATTCTAGTATCTATTTTCCAAGTTAATCCGATTAGTTTTGCACCATCTTCAATAATGTCACTAAAATCGCTTGAAATAATTGCTATATCTATGTCACTATCTTCATTTTCCGTTCCTTTTGCATAAGAACCAAACAATATTATTGCTTCTATTTTATAATATTGACTTATTTTTTCTATATATTTTTTTATTGATTCCATTATTCCGCTGTCAATAGCTCTTTTAACCATTTTCTTACCTCCTCAATATTTTTTACTTGTTCTGAAGTATAATTCATCTGTGCATTTTTGCTTAAAATTTTCTTTGTAATCATCATATCTTGCACTTATATTAAATTGAGTAATTATTTGTAATTTTTCAACTTGCTCATCTGTTAAATCTAAATTACATTTTTCAGCCAATGCTAATAAATTATGAGATTTTATTGTATATGGATTTTCTTCATTTTTCTTTGCATATAGTCCTTTTAATAACTTTTCTATAACTAAATGCCCTAAAAACAAAGTCCATATCTTCTCCTTTCATAAGATATTATAACATTAATAAAAAAACTTTACTACTATTTTTGTAAAAAAGCAACTCTCAATTTTATGAAAGTTGCTTTTCTTGGTTGGGCTGGCTAGATTCGAACTAGCGCATGCCAGAGTCAAAGTCTGGTGCCTTACCGCTTGGCTACAGCCCAATATATTTATTTTTTAATGGGGTGGAAGATGGGACTCGAACCCACGGTCTCCAGTGCCACAAACTGGCGCGTTAACCAACTACGCTACATCCACCGTTTTCGCGTTGTTACAGTTATACTGTAACAACGCTAGTTAATATTTTACCTAAATTAAATTAATTTGTCAATATTTTTTTCATTTTATCTTAAATTTTTTACTTTCTTCTATTCTTTTGCCCAAATAATTAATCTTCCTTTACTATCATCTGTACAAGTTGATAATGATATTTCCCTTGCACCGTTTGTATCTCTTGTTATGTATTCAGCATCCATATCTGTTGTTTTATATATGTTGTAAATTGTATATTTTATTCTTTTTCCTGAATTATCTGTTATATATATAATATCTCCATTAGATAATTGTTTGTTCTTTCCAAAGAAAGCTCCATTTCTATAGTTATGTCCATAAATAACTGTATTTCCTACTTGGTTTAAACCTGGTCCATAATAGTATGCAACTGATGCTTCTAATGACTTTGTTGTTACTTTATCCAATACAGGATATTTTATACCTGTTTTTGGTATCTCTATTATTCCTAATACATTAAATCCTTTATATGTTTGTACTTTATTTGAATTACTTGTATTATTATTTCCTGTTGATGTTGTAACTTCATTTAGTGGATCAATTATAGTTGATATTGTATTATCAGTAGTAACAGTATTTTGATCTATAGTGTTATTTTGTAATTGTTCTTCATATTGTTCCATAAAGTCTTGTGCATCTTTATCTATATAATATTTTCTGTAGAAATCATATCCAAGAAAACCAATTAGCCCTAAAATAGCAATAATAACAATAATAAGTATGATTGTAAGTACATTACTATATTTACTATTAAAACTATTATTAAACATATTTATCTCCTCCTATTTTTTATACATACCTATTATTATTATATCACATTTTTTGCTATTTTCATACAATTTTATACTATTTTTTCACCTAATTGTTTTCCTCCTAATAAATGGAAGTGTAAATGTTCTACTTCTTGTCCTCCATCTTTACCACAGTTTACTATTACTCTAAATCCTTTTTCTTTTATTTTTAAATCTTCTGCAATTTTATTAATTACAGTATACATTTTACCTACTAATATTTCATCTTCTTTACTCAAATTAATTACAGATGGAATGTGTTTTTTAGGAATTACTAATATATGAATAGGTGCTGCTGGTTGTATATCTTTAAATGCTATTATTTCATTATCTTCATATACTATTTGAGATGGAACTTCTTTTTTTATAATTTTACAAAATATGCAATCTTCCATGTTTCATTTCTCCTTTTATATTATTTTATTAAGACAGCTTTTATACGTCTAACTCCTGAAGAGCTTGCTTCTTCTTTCTTTATTTTGAATGTTCCCATACCTTTTGTGTTAGTTACATGAGGTCCTCCACATATTTCCTTGCTAAAGTCTCCTATTGTATATACTTTTACTTTATCTCCATATTTGTTTTCAAATAACCCCATTGCACCAGATTTTTTAGCTTCTTCTAGTGTCATTTCTTCACAAGTTACTGGTAAATTTCTGTTTATCTGTTCATTTACAATTTTTTCTACTTGTTCTAACTGTTCTTTTGTCACTTTTTGTGGATGCGCAAAATCGAATCTTAGTCTTTCTGCTGTAATATTTGAACCTTTTTGTGTTGCATGTTCTCCTAGCACAATTTGTAAAGCTTTATGAAGTAAATGTGTTGCTGTATGATATGCTATTGTTTGCTCATTTTGGTCAGCAAGTCCACCTTTAAATTTTTGTTCTGAACCTAATCTTGATTTTTCTTGATGTTCTTTAAATAATTTATCAAATTCTGTCATATCTATTTCATAGCCTTGTTCTTTTGCTAAATCGCCTGTTACTTCAGGTGGAAATCCATAAGTATCATATAGTTTAAATACAGTTTGACCATCTAGTAGTTTTTTATTTTCTTCTTTCATTTTTTTAATTACTTTTTCAAACTCTTTTTCTCCATGTGCTAATGTTTTTACAAATTTATCCTTTTCTTCTATTAAAACTTGTTTGATTACTTCTTTATTTTTTACAAGTTCTGGATACATTTGGCTTAATGTTTCAATATTTAGTTCTATTAAATTTGGTAATTCATTTAAATCTATTTCTAGTTTATTAAGGTGTCTTGTCATTCTACGAATTAGTCTTCTTAAAACATATCCTCTATCTACATTGCTTGGTCTTCCACCATCACATATAATCATCATGCTTGAACGTAAATGTTCTGCTACAATTCTTCTACTCTCTATATAATCTTTTTTAGCAAGTTTACTAAGTTCATCCATAACTGGTTTAAATATTTCTGTGTCATATGGTGTTTCTTTACCTTGTAATAACATATTTATTCTTTCAAGACCTAAACCTGTATCTACATTTTTTTGTTTTAATTTTGTATATCCATCTTTATTTTTATAATATTCCATAAATACATTGTTCCAGATTTCAACATATTTACCACATCCACAAGATGGATCACAATTTGGCCCACAAGCCTCTTTGCCTGTGTCATAAAACATTTCTGTATCTGGTCCACATGGACCTTCTTCTCCTGCTATCCACCAGTTATCTTCTTTTCCAAAATAATATATATGATCTTCTGGCATTCCTACTTGTTTCCAAATTCTAGCTGATTCTTCGTCTCTTGGTGCATCTTGATCTCCTGCAAAAACTGTTACAAACAATTTTTCTACTGGTATTTCTAATTCCTTAGTTAAAAATTCAAAACTCATTTTTATTGATTCTTCTTTAAAGTAATCCCCTAAAGACCAATTTCCTAACATTTCAAAATATGTTAAATGACGATTATCTCCAACTTCGTCTATATCTACTGTTCTTAAACACTTTTGATAATCTGTAAGTCTCTTTCCTTGAGGATGTTTTTCTCCTAATAAATATGGTACAAGTGGTTGCATTCCAGCTGTTGTAAATAATACAGATGGATCATTTTCTGGTATTAATGGTGCACTTGGAATTATAGCATGACCATGCTTTTTGAAAAAATTTAAATATTTATTTCTTATATCGATTGCATTCATTTTGACTTCTCCTAACCTAATAATTTATGTTTAAAATTATATTACAAAAAATAAAAAAAAGCAAGTAGGAGGTTGCCATAGAATGCTACTCCTACTCGTTAATTATATATCCATTTGACTACTTAAAAATCCTGCTGCTGATTGTACTACTTTTAATTCTGCATCTCCCATTTTAGTTTTTGAATCTTTGGATAATAGTATTACACTTCCTATTACGTCTCCTTGTGAAATTATTGGATATACTACTTGCGAATTATATTTTCTTTCATTATTATCATTTTTTATAATTGGAATTGATACTTCATTATTATCTTTACTTGTATATACTTCTTTATCTTCTAATAATTGTTCTAATTCTTTGCTTAAATCCTGTTCCAAAAACTCTTTTTTAGAACCTCCAGAAACAGCTATTACTGTGTCCTTATCTGTTATACAAGCAATGTGCCCTGTTGTTTTAGATAGTGTTTCTGCATATCCTGTTGCAAATTCTGAAAGTTCTCCTATTGGAGAATACTTTTTCAAAATTACTTCTCCTTCTTTATCTGTAAATATTTCAAGTGGATCTCCGTTCTTTTATTCTTAATGTCTTCCTTATTTCCTTTGGAATAACAATTCTACCCAAATCATCAATTCTTCTTACTACACCTGTTGCTTTCAAAAATTTTCCCTCCTTTTATTTAAGTTTACATTTAGTATTTGTTTTGGAAAATTTTTTATTCATTTTTTTGACATTTTTTTAAATAAGAGTCAAAATAGAGTGAATTTTACTTCACTCTATTAACATTCTATTCTTCAACAGCTTCTTCTTTTTTTCCTCCTAATAATGGAGTTTTATATTGGTCTAATATATATTCCAAATCTTTTGAAAATTCTCTTAACATTACAATTTTTATTGTTGTATCCTTATTTTTTGTATAATCATCTATTATTTGTTTTAGTTGTTTTATATTTTTCATTTCTGGTTCAATTTCTTGTTTGTGTAATTTTACTCTATTAACCAATTTTTCTTTAATTGTTACTATGTCCTCATTACTTGCACATGAAATTCTTTGGAACATTTGGAATACATCATAGTACTTAAATATTGGAACATCCATACATTCTTTATCAAATCTTTCATAAAATGTTTCCATACGCATTGGTATACATTTAAATATCTCGTCTGCTTTTTCTATGTACATTTTATCTTTTAATTGTATATTTAATTGGTTAAAGTGTTTTAGAATTTCTTCTATATCCTGATTTACTTCTCCTACTGTAACTTGCGCTAATTCTTCTTCAACATTGTCACAATATTCTGAGTTTAATGATGCTATATTCATTCCATTAAAGAATATACTTTTTATTGTTTTCATATCATAACTAATTAAACCTTTTTTTATAAAATAACTAAAATATGCAAACAATTTTACAATATCTATTAATTTAATTCTTCCATTTTTTACATCATCTATTACTTCTTCTATAACACCTTCAAATTGGTCATCATTTATCTTCCAATATTCTTCTGTAAGAAGTCTTTTATATCCCGGTAATTTATCTGTATCTACTGTATTTATAATTACTTCCATGTTTTCTTTGAAAACCTTCATGTCAAAAATTCTTGTACGTACATAAATTTCAATAAATTTTATAAATCTGTATTCTGATTTAAAATTATAGTAATAGTTGTTATCAAATTCTTTTATATAGAATTGTCTATTGTCCATTAATAAAACTCTTGATGATACTAAAATTGATTTATATTCTTCATTATCTTTAATATTTACAAATTTATCTTTTGTTACTTTACCTGCTTTTATTTCAAAAGACACAGCTATTGTAAATATTAACATTGTTTGTAATACACGGTTATTGGTATTAGGATAGTATTTATTTACCATTTCAAAAACTTTTTTAAAATCATTTAATGCATGTTTTAAAATCCTTAAATTTCTAGTTCCACTTTTATTAAAGGTTGAAACTATTAGTCCTGTATTTTCTCGTAAAAACCTAATTAACTCCTCATTTGTTTCATATCTCATTAATAACCCATTTATTATATAATTGAATTCTGGAGCATATTCAAAAGTCTCCCCAATTAACTTTTCTTTTATTCTTTCATAATCATTTGCTTTATCAAATACATATTCAATTTTATCTTGAATTTTTTCTACCATTGGTTTGTCTGTTGCTTTTGTTAAGTCTCCCTCTTTATCTAGCAAATAAGTTGCTATAAAGGTTTTCATTTCAAGATTGCTACTTTTTAATTTAGTAGATAGTTCTTTTTCATTACATATAATTATTGTTTTTATGTGGTCATGTTCTACGAAATTATTAATATATCCTAGTATGTCTATAACATCTACATTCGCTCTTTCTAGGTCATCAAAACATAGAACTTTGTCATCTGTCGAGAAAAAGTCTGAATAATCTACTCTATCACCATTTTGTGTAACACCAAAGAAATTTGCCATGTCTAAACCAGTTTTAGCATATTCTGGTATTGTTGTTTGATTATTGGCTTCCATATATTTTTTCAAGTTTCTATCCATTAATTGAGTTGTTTCAATAAATATTTTTTTACTTATTTCTTCCAAGTTTGATATACCATATAATGACATATATATTGTTGTAAAATGTTTTCCATTTAATTGCATACTTTCAATTTTATTTCTAATCTTATGATTCCAGAAATAAGTTTTACCGCTTCCCCATTCACCATTAATCATAATTGCATAATCTGTATAATCACTTCTTACATAATCTAATATGCTTTCTACTAAATCTTCCATAACTCATCTCTTCCTTTCTAATCTTTTGCTAATGTTAACACTCCGAATTTCATATGCTCCTGCCATTTTTAACATTTTACTACATTCATCTACAGTGCTTCCAGTAGTAAAAATATCATCAAATAATAAAACTTTTTTGTTTTTTATCATTCCGCTATTTTTTACTTCATATGCATTTTTTAAGTTATATTGTCTTTGCTCTTTATTTAATTTACTTTGTGGTAATGTGTTTTTAACTTTATATAAAACTTCTGTTGAAAATTGAATATTTTTAAGTTCTTTTGCAAAATCACTAATAATCAATTCACTTTGATTATAGCCTCTTTGTCTATTTCTTTTTTTGCTTATTGGAACTGGGATAATTATATCATATTTTTTTACAAATCCACATATTTTTCTATCATTTATCATAAAATTTGAAAAAGCTTTATAACGATATGCTTGGTCTCCAAATTTATATCTTATTAAGTTTTCCCTTATCATTTGACTATATCTAAAAATATACATATGTGTTGAAAAATTTCTACTTAAATAAATATGTTTTCTACATTCTTTTTCCTCATTTAATTTAAACTTACATTTAGGACATATATCCGTTTTACTTATTTTGCCACACATTCCACACACATTTGGGTAAAAAATGTTTATTATATAATTAATAAAGGACATTATTCCTCCTTTTTATTTATTATTGCATATTGCATAATTTATACACTAAACCTGTATTTCTTTTTTTAGTGTCTGAATTTTGTATCATAAATTTTACTATTTTTTCTGAACCAATTACTATTAGTAGTTTTTTAGCTCTTGTTAATCCTGTATATAGTAAATTTCTGGTTAATAGCATTGGAGCTGAAGGTGGAAGTGGCATAATTACTACATCAAATTCACTTCCGTTGAGCTTTATGTATTGTTATAGCATAAGCATGCTCTATTTGGTCCAAATCTGAAAATGCATACCAAGCTTCTTTGTTATCATCAAATTTAATTTTTACTTGTTTTTCAAAATTATCTATTTTCTCTATTGTTCCTAATTCCCCATTAAAAACTCCACTTCCATTCTCATATTCTGGTTCTTTTCTTTCCCAATATATATCATAATTATTTCTAATTTGCATAATTTTATCTTGTTCTCTAAAAATTACTCCCTGACTATTCTTCTCAGCCTTAAATTCTGATTCTGGATTTAGCTCTTTTTGAAGAACTTTATTTAACTCTTTTGTTCCTAACATTCCTTTTTTAGTTGGAGATAATACTTGAATATTTTCAAAGAAATCGTAATCCCCAAATTTTTGAAGTCTTCCTTTGCACAAAGATACAACTTGATATAACATTCCTTCATTTGATGTTTCTTTTATAAAGAAAAAATCATCTTTTACTTCATCTTTTTTTGCTTCTTCGGCACTTATAAATCCTTCTCCATTATTTACTCTATGTGAATTTAATATAATTTTACTTTTTGCAGCTTGTCTAAAAATTTTATCTAAATGGACTGTTTTTATTGTATTTGAATCTATTAAATCTGCAAGTATACTTCCTGGACCTACTGATGCTAACTGGTCTGCATCTCCAACTAAAACTAGTTTTGTTCCGTTATATACAGCCTTTAATAAATAGTTCATTAAAAACAAATCCACCATAGACATTTCATCTACTATAATAACATCTGCATCTATTGGTGCTACATCATAATCTGTACTTTCTATTTTTCCTTCTTCTTCTATTTTTCCTATTTCTAATAAACGATGTAGTGTTTTTGCTTCTTTACCTGTTGCCTCTGTCATTCTTTTAGCAGCTCTACCTGTTGGTGCACATAGCACTACTTTTTTATTTTGTTTTTCATATAAATCTATAACACTCTTTATAATTGTTGTTTTTCCTGTTCCTGGTCCTCCTGTTATAATACACACATTATTTTCATTAACTGCATGTAGTGCTTCTTTTTGTTTTTCAGATAATTCTATACTTATTTCATTTTCTATTTTCTTTAATTCTTTTTTGAAATTTTTTATTTCTTTTATATTATCTGATTTATTTAATGAAATTATCTTTTCTGCAATATTATATTCTGCTTTATAGAATGGATATAAGTATACAAGCTCTAAATCTTCTTCCTGTTTTTCAATTACAATTTCTTTTGTAACATTTAAATCAATTAAACTGTCTTCTATACTTTCTTCTGATACATTTAACAATTCTTGCACGAATGAAATTAAATTTTCTTTTTTTACACAAGTATGTCCATTATAGCTTACTCTAATTAAACTATATTTAATTCCGCTCTTAATTCTTTTTGAATTATCTAGAGGAATGCCAATATCAAGTGCCATTTTATCTATTTGTTTAAAATCTACTCCTCTTGCTACATCTATTAATATATATGGATTTTCTTCTATCTTCTCTATTGTATTTGCACCCAATAATTTGTAAACTTTTTTGGCATTGTCTGGTCCTATACCAAACCTTTCTAGAAATCCAACAATTTGCCATAGTTCCCAATTTTCATTAAATGCCTCTGCCATTTCTATTGCTTTTTTTTCAGTTATTCCTTTTATTTGTGCTAATTTTTGTGGTTCATATTTAAAAATATGTATAGTTTCTTCTCCAAATGTATCTACTATCTTTTTTGCTGTAGAAGGTCCAATTCCTTTTATAGTACCATTGGCAAGATATTGTTCAAGTGATGCTAAAGTTTGTGGCATTAGCTTTTCAAAAGTATCTATTTTAAATTGTCTACCATATTCTTGATGTGTAACAAATTTGCCAACTAATTTTAAGGTATCTCCTATATTAATAAAAGGAAGATATCCAACAACAGTAAATTCTTCATCATCTGTTTCGAAGTCTGCTATTGTATAACTATTAATTTCATTTTGATAACGAATATCGTTTATAACTCCTTGTATTTCCACTGTTTTCTCCTATTTTTTATTATATGTTTCATTCTAACATAGTTTTATAAAAAAATAAAGAAGATGTCTTAAAATATATAAGCAAAAACAACCACACCCTATTAAACTTTTCGTCTAATAATGTGTGGTCGTTTTTTAATCTTCATAATGTCAAATTGTTTATGCGTTCTTTTATAAATTAATTGTTATTTTCAAATAATTCTTTAACATACAAGTCTCTATTTTTTAATTCATTGTTTTTACCTTGTAATAAATTTTCAAAAAACATTATTAAATAATCAAATGTAGGATAAATTCCCTTAGGAATGTTTCCATAATTACTTCTAACTAGTGCATTTCTAAAATATAAACTTTTGTCTTTAAACATGTCATTGTTAACACTAAATCCCATATTATTAAGATATTTTTCAATAAATACTGCCGTTGTTCTAGTATTACCTTCTCCAAAAGGATGTACTTGCCAAATACTTGAAGTAAATTTTGCTATGTGTTTTATCAATTCATCATTGTTTAGCTTAGAATAGTCAAATTCTTTTTCCTCTTTAAAATCATAATCTAAATAGCTTTCAATATCTTGATAATTTACATATTTGACAGTATCACCATTTAATATATCTTCTTTTTTCGTAATATTATAATTTCTGTAATTACCTGCAAAGTCATAAATATCTTTAAATAAGTATTTATGAATATTCTTTAAAGTAATAGGACTAAAGCCAAAACTCTTATCTTCTAACAATTGAGCAATTCTTAAAGATACTAAATCACATTCTTTTTCCCTTTGAATGTTTATATCATTAGAATTTTGTGTTTCATAATATGTTTTTAATAAGTTTTCTACCTCATGATACTTTAATTCTCCGTTAATATTTTTCTGAGATAGGTCTAATAAATATTTAGAAGGTTCTAAATTATCAACCTTATTTAATCCAATACCAGTATTCCAGTATTCTTGTTTTTTTGCAATATCAGTTGTTTCATTTTCTATTATATAATTTTCTTCATTAGACATATATAGACCTCCTAAATCTTCATTTAAACTACTTCTTTATTATACCATAGAATGCTTAAAATTACTATAGTTTTAGCTATCTTGGTTAATAAAATTTACAACATAAAATTGCAAAGTATTGCACATTCATAGTAAAAAACAAACCTCCATTATTAAACCTTTTCGTCTAATAATGAAGGTATTTTCTTTATAATTTTATTCATCATCATACTGGTCAAATTCATCATATACAATTTCTTCTGGATTTTCTTTTGGTTCAGTTTCATCATATTCAAACTCATATGTTATATTTTTTGGTTCTTTATTTCTTTTAGGTCTTGTTTTTTGTATGATTTTTTCTTGTATTATTTTTTCCCTTTGTTCTTGTTCTTTTTGTTCTTCCTTCTTTTGCCTTATTTCTTCTTGTCTTTCTTTATTTTTTTCTTCTTTTTTATTTTGCATTGCTTTATTTATTAAATTGTTAGCTTTTTCTACTAAATCTGGCATATAATCTAATAATTTATCTACACATGATGTATGGTCTACTGGTAAAAGTTTTACATTATTTGCTTGTATAATTAAAAATGCTACTGGATTAATATTTACGCCTGCACCTGCACCTCCTCCAAATGGTAATCTGTATTGAATTGCCTCTTCTTTTTCTTTTTTAGTATATTCATCAATTGTTTCTCCTTTAAATTCACTTCCTCCTGCAGCAAAACCAAAGCTTACTTTTGAAATTGGAATAATTACAATATTGTTTGAAGTTTCTATTGGCTCTCCTATTATTGTATTTACGTCTATCATATCTTGAATACTATTCATAGCTGTAATCATAAGTCCTTCTATTGGATGTTCGCTCATTTTTGTCCACTCTCCTTTTCTTTAATAAAATATATATTACAGAAATAATATGTACCATTTTTACCTTAATTATACAATTTAGCTGTACTTTTATTAAATTTTTATTTTGATATATAGGATAAATTAAATATTTATGTTTGTCTTGTTCATATTTTTTTATCGTTTTTGCAAATATTATTCCTAAAAGCGTTGATATTATTACAATAATTGCTGAAGTGATAATTACATTTTCTGTTCCTATATCTACTCTTAAATTTATTTTATAAAGTTCAATATTTAGCTTTTCTATTATTTTTTTAGATTCTTCTTTTGATGGCATTTCATTTTTCATTTTATTAAAATTCATATTTTTTATTTTATTTTTTATGTCAAACTTCTTTACTTTTTCTTTATCTATTTTTATACTTAGTATTTTAAGTTTATTTAATACATATAATTCAAAATATATTTCAAAATCATATTCTAATTTAGATTTGTGATTGCAATTTGATAAATCTAATTCCTCTATCCTTATAGTTATTGTACATAAGAGTAACATTAACACCACTATTAGAAAAAAAACTAATATAAAAGAAATTATTGCCATAAAATCACCCCTTTAGCAATTTTCCTTCTTAAATATTTTAATTTCGTTTATATTATTTTTTCCATATTTTTCTTGTTTATACAAATAACTTTTATTTAAAATAAGACAAAAACAAGATACTCTGCATTTTAGTAAAGTATCTTGTTTTTTAATTACTAAATTATTTTCAAATTACTAAATCTAAATCAAAATAAAATTCTATTCCATCTTCTTTGTTTATAGCTCCATAGTCCTTTTTATAATTGTTCATTATTGCTTTTACTAAAGCAAGTCCTATTCCTGTACCTCCATCTGCTCTATTTCTTGATGCATCTACTTTATAGAATCTATTCCAAATTCTGTTTAAGTCTTCTTCTTTTATATTGTCTCCTGTATTAAATACACTGGTTCTTACTATATTTTTTTCTATATCTGCATTTGTAGTTATTCTTATTACTTTTTTGCCATCTACTCCTTTTACGTGTTTAACTGCATTTGTGAAATAATTTGTCATTACTTGTTCTATATAAAATGAATCTGCATAAACATAAACTGGATTTTGGTTATCAAATTCTACTTGGATATTATTTTCTTCTAACATTACTCTTGATTTTCTAACTACTTCTTGTATTAATTCACAAATATCAAATTTTTCATTATTAAATTCTCTTTTCCCATATTCCAATTTCATTAATTCTAGCAATTGTTTTACTAATTTGTCCATTTTATTGGCTTCATCTAAAATTACTTTTGCATAAAACTCTCTATTTTCAGGATCTGTATTAACATTTTCAATTAATCCCTCTGAATATCCTTGTATTAATGCAATTGGGGTTTTTAGTTCATGTGATACATCTTGTATAAATTGTTTTCGCATCTCGTCAATCTTAGATTTTTCTTCTATATCTTTTTCTAGTTCAATATTTGTTGACCTTAATTGTTTTATTGTTGCCTCTAACTTATCAGACATTGTATTTATACTTTTACCCAAGTTGTTAATCTCGTCATCAGCATCTGTAGTCCTATATTTATGGCTAAAATCTAATTTAGACATCTTTTTTGCAATAGAATTTAACTCCAATATTGGCATTGTGAACTTTTTAGAAATAATGGATACTACTATTCCACCACCTATTATAGTAATGCCGCCAATTAAGTATAAAAATTTATTCGATATTTTAACACTTTCTTGTACTGATGCTACTGGCATTCTTATGTATAATATGTATCCATTATCTAAAGTAGCACTAAACAATATAAAAGCTAATCCAGTTTGGGAATCTTCAATTCTTCTTGTCATCATTTTATCATTTTTTAATAAGATGTCATTTTCTTCAGGTATTATTGATGACATTGTATTAATTTCATTAATTGTACTAAAAAAATCTCTATTAGTAGAGTATATATTAATATTATTATCTGTTTTTATTAATATGTCTACATTGTTATTTATAGCTGCTTTTTCCAGTTCTAATTCAATATCAATATTAATATTTTTACCTGTATAGTAGTCATTTATTTTATTGTATAAAACCACCAAATTCTTTTGTTTTGAATACAAATAGAATGTTTCTAAAACAAAATTATTTGTTATAATAAGAAATGCTATTATTATAATAACTACTACACAAAGTGTTAGAAATAATTTTACTCTTATTGATTTAAATTTATTCTTGTAATGACTCATTTTATATTATTTTTCACCTCAAATTTATATCCTACGCCTCTCATTGTTTCGATATATTTTCCTTTTTTACCTAATTTATGTCTAATCTTCTTTATATGACTATCTATAGTTCTTGAATCTCCATAATAATCATAATTCCATACATTATTTAATATTTTATCTCTTGATAAAGCAATTCCTTCATTATCTACTAAATATTTTAGTAATTCATATTCTCTTAAACTCATTTCTACGTTTTTTCCATCTACTGTTACTGTTCTTCCGTCTGAGTCGATTACTATTCCCCCATAATCTTTAACATCATTTTCATTTTCTCTTGTTCTTTTTAATATAGCTTCTACTCTTGCTACTAATATTTTAGGACTAAATGGCTTAGATATATATTCATCTACTCCTAGTTCAAATCCAAATAATTCATCTTGTTCTTCACCTCTTGCTGTAAGCATTATAATAGGCACATTAGAAGTTTGTCTAATTTGTCTTAATACAGACCAACCATCTAATTTAGGCATCATAACATCTAATAAAATTAATCCGATATCTTTTTCATTTTCCTCAAATACTTTTATTGCTTTTTCTCCATCTTCTGCTTCAATTACATTAAATTCCTTTTGCACTAAAAAATCTTTAATTAGTTTTCTCATTCTTGCTTCATCATCAACAACAAGTACTGTTACATTATTCATATAATTTCAACTCCCATTTTTATAACTTATATTATTATATTTACTTTATGTGTCTTTCTTGTGAAGAAGACAAGAAGTTATAATAAATTTTAAATTCTCTATGATTAAGATAATTTAATTTTCCACTATCTGTCGTAAAGTTAAATTTTAATAAATAGCTACATAAATTTTGTGTGTTTGCATTAAATTTTTCATTAATTTGTCGAATTCCATACTTGCCATCTCCAATAATTGGGAAACCTATATGTGCTAAATGTGCTCTTATTTGATGTGTTCTACCTGTATGTAAGTTCACATCTAAAATAGCTGTATTGTTTTTCATTTTTTTTAATACAGTATATTGTGTAATTATTTTTTGATAACCCTTTTTAGGAATATCAGATATATATACAAATGACTTCTTTGCATCCTTAAATAAATATGCTGTTAGCACTTTACTATCTTCTTTTGGAATACCATATACCATACATGCATAATGTTTTTCAATTTCTCGATTTTTAAATTTATTTAATAAAATTTCTAATGCTTCTTCATTTTTTGCAAAAAGAATTACACCTGTTGTATTTCTATCTAATCTATGACATGGATATATTTTTTGATTATATTTCTTTTCTAACAAAGTAGTTAAACTATTATCTCCTGTAACTTCTATTTTATTAGGCTTATTTACTACTATAATGTTTTCATCCTCATAAACGATATCTATATCTATTTTTTTATTTGCATATAGAATTTCATCTATAATATATACTTCAATATTATCACCTGTATATATAGTAATATTATTGTTTACCCTTTTTCCATTTACTTTAATATCTTTCTTTCTTAAGGCTTTATTTAAATTATTTAAAGACAATCCCTCAAAATTATCCAATAAAAATCTGTTTAAATTTTTACCATTATACTTTTCATCAACAATTATTTTTCTCATGGTTGTTATCCTTTACTTACTCTTTCTTGACCTACTAATTCTTTAAATTCTTCTAATATGCTATCTGTTACATATATTCCTCCACATGGTTTTACCTGTTCATTTTCTTTTACACTTATTGCAGTATTATTTTTATCTCCAGAGAAAAACCTTATTGCTCCTCTTAATTTTTTCTTTACTGATTCATCTAAATTTGTTATATCTATTATAATAGAATTAGATTTATTTTCTCCAAACTCTGTTATTTTATTAGCAACTATTTTTGTTTCTTCGTCTTCTCTAATACTTAACCTACCCTCTATTAATACAATTTTATCATTTAATAATATATTAGAAGCTTGTTGATAACAATTTTCAAATACTATAATTTCTGCTTGTCCATATAAATCTTCAACTGTAACAAATGCCATTATTTTATTGTTTTTTGTGTATTTCTTTTTTACACTATTAATTATTCCTGCAAATTTAACAATCTGTCCATCTTTATAATTTTGAGGAACACTTACCATTTCATCTTGCTCTTCTTCATGAATGTTTCTCATTTGTATAGTATTTATATTGGTTTGTCTTTCAATTTCACTACGAAGATTTTGTAATGGATGTCCTGTTATATATAATCCCAACATTTCTTTTTCCATGGATAATAATTCTTTTTGTGTGTATTCTTTTAAATTTGTAAAACTATACTTTAAATCTGTAACTTTTTCATCTTCTGGGTTTAAATCAAACATTGTTACTTGTCCTTGTAACATTTTTTTAGATGAATCTTGTATTGTATCAATTATACTTTCAAATGATGCTATTAGAGTACTTCTTGTTTGTTCAAACTCATCAAAAGTTCCTGCTTTTATTAAACTTTCTATACATTTTTTATTTACGGTTTCATTTTGCATTCTTTCACAAAAATCAGTAAAACTTGTATATGCTCCGTTTTTCTCTCTTTCTGCTACAATTGCATCTACTGCTGCAATGCCAACATTTTTTATACTTCCTAGTCCAAAACGAATTTTGCCATTATCTACAGTAAATTTTGTAAAACTTCTATTAATATCTGGTTTTAAAATATCTATTTTTAGCCTTTTACATTCATCAATATATGCAGGTACTTTATCTAAATTACCTAAAAAACTATTTAATGTGGCTGCCATAAATTCTTCTGGATAATATGCCTTTAAATAAGCTGTCCTGTATGAAATAACTGCATATGCAGCTGCATGTGATTTGTTAAAAGCATATTTTGCAAATTCTGCCATCTCATCAAATATCTTATTTGCGGATTGTTCGTCAATTCCATTTCTAATACAACCTGGAATTTCTACATTTCCTTGTTCATCTAATTTTCCATAAATAAAATATTCTCTTTCTTTTGCCATAACATCTAGCTTTTTCTTACCCATTGCACGTCTAACAAGGTCTGCTCTTCCTAAAGAATATCCTGCTAAATCTCTTACTATTTGCATTACTTGTTCCTGATATACCATACATCCATAGGTTACATTTAAAATTGGTTCTAGTGATGGATGTGTATATTCAGCATGTTCTGGATTCAATTTGTTTCTTATATATCTTGGAATCTGATCCATTGGTCCTGGTCTATATAGTGAAACACCTGCAATTATATCTTCCAAGCTATCTGGTTTTAGTTCTTTCATAAAGTTTGTCATGCCTTGACTTTCAAACTGGAATATTCCTTGTGTTTCTCCTGTTGCCCATAATTTATATACTTTTGGATCACTCATAGATTCATCAAATTTTACATCAATACCTCTATGTTTTTTTACTAGATTTATTGCATCTTGTATAACTGTTAATGTTCTTAAACCTAGGAAGTCCATTTTTAACAAGCCCAATTCTTCTAATGTAGTCATTATATATTGAGTAGTTATTGTACCATCTTTTGTATTAACATATAAAGGAACATAATTTACTACTGGCTCTTTTGTTATAACTATTCCACAAGCATGTGTCGAAGCCTGTCTTGGCATTCCCTCTAGTGCCATTGCTATATCTATTAATTTTTTTATTTCTTCATTTGTTTCATATAATTCATTTAATTCTCTATTTTGTTCTAATGCTTTTTTTATTGTAATATGTAATTCATTTGGAATCATTTTTGCAAGCTTATCCGCTTCTGCATATGGTACATCTAAAGCTCGTCCAACATCACGAATTACCATTCTTGCAGACATTGTTCCAAAAGTTATAATTTGTGATACATGATCTTGTCCATATTTTCTACATACATAATCAATTACTTCTTGTCTTCTCTCATAACAAAAATCCACGTCAAAATCTGGCATGCTAACTCTTTCTGGATTTAAAAATCTTTCGAAAAGTAAATTGTATTTTATTGGATCTATATCTGTTATTCCTATTGAATATGCAAGGATTGAGCCAGCACCAGAACCACGACCTGGACCTACTGGTATTCCTTGTGATTTTGCATAATTTATATAATCCCAAACTATTAAATAATAGTCTACATACCCCATTTTCTCAATTACACTAAGTTCATATTCTGCTCTTTTTATTATTTCTTCAGTTGGATTATCACCATATCTTTTTCTTATTCCATCTTGGCATAATTTCTTTAAATAATCATAATGTGTTTTAAATTCTTTTGGCACATCATAATTAGGCAATATTGTATGTCCAAATTCAAATTCCACATTACATTTTTGAGCAATTTTTACTGTATTTTCTATTGCCTCTGGTATGTTTTTAAAATATTCAGACATTTCTTCGCCAGATTTTATATATAATTCCTCTGTATCAAATTTCATTCTGTCTTCATCATTCATCTTTTTTCCTGTTTGAATACAAAGTAATACTTCATGATTATATGCATCTTCTTTTCTTGAATAATGCGCATCATTTGTTGCAACAACTGGTATATCTAACATTCTTGAAAGTTCTATTAGTTTTTGGTTTGCAAGCACTTGCTCTTTTATTCCATTATTTTGTATTTCTAAATAATAGTCTTCTCCAAATACACTTTTATACCACAAAGCAACTTCTTTTGCTTTTTCCATATCATCTCTTAAAATTGCTTGATTTACCTCTCCTGCAAGGCAAGCACTACAACAAATAAGTCCTTCATGATATTTTTCTAATATTTCTTTATCTATACGTGGTTTATAATAAAAACCTTCTGTGAATCCCATAGAGACTAATTTTGTTAAATTTTTATATCCCTCATTATCTTTAGCAAGTAAAATTAAATGATTATTATAGTCTAGTCCTGCTTCTTTATCAAATCTTGACCTATTTGCTACATATACTTCACAACCGATAATTGGTTTAATTCCTTCTTTTTTACATGCTTTATAAAAATCTATAACACCATACATAACCCCATGGTCTGTAAGAGCTATGGCATTCATACCAAGCTCTTTTGCAATTAGGGGTAAATCTTTTATTCTATTTGCTCCATCCAATAAACTATATTCACTATGTACATGTAAATGAACAAAATCTGACATTTTTATCTCCTTTTTTATTCTATGCAAGTCCTCCTATAGCCGCTGCAAAAAATAGTATTGATCCTATTCCAGCAACCCAAAGAAAGATATAACTAAACACAACTGATCCATACATAGATAATCCTAATAGGTAGCCTATTATACGAATTATATTTTTGTGGATCGTCCTTGTTCCTTCTTGTAGTGTTTGTGTTTTTACTTGAAGTAATTCTTCACTTGGAACTTCATATATTTCTGATAATTTATATATCTCGTCTATATTAGGGAATTCCAAGTCATGCTCCCATTTTCTTATTTTTTTTACTGTTATGTTTTCATTATTAAACATTTCTGCTAATTCTTCAATTGAATATCCCTTTTTTTGCCTTAAATCATATAAATATGCTCCAAAATCATTTTCTAATAGTTCATCTTTTAATCTTTTCATTTTTCTCCAATTCCTACAATATCTTTATTAATTCTCCTACATTTTTTACTTGTGTATCAGGTATTTTTATAATTTCAAATTTTGATATTTTATCACCAAATGCTATTTCACAAATATCTCCAACTTTTACTTCATAACTTGGTTTTACCTGTTTTCCGTTAACAATTACTCTTCCACTATCTGCTACTTCATTTGCAATTGTTCTTCTTTTTATTACTCTTGATACTTTTAAAAATTTGTCTAATCTCATATTCTTCTCCTTTTTATACTTTTATTTATATCATATTTTAATATAATAGTAAAGAATAAATCTATTTTCCAACAAAAATTTGTACATACATTTTACCATATTTATTACTACTTACTACTCCGATTCCTGTATAATTAAATGAACTATTTAATATATTTGCCTTATGTCCAGATGAATTCATCCATGCTTTTACAGCTGCACTATTGCTTGAATTCCCAGCAATATTTTCTCCTGCTGTTTTATATGATATTTTGAAACTTTTTAGCATATCAAATGGTGAGCCATATGTTGGTGAGTTATGTGAAAAATAATTATTGTCTACCATATCTTGTGCTTTTATTCTTGCAACTCTTTGAACTTCCGAATCTACTTTTAATGCTGCTAACCCCTGTTTTGTTCTTTCAGCATTTATTAAATTAAATACCTCTTTTTCGTCATTGGTAAGAGTTGTACTACCACTTGTTGTACCTTGGTTTGTGTTGTTAGAATTATTACTACTTGGATAAATTGCTTTTACATATTGCTTACTTACAGCTCCAACATAATCATTATCTGTTTGAACAATATACCAATCTCCAACTCCTGCAAATACTCGTATATATTCGTTTTTATTAACTGTTGTTACTATATTATACCTAGTACTTGGTCCGCTTCTTACATTTAGTTTTGAAGCAGTTACTAATCCTGTTGTAAAGTCTAATTTATAGTAATGTTGCATTCCAAAAGAATTATTAAAAATTGAAAATATACATATAATTATCATTAGCATTAATAATATTAGTATTTTCTTTTTACTAATTTGAATTACCTTCATAAACAGTCCCCCATCTCTATATATTTAAATCCTATACATACTACCTGTACTTTATTCTTTTTATTTAACAAAAAAAGACACCCTTATTAGGATGTCATGTTTTCGTTTTAATTTAGTCTTCATCTACAAAATTAAATTCATCTTTAAATTTTTCTTTGAACATTTCGAATACTTTATTTAATGTTTCTTCATCATCAACACTTACATATGATTCTTCTTCTTCATCATCAGTGTCTTCTACTTTAAGTATTACAACTTCTCCTTCTTCTTCCTCATCTTCGTCTGCTGGTAGTAATACTACATATTCTTCTCCATCTAGTTCAACTAAATCTAAAAATTCAAATTTTACCTCTTCTCCATTTTCATCATTTAATACGATGATATTATCTACTTCTTCCTCTGGAATATTATTTTCATCCATAATTATATCTCCTTTCAATTTTATTCTATTTAATTTGTATCTCTACAACATTAATAACTTATAAATATTATTTACTACTTTTATTATGATATACCATTAGCTTAAGAATTGCAATTATTATTTTGTTTTTTATTCATATATATTTCTAAAATATATACAGCAGAAATTGTATCTACAATATTTCTTTTTTTGTTCTTATTTACATCTAAAAAATTCATTGTTTTATGAGCCGCAACAGTTGTTAATCTTTCATCTATTTCCACTACATCTATTTTAGGAAATTTACAATTTAATTTATGAATAAATTTTTTTGTTATTTCTACTCTTTCAGAACTTGTCCCATTCATATTATATGGCATTCCAATTACAATTGTTTTTATATCATATTCATCTACTACTTCTTGTAATCTTTTTAAAACAACTTTATCATTTCCATTATGATGTATTGTTTCAAGCCCTTGTGCTGTAATTCCTAAAGCATCTGAAACTGCTAGTCCTACTCTTGCATCTCCGTAATCTATACCTAATATTCGCATATTATTCATCTAATCCTATATAATTTTTTACCATTTTTTCTAATAGCTCATCTCTTTCAATTTGACGAACTAAGTTTCTTGCATCTTTATGACTTGTAATATATGTTGGATCACCTGATAATATATATCCAACAATTTGATTTATTGGGTTATATCCCTTTTCTAATAAAGCCTCATATACTTGTTTTAAAATTTCCCTTGCTTTTACATTTTTGTCCTTTTCTACAGTAAAACTCATTGTTTTGTCCATATCCATAATAATTACCTCCTATTAATTAAATATTATTTATATCATTTTCATTTTTATCCGCATTATCTAAATATTCTTCTAATTTTTTAGTTACATTTTCAAGTGCTGTTCCTTTATAATATGTTGTTAATACAAAATTTAATTTTGGACTTGCATATCTTATCTTTTTGTCTTTTTTGTTATCGACATTCTCTTTTTGTACTTCTTCTATTTTCATATTTTCAATATTGTTTTTCATATCTTGTATAAATTCTGCAACACCTTCAATATTTACTCCTGAAAATACAATTACAAATTTAGGTCCCATATATCTTACAAATACATACTCTGATGATATACTTTCTCTTATATATTTACTTAATTGTATAATAACTTCATTTCCTGTTTCTCTGTTGAAATCTTCATTTATTTTTTCTAAGTTTGTTATTCTAAACATACATACTGTTGAAGTTGTATATTTATCAATAATTTTTTTACCCTGTCCATATAAGAATTCTGCTGAATTTAGTTCAGAAAATAAATCTTTTCTTGAAATATTTTCTACAGTATTTTGATATGATATTGTTTTATATACAGCTATAATATTTTCTTTTACTACTTCTAGAATTGTTGTATCTATTTTATCAAAAGCATGTGGTTCTCCGCTTTCAATAATCCAATAACCTATATATACATTATCTATATATAATGGAAAGAACATAGCTGATCTTGCTCTTCCAAATTCCATTGTTTGATATGGCAATCTTTCATTTTCATTATTTACTGTAATATATTTTGGAGTAGCCGTTGCTATACTGTCTTTAAATATTTCTTGGTTATGAAGATTTCTTAAGGCTTCCCAATGTTGCTCTTTTACATTAGATGCTTTTACAGAATATTCTGCACCATCAAACATTACAATTGTAGAATATTTAATATCATACTTTTCTATTAGTATATCATTTATTTTCTTTATTTTTTCATCTACAGATGAATATTCACCTATAGTATTCATAAAATCTTGTAGAACATTTAATCCTGTAATTTTTTGATTAATATTATTAAAATTTTGTATTCTTTTATATATGATTATATTATATATCATAAGTGCTATGATTATTACTACAAGTAATATTAATACATATGCCACAATATCACCTCTTGTATTTTAGATTATTAAAATTTTCTTTTCATTTGTTCTAATGTATTACTCATTTGAGATGAGAAGGTATCTTTTTCTTGATATGTCTCAAGTGGTCTGTATTTATTACTTAGTAATGGGTATACCATATTTCCTAATTGTTTTAATGCTTGCATAAATGTTTTAGAATATCCATTTAAAGAAACTTTACAGTTCACTAGTCCTTCTAAGTATTTTGCATATACTTGTTCATCAAATGGTATTGTACAATATCTTATACTGTCTTTATTAAATAATTCAGTCATAAATGACATTGCAGGATCATTATAGTATGCCATTCCACCTATTATAACTTTAGAATTTAAACTTTTTATTCTTAATTCTTTATTTATAACTGCTCTCATCTTTTCTTGTACTAATATATTTTTTGCTTTTAACTCCCTTAAAAATGCTGTTAATGGTTGTATTGTTAAAATATCCATACTTTGTACTAAATAAATTTCTTGTGCATTTTCAAAGTAAGGAAGTGGTGTATTAAAATCACAATCTATTAATACTAAAGAATAATTTTTAACAAGTGTCGTTAGTATCGCTCCTATATTTAATTCTTCATTTTCTGTTGGAAGTGATGTATATACTGTTAAATTTTTATTTGCTTTTATTCCTTCTGGCATTCCTTTTTCTAAGTTGGTCATACAATTAAAAGCAACCCTTCTTAATTCTTCTTCATTTTTTGTATATATATAATATGAATTCTTATTTTGTGTCATATCTAAAATTGCTGTTTTTATTCCCATACTTGAAAATAATTCTCCCAAATTATTTACTAAAAATGTAGTTCCATTCTTGCTTGTTCCTACAAATGATACTATTTTTTTATCTCTTGTTAGTAAACTTTCTATATTTATATCTTGAGGACTATTTGCTTGTCTTATTATTTCATTATGGTATGTTTCTGGTTCTGGTTGATAATGCTCATAAGTATTTGTATTAGGTATTTCAGGTTCTTTATATGTTTCAACTGGTTCTTCTACTTCCGTATCAAAACCTGGCAATACTGTGCTTGCTGGTTCTTCTGTATTTAGTGTTTCATCTAGTCCCGGTAATACCGTATTTTCTTCCTCTTCTTCTCCTAAATCGAACAAATTAACATCCGTTACTTCTTCTGGCTCAACTTCTTCTACAACTTTTTTTGGTCTGCCTCTGCCTCTTTTTGGTGTTGCAACTTTATTCTCTACTGGTTCCTCTACAATCTTCTTAGGTCTACCTCTACCTCTTTTTGGTTGTTGAACTGGTTCTTCTTGTGGCAATTCTACTTTTTGTACTTCTTGTGTTTTTATTTGTTCTTCTTGTTCCGTTTTCACTGTTTCTTGCGGTTTAGCTTGCTGTTCTTTTGGTTCTACCGACCTACTTAATTTAGTTACTTTTTTTGTATTTACTGCTGATGGCACTACTACTGGTTTTGTCATTTTTGGCTTGTTTAGTTGATTCTCAATAAAATCAATTTTAATTGCATCTTCTTTTTTCTCTTCTTTTTTTGGTGTTCTTTTAATGCTTCCACCTGAAAAAGCCATAAGAGACTGATATTTTGGAGATTCTGTTTCTAGAACAGCTTTTACATTTAGTGGTAAGAATTTTATAATCACTTTTAGTTGTGCATCTGTATATTGTGCAGCAATATTATTAAAGCTTTCTACATATGCTTCTTCATTTTTACCTAACTTTTTATAATGTGCACGTATATTTTGTATTTCTACTTCACTTACTGTATCTTCACTTTCTTCTTGATATGTTGCGTCTTCTGATTCAATTTTATAATAAATTTTTGCTTCTTTTTTAGTACGTGGTTTTCTTATTAATTTACATACTTCTCCTATGCTTCTGTCTTGTCCTAGTAATGCGCTATAAACACCTATACTAAATAATTTAACTAATAATTGTTCAGATTTTGTTCTTCTGTCTGAACATATTAATATAATTGGTGTATCTCCACCTTCTGTATCTGTTGCTTCATCACTGATACTATCTAATTTATCGAATAAAAATCTGTCAATTGCTTCATAATCGTTATTAGCAAATGGCTCTAAATCTTCACTTATAACAATTCTATCATAAGTTTTATCTCTTTGTATCTCTTTTAATATTGCATTAAAGTAATAAACATTTTTATAAGATATAATTTCTTTATAATCTTTTTGATATTTTTTTACTATCGATTCTGATATATTTTCATTACTAACTGCAAATAAAACTTTCATTAGTTATTTCCTCCAAATTAATTAATTTCTGAAACCTTTTACTACAATTGCAAAAACAAGTGGTAATACCTGACATATTACAAATATAGTAACAAAGCTAACAATTAAGAAAAGACCTCTATCATGAACATCTAATTTTCTAATACCTATTACATATTGCCAAATAGCTCCTACTGCAATTCCAACAAAGCAAAGTGGAATACTGTAAATACGAACTTTATTTAAAATGTATGCTGTAAATCCATATGCCTCTGAACCATATGCTTCTGTATAATCTTCTAATTCATTTAATTCTTTATCTTTTATTTCTACTAATTGTCCAGCTGTTGTTCCTTCTAATATATTATCTGATGTAGCATAAACCGAATAGCTTAAAAATACGCTCATTACTATGAATAAAGCAACTACTATTTTTTTCATTACATTCCATGCCCCTTCCAATTTTTATATGGTTAAAAGTTATTTTTTACTTATAATATCATACAATACAATTCATAAAATATCAAGAATTTAAGACAAAGTTTTTTACTTTGTCTTAAATTCTTGAATATTCTATTTAGTTTTGCACTGAATATGTTAGAATAACATCTTTTTTTCTATATATAGATAATATTAATGCTAAACTCATCATATTTATAATTAAATTTGTTCCTCCGTATGACACAAAAGGTAAGTTTAAACTTGAATCTATCCATGAATTCATATTCATTAGAATGTTAAATATACTTTGTAATATAAACATACTCGATATTCCTATTATCAATAGTTTTCCATAATTGTCTTTTATTTTTATTGCATTTAAAATTAGTTTTATGCTTAACAAGGTCACAGCTAGTATAATTGCAATACTTGCAATCCATCCGTAATGGGCTAAAATGGATATAAATGCAAAATCAGTTCCTTCATCAAACAAGTTTATTGCCTCAGTTTGGTATTGTGCTTCGCCAAACATTTTGGCCGAATTAATAATTTGTTCTCTATTTAATGCAATCCAGCCGCCACCATCTGGATCTATTTGTGGATTTATAGCTACTGCTAGTCTATTCCATCTAAATGATGAAAATCCCATTATTTGTATTAATAAAATTATTCCTAAAATTCCTACTGTTCCCCATAATATTGCTAGTCTTCTAACTTTATTCTCTTTTAATTGTATTATTTTAACTGTTGTAATTATTAAATATACAGTTCCTAATATAAATATTGATGATGTTGACGGAATCAACGATATGAATAGCAATGAAAGTATACTTAATAAGATAATTTTTACTAAATTCACATTTACCTTTATGTTTATATTTATATATTGTGAGATTATTGCTTCTAGTTTACTCTTTTTGTTTAAATTATTTATAAAACCAACAAATGCTATTATATAAAGTGGTACTGCAATTATAACTGGCGAAAATGTAATTGTTCCAATTCTCAAATGAGATACTCCATCTATATCATTCCCTATAATCAATGAAAAAATGATTAATAATGTTGAAATTAGATATAATATACTTGAGTATTTATTTATCTTCGTATAATCTATAAAATAAATTATTAAACTTAATGTTAACCCAATCATTAAACTGATAATATATTTTCCAATATTACTCTCTGATACATATCCACCTAACCCATTTTCCACTCTTATTAAGACTACTAAAAATCCAAAAAATAGCAATATCGCTATAATTAATAATAATTTCCAATCTAATTTTGGTTTATGAATTTTATTTAGTTTTTTTCCTAATTCTTCTGCATTTCCCATTATATCAACTGCTTTTTGTTCTGCTTCTTTTGGTGTTAATCCATCTTGAATGTAAGCATCTTTCGTTTCCTGTATATGATTTTCTAATTCTTCTGATATATTTTTCCTTATTGGCTTATATTTTATTTGGTTACATACTTCCTCTAAAAAAACTTTAATTTGCAAATGAAACACCTCCCAAAACATGATTTATTCCACTGCTAAAAATTTTCCACTCCTCCTTTTTTTCTTTTAATTGTTTTTTCCCTTTTTTGGTAATAGAATAATATTTTCTTTTCTTACTTGCTGTTTCATCCCAATAAGATATAACAAATTCTTTTTCTTCTAGAGCATGCAATATTGGATATAGCGTTCCTTCCTTTAATTCAAATACATTTTGAGATTTTTCCTTTAAACTTTTAATCATTTGATAGCCATACATATTTTCTTTTTCCAACAAATTTAGTATAAGCATTGTTGTACTTCCTTTTAATAACTCTTTGTCTACTTTCATAATTATCCTCCTTTTTATACATAGTAATTCGATGTATTTTTATACATTGTATATCTATGTATAAAAACAGTCAAGTGTTTTGGGAAATATTTTGTTGTATTTAAATTAATTTTTTTCAAACTATTGACTTAACATATAATTTGCTCTATTATGTTAATGTAACTGTAAATAACAGATTTATTATAATAACCGGAGGTAGAATATGAAACGGTACATAATTGATGCAGAGAATTTCTGTATCGAAAAACAAGAAGATGGCAGTATTTTTGTTAAAGCAAGCAATGATACTTTACAAGCTCCCGTAAGGATAAAGCGTGATTATCTTGCTTCTTACCTGGATCCACCAATTCCACCAGGATATCAGTATTTGAAAGGTGACCCATTAACTGGTTTTGTAATACAAAGTCTGGATGGTGATTTAGAATTCACTTGGGTTCCAGTATTAGCTTTGAAGAAGTATGGATATTTGTTTGACTCATACAAAATAGGCACATCATCCATATTCGGTATTTTTCCTAATCGGATTATTGAGCCCCAAAATAAGCCATTTCATTGTGACTGGGAACGTCTATATCCTTTTGGAGACTATAACCCATATAATGTAAAAATTTTACCGTTTGAAGAACAAATAGCAAGTGTTTCCAAATTTGGCGGTTTTTATATTTCAACCTATCATATATATGTTGAATTAATAGATGAAAATACAAAAGGTACAAATTGGAAGATGCTTAAACCTTGTAAAAGACGCTATTTTTCAAAAAAAGGATTATGGCCCACAATCTACGACGGAAATAACTTAGATGTCTTACAACATATGGTGCGTTCACTTAACGCTCAAAATGAATGTGAAGAAATTTCATACCATTTACCTTTTATGTCAGAACATGATTTTATGCTTAAGTGGATTAGTAAAACAAATAATATGGAAGCAGCTATTTATGAGGACTCTTCAAAAATTGGTAATTATTCAGGAAAATTGCTGAAAACAGGAACAAAGAAACAATATTGTATAAATAATATATATGATATTACTGGAAATCTACCTGAATGGACATATGAAGTTTTTGCCCATAGAGATATTTGGGATAGGTATTATGTGGAAAGTGAGTACATTTTACGAGGAGGAGGTTATAATGAAAAAGGAAACATTTATCCCGCAGCATGTAAAAGATTTTCACAACCTGGTTTAAATGAAGGAGTAGCCAGAGTAGCAATGCATATTAAAGTTTAATAATGTGCTGTAATCTTTTTGTAATTATCAGAGCAATAATGGGGTTCTATTTTAGAACCCTATTTTTGCTTATATAATTTCCTACTAAACTCTTACAATTCCATAAAAAAACAACTTACAAACCTTTATAGTTCATAAGTTGTTTAATTTGGTGCCAACGAAGTAGTTATCTACAACTTTTTGGCTCTCATAACAATTGATACCAATATCAATCAATTTATTAAAATATATTATAATTTTGATAAATTGCAATAAAATTATAAGAAAAGTGGCTTCGCCACATGTGCATTTCGCTTCGCGAATATGCACAGCCAAGGTAACTTAACCTTGTTGCTCCGGAAAAATCTGACGATTTTTCCGGAGCAATAAAAAAAGAAACCTTTTTCAAGGAAAAGAAAATAAATTTTTCTTTTTTTGGTTTTGTTAGATGTGGATTCTCAACTTCAGTACTTCGTCCGTTTCTTCAACGATATCGAACCACTTGATGAGGTGTTCATACACCTGAGCCTGTGTAAATATCCTGTCACGAGAGGCAATAAAATCACGGTTGAACAGATGAGTAATGTCTGCCTCATTGGCATTCTTCTCAATCGCATCAAGCACTGCCTTAATAAACCATCCTCCAAGAATAGCTTCCCATTCAGAGTGACCTGTGCCTCTCCATGCTGAAAGCATTCCCATAAGGCAAATTTTTTCCTTGCAGTCAAGAGGATTAGTAAGAATAACCTTCTTGTGACTCTCGTCAGGTTCGGTCCACCCATAATCTCCGCTCCTAAGGAAAATTTCAAGTCCATCAAGACCATAATCATAAGGTGCAGGAGCAAGGTTTTCCTCTTCTGGTGTGATAGGTGTCGGAAGATTACCTTCCTTTACCTTTTCGTTGTTCTTTCCAAAAAGCCGATTCCAAATCTTCATACTGATACCTCCAAAATTTTTTTTAAACTGTCGACTGGAATACTGCAAACACGAGGTTTTGCACATGTAATCCTATTGGACTACACTATATATATTATAGCATATTTTACATAATACGTCAATTTTTTACTTATGTATGTTATCTATATTTTACACTATTAAACAAATACAAAGCAACTTTATTTCTCTTATCTTGTTCCATTTTCATTTTTTTAGCCATTGTAAACATTACAATTTTATATTTAGCAAAATTTATTAAAGTAGTTCTATATTCTTCATCAATTTCTTTTAGGCTAGATATAATCTTTCACTTTCTTGAAATTTCTTCGTAGCACAGGACTTTACTCTGCCATAAGTCCTCCCCCCTATGAGTTATGACGTACCATCAAAACTTGTGGACTCTGTGAGGCAATAAAATTTATTGGATTTTTGCAACAAAAAAATATCATCCTTTCTAGAATGATATTTGCATCAATTCTGTTCTATTAGTTCGAACAGAAACGTCGTTGGTGCCCGGACCTGGAATCGAACCAGGGACACAGGGATTTTCAGTCCCTTGCTCTACCAACTGAGCTATCGGGGCATATAATAAAAAAAATGGCGACCTGGAACGGGCTCGAACCGTCGACCTCTAGCGTGACAGGCTAGCGTTCTAACCAACTGAACTACCAGGCCGTATAAAGAAAATGGTGGTCGCTATAGGGCTCGAACCTATGACCCCCTGCTTGTAAGGCAGATGCTCTCCCAGCTGAGCTAAGCGACCTTGTTCTTTTCGACAATGCTTAGTATACTAAATTTTGCATTATATGTCAATACATTTTTTCAAATTTTTTAAATTTTTCTTTTTTTGAATTTTTGGTGAACATTAGGGCGTTCCCTAATGTTCACACTCATTTTCATTTATTTTTTTAATATTTCAATTGCTTTTTGTAGTTGATTATCTTTTGATTCTTCTATTGTTAGTTCATCTTCTACTTCTTCATCTAATTTTACTTCAACATCTGGTGTAATTCCAACTTCATTTATTTTATTTCTATTTGGAGTATAATATTCACTTGTAGTTATTTTTAGCCCGCTTCCATCAGTTAATGTAAGTAATTCTTGAATAACTCCTTTTCCATATGTTTTTTCTCCTACAATTGTTGCTTTTCCATTATCTTTTAATGCTCCAGCTAATATTTCAGATGCACTAGCTGAACTTTCATTAGTTAGTACTACAATTGGAACATCTATAATTGGGTCAATTTCAGCTTTAGTTATTTCTTCTTCTCCAGTTTTATCTTTTGTTATTAATAATGTAGCATCTTTTTCAACTATATAATCTGCTATCTTTATTGCTTCATCTACTAATCCTCCTCCATTATTTCTAATATCAATAATTAAAGAAGTAATATTTTTGCTTTTTAATTCTTCTACTTTTTCTTTAAATTCATCACTACATCCATCATCAAAAGAATTGAATTCAATATATCCTATATTATTATTCAATATTTTGCTTTCTACATGATTAATTTTTATATGTTCTCTTGTAATTTCTAGTTCTATTGTTTCGTCATTTCTTAATATTTCTAATTTTACTTTTGTTCCAATTTCTCCTTTTATTTTATTTGATGCTTCTGTTAATTGTTCACCTGTATAACTTACGCCATCAACTTTTGTAATAATGTCTCCTGGTAAGATTCCTGCTTTATACGCTGGTGAATCCTTTATTGGAGAAATGATTACAATTACATTTCTTTCTACATCATTTGTTAGATATATTCCTATTCCTGTAAAATTTCCCATAATATCAGTGTTAAATTCTTCCATTTCTTCTTTTGTCATATATTCTGTATAAGGATCATCTAATCCTTTAACATATCCTTTAATTGTTTCATTAAGAATTTTTTCTTCATCAATTTCTCCTAAAAATTTTTTATCTATAATTTTTCTTATACTTGTAAGTGCACTTGATATTTTACTATTCTCTGAAGACACCTGCACATATTTAACATTTCCACCTATATATTTATACATAAATAAGGTTGTTGTAATGAAAGTAATTACAGCTACTAATACTACTAACATCACTACTTTGTATATATTTTTTCTTTTTTGAGATTCCATTTTTTCCTCCTACAAATTTTATTTTTTTATTATTATACTATAAAAAAAATTTTTATAGTATAATTTTATAAAAATTTCACAAAATAATATTAGACTTTTTTTCAAAGTCTTTTGTTTCCTCTTACATTTTAATAGATGTGAAATTAGGACGTTTACTATTACGTCCTAATTTCTTTTATTTAAATTTTTTAGATTATCTAAATATTAATTGTGAATATACACTATCTGAGATATAGTTTAATGGATTTACTTTTGAAGAGCTTGTACCATTTAATCTTACTTCAAAATGTAAGTGTGGTCCTGTTGAAACACCAGTATTACCAGATATTGCAATTACGTCTCCTCTTTTTACACTTTGTCCAACAGAAACTTCAAAAGAAGATAAATGTCCATAACATGTATATAAATTATTTGAATGTTTAATCATTATAAAGTTACCATATCCTGAAACTTTTTGAGCAGTTACAACATATCCATCTGCTGGTGCATATACAGGTTGATATCTAACACCTATATCAAGTGCTTTATGGTTTGTAGATGCTCCCGCTGTTGGTTGATCTCTTTTTCCATAACCTGATGTAATGATATTATAACCATATGAACTTGTTGATAATGGCCAACTTAATGTTCCTGAAAAACTTCCTTGATATTCTTTAACATTTGAATTAGCTAATGCTTTTTGAATTTCTGTTTCAGCTTCTGCTATAGCAGCATTAAACTCATCTATTTTTTGTTGTATTGCTTTTTCTTCATCTGATAACTTAGCAACTTCACTATTTTTTATAGCTTTTGCATTTTTTAATTTTACATTTTCTTTTTCAGCCTCTGCTTTTGCTGTTTTTACCTCACTTTTTTGTGCTGCTAGTTCATCCTTTGTTTTTTGTATTTTTTCTTTTTCTTGTTTTAAGGATTCAATTAATTCTTCATCATGTTTTGCTATTTTTTCAAATGTATGTAAATTTGAAAAGAAATCCAAAAAACTACTAGGATTTAAAAGAACACTCCAATAAGAAACTTTACCTGTTTTATATTGTGCTATTATTCTTTTTTCAAGTGTTTCTTCTTGTTCTTTTTGTTTAGCTTCTGCTTCTTCTAGTTCTTTTTCCTTTTGTGCTATTGAATTTTCTAATTCTTCTACTTTTGCATTTAAATTATCTAGTTGTGACTCACTATCCAAAATTTGTGAATCTAATTCTTCTACTTTTTGCATAGCTTCACTTTTTTGTTCTTGTACTTCATCTTGTTGAGCTTCTAATTCTTTCTTCTGATTTTGAGCTTCTGTTTTTTGATTTTGCAAATCTGTTACAGATGCTGCAAAAGAATATAGAGTCATACTAGAGCATACAATAATTAAAACTAAACTTATTAATATTTTTTTCTTCATAGGTTCCTCTCCTTACACTTCTAGATATTTTTTCATCGACATCATACTTCCTACTACGCCAATTCCAATTCCTAAAGCAAGATATATAATAATTATTAAATTGAACATATCTGAAAAACTTACAAATGTTATTTCAAGTTTTTTAACAACGTCTGATTCTAATAACTTAGGTACTAGAGCATTATATGCTAATCCGATAATTAATATTGCTATAAGTGCTGCTACTATTCCTATTATAATACCTTCTACTATGAATGGCCACCTAATAAAACTATTTGTTGCTCCAACATATTTCATAATAGATATTTCTTTTCTTCTTGCATGTACTGCCAATTTAATTGTATTAGCAATTATTACTAAAGAAATTCCAACTAATATTACAAGCAAAGCAAATGTAAAAATTCTTATTCCTCTTCCTATTGCCATTAGTGTAGCAATTTCATCATTACTACTAGTTATTTCATCTAAATCGTCACCAACTATAGTTTTTATATTTTCTTGAACTTGTATATTCATAGATAAGTCTGATAATGTAATTTTATATGCTGCTTGCATATTTTCGAATTCTATTCCTTCTAATAGATCTGCATTATCTTTCCAACTTTCCTTTATTTCATTTAGTCCTTCTTCTTTTGAAACATATTCTATACTATTTATTCCTGGTACATTTCTTAATTGCTCTCCTATTTCTTGTATTCTTTCTTCTGATGTTTCAGTTTTAAAAAATACTTTCATTCCTTGTGCATCTTCTATTGTATTCATAATATTATTTATATTTTCACCTATTATAAAGAATATTCCAAATACAAGCATGCATAAACACATAACAGTAAGAGCTGAGATTGTAGATTTTTTATTTTTGAATATATTTCTAAATCCTTCTCCTATCAAATAACTAACAACATTATATTTCACTATCATAACCACCTTTTTTATCATCTCTTATGATATTACCTTTATCTATTTGTATAACTCTCTTTTTCATTCTATCTACAATATCTTTTGCATGAGTTGCAACAATTATAGTTGTTCCTCTCATGTTGATTTCGTTTAATAACATCATAATATCCCAGGCAGTATCTGGATCCAAGTTTCCTGTAGGTTCATCTGCAATTAGCATAGAAGGATTATTAACTAATGCTCTTGCAAGTGCAACTCTTTGTTGCTCTCCTCCTGATAGTTCATTTGGATACATTTTTGCTTTTCCACTTAATCCAACAAGTGATAAAACCATTGGAACTTGTCTTCTTATATGTCTTGGTGTTGCTTTTACAATATACATTGCAAATGCTACATTTTCATAAACTGTTTTATCTGGTAAAAGCCTAAAATCTTGAAATACTACCCCCATACTTCTTCTTAAATATGGTATTCTGCTTTGTTTTAAAAAAGTTGTATCTTTTCCATTAATGATTATATTTCCTGAAGTAGGTTCTTCTTCTTTTAATATAAGTTTAATTAAAGTAGATTTTCCTGAACCAGATGAGCCTACCAAAAATGCAAATTCTCCTTTTTCAATTGAAAAATTAGCATTATGAACAGCTTCTGTTCCCGTACTATATACTTTACTTACGTTCCTAAATTCTATCATATTTTTCTCCTTGTAAAGGTTTTCTAAATTTTATACAATGTCCTTTTTTATCATATCAATAAAATTATTTAATTGCAATACTAAAATATGAAAAAAAACAACAAGATTTAGCAAAATTCTGCTTATCTTATTGTTTTTTTACATTTTATTAAATTTATATTACTTTTTTATGACATCTTTTCTATTTCCTTAATTATTCCATTTTTATCTAATCCAAAGTATTCTAATAGTTTTTCTGCTTTACCCGATTTACCAAAAGTATCCTTCATTCCTAGTCTTGTTACTTTACATGGATATTCTTCTGATAATACTTCACATGCAGCTGTTCCCAATCCTCCTATTATGCTGTGATCTTCTATTGTTATTATTCTTTTGGTTTCTTTAGCACATTTTACAATTAACTCTCTATCTATTGGTTTAATTGTATGAATATCTACTACTCTAATATTTATTCCTTTTTGTTCTAATTCTTCTTTTGCTTTAATTGCTTCAGACACCATTAACCCTGTTGCAATTACCGTAGCATCCGTCCCTTCACCTATTTGAATTCCTTTTCCAATCTCAAATTTCTGATTTTCTTCATATATGACAGGTGAAGCAAGTCTGCATAATCTTAAATAAACTGGTCCATTTAATTTAGATATTTCTTCTACTGCCCACTTAGTTTCTACATCATCTGATACACTCATAACAGTCATATTAGGAAGTGCTCTCATCATTCCTATATCTTCTAACATTTGATGTGTTGCTCCATCCTCTCCGACTGACACTCCTGCATGTGTTGCACATATTTTTACATTTAAATTTGGATAGCATACACTATTTCTAATTTGGTCATAAGCTCTTCCGGCAGCAAACATAGCAAATGTACTTGCATATGGAATTTTTCCACAAGTAGCCATTCCTGCCGCAGTAGAAATCATATCTTGTTCTGCAATCCCCATATCAAAAAATCTATCTGGAAACTCTTTTTTAAATAGTTCAGTTTTAGTTGCAGTTGCTAGATCTGCATCCAACACTACTATTTCTTTATTAATTTTACCTAACTGGGTTAATTTTTCACCATAGCTTTGCCTTGTTGCTATTTTTTTATCCATATTCATATTATTTCCTACCTTTCAAAATATTTTTATTACATTTATTTTCTTAGTTCAGAAATTGCTTGTTTATATTGTTCTTCATTTGGTGCTTTTCCATGCCATCCGACTTGGTTTTCCATAAAAGAAACTCCTTTTCCCTTAATTGTTTTTGCTATAACCACAGTTGGTCTTCCTTTTACAGTTTTTGCTCTATTAAATGCATCTATTATTTCTTCTATATTATGACCATCTATATTTATTACATTAAATCCAAAACTTTCAAATTTTAAATTTATAGGATATGAACTCATTACATCTGTAATAGCTCCATCAATTTGTAGATTATTATTATCTACGATGACACATAAATTATCTAGTTTATAATGTGATGCACTCATGGCAGCTTCCCATATTTGTCCTTCTTCTATTTCTCCGTCTCCAACTAAGCAATATACTCTAAAGCCATCTCCATTTAGTTTAGAACTTAAAGCCATTCCATTAGCACATGATAAACCTTGTCCTAATGAACCTGTAGACATATCTACCCCTGGAATATGTTTCATATCTGGATGTCCTTGTAAAATGCTATCTATCCCTCTAAAAGTTAATAATTCTTTTTTATCAAAATATCCTCTTTGCGCAAGTGTACTATATAATGCAGGTGAAGCATGTCCTTTTGATAAAACAAACCTATCTCTTGAAGGAGATTTTGGTTCATTTGGGTTAATATTCATTTGGTTAAAATACAAAACTGCTAGAATATCTGCACAAGATAAAGACCCTCCTGGGTGTCCAGATTTTCCAGCATACACTTCTTCAATAATTCCAATTCTAATTTCATTTGCAATTTTCTCTAATTCAGCAATATCTGTAACTTTCAAAAATATCACTCCTATCTTTTTTTCTTATATTATCACACATATATTTTAAAAGCAATACAAGTATTTAGCATTTCTACACAAATTCTTCAAAAACCAAATTTGCTAAATCTAAACCTTTTTTAGTTAGTTTTATATTATTCTCTTCTACTTGTATTAAATCTTCTTTTACAAGTTTATCTAATTCTTTTCTAAATACATATATAGGGTTTTGTACAAATTTATTTTTAAAATCTGATATTTTAACACCTTCTATTTTTCTTAATCCTAATAGCATATATTCTTTTTGTTTATCTTCTAAAGTTTGTTCTTCATGAACTGTTACTATATCATTTTTTATACCCTCTTCTTCTAGTAATTTATTAATATATTGTTCTAAATTTTCTATATTAGAGTATCTTTTATTATTTAAGTATGAATGAGCAGCAAGTCCCATCCCCAAATATTCTTCTTGATTCCAACAATTTAAATTATGTTTTGACTCATATCCTTGTTTTGCAAAATTTGATATTTCATAATGCTTGTATCCATTTTGCTCTAGTAATTTTTTTACTTTCCAGTACATATTTCTTTCTATATTTTCATCTAATAATTCTAATTTTCCACTTTCTACTAAATCATATAATTTTGTTTTTTCTTCCAAAATTAATGAATATACAGATATATGTTCTGGTTTTAGCATTATTACCTTATTTAAACTATCTTCTAAATCTTTAATAGTTTGATTTGGAAGCGCTAACATTAAGTCTACATTTACATTATTAAATCCTACCATTCTTATTAAATTGTAGGTTTCTAAAAACTGTTCATATGTATGTATTCTTCCTATTTGTTTTAAAAGTTCATTGTTTGTAGTTTGTAGTCCAATACTTATCCTATTAATTCCACATTTTATATAATCCTCTAATTTATTTTTTGTAACTGTTCCTGGATTTACCTCAATTGTAATTTCAGCATTTTCTTTTACATTAAAGAATTCTTTAATGGCATTTATTATATAAACAATGTGTTTACTATCTATAAAAGAAGGTGTTCCGCCACCAATATATATTGTATTAATTTTTAATAATTTATTTTCTTCTGCTTTTATTTTTATTTCTTTTTCTAATGCTTTTATATATTTTTCTACCATATCTTCTCTATTTGCATATGATACAAAATCACAATAAAAACATTTCTTCATACAAAATGGTATATGTATATATATTCCTATTTCATTTTTGTCCATCTTTTCACCTTTTATTTACTAGATAATTTTATTTCTTCTGCAATCTGACATATTTTTTTCAGTCTATGATTTACTCCAGATTTTCCTATAGGTTCTTTTAGCATATTTCCTAATTCTACTAAACTTGCATCTGGATTTTTTATTCTAAGTTCTGCTACTTCTTTTAAATTTTCGTTTAATTCATCAAACTTTTTCTTTGATTTTAGGTACTTTATAGCATCTATTTGTATAACTGCTGCATTAATAGTTTTATTTAAATTAGCTGTTTCGCAATTTACTAATCTATTAATATTATTTCTAGTATCTCTAACTACACGAATTTCTTCAAAATTAAGTACAGATTTATTTGCACCAAGTAATGCTAAAAATTTTGATATTTCTTCAGCTTCTTTTATATATACAGAATAACTACTTTTTCTTTCTAGAGTTTTGGTTTGTATACTGAATTCATTTAGTAAATTTGTAATATAACTTGCATTAATTTTCGTACTAAATAACATTTCTAAATGATACTTATTATTTGGATTATTTAGAGAGCCTCCGCCAAGAAAAGCACCTCTTATTATTGATTTTAAGAATTGCTCATTATGCTTTGCATCTAATTCTTTCAAATCATCTTGTTTTATTTGTATTGTATTACCTATATATTCTACATATTCAAATTCTTGCTTTTTAAATATTATAGTATATACTTTTCCTAAAAAACTTATATCGTAGTTTATATTTGAATTGTTTAAAACTTTATTGAATCTATTAATATTGTATTGATTTTCTGTTGAATATTTTATTTTATTTTTTACTATCTTAATGTTACTACTTATTAAATAGCCGAATTAATTCAGCTTTTACACATTCTTTATTTGCCAAATTATTAATTTTACTAAGTTCTTCTTTAATATCTCCTGAAAATGACATGTTTTTCTCCTTTTTCTTATATGGAAGCTACTACAATTCTATCATTTGCATATAAATCTTGTTTTGAGTATACTTCTTTATATTTATTACTTTTTTTGATTAGTTCAATAACTTCTTGCTTTTGGTCATATCCTATTTCTAAAAATATTTTTCCACTTTTATTTAAATGTTTATATGCTTCATTTACAATTATTTTATAAAAATCTAGTCCATCTTTTCCACCATCTAATGCAATAATTGGCTCTTTTTGCACTTCTTTATCCAATTTTGTTATTAACTTGCGTTTAATATATGGTGGATTTGATACTATAATATCAAAATTTTCTGTTATTTTTTCAAACATATCCGATTTTTTAAACGTTATATTTTTTATTCCATTATTTCTGGCATTTCTTTTTGCTATTTCTATTGCTTTATCACTAATGTCTGTGCAAATAACTTGTGCATTATTTATATATTTTGCAAGTGATATTCCAATAGCTCCACTACCAGAACACAAATCTAGTATTTTATATTTGTAGTTAGAATTTTCTTTACAAAAATTTATAACTTCTTCTACTAAAATTTCTGTATCTTGTCTAGGTATAAGAACATTTTCATCCACATAAAAATCTAGTTTCATAAATTCTACATGATTTGTTATATGTTGAAGTGGTTTTCCATTTACTATTTCTTTTATTTTTTCTAAGAATTCTTTTTCTACATTTTCTGATATTTCATCTTCACTATGTATTACCAAATATTCTTTTTCTACTCCTAATAAATATGCTAAAAGAATTCTTGCTTTTATTACTGGCTCCTCTATATTATTTTCTTTTAAAATCTCTATTGACTTATACAACACTTCTTTAATTTTCATTTCTACCTCTTGTACAGTTTTTTTATCTTTCGTATGTATTATATCATGTATTTTCTTTAATTTCATTAAATATACAAAAATACAGTATGTTTTTGGGTACATACTGTATTTTATAATAAATCATCTATATAATTTCTACCACTATAATATATATGTGCTATATATACATATTTTTTATCTTCATCAATCGTATATAAAATTATATAATTGTTTACTACAATTTTTCTATATCGTCTCTTTACTTTCGATAACTTATTAATTTCCACATGCATTTTAGGCGATTTTTCTAGTAGTAAAATATTATAAATTACTTTTTCTCTTAATCTGTTTGCTGCGTCTAAAGCTTTTAAATTGTTGGAAATGTAGTTACATATTTCATCAATTTCTTCTATAAAATCTTCTGTTAATTTTATATTATATTCCATATTTCTCTTTCCACTCCTTAAAAACTTCTCTTGCGTCTCTTACTCTACCATTTTTAATGTCATCCTCAGCTTTTAATAAGTGTTTTTCTATGTCTTTTTCTAATAATTTTTTTCTATATTCTTCCATATTCATTATTACTATATTATTATTCTCTTTGCCTATTACCATTTCACCATTTTTATTTATTTCCGTTTCTAATTGTTGAATGTTTGTTACTTGTTGCATTTTCAACACCTCTTTTTTATTTATACTATTGTTAGTATAGCACAAAATTTACTAATTTAAAATTATTTTTTCGAATTTTTGAAAATTTGTATAGTTTTATATTAATATATAATTTTTTTCATTTATCCAAAGAATATTAAGAAAGCTACCACTGTAAGTAGAGCAATGCCTCCTAAGTTATCACTGACAAAACTATCTGGTGTTGCATTTTCTCCTACTTCATCTACTAATTCTATTTTTGCATATTCTACATCTGTAAATCTAAATCCCATTCTAAATTCCTGTGTTTCTTGGCTTTGCAAGTAATTTATTTCAACATACTTTGTGCCCAAGATTACATCTCTTTTTGAATATAAATCTATTTTTATATATGCTTTATTTATTGCACTACCAGTATTTTTTATTGTTCCACCTACATATCCATTAACATATGTGGCTTTTGCTTCATTAATACCTATATCTATTCCTTCTCTTAGTGTTGTATATGTATCTATTGGTGCATATGATGCTTTTATTGCTATATTAATCATTACATTAGAAAATATAAAGAATAATATTACACATAAAGCATATATACCAAAAGTTTTCATCCTATCCATAAATTATTACTCCATTTCTTAATTAAATTTCATATAGGAATATTGTACCAAATTTCTTGCGAAAAGTCAATTTTATGTAAATATTTTGTCTTTTAATGGCTTTTTGCAAATTTAATTATTTATGCATATTTATAGTTCTATACTCTTATCTAAATATATTGAATAAATGTATGTTTTATATACTTCTTTTTGCAATGCTTCTTCTATTGCTTGTTTATATATAGATAATTGTTTTTGATATTTTTCTATTAATTCTTTCTCATCTTTTTTTACATAGTCTGTTTTATAATCTACCAGAATTACATTATCATTTTCATCTATATAATATAAATCCACAACTCCTTGCACTAATATTTTTTCTTCTATGTTAACATCATAAATTTCATTTGCTGGAATGTTCATATAAAATGGCTGTTCTTTATGTATTTCTTTTGCCTTTTTAAGATTTTTATACAAATCTGACTTTGTATATGATAATAGTTTATTTATATTTATTTTCTCAGCTTCTTGTTTTGTAATTATTTCATTTTGGATCATTTTTTCAATTAAACTTTCTATTTTTTCATAAGTATAATCTTGTTTTTCATCTAATTTTTGTATACATAGATGCATTAATGTTCCAATTTGTGCATTTGTTATATTTACACTATCTTGCAGAAATTTTGGTTTTTTCATGTTTTGTACATTATATTCTATTTTATCTTCAAATATATATTCAAGATTTTGGTTTTCAATTTCTTTTATTTTACTTACTGAAGTTTTAGCTTGAATAGTTGATGCTTCAATGTTTTTATATTTCCAATCCAATATTTCTTTTAATTTTTTATTTTCTGATATCTCTTCTAACCCCTCTATTTCATCTGTTTCTTCTATACTTTCATTTTCTTCTTTATTCCATTTTTGTAGTAATTCATCTTTAGTATAAATTTTTAAATCTATAATATCTTTCATTTCATTAATATTGTTTAAATAGACTAGCTCTATCCAGTCTAAATATGATTTATAGTTTTTCAATATATTAGGATTTATATTTTTTTCGTTATATGTTTCTAACAAATCCTTTTTCTTTTTTTGTTCTTTTTCAATATCTTTTGAAAGACCTGTTATAATTAATTTCTCTTTTGCCCTTGTTAATGCAACATATAGAATTCTCATTTCTTCAGATATTGTTTCTGTTTTTATTTTTTCTGCGATAGCTATTTTTGCAAGTGTATTATATTCTATTCTTCGTTCATAATCTATATATTTTGGTCCAATACCAATATCTTGATGTAATAATATATTATCATTTAAATCCTGCATATTAAATTTTTTTGCTGTACTACATAAAAATACTACAGGGAATTCAAGACCTTTACTTTTATGAATACTCATAATTCTAACAACATCTTCATTTTCACCAATTAATTTTGCACTGTCCATATCTCCATTGTTAGTTTTTAATTTATCTATAAAGTTAATGAAATTAAACAAACTTTTGAAAGTAGATTTTTCATATTCTTTAGCTTTTTCAAATAAAATGTTCAAATTTGCTTGTCTTAAAACTCCATTTGGCATAAGACTTACATAATTGTAATATCCTGTATCTAAATATATTTGCCAAATTAATTCATCTAATGCTAAATATTCTCTTTGCTTTCTCCATTTTTCTAATTGCTCCAGAAAGTCTCTGATTTTTTTATTTATTGATAATTTTTCGTTTTTACTTGCTTCTAATAGAATTTCATAAAAATAGTCATATTTTTTATGAGAGCCTTGCAGTTTTATTTGTATTAAATCATTATCATCAAATTTTCCTATTGGAGAGCGAAGCACACTAACAAGTGGTATATCTTGCATAGGATTATCTATTATCTTTAGAACGGACATAATTGTTTGGATTTCAACTGTTTCTAAATATTGCGTTCCAACATCACTAAATACTGGTATATTTAAATTATTTAGTTCTCTTTCATAAATTGGTGCTAAATTAGAGGTTGCTCTTAATAAAATTACAATGTCTTTATATGATATATCTCTATATCCTATTTTTTTATCATAAACTTTATATTTATTATTTATCAATTCCTGTATTTTATCTGCAACTAATTTTGCTTCTATTACAATGTCTTCTATATTTTCGTTTTCTTCTTTTTGCTCATCTTCAGATTCTTTTAAATCAATTATTGCGAGTTCTGTTTTTCCCGCAAAATTACATTCTTCTTGTGGTTCTTCAAAATTTGCTCCTAAATTTAAGTATTCCTTTTCATTATAATTTATATCTCCTAATTGTTTACTCATAATATTTTCAAAAACAAAATTAGTTATATCTAATACATTTTTTCTACTTCTGAAATTTTTAAATAATTGAATTTTTAAGCTATCGTTTTCATTTTTTTGTTCTTTTAATTTATAGGTTTCATACTTATTTATAAACAATTCTGGTCTTGCTTGCCTAAATTTATAAATACTTTGTTTTACATCACCAACCATAAATATGTTATTTCCTCTAGATACCGCATTTAAAATATATTCTTGTACTAAATTACTATCTTGGTATTCATCTATTGCTATTTCTTCAAACTTTTCCATGTATTTCTCAGCTGTTTTAGTTGGAATATATTTATCTTCCCTTTTTTCTAAAAGTATTTTTAGTGCAAAATGTTCTATATCACTAAAATCCACAATATTTTTTTCTTTTTTTGCCTCTTGATATTTTTGAATAAATTCTATAATTATGTTTTTTATAGCATACATAATGTTATACATAGAACTTATATCTTCATTTGCTCTTCTAGAATCACAAATCAAAATTTTATCTCGTATTTTAGAAAATTTTTTCTTTACATTATCTCTCTTTTCTTTTGCTATTTCTTTTTGCTCTATTACTATTTTACTATCTCTTGGCCATGTGTCCCATTTTAAACTATTTGAAAGCTCATATAATTTATCCCAAGAATCTGTATTTAATTTTAATTCTTCTAATTTTTCTATGTCACTTGAAATAGTTTTTGAAAATTTTTCTAGTTCAATAAATTTATCTAAATCTTTTTTTATACTTTTTAATTCTATAATACATGAATATAAATCATCTTCAAAAACGTTAATTAAAATTTTTCCCCATGCAGTATTAGAGAAATCTGTTTCTAAGTTTTGTTTTAAATTAAATTCCTCTATTTTTTCCTCTAGCCATTCTTCTGGAAATGGGCTAGCTTGAATAAATCTATGTATTTTTAATATTATTTCTTTTAGTGGTTCGTCTCCTCTATAATTTGTATATGTATTTATTAAATCTAAAAATTCTTTATTCTCTTCAATATATTTTTCTTCAAACATATCTTCTAAAACTTCTTGTTTTAAAAGCTCTATTTCTGTTTGATCACCTATTCTAAAATTAGGTGATATTGAAATTTCATAAAAATTATTTTTTATTACATCTAAACAAAAAGAATGGATTGTACATATATTTGATTTTCCCATTAATATGGTTTGTTTTTGCATATGTTCATCTTCAGGTTTTTCTTCCAAATACTTATAAATTGCATCCATTATTCTTGCACGCATTTCACTTGCAGCTGCATTGGTAAATGTTACAACTAACAATTTATCTATATCAATTTTTTCATTTACTATTTTATTAATAATTCTTTCAACTAAAACTGCCGTTTTTCCACTTCCGTGCAGCAGCAGCAACTAATATGTTATTTCCTTTTTCATTAATTGCTTGAATTTGCTCATCTGTCCATTTTACTTCACTCATATTTGGTCTCCTTTTAATGTTTTAATTATATAAAAATAAATGAATTTTTTCAACAAATTTTGCAAATACTATTTAATATATAATAGTTTCTACACTTTTGTAAAAATTATTATTTATATTTTGAAAATTTATAGGAGGTTTAAAATGGATAAAGATGTTAATATACGTATTTTAGATGAAATTCATAAAGGTGCTAAAATGGGAATGGATTCTATTTCTTTTGTTTCTGAAAAAGTAGGAGATGAAAATTTTAAGGATAATTTAAGTTATCAATATAATTTATATGGTGATATTCTAGACCAAGTTAATGATATTTATAAAAAGTATGGTGATATTCCAAATGATAATAATGTAATGTCTCAAACTATGGCTTGGACTGGAATTCAAATGAACACTCTTACAGATAAGAGTAACTCTCATATTGCTGATATGTTAATTCAAGGTACTACAATGGGAATAGTTGAAGGTAGAAAACTTTTAAATAATAATCCTAATGCAGATAAACAAATTATTCAAGTTTTGGATAACTTTGTAAAAATGCAAGAAAATAATGTAGAAAAATTAAAGACTTTCTTATAAAAATTTATACAGAAAAGGTAGATGTAAATTTTAAAACTCACATCTACCTTTTTTTATCTATATCAAAATTTTTTATGTTAAACTCTTTTAATTAGATACCCATCTGCGAACTTTTATGTCTTTATATTTATTTAAAACCTCTCTATATTTTTGGTATTCTTCTTCCCAAAGCATACTTGGTATTTTATCAAATGCTTTAAACACTTTTTCTGCTTCCATTAAGAATATTACTTGTTCTTGTGGTGTCAAATTTCCACTTTTCTTTGTATAAATATATAATTCATCTAATATTTCGTTTGCCTTAATAAAACTCCAGAAATCTTTTATATTCATTCCTGCAAGTTTGATTTGCATTATAGCAAATGCTATTAATGAAAATATTATAAATACTAAAATATATATTATTGTTGCTACTTCCATCACAACCACCTTCTTTTGGATTTCTGCACTTTTTCTTTTGAAACTATAGTTATTATAACATATTATTGAAAATTATGCAAATTTTGTATGTTTATACAACTTTTTTAATATATAAAAATATATAAAATTTTCACTATATCTTTTTATTTTTTTGTGTTATAATTATTTTTATTATATTATAAATATTATATTAAGATATTTTTTACAATATTGCTTAAGCGGGGGATGTTCTTATGAATAGATATGATAGTGCTAAGAGGGCTGGAATACTTGGAATATTCGGAAATATATTTTTATTAATAATTAAAACTATTGTAGGATTTTTAAGTAATAGTCAAGCTATGATTGCTGATGCAGCTAATAGTGCTAGTGATATTTTTGCTTCTTTAATGACTTTTATTGGTAATAAAATTGCAAGTGAACCAGATGATAGCAACCATAATTTTGGACATGGAAAAGCAGAATATATTTTTTCTTTGTTCATCAGTATTTCTATGATATTTGTAGCAGCAAAATTATTGTACGATTCTGTTATGTCTTTAGTACATAACGAAGCCTTTGTTTTTTCTTGGTTTTTAGTTGCTGTTTGTATAATCACTATTGTTGTTAAGCTTTTGTTATATTTATATACAAAATCTTTATTCAGAACACATAATAATATATTGTTAAAAGCTAATATGAAAGATCACAGAAATGATTGTATTGTAACTTCATGTACTCTTATTTCTATTATCTTTGGTTTGTTTGGTTTTTATTTATTTGATGGCATTGTTGGTATTGGAATATCAATTTGGATATGCTATACGGGAATTAATATATTAATAGAAAGTTGTAATGTTTTAATGGATGTATCAATTGATAGCGATACAGAAAAACTAATTTTAGATTTAGCGCATAGCTATAAAGATATAAAAAAAGTAGACAATATCTCATCATCACCTGTTGGATATCAGTACATTGTTGTTGTTACCATATATGTAGATGGCAATATGTCTACTTTCGATAGTCATAAATTAGCTGATTCTTTAGAAAAAGACATTACAAAACTAGATAAAGTTTATAAAACTATCATTCATGTTAACCCAATTTAGATATCAGGTTGTCAGTGGGATGGAGATTTTTGACAAGTTAATTTACACTATATATAAATAAAACCTAATTATTTCTCATAAAAGAGTAAAATAATTAGGTTTTATTTTAATTTCTTGATTCTAATATTAATAACTTAATATAATACTAAGATTCCATTAATTTTTATTTCTTCGCCATAAGAAGATGTATCACGATTTACAATACCTGTTAAAGTTCCTCCACTTGATGAAACATTGCCAGAAACAAGAGAAACAGTAAAAAGATTTCCAACTTGTCTAGTATTAATATTTGATAAACCATTTATAGATACATTTTGAATTGTTCCATAATCAAAACGCCATGCTGAAATAAATCCGTAGCATTTAGTTCTACCTGATGGAATGTTAACCGTAAAAGTAGGCGCTTTATTACTAAAACTTGCAGTTACAGTTGTATTAATATCTACATATGTTACATTATTTTTACTAGATGTTTGTCCAGCACTAACTCCTGCATTGTATCCGTTGTTGTATACAGTAGTAGTATTAACTTTTCCAGATCCATTATGATATCCTGCCGGTATTGTAACACTTCCACTTCCTGTTGGAGTACTTGACCATGCTCCTCTATCTGTCATACTTCCTGTTATTTTGTTTCCATTTACCCATGCTGTTTTTCCACTTAATATATTTCCTGCTGCTGCTGTTGCTGATGTCTGACTCGCTAGTGAATTTACTGTTATTTTTCCAGATCCATTATGATATCCTGCCGGTATTGTGTAACTTCCCCCTGCATTTAATGTTTTATTTATCGCTCCATTATTGGGCATCTTTCCTGTTAATCCTACTTGTGTTCCATTTGAAAATGTTTTTCCTTCTAATACATCTGCTACTGTTGCATTTCCTGTTGATTGTTTTTTCTGTAAGTCTGCTATTTGTGTATTTAAATCATTTATTGTACTTTCTTGTTGTTCTATTGTTTTATTTAAACTGTCTACTTGTCCTTGTAAATTCTCTATTTGTTCTTGTAATGCTGCATTATCTCCTTGTGCTTGTTCTAGTTGTCCATTTAAATCTTCTATTGTTCCTTCTAGTTCTGTTTTTGTATTAGTTAAGTCTTCTACTGTTTGTTCTAGTTCTTTTATTTTTTCTTCTAACGCTGCTATTTCTTCATCACTTGCTCCACTTCCAGGATTGCTTGTTCCTCCTCCTGGTTTATATATTTCATCTATTTTTATTTCATAGCCGTCTTCTGTTTTTATTGTATTTCCATCCTCTTGCAATTCTCCATAGTTTCCTGCTATTTCTTCTAATTCTTCCTGTGTTAGCCCTGTTCCTCCTTTTTCTAGTTCTTTATCTAATATTGCTAATTGTAAATCTTCTTTTATCGCTGCTATTTCCTGTGCTTCTTTTGCATTTTGAGCTTGTGTTATTATTCCGTTATCTCCTAGTGTTAGACTTAATGTTACTCCTGCTAGTATTAGTAATATTATTATTGTTATTACTAATGATATTAATGTTATTCCTTTTGCTTTTTCTGTTCTCATATTTTTCTTTGGTCCTCCTATTTGCTTTTTCTCTCTTTTTCGTCATTTTATCTTTGTCATCTTTCATTTGCAATAGTTTGAACCGTTTTTGATTATCACTTTTTTACATAAAAGTTTTGCAACAAAAAACTAGTCAAATTTGCTCTAGTTTTACCTTGAGAATTTTTGACTAGTTATGTTATATAATTTATATTTACTTCAACTTACTACTTTATGTAAAATATAAGTTAATTTACCCATAAAAGTAAACCCTAATTATTCTAATAAAATAATTAGGGTTTACTTTTACTTAAAACATATATTAAAAATTAGTATAGTACTAAAATTCCATTAACATTAATTGTCTTGAGAGCCGAACATTGAACAACACCAGTAAGAGTTCCTCCGCCTGATGAAATATTTCCAGAAACTAAGGAAACTGTATGCCCATTTCCAACTGACGTAGTTCTAATATTAGATAAACCATTTATTGATACATTTTGAATTGTTCCGTAATTATAATACCAAGCAGAAAGGAATCCATAACATTTCGTTCTTCCTGATGGAATACTAACAGAAAAAGTTGGTGCTTTATTACTGGTCGTTGTTGTTACAGAAGTCTGTATATTTACATATGTTACATTATTTTTAGTAGATGTTCCCCCCTCACTTACTCCAGCATTATAAGCTTCTGAAGTGCTGAGAGTTCCTCCACTATAATATCCTGGTTCCACTGTATATGAAGTAGAACTACTTGGGTTCCAATTCAAAGTTCCTCTATTGGCCATTGTTCCAGTTAATCCTATTTCGCTTGAGTTTGAAAATGTTGCTCCTTCTAATACTTGTTCTACTGTTGCATCCCCTGTCGCTTGCTTGTTTTTTAAATCTTCTATAGTCTGTTCTAAGTTTTTTATATTTTCTTCTAATTCTGCTATTGTTTTATCCGTTTCAGAAGGTTCTCCTGGTTTATATATTTCATCTATTTTTATTTCATGTCCATCATCTGTTATTAGAGTATTTCCATCTTCTTGTAATTCTCCATAATTACTTGCTATTTCTTCTAATTCTTCTTGTGTTAGCCCTGCTCCTCCTTTTTCTAATTCTTTACCTAATATCGCTAGCTGTAAGTCTTCTTTTATTGCTGCTATCTCCCCAGCTTCTTTTGCATTTTGTGCCTGAGTTATTATTCCTGTATCTCCTAGTGTTAGACTTAATGTTACACCTGCAAGTATTAATAATATTATTATTGTTATTACTAATGATATTAATGTTATCCCTTTTGCTTTTTTTATTATTTTTTTGCTTATATTTTTGAAATTATTTTTTCTTTTCATTTTTCTTTAGTCCTCCTATTTGCCTTTTCTCTCTTTTTCGTCATTTTATCTTTGTCTTCTTCCATTTGCAATAGTTTGAACCGTTTTTGATTATCACTTTTTTACATAAAAACTCAAGTTGTGAGGATGTCAGTGGGGACGGAGATTATCGACAACATTAGATTGTCAATAATCTCCGTCCCCACTGACATCCTGCTTATTTTGCAGTTGTTTTTATTACTATTTCATCATCTTTTGCACTTATTTTTGCTTTGTCTCCTGGTTTTATTTTTCCATCTAGTATTTCTTCTGCTAATTTGTCTTCTACTACATTTTGTATTGTTCTTCTTAATGGTCTTGCTCCATATGCTTTGTCTATACCCTTTTTAGCAATTAATTCTTTTACTGATTTGTCTATTTTTATTTCTATGTTGTTTTCTTCCATTCTTTTTATAACTTCTTTTAGCATAATATCAATTATACTTTCAATTTCTTTATCAGTTAATTTATGGAATACAATAATCTCATCTACACGGTTGATAAATTCTGGTCTAAATTCTTTCTTTAATTCTTGTAACACTGCTTTTTTAGTTTCTTCATATTTCTTTTGTTCATCTGTTTCTTTATCTTCGGTATTATTAGAAAATCCTAATGTTTTACTATCTGTAATTAATCTTGCTCCTACATTTGATGTCATTATTATTACTGAATTTTTAAAGCTTACTGTTCTTCCTTGTGCATCTGTTAAACGTCCATCTTCTAATATTTGTAATAACATGTTCATTACATCTGGGTGAGCTTTTTCAATTTCATCAAATAGTATTACACAATATGGTTTTCTTCTTACTTTTTCTGTTAATTGTCCTCCTTCATCAAATCCTACATATCCTGGAGGTGAACCAATAAGTTTTGATACTGAATGTGGTTCCATATATTCAGACATATCTATTCTAATCATTGCATTTTCATCGCCAAATAAAGCTTCTGCAAGAGCTTTAGATAATTCTGTTTTTCCAACACCTGTTGGTCCTAAGAATATAAATGATCCTATTGGACGTTTTGGATCTTTTAGTCCAACTCTTCCTCTTCTAATTGCTTTTGCTACTGCTGTTACTGCTTCTGTTTGTCCTATTACTCTTTGATGTAAAGTTTCTTCTAGATTCTTTAATTTTTCATTTTCATCTTGTGTTAATTTTTTTACTGGTATTCCAGTCCATCTAGCAATAACTTCTGCTATATCTTCATTTGAAATTTCTACAACATTTCTTTTATTTTTGTCATTCCATTTTTCTTGTTCTTTACTTAATTTTTCTCTTAAAGTTTTTTCTTTATCTCTTAATGTTGCTGCTTTTTCAAATTCTTGAACTCTAATTGCTTCTTCTTTTTCATTTTTTGTAGATTCTATTTGCTCTTCTAATTCTTTTAAATTATCAGGTTGTGTATATGTTTTCATTTTAACACATGATGCTGCTTCATCCATTAAATCAATTGCTTTATCTGGTAAAAACCTATCATTAATATATCTAACAGACATTTTTACTGCTGCTTCTATTGCTTCATCTGTTATTTTTACATTATGATGTGCTTCGTATTTATCTCTAATACCTTTTAAGATTTTTACTGTATCTTCTGCAGTAGGTTCATTAACTGTTACAGGACTAAATCTTCTTTCAAGTGCTGCATCTTTTTCTATATATTTTCTATATTCATTTAGTGTTGTTGCACCAATTAATTGAATTTCTCCTCTTGCTAAAAGTGGTTTTAAAATATTTGCAGCATCTATAGCTCCTTCTGCTGAACCTGCTCCAACAATTGTATGAATTTCATCTATAAATAGAATAATATCTCCTGCTTTTTTTACTTCATTTAGGCATTTTTTTATTCTTTCTTCAAAGTCACCTCTATATTTTGCTCCTGCTACCATACTTGAAATATCTATTGATACTACTCTTTTATTTTTTAACATTTCTGGTACATCTTCTGCTATTATTTTTTGTGCTAACCCTTCTACTACTGCTGTTTTTCCCACTCCAGGTTCACCTATTAAACATGGATTATTTTTTGTTCTTCTTGAAAGAATTTGAATTACTCTTTCAATTTCGTCTTTTCTTCCAACAATTGGGTCTAGTTTTCCTTCTATTGCTTGTTTAGTTAAATCTATACTATATTGATTTAGTGTATTAGTTTGATTAAAACTTCCTAAACTTTTTTGTCCATTTTGATTTTTATTTTGATTTAGTGATGTATCATCTTCATTAATTACTTTCACAATTTCATTATACAATTTTTGTGGATTAACGTTTAAATCCAACATAATTCTTACTGCAATACTATCTCCTTCACGCATTATTCCTATTAAGATATGTTCTGTTCCAATATAATCAGATCCTAATTTTCTAGCTTCTCTAAATGCATTTTCTATTACTCTTTTTGTTCTTGGTGTAAATCCTATAGTTCCATTTACTTGTGAATTTTCATTTCTTCCTATTAGCTCTTCTATTTCTTTTAGAACTAATTCTTCAGTTATGTTTTGATTTTCTAATACTTTAGCTGCAACTCCGCTTCCTTCTTTTACAAGACCATATAAAATATGTTCTGTCCCAATATAATTATGTCCTAATTCGATTGCAATATCATTTGCAAATTCAATTGCTTTTTCAGCACTATTAGTAAATTTATATGTCATATTCATCACCCTTTCTTTTTATTATTTTTCATTTATTATTTGTTTTATTACCTCTGCTCTTTTTATATCTCTTTCATAAGAGTCTATTTTTTCGCCCAAGTATTTTTGAAGATTTGCAGGTTTTGTATAAAGATATAGTTTATTTACTTTTAAATCATCTAGCTCTTTTATTATACCCATATCTGTACCTAATTTAATGCTAGATAATAAGTCTCTTGTTTCTTCTGATGATATCTTTTTACAATTTGCTAATATACCATAAGATCTATAAACACTATCTTCTAATTGTATACTATCTTTTGATAATATTTTCCTTGCAAGTCTTTCTTGTTCAATAATTTTGTCTACAATAGCTTTTAAATTTTTAATTATTTCTTTTTCTGAAATACCAAGAGCTTGCTTGTTAGAAATTTGATACATATTTCCATACGCTTTTGTTCCTTCTCCATATATACCTCTTATATTCATTCCAAAATTACTTATTATTTCTAATATTTTTTGTATATTACCTGTTTTAGTTAATGCTGGTAAATGTACCATAACAGATGCTCTTAATCCTGTTCCTACATTTGTTGGACATGCTGTTAAAAAGCCATATTTTTCACTATATGCAAAGTCTAAATTTTTTTGTAATTTTTCATCTACTTCAATAGCTAAATTCATTAAATTATCTATATCCAAACCTGAACCTAATATTTGTATTCTTAAATGATCTTCTTCATTAATCATGATAGAAATATTTTCATCATCATTAATTAAAATTGCACCTTCATCATCTTCTCTTAATGCAAAATTTGGACTAATTATGTGTTTTTCTACTAAACTCATTTTAGTAATTTCATCAATATCTTTTAATTTTAAAAATTTAATACCATAACCTAAGTTTGGTGTAATTTCTTTAACTTTTTCTTCTATTTTCTTTAAATCTTCTTTTTTACACTTAGTAATAAAAGGAAATCCACTTAAGTTTCTCGCAAGTCTAATTCTTGAACTTACTACTACATCAGCTTCTTTCCCGTTTTGTAAGTACCAATTTAACATATTTTCTATTCCTCCATTCTTTTTATTTTTCTAATTTTTTAATTTCATCTCTTAATTTTGCTGCATCTTCATATCTTTCTTCTTTTATTGCTTTTTTTAAATCATTTTTTAATTCATCTAGTTTATTGTCTTCATTTTTAGTCTCTACATTTTTTGCTTGAACTGGTTTACTTATATTCTCAATTCTTCTATTTGCATTTGGAAGTATTCCTCTACCTATATGTCTATTTCCTCCATGTATATTTTTTAAAATAGGGTCAATTTTATTTGAAAAAATTTCATAACAATCTTCACAACCAAATTTTCCTGTGTTTATAAATTCATCATATGTCATACCACAATTATTACATATTAATTTTTCTGCTACTCCAAAACTTGGTAAAAATTCTTTTTCATCCTCAAAGAAATCACCTAAGAAACTTGAAAAGTTTATTGGCATATTGAAATCAAAATTTCCTATTCCTAATTCTTTACTACATTTATCACAAAGATGCATTTCTTTTTTTACTCCATTTACAATTTGCGTATATCTTACATTTGCTTCATTTTCTCCACAATTTTCACATAACATATTAATCACCTTTTCTTTATAAAATTTAGGTTTTTATGTGGTTTTACCTATAAACCTTTATAATGTTTAATTTATATCATACAAGATTTAGTAACATATTTTTAAAAATATTTGCTCTTAGCTCATCTCGCATTTCTTGAGGTACACAAAGTACATTATCTGCTGTTGCTACTTTTAATAATTTGGCTTCTATCTCTGTTATCATTCCATATGATAAAAAATTGCTAATATAAATATCAACTTCATTAGCAGTAATTTTATCATCCATATTTGCAATTATATGCATTAAATAATTACTACTTGTCACATTTACCTTTTTTATCCTAATATGACCTCCACCACCACGTCTACTTTCAACATAATAGCCTTGTGATGGTTTAAATCTTGTTTGTATTACATAATTTATTTGCGATGGAACACAATTAAAATGTTCTGCAAGTTCATTTCTCTGTATTTCTACATATTCATCTTCATCTTTTAATAAATCTTTTATAAAGTTTTCTATTTCATCTGACATTCTCATTTTTATCACGTCCTTTTTTGACTTTGACTTTCTTTGACCTATATATCTATTATACTTAATTTTTTTTTATAATCAAATTCGTTTTATAATAATATATGCAAAATATCGTTAATTATTCTCGTTTTTGTTTGTTTTTCTTTAGTTTCCTCTCTTTTTCTAAAAAAATAAAAAGCTATATACCTTTTATTTAAGATATTAGCTTTTAAATATATTCTTTTTTAATTATCTTCTTACGAGTTTCTATATATTACTCCATACTTAATTCATAAGGATTTGCAGATGTTCCATCTCCTCTATTTGTTTTTATATCTGTTTTTAATGTAATACATGGACGAACACAACGAGGAATTGCACACATTAAGCTACCTTCATTTGAGTCTAATCTCCAGAAAAAATTTCCATTTTCTACATTTCCCTCTGTAGCTACAGCTCGTAAATAGAAATACTTATATCCTCCATCAAAAACTACATTTCGAGAAGCTAACCAATAATATTTACCTATGTTATGTATGCCATTTGGGTTCTCTATTGTTGATATTTCCTTCATCGCATTATAATCTGCTAAATAATTATTATCTAATTTTTTACAACCACTTGCTGTACTTCCTTTATATTCAAATGGTAATGTTTCATATTCCACTGTGGCATCTGCTGGATTAGTTGGGTTACTTCCTACACATCTTCCACTGATTGCATAACTTGGATTTACATAGTTTGCACAAAATGCATTTAAGGTATTGATTGAATTATTATATCCTGTTTTCATTTTTGTTTCATTACCTTTTCCCGTAATACTATCTCCATTTCCCAAGTAGAAGATGTTTCCATTTGTTACATCATCTGCACTGATAATTTGTAATCCATGTTCTGTATCATTATATAATACTTGCCATAATCCTGTATAATCTGCTGTATTATACGTTTGCTCCGTATCATATCCTGTTGCAATTCCATCTTCTGTTTCTGTATAATTGGTTATTTCTCCATTTTCTGTTACACTCATTCCATTTACTTTCATAGTAAACGTTCTGTTTCCAGGTATATATTTAACATAATCTCCTGGTTTTGCTTTACTTACTAATGTATTATCATCTACTGGTATCTCTTCGCTTCCGTCCTCCACCCAGCATATTATTTAATGAATTCGCGAATTTTTCTAATTCTGCTAGTTCTTTATCTTGTGCATTCATATAATTCTTTCCTGCTTGCTCTGCCGTTCTAATTATTCCATTTTCTCCTATAACTAAATTTAGTGTTACACCTGCTAGTATTAATAGCACAATAATTGTTATTACTAATGCAATTAATGTAATACCTCGTTGTTTTTTCATATTTTTATTTTTTAATTTATTTTTTTCTTCTTTTCGCATTCTTTTGTTACCTCCATTTATTTTTTCTTTTAGTATTTCCATTTTTCTTATTTTCATGCTTTGTTATGTTATAAGTTTATACTTACTTATGTTTATTTGTCAAGATTTATTTTTCTTATTTGTTATACTTTGCATTTGTTTTGCTTTTTCCTTTTGTTTTTCTGGAGGTATCCATGCAAAATATGATGATATAAATTCACCATATTGTGTAGCATCTTCCCCTTCTTCTGCACCAAATTCTTCTTTTATTTTTTGCTCAAATTCTTTTTCTTCTTTATTCATAAAAATCACACCTCATAATTAACTTTAATTATAAGGTGTGTAATTTTTGCTTTTTTATTCATTTTTTAGATATTTTCATCTCTTAATACATCAATAATATTTTCTTTTTTAATCTTACTACTTGAATATATCATTGTAATAAATACTACTATATATACCGCAATTATTGATATTAGAATTGCTCCCCAAGGTAAATTAAATGCAAATTCTATTAAGTTTCCAAATCCTCTATTTATTAAATAACAAATTCCTACTCCAATTGGTACTCCAAATAATAATGCTTTTGTTCCATAAAATATACATTCTAAGTTTAACATTCTTTTAAATGCTTTATCTGTCATACCAATAGATTTTAACATTGCAAATTCTCTTCTTCTTAAATTTATATTTGTTGAGATTGTATTAAATATATTTGCAATTCCTATTAATGAAATTAGTGTAATAAATCCATATAAAAAGATATTAATGATTAGTTTTAGGTTTCGTTGTTGTTCCACAATTTCTTTTACATTTTCTATATTGATATTTGATTCACCTATTTCATTTTCGATTTCACTTAAACTCGCTTTTAATGCTTCATCATTTTTAGATTTAATATATATATTATAATATTTATAATTATCATCTACATTATTCATAAAATTCTTTGAAGTTACTGCAATAAGTTGAGGATATGATGGTATTTCCACTCCAAATGGTACTTTTTCTGTTACTTTTGCTATGTCCAACGTTTTTGTTTCTAACTTTTCTGTTTCAGAATTATACATATTAACATCTATTTTATCTTTTTCTTTATAATTTGTTAGATATCCTTTATATTTTCCTCCCATTAGTAAGTCTATATAATTTACTAATATTATTTGATTATCTCCTAACTCATCAAGTCCAACTTCTTTTAAATATCTATTGAATTCCTTCTCATCTAAACTTACCATAGATACATTTAATATATATCCATTTTCATCTTCTACAAACATATTTTTTATACTATCATTATTATTAATTTTTTCTACAACTTTATTATCTAGTCTATCTTGTTCTATTTTTGTATTTCCATATACTTGCTCAATTTTAGATATCCTTTCTATTGAATCTAAACTTTGTATTTTACTTTCTAATGCTTTGTTTTTTTCTTCCAATTCTTCAGATTTGCTAAGTGATATACTATAATCATAATTTACTGTTTTATATACAGAATCAAATCCGCTAAACATATAGTCCACAAATCCACTAACTGATATAAACAGTACTATACTTATTATTAAAGAAATTACTGTCGTTCTATATCTTTTTTTACTCCTTTTTAAATTCTTTAATGCCATTTCTCCTTCTATTCCAAATAATTTCATTATGAATTTAGGCGTTTTTAATTTTTTTGCTTTTATTTTTATATCATCTTTTTGGCGTATCGCATCTATTGGTGTTATTTTACTTGCTTGTTTTGCTGGAATAATAACAGATAAATATATTGTAATTGATATTAAAACTACAGCTATTATTATAGCTGGCCAAGATACTACTAATTCTAAGTTCCAATTTGCATTTGGCGTATTAAGCATTGGTTTTAAAAGATTATTTACTATTCCAAGTGTAATTCCTATTCCACCTATTCCAGATAGAACACCAATTGGTATTCCAATTAGTCCTAATATTGCACCTTCATATATAACTGATTTTTTTATTTGTTTTTTAGTTGCTCCTACTGATGCAAGCATTCCAAATTGCTTTTTTCTTTCAGATACAGATATAGCAAAACTGTTATATATAACTAATATTGAACCTATTGCTATTACTAATATTAATATTGCACAAACCGAATATAACATACTTGTAAATCCTGATGTATCATTTACTCCTTTATATGCAAGTACATATGTATTATATTTTATGTTGTATATTCTCTCCCCATTTCCATCTTCATATAATCCCAATTCATCTGCTATTTTTTCTGTATCTTTATATATATTGTTTGCATTTTTATCTATAACTCCTATATCAACATTAGTAGCAGTTATTCCTTTTGTTTCATCTAATAGGCTAACTCCTGATGTATAGTTATCATTATATGTTTCAAAATCTGGCTTTCTTATTTTTCCACATATGGTATATGTTCTTTCTCCTGTTTTTACAAATTGTTCTTTTTCTGTATATTCTTGTGAAATAAGTTCATAATTATCTAACATTCTTTTTCCTATGTTTAGGGTTATTGTATCTCCAATTTTAGGTTCGTTTTCTTTTCCATCAAAAAAACTTTCACTTAACACAATTTCTGTATTATTTTCAGGTAATCTTCCTTCTATTAACTTTATTTTCATATTTTCTAATGCTTCTTTATCATATTCCTTTATATATATAAATTTATCATCTGAATATGAATTTTGTGCCATTCCAACAGGAACCATTATCATTGTTTTTTCAAAATTATTGTTGTCTTCTATTTTAGCTATGTCTTTTGTTTTCACATTTTTGAAATTAGCTTCCCATGCTCCACTATTTTGAATTTCTACATCTAGCATAAACGCTTTAAATGATACTGCAAGTGTTGCAACAGCTGTAATCATTGCACCTGATAAAATAATTCCAATAATTGTGACAATTGTTCTTTTTTTGTTTAACTTCAAGTAATTTTTTGTAAGTTTATTTAATATATTCATGCCTTTACATCCCTTCTCTATTTCCTTTAAATATTATTCAACACTTGCTATTTTTCCATCCTCTATTTTAATAATTCTATCTGCTTCTTTTGCAATATTTGGATCATGTGTAATCATAATTAATGTTTGCTCATATTTTTTATTCGATAATTTAAGTAGTTCTAAAATCTCTTTTGAGTTCTTTGTATCTAAGTTTCCTGTTGGTTCATCTGCAAGAATTATTGCTGGTTCATTAATTAGGCTTCTTCCTATAGCCACACGTTGTTGTTGCCCACCAGATAATTGATTTGGTAAATGTTTTATTCTATTTTCTAACCCTAGGTTTTTTACTATTTCTTTTAATCTTTGCTCATCAACCTTTTTTCCATCTAATAGCACCGGTAAAGATATATTTTCTTCAACATTTAATATTGGTATTAAATTGTAAAATTGATATATTAATCCTACATTTCTTCTTCTAAAAATTGCTAAATCATTATTATTTAAAGAATATATATCTGTATCATTTATATACACTTTTCCTTTAGTTGGTCTATCTACTCCTCCTAATATATGTAGCATTGTTGATTTTCCAGAACCTGATGGTCCAATTATTGCAACAAATTCACCTTTTTCTACACTAAACGATATATCATCTATTGCTTTAACTGCTGTTTCTCCTTTACCATATATTTTTGATAAATTTTCTACTCTTAAAATTTCCATATTTTCCCTCCTATTTTTTCTATTGTTATTATATCTTAATTATTTTATATTACTAGTCCTTTAATAATTTCTTAATGTTTTTTAATAAATATTTAATTAATAATTTTTTAATTTATATCTTGCTTTATCATTAATATTCATCAAAAATAGAGGTTGCAAATGCAACCTCTAATATTTCATAATTTAATTTTAGTTCAATGAACTTTAAGGAACGTTCCTAAAGTTCATCATTTGATTTACATACGATTTCCTAATAATTTAAAGTTTCCTTTGTTTGTACTTGCCATTAGTTCTAATTTGTTATTGTTAACAACACATGTTGCATTATATTGTATAGTTCCTAGTGGTGTATTAAAATTCCCTGAAAATGTACATTCATTTTCTTTTGTTTTCATTCCTTTAAAGGTATTTCTCATTCCCATAGTTTCTATTGTTCCTTCTACATTATTTCCTCTACTTTGTAATGTGATTGTTCCATTTATTGCACCCATTGGCGTATTTAATGAAGAATTATATTTACCATCTAACATATTTACCTCCTATTTTAATTATATTCTATTTATTATATGTTTTATGATTTTTTTAGTGATAAAATAGAATTGCATTTTATATACAGTAAAACACAGAAATTAAGCTTTCTGTGTTTTATTATTATTCTATTATATTATTTAGATAGCTTCTTTAGCATCTTCTGCTACTTCATCTTCTTTTTGGTTAACTACTTCTAAACTACCTATTGAAACTTCGTATGCAACTCTTGTTTCTGATGTTCCATCTTCAAATTTCTTCTCATAAGTTCTAGATTGAACTCTACCTGTTACTTTTACTTCAGTTCCAACTTCTATGTTTTGACAAAATCTTGCAGTTCTTCCCCATGCAATAGCTGGTATATAGTCTGATTTATTATATGCTCTGTTAACAGCTAATAATAAGTCTGCAATTTCACGTCCAAATGGTGTTTGTCTATATATTGGTTTTTTACAAATATATCCTGTTAAAACAACTTCGTTTGATACGATTTCTTTTCCTTCTTGTTCGCCTAATTCTTTTTCAATTTCATCTTCTGAAAAGATGTCTTTAGCAAATACTGTTAAAATTAATTTGTTCTTTTCGTTTTCATAACTGTTATAAGATCTAAATTGACCTTTTATTAATATTTTTTTACCTACTTGTAATGTGTCTTCTGAAATTAATCTTTCAGATATTGTTACTGGTATGATATCTTGTGTACTACTTAAACGTGGTACCTCCATATCAAATATAAAGAATCTTTCTCCATAAATTTCGTGACTAAATCTTTTCTCACTTGTTACTTTTCCCATTAATACTAAATGGTTATTATCAGCATAATTTATATTCATTATACTCTTTTCCTCCCTATCTTTTTTTATTTCATCTATTGTATCTTATTCATTATGTACCTATTTTAGAATATATTTTTTACTCGTATACGTCTATTATACTACTTTATTTTGGATTTGTCTACATAAAAAGTTTAATTTTACCAATTTTTTTTGATTTTTTTACAGATTATACTCTCTTTTATCATATATAAGTAGTATAGTTGCTATGCCCATTATTATATTTGTATCCATTTTGTTTTGTATTTTTATGCTTATTTCTTGTGGTTCTATTTCATTTTTGTTTACATCATATATATTTCTTTGTACACAAAGCAATATACCATCTTCTTTAACACTAGAAGCAGTTATAGTGCTTTTGCTACTGAATCCATATGTTATTACATTTAATTTCATATTTTCTAAAAAGTTTAAATTTATTAATTCATCTGCATTCAATATTAAATAATTTACTTTTGATATAATGTTTTGTACAATAGCTTTTTTTGATAATATTTTGTAATTATTTGATAGTATAGCAATAGTTTCAAATTTAATATTCTTTAAATTTTCAATGTTTTCTTCTGTAAATACTATAATATTTTTATTTTTCAATTCCTTTTCTAAAATTTTTCTTATATAATGTTCATTTTTACTATCACAGACAATTCCTACAAAAGCCATTTATCTGTTCTCCTATCTTCTAATTACTATATTATCTTATTTTATTATACCCTCTAATATTTTTCTTATTCTATTTTTTACTTTTTTGGAAAAATATTACTTATTTTATTTGTTTTTATTAAGTTTTTGCATACCTGTATTATCAATTGTGTAATTGTCACTATAAATTAAATCTGACACTCTTACTATGTTAAATCCTTTTTGTTGTATATTATAAATTAATTTATCTAAAGCTTGTGCGGTATACTTTGTTCCATTATGCATTAGCACAATACTTCCATTTGTTAACTTATCCTTTAATCTATCCCACATTTGGTCTCCTGTTAGACCTGTATAATCTAATGTATCTAAAGACCATTGTATTGTTTTATGATTTTCAGCTTCTGCTGCTTTTATTACTGTATTATTATATTCTCCATATGGACCTCTATATAGTGTTGTTCTTTTCCCTGTTATTTTTTCCACTTTATCTGCACATTTTTTTATTTCTTCTTGGTTTTTTTCTAATGTTAAATTATTTACATGTGGATGTGTGTTTGAATGATTTCCTATTTCATGTCCTGCATCAGATATTTTCTTTACTGCTTCTGGAAATTTATCTACCCAATCCCCAACCATAAAAAATGTTACTTTAACTTTGTATTTACTTAATGTATCTAATATTGTATCAATATCATCTGCATTCCATGCACAATTAATTGTTAATGCAATATTTTTATCATTTGTTTCCACACTATATATCGGTAACAACTTTTCTGTTGTAGCAGCAGTTTCTATTGTATCTAATTTGTCTACTCCTAGAAGTGCCGCTCCTCCAAAAAGTACAAATACTGTCATTAATGCAATTATATATGAATATATTTTTTGTTTATTAAATACTATAAACATAAAAAAACCTCCCCAAAAAAGCTATTTAATTTTATGCTTGTTTTAGGAAGTTTATGAATGGTTTAAGTATATCTTTATTTCATGCTATTTCTTAGTTTTATTTTGCTTTACTACTCATATAAATATGCCATATTATTTTTTGCAATAACATCTAATATATTTTTTGCTGCTTCTGACGAATTCTCTTTTGCCATATCATAATTATAAATTAACAATTCTTTTTTTGTTCCATCCTTGATGATATATATAAATGAACATGGTAAATCTGTCGTTGTTATTCCTATATTTTTATATTCTTCAGAAACATTCTCTATATTATTTAAAATCGTTTCTAAATCTTCTTTACTTAATGTTAAACTAATCGTATTATCTTTATACTTATCTACAATCTCTTTATCAATTTTATCCGCTTCTATAAGCATCTCTTCATTTTCATCACATGGTATTTTGTACTCATATACATTTCCATATCCATCTATGCATTTTCCTTTTACCGTATTAGCTTCAGCTTTTGTCGTATACCCTCCATAATATCCCGTAAATAAAATAATTTCTTCATCAGAGTCTACATGTACAATTTCAGTAGAATCTAAATATGAATAATGTTCTTTTACTTGTAATTTTAATTCAGAGTCATCCATATTATACATTAGCACTTTGTTTTCTATGCTATCAGGGAACATATCTCTTATTGATGATGCATAATAAGTACCATCTTTAGGTATTTCATAATCAATAATTCTATTATTTTCAAATGTAAATTTATATGGCATTGAACTTCCTGAACTTGATCTTAGTTTATCATTTTTAACATAATATGCTTCTTGTAATATCCACATATATACATATTTTCTATTATCTTTCTCTTCTATTCCAAACCCCTCATAATCTGCAAAAACTCTAAAATCTTTTTCATTTTTATCATGTCCATTAGCTGTATTTTCTGTTATAATATATTCTTTAGCTATATCATATAAATAATCATAATCTGTAATCCAATTTGTATTATCTTTCTTGTTGAAGATAATTATTCCTGCAATTAGTCCTATTACCACTATTAAAACTAATATTAAAATCACCATCTTTTTTTTCATAATATATTCCCCCATTATTTACATTAATTCTTATAATGTATACTATATTATCAGTATATCATAATTTTAAATAATTTTATATGTTTATTAATTTTCTATAAAAAGTTCCTTATATTTTAACATTAGAAAACCACTCGAAAACGAAACACGTTATTCGAGTGGCGCATGCGCTTTTTGTTTTGTAGTACTACCCAAAGATACGGGCAAACAGCGATTTCTTAGGTTGGTTTGGCTCCATCTTATTCTCAAAGTGGCTTATATCATATTCATAGACAAAGCTTTCATAATAGCCATTCTGAGTATTTCCTTTGTTGCTAATGCTACCATATCCATAGTGCCAAAAGTAACCGGTCGGAAGCTGTAGATCTTCTGCAGTCACAGTCCCATAAATAACCCGATTAGTAAGCCAAGGTGCATTTGTTTCAAACTTTGCTCCTGGATTGAGTTCTCTTAGTTCCTCTACAAATTTTTCAATGCCCATATTTTCCATGATGAGACCTCCTATAAAAAAATTATTTTTTATTTTTGAAAAACGATGAATCATGTTCTTCACTTTATATTATAATACACATTAACATAATTTTCAAATTGTAGTCTTATTTCTATATTCTATATTTCTCTCTTTCCACATAGTGTGTATGTAATAATTCGTGTGCTATATGGCTTCCTGGTTTTTCTAGAAATTCCTTATATATTTTCTTAATTACTGGATTTTGATGTGATTTTCTAATAACACTTTTTTCATCTATATCATATAGTGCATCTGCTCTTAGTTTTCTTACATCTACTTTAGAACGTATTTTTGAACTCTTAATAGGTTGACCTCCACCCATTATACATCCACCAGGACATGCCATAATTTCTACAAACTGATAATCTGCTGTTCCTTTCTTTATTTCTTCTAATATTTTTTGTGCATTAGCAAGTCCACTTGCTGCTACAACTTTTATATCTTTTCCTGCTATATTTACATCTGCCTTTTTTATTCCATCTCCACCACGAACTGTTGTAAAATCTATTTTGTCTAAATCTTCTCCTGTTAAAGTATCTTGTGCTGTTCTTAGTGCTGCTTCCATAACTCCACCTGTTGTTCCAAATATAGCTCCTGCACCTGTTGCTTCTCCCATTGGTTCATCAAATTGTGTATCTTCTAGTTTAGTAAATTCAATATTTGCTTGTTTAATCATTCTTGAAAGCTCTCTTGTTGTAATAACTGCATCTACATCATATAATCCATTATTTTGCATTTCGTTTCTTTGTCTTTCAAATTTCTTTGCTATACATGGCATAACTGAAACTACATATATTTTCTTTGGATCTATATTCTCTTTTTGTGCATAATAGGTTTTTAGTAATGCTCCAAACATTTGATGTGGTGATTTACAAGTAGATAAATGTGGCAATAACTCTGGATAATTCATTTCTATATATCTTACCCATCCAGGACTACATGAAGTTATCATTGGAAGTACTCCTCCATTTGTAAATCTTTCTACAAATTCATTTGCTTCCTCCATTATTGTAAAATCTGCTCCTGTGTTTGTATCAAATACTTTATCAAAACCTAATCTTTTTAATGCTGTAACCATTTTACCAGTTACATTAGTACCAATTTCCATGTCGAATTCTTCGCCTAATGCTACTCTTACAGCTGGCGCTGTTTGAACAATTACATATGTATCTTTATCTTTTAATCTAACCCAAACATCATCTATCATTTCTTTTTCATGTAATGCACCTGTTGGACAAGCTTGTATACATTGACCACAAAATGTACAATTAACATCATTTAAACTGTGGTCTCCTACTGTGGAAATACAAGACTCAAAACCTCTATTAATACAATCTATTGCTCCTATTTTTTGTACATTTTTACATGCTGCAACACATCTTCTACATAAAATACATTTGTTGAAATCTCTTACTATTGAAGGTGATAAATCATCTACCTTATGTTCTGTCCTTTCTCCTTCAAATTCTATATTTAAAACATTAAATTTAGTAGCTAATGCTTGTAATTCACAATTTCCTGAACGAGTACAAGTTAAACAATCTTTTGCGTGGTTTGATATTATAAGGTCTAATATAACATGTCTTGCTTCTAATACATTTGGTGTATGTGTATGTACTACCATTCCTTCTTCTACAGTTTGAATACATGAAGTTGCAAATCCACGTCTTCCTTCTACTTCTACAATACACATTCTGCAATCTCCAACTTCATTAATATCTTTTAAAAAGCATAATGTTGGTATATCAATTCCAACTTGAGCAGCTGCTTGTAAAATTGTTGTTCCTTTTTTTGCTTTTACTTCTTGACCATCTATTGTTAATGTAACAAATTCTTCCATGTTATACCTCCTTAATTTCCTATTGCTTTAAATGGGCAACTGGTTAAACAGGTTCCACATTTAATACATTTATCTTGATTAATCACTCTTATTTCTCTTGCCTCTCCTTCAATCGCATCTACTGGACAATTTTTTTGACATAATCCACAGCCTTTACACTTTTCTGGATTAATTACTATTTTTGCCATTGCTTTACATTCTAATGCTTTACATTCTTGTTCTAATACATGTTGTCTATATTCTTCTCTAAAATATTTTAATGTACTTAGTACTGGGTTTGGCGCACTTTGACCAAGTCCACAAATACTTGCATTTTTAATGTTTATAGCTAGCTTTTCTAATTTATATATGTCATGTTCTGTTCCATTACCATCACATATTTTTTGTAATATTTCTAACATTCTTTTTGTACCAATTCTACATGGTGTACATTTTCCACAAGATTCATCTACTGTAAATTCTAAATAAAATTTTGCAAGTGCTACCATACATTTTGTATCATCCATTACAATTAATCCACCAGATCCCATCATTGAACCAATTTCTTTTAATGATTCATAATCTATTGGTGTATCTAAGTGTTCTTTTGGTATACAACCACCTGAAGGTCCTCCTGTTTGTGCTGCTTTAAATTCTCTATTGTTTGGTATTCCTCCACCTATGTCATATACAATTTCTCTTAGCGTTGTTCCCATTGGAACTTCTACTAATCCTATATTATTTACATTTCCACCTAATGCAAATACTTTTGTTCCTTTTGAAGTTTCTGTTCCTATTGATGAATACCAATCTGCTCCTTTTAATATTATTTGAGCTATATTTGCATATGTTTCTACATTATTAATTAGTGTTGGTTTTCCCCATAAACCACTTTGTGCTGGATATGGAGGTTTTACTCTTGGTTGACCTCTTCTTCCTTCTATAGATTCTAGAAGTGCTGTTTCTTCACCACATACAAATGCTCCAGCTCCAAGTCTTATTTCTATATCAAAATCAAATCCACTATCAAATATATTTTTTCCTAATATTCCATATTCTTTAGCTTGTTTTAATGCTATATCAAATCTTTTTACTGCAATTGGATATTCTGCTCTTACATATATATATCCTTTTGATGCTCCTATTGCGAAACCTGCTATTATCATTGCTTCTATTACAGAATGTGGATCTCCTTCTAATATACTTCTATCCATGAAAGCTCCTGGGTCTCCCTCATCTGCATTACATACTACATATTTTTGTTCTGATATTTCTTGTTTTGTAATTTCCCACTTTTTACCTGTTGGAAATCCTGCTCCTCCACGTCCACGAAGTCCTGATGCTTTTATAACGCTAATTACTTCATCACTACTCATTTCTTTTAAAACTTTTTCTAATGCTAAATATCCATCAAAAGCTATGTATTCGTCTATATCTTCAGGATTTATCACGCCACAATTTTTAAGTGCTATTCTTTTTTGTTTTTTATAGAAGTTTAATTCGTCTAAACTGTTAACAATACTTCCATCTATGTCTTTGCATAATAGTCTTTTTACTTTTTCTCCTTTTAATATATGTGTTTCTATAATTTCTTCACAATCCTCTGGTTTTACCATTGCATAAAATGTATCTTCAGGTCTTATTATGACAATTGGTCCTTTTGCACAAAGTCCAAAACATCCTGTTTTTATTACTCTTACATTTTCAATATTTTTTTCTTTTATAATTCTTTTAAAATTCTCTAAAATTTCTGGAGATTTAGAAGATGTACATCCTGTACCATTACATACTAATATGTGTTTTTCTCTTGTGTCTAATTTTGTATTTACTCTTAATTCTAATTCATTTCTTTTTTCTTTTCTTATTTTTTGTATTTCTTCTAATGTCTTCATATACACCATTCCTTTCTTATGGTTTTAAATATCTATTTTAATTCATCTAGCACTTTATCTAATTTTTGTACAGTTGCTTTTCCATATACTTCTCCATTAACTGTAAAAACTGGTGCTAATCCACAAGCTCCAACACATCTAGTTGCTTCAATAGAAAACTTTCCATCTTTTGTAGTTTCACCTGGTTCTATTTGTAACCTTTCTTTTAATCTATCCATAATTTTACTAGAGCCTTTTACATAACAAGCTGTTCCTAAACACACTGCTATATGATATTTTCCTTTTGGTTTTAATGTAAATCTTGAATAAAATGTAATTACTCCATATATTTCTGCCATTGGTACATTCAAATATTTAGATATTTCCATTTGTGCATGTTTTGGAATATATCCATAATGTTCTTGTACTTCATTTAATATCTGTATTAGATTATCTCTATCTTGTGTATATATTTGTAGTATTTTTTCTAATTCTTCATCTTTACACTCATTTCCACATTTACAAGTATTTTTGTTTTCTTCCATTTTATCATCTTCCTTTCTTAGATAATACGTTTAGCTTGATTATATCAAACTAAAATTATTTAAACAATTCTTTTGTCACATATTGTTGATTTTTTTGTTTTTAATATTTAATCATAAATTTCAATAGCTTTTACAATTACTCTTTGAATCGCTCCTGCTGTACAAGTAATTAAGGTTAATTCTCTATCTCCTCCTGTTTCCTGATTTAAACAGCTAACATCTTTAGGACTTGTTTTATATGTATCATATACTTGATATCTTATACTTCTATCAAATGTATCTGTTAATATTATTTCATCACCTATTTCAAGTTTTTTTATTCCTCCAAACATTTTGTTATTTCGATAATTATGCCCTGCAATACAAAGATTTCCAACATTTCCAACCTCTGGTCCATATAATTTTGTTATAGATACTTTTAATGACTTTGTGTTCGTTTCTGATAATATATAACTACTAAGTTCAATTTTGGGTATTTCTAATTTTCCTATCACTTTATATCCTTTTAATTCTTTTGGCATATTTTTGTATTCTTCTAGTTTTGTTTCAGATTTTCTTTCCGAATTTTTAATTGTATTTGTAATTTCATTTTTTGTTTCTTCTTTTTCTTCCTGAATTTGAACTGTATTTTCCATGTTTTTTACATCATTTTTTATTTGTTCAAAGTTTCTTTCTTCTCTTATTTTTATTATCCCAACCACTATAAATATAACCTGCAGAAATATAATTATATTCAAAATTATAATTGTTTTTGATAATTTAAAACATGCAAATTTTACCTTCATAATTCTCCTTTATACTAGCTAAAGAAGCGAAAAAACTAGATATTTTTCCGCTTCTTTTATTATTATCTATTTACATATTTATGCTTTTATTTTTTTCTTATTTATATATATTCCTACTATAGCTATTATTATTGCTAAACCTATTATATACATCGCATATTCAACTACACTTGTTCCTGTTTTTGGTAATTCTTCTATCGTATTTTGCTGTGTTGTATTATTTACTACATTATCTACTGCTGGTGGAATATCCTCAAAAACTTCTATTGTAAATGATTTTGATGTAATAACTGAGTTTGAATTATTTACATTTATTAAGCTTAATGTAATTGTATATGTTCCTTCTTCTGGAAATGTTGCTTTTATTGGTGTTGTATTTGTAAAATCTCCTTGTACTGGAAATCCTGTAGGTGGTCCCCAATATCCCTCTTGAGCAATATCAATTTCTGATTGATTTGTATCTGTAGCAAGTATAACTGGTGTTGCAGGTCCTGTTATATCTACTTTTATTCTTACATTTGTATACTGTGTACCTCCTACTCCTACTAATAATACATTTGCATTTTTTTCTATATTTTTTGTAATTGTTCCTGTATATTGTATATCAAAGCTATATTCGTCTGCTGCAAATATTATACTTGAACTACTAATAACAATTACGAAAATAATAAGAAATGATAATAGTTTTTTCATATATATAAACTCCTCTCTTAGATTAGTTATTAATATATATGTAAAAAGAATAGAGATAATGACATTTTTTTGTCTTTATCTCTATTCTATAATTTTCATATTTTTATTTTATATTTTTCTTACGAACTAATTCTTTAAATTTTTCTCCTCTTTCTTTAAAATTCTTAAAATATCCATAACTTGACGCTGCTGGTGATAATACACATATCATTCCTTTTTTAGTTAGTTTTTTTGCATACATTACAGCTTCTTCTAAGTTTTTTACTAATATAACATTTCTATTTTCTTTATTTAATCCATTATATATATATTCTCCTGTTTTTGGTAAACAAATAATATTCTCTATTTTTGTGTTATTTAGATAATTTATAAATCCGGTTAAGTCTATTCCTCTATCATTTCCGCCTAAAATTATTGTATTTACTTTTTCTAGAGCTTCTATACAATTTATTGTGGATTCCGGTATAGTAGCTATTGAATCATTATAATAGTCTACTCCATCATAATTTCCTACAAATTCCATCCTATGCTCTAATGTTTTAAATTGATTTATTGTTTTTATAGTTTTAGCTAAGTCTAATTTTAATATAATACTTACAGCAAGGACAAACATTATATCATTTAGATTATGTTTTCCTTTCAAATTTCTAGTATCATTTGAATTATATATACATTCTCCTTTATAATATACTTTTTCTTTTAATAAATATATTGATTTACTATCATCTTGTGTCATTGTTATACTGAAAGAATTTTTCTTGTAATTGTAATTATATTTATTCATTAGTTCATTATCTGAATTATATATGCAAATATCATTATCTTTTTGGTATTTAAAGATATTAAATTTAGCTTCTATATATTTTTCTAATGACTCGTAATGGTCTAAATGTTCTTCGTATATGTTTAATAATATAGAGATATTAGGAGATTTTTTTATATATTCTAATCCATGTGAAGACATTTCTATAACTACTATCATATCATTTGTTACTTCTTCTATATGGTCAAATATTGGTATTCCAATATTTCCTAATAAAATTGCTTTTTTATTTTGTTGTATTAACATTTCATATATTAATGAACTTGTTGTACTTTTTCCTTTCGTCCCTGTTATTCCTATCGTGTAGCAATCTATATATTCCAAAAACAATTCCAGCTGAGAAGTAACCTTATTTATAAATTTGCTAGTATCTATTCCTTTAAATGATACTCCCGGAGATTTTAATATTATATCAAAATTTTCTATTTCTTTTAAGTAATCTTTTCCTGTATAAAATTTCAAGTTTTTATCTTTATATAAATATTCTTGCTCATTTTCAAAGTCTTTCGAACTATAACTAATTACTAACGGAATATTAGGAAAATATTTTCTTATAAAACTATAAGTTGATTTTCCCTCTACTCCAAAACCTAATATCATTATTTTTTTATTTTTTAAAAAATTCAATAAATCATTAATCATTAAAAATCTTTCCTTTTAAAATTTCTTCTAACTCTTTTGGTACACTATTTTCTTCATTATATCGTTTTGTTAAATCCTTTGATATATCTACTAATTTATAATTATCTTTATAAAATTGTAACAAATATGGCAATTTTTTATTTTCTTTTTCTAATTCTAAGATTGTTTTTGTAATAGCAAAATTTACTTCTTCGTAAGTTCCAACACACTCAAATGGTTTTGTTTTTCCGTATCCACATAATTCTTTAAAAGTTTCTAATAAGCTTTCTTTTTGTAATAAATCTTGACCAAATATTTTAGTTAATTTTCCATTATTATATAGGAATGGTGATAATATTATAAATACAAATAAGCATTTTGGACAATTTCCGCACCATACCCAAGGTATTTGTTTACTTCCTACATTACAACTCTTGAATGTACTATGATATTGTTCATTTTTTGAAAATAACATAGCTATTTGTAACTCATTTATTGGTCTTAACATACTAAAGTATTTTATATCACCTTTTAAATACTTTTGTGAATAATATTGAAAATCTTTTTCAAACTCATAACTTTTTGAGTATTGGTGATTTATTTTTTCTCCTTCTACATTAGTTTCTTCTGCACTTGATTCATTTGATAAAGCAATGTATTTCTTATTTGTAAGAAATGCTATAAAGTATGATAAGAATGCAAGTAATGCAGAAAATGGTGTATGGCCATTTAAAAATCCATTTTTGTTTAATTCTATTAAATTTGAATCTATTGTTCGTTTTACTTCTATTATTTGATTATCTTCATAACCTGCTATATGAGCGCAATCTATTGAAGGCTGTTTTCCCCCAACTATTAAACAATAATTATCTTTTTTATATTTTTTTAATAATTCTAATGTTACAGTTGAATCTTTTCCTCCACCAATTGGTATTAATATTCCACTATTTGTATATTCATTATTATTTATAATTTCTTTATAATCTTGCTCTACTATTATTTGCATCATTTCATCTTGTGTCATAGTTATATTATTAACATATCTATATTCGCCTAAACCATAAAAATATAATTTTTTAAACCACTGTATTTGTTCTTCATTTAAATAACCACATTTTACTATAACCTTAGAAGGACAAGCACATTTCCAATAACTTATTAATTCAACCATCCCAATATTAAAAGCTAAATTTTTTACATAATCATTGTCTATATCATTAAATTTAATTTCTTTTTTATCAATTTCTATTATAGGATTAAATTTTGCTAAATCTGTTATTTCAAAATAATATTTTATTATAATCTTATTATCTTTTTCATATAATTCAAATTTATCATAAATAAATTCTTTATATTTTTTTCTAAATTCAATAAATTTATTATTTTGCATAATTCTCTCCCTTTTCTATTTTCTAAGTTCTGCACCAAGTTGTTTTGCAAGTCCTGCAACTATTTTTTCCATAATAGGATTAATTTCTTCATCTGTTAAAGTTTTATCCTTTGCTGAAAATGATAATGCATAAGCCATGCTCTTTTTATTTTCACTAATATTTTTTCCTGTATAAACATCAAATATTTCTATATTAGTTAATAATGAACCACCATATTTTTTTATTGTTGTTTGTATTTCTTGTGATGTAATATTTTTATCTACTAAAATTGCTAAATCTTTTCTAACTTCAGGATATTTTGTTATTTCTTTGTATTTCATTGCTCCTACTTTTTTAGCAAGTAATTTATCTAAATTTATTTCAAATACAAATACATCTTCTTTGGTTTTTGCTGGATGCACTTTTCCAATAATTCCTACTATATCGTTATTTACTGATATTTGTGCACTTTGGTATGGATGTAGCTCTTTTGGTAATTCTTCCTTTACTACCAAACTATATCTTCCTGCATAACCTAGATAATCTAATAGTTCTTCAACTATTCCTTTTATAACATAGAAATCTACTTGTTTTTCGTTTCCTATTTCAGTATAAAATGTTCCACTCATTAATCCAGCAACTTTATTTTGTTCAAAATATACATCTTCTTTTTTACCAAAACCTTTTCCTATTTCGAAAATAGAGACATCTTTAACATTATGTGCTACATTATATTCATAAATTTTATATAATGAAGGAAGTACACTATATCTTAAAGTATTTCTTTCTTCTGTCATTGGATCTAGTAATTTTAATGCTTCGACATCATCATTTGTGAATTGTTTTGCTTCTTTATCGTTTACTAATATGTATGATAATGTTTCGTTTAAGCCTAAATCCACCATTTTATTTCTAATATTTCTTGTTGTTTTATCATAACTTCCAGGTTTTACTGGTAAAACTGGTAATCTTCCAACAATATTATCTACTCCGTAAATTCTACCCACTTCTTCTATTAAATCCTCTTTAATAGATATATCTAATCTTCTTTTTGGTACTGATACTGTTATTGTATCTTCATTTACACTACTACTAAATCCTAATTTTCTAAAGACCTCTAACACATCTTGTTTAGGTATATCTATACCTAATACATTATTAATGTTTGTAAATGTAATATCTATTTTTTTGTCTGTTCTATCTGTTGTATCATATTTTGCAAGTCCGCCTTCAATTTCTGCATCAGCATATTTTTCAAGTAAGTGACATGCTCTTTCTATTGCCATATAAGTTCTATTTGAATCTATTCCTTTTTCAAAACGGTTACTTGCTTCACTTCTTAATATCTTTTTTGAAGTATATCTAATTTTAACTGGATTAAATATTGCCGCTTCTATAATTATATTTTTTGTTGAAGGTTGTATTTCTGTATCAAGTCCTCCCATTACTCCAGCAAGACCAATTGCCCTTTTTCCATCAGATATTACAATATCATCTTCTCCTAAAGTTCTTTCTATATTATCTAATGTTGTAAGTTTTTCACCCTCTTTTGCCATTCTTACAGCTAGCATTCCATTTAATGTATCAGCATCATAAAAATGAAGTGGTTGCCCTAACTCTAACATTACATAGTTACTAATATCTACTACATTATTAATTGGTCTAATTCCTGATGCAATTAGTCTATTTTTTATAAATAGTGGGCTTTCTTTAATAGTTACATTATTAATCTTTTTTGCTAAGAAAATTGTACAATTTTCTGTTTGTATATCTAATTTAAAATTATCATTTATATTTTTATCATTTTCTTTATATGTCATTTCTACTTTTTTTACTGGCTTATCATAAATTGCGCCAATTTCATATGCCATTCCTAAAATGCTTAACAAATCGCCTCTATTAGCAGTTAAGTCAAAATCTATTACTTCATCATCTAGTCCTAATACTTTTATAGGATCTTCTCCTACAACTGCTGTTTGTGGTAACTCATGAATTCCATTTTTGTCTTCATCTTTTAAAAATTTATTTTCTAACCCAAGTTCTGCAATAGAGCATATCATTCCTTCTGATTCTACTCCACGAATATTATTCTTTTTTATCTTTATTCCTGGAAGTTCTGCTCCAACTTGTGCAACTATTACTTTTAAACCTTTTCTTACATTAGGTGCTCCACACACTATATTTAAAATTTGATTTCCTATATCTACCTTACAAACATGTAAATGATCTGAATCTGGATGCATAGTGCATTCTTTTACTTCACCTACAATTAGTTTTGTAGCATTTATTAATTTACCAGCACTATCATATTCATTTCCAACTCTTGTCATATCTTCAGCAAGTGTTTTTACATCTACATCTATATCCACATAATCTTTTACAAAATTAGTACTTAATTTCATTTTCTTCATCCTTTCTATCAAATTGATTTAAAAATCTTACATCATTTGTATATAATAAACGAATATCTGTTATTCCATATTTGAACATTGCAAGTCTATCAAGACCTGTTCCAAATGCAAATCCACTATATTTTTCTGGATCATATCCATTCATTTTAAGTACATTTGGATGAACCATTCCTGAACCTAATATCTCAATCCAGCCTGTTTGCTTACATAAGTTACATCCCTTTCCTCCGCATTTAAAACAACTTACATCGACTTCATAAGATGGCTCTGTAAAAGGGAAATAGCTAGGTCTAAATCTTAATTTAGAATTTTGTCCAAGCATATTCTTTACGAAAACTTCTAATGTTCCTTTTAGGTCTGCAAGTGAAATATTCTTGTCAATTACCAAACCCTCAATTTGTCCAAATTGATGTGAATGTGTAGCATCATCATCTCTACGGTATGTTTTTCCTGGGCAAACAACACGAATTGGAGTTTTTTCTTCATTTTCCATCATAACTCTTGCTTGCACCGCCGATGTTTGTGTACGTAGTAAATATTCTGTAGTTATATAAAAGCTATCTTGCATATCTCTTGCTGGATGTCCCTTAGGAAGATTTAATCTTTCAAAACAATATTCATCTGTTTCAAGTTCTGGTCCAGATACTACATCATATCCCATAGATACAAATAAATCTTCTAGTTCTTCAATTATACGATTTATAGGATGCTTACTTCCTCTTTTTACTTTTGTTCCTGGTAAAGTAATATCTATTTTTTCTTTTTCTAATTTATTATTTAATTCTTCTTTTTTTAGTTCCTCTAATCTACTAGCTATTAAATTTTCTAATTCATCTCTAACTTTATTTACAAGACTACCTATAACTGGTCTTTCTTCTTTAGTTAATTCTCCCATTCCTCTTAAAATAAGTGTAAGTTCTCCTTTTTTTCCTAGATACTTTACTCGTACTTCATCTAGCTTTTCTAAAGTAGATGCATTTAATATTTCTTCTTTTGCTCTTTTTTGTGCATTCTCAATCTGTTCCTTCATCATTATCCCTCCTAATTTATTATCTTTCATAATGCTGGACAAATCTAGCTTTGCTAGACCTTTTCTCTACTTTTTAATATTTGTTACATTAATTTAAGGTCTAGCAAGAAGCTTATAAGATTTGTCGACGCGAAAAATTGCAAAGCAATTTTTCTGTGCATCTATATTTTTTACTTTATAGGAAATGCAATTTCCTATAAAGTAAAAAAAATCCATTTCATTCCTATTATATAGGACGAAATGGATTCGTGGTACCACCTAATTTTATTAATTAAATAATTAACCTCATTAATAGTTATAACGGTACTACCGTCTATTTCTACTATTATTTTCAAAATAGAACCTAAAAAGTGAAATTTCAGTTAAAGCATATCTGCAGGCTCACAGCAAATACCCACATTCTCTTTCATATGTTCTTTTAACTTATTTGCTTTTTAATTGGTTTATATATATATGTATATTATATTAGCATATATTTTATTTTTGTTCAATAGTTTGAAAAAATTTTATAAAATTTAATAGCAATATGCAAGATTCCAGTTTTAATATTATGTAAATTTTTTGACTTATTCATTATTATTTGCTATAATAAATATGTAAATCAATAAAGATTCTAGAAAGGATGACAAAAATGAAAAGTATTACTTTCAAACTTGAGCTTTCACACACAACTGATGAGATGTTTTTCTTTATTAGTGAATTTCATCGGCTTTCTGAAGAAAGCAAAAGTTTTATTCTTTGCTTCAAAGAAGGCAGTAAAGTCTATATAAGGACTTGCAAAGAATTATTACAAAATGCATATATATGCATTTATGACAAAGACGATTTAAATTTGACTCTTTCTGCTATCAATTATGCAATAGCTATACAGGCTAAAGCTAAAATCGATTTTGAAACGTATGACATGTGTACAGGATGTCCGGGTATATTCTTGTATGTTCGTTTTACAGAATCAATTGGTTGCCATACGACCAAAAAGATTGCACATTTTGCTAATTCTTGCGGAATTGATTACACTATTGAAGATTTTTAAGTCACCAGTTCCCCTCGCTGTAATTTAACGAGGGGAACTTTTCTTTATCCTTATCTTCCTGTTCCTGTTATTCCTAAAATTGTCTGTCCTGCTACTATTTTGTCAGCAGTTAATCCTATCGCATGTGCCATTGTAACAAAATCCACGCCAAATAAAGTATTATTATCTATATATCCAGCAGTACCAATATAACGTATTTGTACTCTGTTTACTCCATCACTGTTTGTATTAGCAAATGCTGCGTCACCCAAAACTACTTTTGTAGGATTAGTAGATGTGTGATAAATAGAAGAATTATATCCTAAGTTTGGTAATGTGCCTGTTACTTTAACACCATTTATCCATGCCGTTCTCCCATTTAAAATCCATTCTGCTTTTGCAGTTGCCTGAGTTTGACTTGCAAGCGAGTTTGCTGTTACTTTTCCACTTCCATTATGATATCCTGCTGGTATTGTGTAACTTTCTCCTGCATTTAATGTTTTATTTACTGCTCCTCTATTTTCCATTGTTCCTGTTATCTCTATGTCACTTGAGTTAGAAAATGTTTTTCCTTTTAATACATCTGCTGCTACCGCTGTCCCTTTTGATTGTTTTTTCTGCAATTCTGCTATTTGTGTATTTAGGTCATTTATTGTTGCTTCTAATTGTTCTTTTGTAGTTGTTAAGTTTGCTACTTGATCTGTTAAATTGTTTACTTGTTCCTGTAGTAGTGTTTTATCTCCTTCTACTTGGGCTAATTGCCCATTTAAGTTTTCTATTGTTCCTTCTAGTTCTGTTTTAGTATTGTTTAAGTCTTCTACTGTTTGCTCTAGTTCTTTTATTTTTTCTTCTAATGCTGCTATTTCTTCATCACTCGATCCACTTCCTCCTCCTGTTGCTCCTTCTTGATAAATTTCATCAATTTTTATTTCATATCCCTCGTCAGTTTTTATTGTATTTCCATCTTCTTGTATTTCTCCATAGTTTCCTGCTATTTCTTCTAATTCTTCTTTAGTTAGCCCTGTTCCTCCTTTTTCTAGCTCTTTATCTAATATTGCTAATTGAAAATCTTCTTTTATTGCTGCTATTTCCTGAGCTTCTTTTTCTTTCTGAGCTTGGGTTATTATTCCATTATCTCCTAGTGTTAGACTCAAAGTTACTCCTGCTAGTATTAGTAGAATTATTATTGTAATGATTAATGAAATCAGCGTTATGCCTTTTGCTTTTCTACTAATTTTCTGTATTATGTTTTTTACATTGTTCTGTTTTATTCCTTTTATTTCTCTTGTTTGCATATTTTTCTTTGGTCCCCCTATTTGCTATTTCTTCCTTTTTCGTCATTTTATCTTTGTCATCTTCTATTTGCAATAGTTTGGACTCTTTTTGATTATCACTTTTTTACATAAAGAATATAATGAATTTTCTATTTTTATAGTTGAATTGAAAAAGTCTTTTTAGGCAACAAAAAAAGACCTTTAAATAGGCCTTTTTCTATATACATTTATTATTCTGCTGATTCTTCTTCAGCTTCTGGAGCATTGTAAGCTTCTAATATAGCTGTTTGAATTTTTTCTCTTGTTTCAGCATTGATTGGATGAGCTATATCTTTGAAATCTCCGTTTGGAGTTTTTCTGCTTGGCATAGCTATAAATAATCCATTTTGACTTTCGATAACTTTGATATCATGAATTACGAATTCATTATCGAATGTTACAGAAGCAACAGCTTTCATTCTGTTCTCTGAATTTACTTTTCTTAAACGTACATCTGTTATTTGCATTTGCGCACCGCCTTCCAAAGTTTTAAAAATATTCTTGTACATTTTTATGTACAAATATATTATTCGTCATAAATTACTTTTTTCCTTCTATATTTTACAAAAACCAGAAAAATTTTTATTTTACTTTTCTATTTTTTTCTGGTTTATTGGATCATCTATACATATTTTTAACAATTTTTCCACATAATACATAAAATGATATTGAAAAAAAATCGATTAAAGTATATAATCTATATGTTTGAAATGTGAAATACTAAAAGGGGCGTATTATTTTGGCTAATATTGATAATATAAAGAAATATAAACATTTACATATGATAGGAATTGGTGGAGTTAGTATGAGTGGAATTGCTGAAATTCTTCACCATTGGGGATTTAAAGTTACTGGAAGTGACGCTAATTCTTCAGAAATTACTGATAAATTAATAAAAAGTGGAATACCTGTTAAAATTGGGCATGATTTAGAAAATTTAAGAAATGCAGATGCTGTAATCTTTACTGCAGCAATAAAAAAAGATGATCCAGAAATGCTTGAAGCAGCTAAACTTAATATTCCATTAATAGAAAGATGTGATTTTTTAGGAGAACTTACTAAGTCTTTTGGAAATACAATTGGTATTTCTGGAACACACGGAAAAACCACTACTACTTCAATGGTTTCTGTTTGCTTTTTAAAAGCAAATATGGATCCTAGTATTCAAGTAGGTGGTATTTTAAAACAAATTGATGGAAATTATAAAATTGGAAATAGTGAATATTTTATAATAGAAGCTTGTGAATATGTTGAGAGTTTCTTGAAATTTAGACCTAAGGCAGAAATTATTTTAAATATTGATAATGATCATTTAGATTATTTTAAAACTTTTGATAATATAAAAAAAGCTTTCATAAAATATGTTAAATTACTTCCTAAAGATGGAATATTGGTCTTAAATGCTGACGATAAAAATTGTTTGGATATGAAAGATTACACCGCTTCTTCATATATTACATATGGAATTGATAATATGGATGCTAACTTCATTGCTAAAAATATCAGTTTTAATAATGATGGATTTGCTGAATTTGATGTTTATAAAAATAACAACTTTTATGAACATATTAAATTATCTGTTCCTGGAAGGCATAATGTATTAAATGCTCTTTCATGTATTAGTTTATGTGACTATTATGGAATTAGTAGCAAAGATATTAAAGATGCTTTAATTGAATTTACAGGAGCTCATAGAAGACTTGAATATAAAGGTAGTTATAATAATATTTCTGTATATGATGATTATGCTCACCATCCAACAGAAATTAAAGCAACTTGTGAGGCATTAAATAATAAAAAATTTAATGAATCTTGGGTAATTTTCCAACCTCATACTTATAGTAGAACAAAAAATTTGTTAGATGATTTTGTTGATGCTCTTAGCCATTTTGATCATGTAATTATAGCAGATATTTATGCAGCTAGAGAAACTAATACTTATAATGTATCTTCAAAAGATATTGTTGATAGATTAAATTCTACAAGATCTTCTAGTGATTGTGAATATATACCTGATTTTAATAAAATTGTTCAATATGTAAAACAACATGCAAAACCTAATGATATTGTTTTAACTTTAGGTGCTGGCAATATAACAGATCTTGGACCAATGTTATTAGTTTAAAAGAAGGCAGATGAAAATCATCTGCCTTCTTTTATATAGAATTGAATATACATTATTCTTGATATTTTGTCAATTTTAATCTACTTCTCTTGCTTGTTTAATCATTAAATCAGCAAATACTCCATATCCTGTTTGTGGATCATTCACTAAAACATGGGTTAGAGCTCCTACTACCTTTCCATTTTGTATAATAGGACTTCCACTCATTCCTTGTATTATTCCACCTGTTTTTTCAATTAATTCTTCATCTGTTATTTTTATTAACATACTTTTATTGTTTTCATTATTATTTTTATATATTTTTTGTATCTCGACATCATACTCTTTTGTTTTATTATCTTCTAATGTACACATAATTGTTGCTTTACCTAAATTTATTTCATCTCTTGTTGCAACCTCCATAGCCTTTGATGCATCTATATTTAAAGCACTAACATTAGTTATTTTTCCATATACACCAAAATTTGTATTTTTATATACTTGCCCAATTACTTTTCCATTTTCTATAGTTCCTTGTATTTTTCCAGGATTCCCTTTTTTTCCTTTTACTATTGATACTATATCTGTTGTAACAAAATCACCTTTTGCAATATTTATTAATTGCTGAGTGTCTATGTCTTGTATACCATGCCCAAGAGCTGCAAATGTTTTAGTTGAAGGCTCATAAAAACTAACTGTTCCAACTCCTGCTGCTGCATCTCTTACCCAAAGGCCTAGTTTATATTTATCATCACTCCCTTTTACAGGAGTAATGCTAGTTTCTATTGTTTGTCCATCTCTTACATATTCAACAGATAAATTTTTTCCATTTGAATTATTTACTGTTTTTAATAAATCTGCTGTACATGTTACTGCGTTCTCGTCTACTTTTACAATCATATCTCCTTCTTTTATTCCCGTGTTTTCATATGGTTTATACTTATTATTATCGCTTCCTTCTATTTCCGTCATTCCAACTACAAGTACTCCGCTAGTATATAATTTTAATCCTACTAAATTTCCTAAAGGAACTACAGAAGTTTTTGGAATTACATTTACAGTTACACTTTTTAGTGGAATTGCTCCAAACAAACTTAGTCTATAATCTGTTTTACCTATCTTAGTAATATTTGATATATCACTAGAAGCCTGTACTGTTTTATAATCATCATTTTCTAAAGTATCTACATTTTCTAGGTTAACTCCAAAAACTGTATTTACATTTAAATTTTCCCCTTGAAATAAAACAATATTATTTGGTATAGAAGTTATATTAGTTACATATATTAATAATAAAATTAAAAAACTAACAATAAATATTTTTTTTACGTTTTTCATCTTTGACCTCACATTTTTTAATATTTATTATTAGTTTTTCCATTTTTAATTTTTTTAAAACAATTTAATTAAAATACTCTATTTTAACATTTTTGTTATTTTATCCAAATCATATCTTTCTCTTGCAATAGCACTATAGTATGCTTGCAATTGTACGTTAGATAATTCATTTACATTAATATCTTCATCTAATGTATTTACAATGCAAGTATAACAAGCATATTCCGGATGTTTATAATAATAAGTTGTATCATTTACAGTGCTTTGCATTTTTCTAAAATCTATACTTTTATAACCTATTAAATTGCTTCCACTATTCAAACTTTGTTCTAGTACTGGACAATTAATCCTGTGGTAAGTATTTGTATTATCTATAAAATATATTGAATTTGGATTTATATATTGCTTATTTTGAGTACTTGTTACAATAGCATAATTATTATATATCTTTGTACCAACAGGTATTCCCTCCATAAAGCTTATAATATTAATATTAGTTAGTAACTTTTCCCAATCTAAATCAGTTAATATCGGCATTTGAAAATTTGCATGAGTTCCCATACTTGGTGAATGTTCATTATACACTTTTATTGCATTGTTCAAATTTTCTTGTATAGATATTCTCATAATTTCTCTTTTATGCTGATTAAAAGCTGATGCTCTATCTTCTGGATCATTAGTTGAACTTATGTTTAATATACTTGTATTATCACCTGCAAATTCCTCGTATTTGCTTCCATCACTTTTTACTGCATTTTGAGGTCTTACAATATCTTGTAATCTAACTTCATTTAAAAGCCAATTAGTAAATTCATATGCCTCTTGATAATATTTTTTTACACTATCACTTTGTCTTGTAACCACTTGTCCCTCTTCATTTTTTTCGCTTAAAGTTTCAACTATGTTAGTCTGAAGAGTATATGTATTTGTTACACGATATCCAGTTACTTCATTTCCAGATTTAACAACTTTATTTAAATCAATTAAATAACCTGATTTTGCAATATATCCAACTCCTGAAATATTTCCATACACAGTAATATAATTATCTAATGAATAATTAATAACAATATCTGATAGAGCTGTTTTATATCTCACTGAATAATGTATATATGGCTTTAGTATATGCTCATACCCTGTTTTTGTAACCCCATTTTCTTCATATGTATATTCATTTGGTGAATAAATATAATATCCATCATATAAGGTAAAAACTAACGCTGGTATATATGGCATAATGTAACTAGAATTAGCCCCAGATATTCCCATTCCAGTAGCTAAACTGGTTGAAAATGTGTTTATTGCGGCTTGTACATCTCTCCTAATAGAATCAGCGTTATTTGAATATTTATTATTAATTGTGTTCAATTCGAATGCTGCTAAAGCATCGTGAGTGGCATCCATTAATTTTGTATCATACATTTGTTGTAAGTGTGCTGTGTCAATTTGCACTCCTATATATGCTGACAAAATCAAGGTTACAGGTATTACAATTATTGAAAATATAACTGTCATATTTTGTAATTTCATTTTTAATCACCCTCACCTTACTAGATCTTGCTGCTATTATTCACTACCATTTGTCATAACTACTCCTGAATGAGAAGCAGTAATATTATATGTATCATTTCCACTTATACTATAAAAGAAGTTCTTTAACATTTGAGATATTGTTGTATTAGTATTTTTTACACTAACAGAAATCAAATCTCCTTCTTTTAATTTTACAGATTTACTAGAACTTGTATTCATTTTTTCTAAGATTTGTGAGGTATATTCAGAATAATAGATGTTCTCACCAATTTTATCTGTACTTGTTTGTGCTGTTTTTTTACCAGGGTTTTCGTCTAAAACTTTAACTTCCATTTCAACATCATAACTATTTCCTGTTGCAGCTAAAGTTTGTATAAATGCATCATAATTATCTTGTGTAATTTTTCCAGTAGAACGAATATTATCTACAAATTCTACAGTTTTCGTTTGTACACTCAATTGCGCTACATCATCATTTCTGTCTGATATAGACATTAACGGGAATATAAACATTAATATTGCTGCTAGAAATATAGCTACAATTGTAATTAGTGTGTCTCCCATAAAATCCCCTCCTTGCTATGGTTGTAGAATATATATTATTTCTAATTTTTTATTACCTCTTATTGTTTCTATTTCATCATTTCCATCTGTAACTGTTTCTCCACTAGTTTGTATTTCTATAAACTTTTCCTTAAATGTCCTATCTTTATATTGTAACAAATTTTTTCCATAATATGTTACTCCATTTTTTTCGTATTCTCCATTTGGTACCATATCAGCCTTAATTCTGTCCACAGTATCATTATCTGGATCACCCATCCATGGTGCAACAATATTTATGGAACTAACATCTGACTTTCCAGCATACAATTTATCATCAAGTGAATCCATAATATTTACATTTGTATTCAATTCTTTATTTACAACATATTGGACTTGACTAAGTCTTTCTTCTACTTCTCTATATCTATTTATGGCATCTGCATCATTTAAAGTTATTCTTTTTAAAACTTCATTCCAGTTAGACATAAATCCCTCTGTATATAAATCATATCTAACAATTGCTTTTCCATTTGTATCAAATATAGTTACAGCATATTGCTCTTTTGCATACCTATGAATAGTAGGAAGTATGGTCTCAAATCCTACTATTCTATTTATATTAGTATTATAATCTTCTTCAGTTGTATACTCATAAAATTGTGTCTTATCATTTAATGTAAAAATTATATCTGAAGTTGCTCTTACTTGTCCAACAACGGAAAATGTTAAGGCAATTGCAATTGCAAAGACTAAAAGTCCAAAAGCTATTTTTATGGCATCTACTGCATTTTCCATAACACCCTCCTATTAAAACTCTAACTATTTTTTTTAATTTCAACAGCTTCTACTAAACCTGTTGCATCATTATATTCTACGTTAACTGTATAAGTTGCACCAGTATTAATTTCAGTTCTGTATTTTGACATTTCATTTGCATTTAATGCATCTGAAGTTGCTTGTATTGTTTTATCACCTTTTATTGAAACAATTTTACCATCAATATCTTGGTTTGTATTATTGCTAGATATAATATTTCCAATAAGTGCTCTTACATTTGAACCTGTAACTCTACTTCCTTGATATCTTGTAAAATTTTGATTATACATATCTTTTTCAGTAGAACTCATTTGTGCTATAGCTTGATCTATACCTCCTTGTGCCCCACTGTAGACCATCATTCCAACTCCTATTAATAATATAGAAATTAATATTGCTCCTGCTATAATTAAAGCTTTTGATGCGTTTTCCATATACTTTTCCTCCTTTGAATAATTAAATTTATTTTAATAGATTATTTAATAATCTAAATTTAATAACATCATTCTTCAATTTGTTCAAAAACTATTTTGCTTACTTTTTTTGTATCATTATGATAATATATATTTGTACATTTAAATTTTATTAAATTAAAATTTTTAATAAATCCTTCTATTCCAACTTTTTGAATTGTTTCCATTTGATATGTTGCAAGATTTCCTTCGCTTAACATATTTACTTCTACTTTTATCGAATTTGTAGAATTCTCAATAAAGAAACCTTTATCATCTTTTTCTACTTCATTTTTTATATTACTATTAACTGCTTTGTTAATTATTGAAATTACTTCTGTTCCAAAAATTTCTTTTTGTAAATAATCTTCATATTCTTTATTTTCTTTTTGTATCTGTGATAAGTTTTTAGAATTTTCTATTAATGATATACTTATTATTGTAATTATTACAAAAATTATAATAACAAAAACAATTAATATTTTTTTCACAAAAGTATCCCTTTCTACATTATACTATTTTTTTCAAATTTTATCAACTTTATTTCAGCATTTTTAACTGTATTCTATTTACTTTTTTTGTATTTTCACTATATGCTGTAATTTGACATTCAAATGTTGCTTTATTTTCTACAGAGTACTTTTCTATAAATTCATATGTTTGCTCATCTGTTAATGTATGAACATTTGCATATTTGCTTTCTGCACCCTGTAAATATACTATTATTCTATTTTTAGTCTCTTGCCCTTCTTCTGTATTATTATAGTTTCTTGCTATATTTCCTATTGTAATTACATCTTGAGCAGTCAAATTCTTTCTTCCGTTATATGCCTCAAATTGCGAGTTGAATTCATTTACATTTTTAGTTTCTATGTTCGAATTTACAGTTTGTGAAAATGTGTCCATAGAATTAAACATAAATACAAGAAAAGTAAGTAAAAGTACACCTATTAAGATTTCTGCTGATATAATTAAAGCTTTTGATGCATTTTCCATATCATTTCTCCTTACTTATATTTTATAATCCCATCTCATACTCATTAGTTGTCATTTTTCTTTCGACAAATAGCATATAATTAACTCTTCCAGTTGTTGTATTATATCCTACACCTTCACAATCAAAAATTCTTCTTTTAAAATCTGTAAAAGCATCTTCATTATTTTTTATACTATTAAATGAACTAATATTGTATCTTTCTCCAACTTTGAAATTTATTCCTGCTGTTCCTGTTTGAGTATAAACTATTGCTTCTTTCATTTCAAATTCTACATTCATAAGATAGTTTGGTTCGTTATATCCATATACACCATATTTAGTATTATTGTCAATTGCTTTGTTTATAACTGATACTACATCTGTTCCTCTTAGTAGTTTTCTATTATATGCTTCAAATTGATTATTAAATGCTGCCAACTGTTGTGCTTCTTCTGTCTGTTGTTCTGTAGAATAAAATTCATTTGTTGTGCTAAAACTATACATTAGCACACCTATTAGCAATACAGCAATTAATATTCCTCCTGCCATAATTAACGCTTTTGATGCATTTTCCATATTTCGTCCTCCTTAAGCTACATCATTCCACTCATAGAGTTAAATGCTGATGTCATACTTAACATACCAATTACTACTAATGGAACAATTAGATATCCAACGAATAAACATACCATTGGTGCAAATCCTATTACTTTTCCTATCATACCTTTTTTAGATATTAATCTTTCATTAGATTCTTTCCTTTTTTCTTGGTAATATGCTCTTTCTGTATCTAGTTCGTCAAAAGCATCTTTGATTGGTATTTTTTCTACTGCTGCTTGTAAGCTTTCTACAATACGTATAAATTGAACAAATGAAACATCATTCTTTAATTCCTCTAGTGCTTCCCAAGCCCCACTTTCATAGTTGTTTACACACTTTGTAATTGGCTCTTTAAAAATATTTGCATATCTTTCAAGCCATTCTAGTATTATTTCAACATTAACTCTTTCTATTTTCATTAACATTAAAATAATTGTTTGGAATTGCATTACTTCATCTTCCATATCTAATTGTCTCATCTTAACTTGGAACATTAATATCCAAATAGGTGCCATATATCCTATACATGCAAATACTAGAGCTAATAATATTTCAAACCATTTTAAATATTCACTATTAATTACTTGTAATTTTGTATATATTTTAGCTGCATCTGTTTCTATTTCATCATCTGTTGCATCTTCGTAATATGGTGAATATCTCATAGCATTCATTATTTGTGCTTCTGTTACATTCGTTTGTCCTTTAAATCTATCAAGAAAATAGTTGTGTTTTCTAGTTGTTTCCATTGCCTTCTTTTCATCTGATGCAGACATTTGTCCTAATACATTATAATCGCTGTCTGGTTCTTCATATATATATTGTATAGAAATTCTATGTAATTGATAAAACATAAATACCGAAACCACACATGTTACTATCGCTAATGCTATCCTATTTATATATAGCCATTCTATTTTTTGTTTTGATGCTGCATCTTTTAATAATGTTGTTATTTTTCGGTGTTCTTTTGTTCCTTGTTTTGGCATAAAAATATCAACTAATTTTTTTATTTCTCTATTTTTATATAATTTTGCTTGCCAAGGATTTTCTGTATTTTTTATATTTGCATTTGTTGAAGAATTATCTTTTAGTTTTCTTATCAATATATAGCATATAAATGTTAATATTAATATTAATGTTTGAACTATAAGTCCACCTTTTCCATTATAAAACTGCCCTGTAAAACTAAATTGTGATACTGCCCAATTTTTAACCGGTTCAATAAATAATATTGGTACTGCTGCTATAACAGATAAACTTTGGAAAACATAATCTAGTTTATCTCTTTTTAGTATTTCTATCTGCATTTCTTGAGTAATATTATTTAAGTTTTTTAGATATAGAGATGCTCCATTTTGATCTTTTCTATCTCCAAATTCTCTAGTTAAATATGAAATTCCTGCGAATTCCTTTAAATAACTATTAGGTGCTATATCATAGTATTTTTCTAATTCAGCTTCTGGATCATCTGATATTAAAACTTCATATATTTTTTCTGCTTGACGAGAAATTTCTAATTCATCATCTTGTGCTACTTGATAAATTGCTTCTTCAACCATATTGCTTTCATGATAAGCATGTCTTATTTCAGCAAAGAAATTTATTTGTTGTTTAAGTAATTTATTATCCATTTTATCGACCATTCCGCCGATTATAGTTTCTATCATAAATATTTCAAATATTAATAATATTGCAAGTAATAGCGTATTATTGCTTGTAAATGCAATAATAAATATAGTTAATGGAATAATAATTAATAAAGCATTTGTTAGTATTTTAGCTGATTGTTTTCTTGTTAAATATTCATCTTCAATATTAATAATTTCTAGTCTTCTTCTAAGTTTTACCAAATATCTTTTTAGTACTGGTACTTTTATATAAAACATATATAACTTTTGATAAATTACATCAGATGAAAATGATTTACTTTCAACACCAGATTTTAATGCCATAGCTTTTTTTACATCTGCTTTATTCATTCTTTTCATTAAAATAATGTATGCTATTATAACTATTAGAAATAGTCCTGCTACAGCCATTAATCCATACATAATTACTTCATTAGACATAATACAAGCACCCCCTTCCAAATGTAATCTTACATTCTATACTGTTTGTTTAGCTTTTCTTCCACGTTTTTTAGGGCTTTTTTCTGTGTTTTCTTCTTCACCTTTTATTTTTGTTCCCCAATTTTCCTCTACAAATTTATCAAATGCTTCTGCATCTGTTTCATCCATATTGCTTCTCATTTCTCTTAAATTTTGATCTGATATTTTATTTGTAAGTACATATTCTCCATCTATATATTCCATAATATTTACATATGTATATAATTGTCTGTCAGTAACTTTTGTAAAATAATGTGTTGCATTATCTAGGAATTTATCAATTTTCCCTTCTAGTGTTTTTTCTTTTTTGTGGTCAAATGTATATTCATTCTTTTCTTCTACAGGTATACATTCAGTTACTCTTTCAATATATCTTCTTCCTCTAAAGTCTTTTACTAAATGAACATCAAAATTTAATACTTGCACAACTTGCTCTTCTGCTGTTTTTTCGTTTGTAAACACACCTGTTCTTAACATTGAGTTTCTTAGTGCTGTAACTAAGTTTGGAAAAGTTTTAGCATGGTGTGTAAATAATGTAAATTTTGATGCAACTTGCGCAGCTTGTATCATCCAAGATGCAACCGGGTCTGTTGCAACCTCACCAATGATATTTACAGAACCGTCAGTTTTCTTTTGAACGTCAAGTCCTTCTTGTCCAGAAATTGTTTCTGTTTCTCTAAATGTTAAAATATTTCTTGTTGGATAAATTTTTCTTAAGTGCAATTCGAACGCTGTTTCTTGAACCCTTATGTTCATAGTTTCATATATATTTTCAATCATTCCCATAAGCATAGTTGTTTTACCACAACCTTGCTCACCAGTAAGAGAAATAATTCTTGCACCTTTTACTAAGAATTTTAGTAAATCAATTGCTTTTTCTTTTCCTGGGAACACAATTAATTGTTCTAGTGTTGCTCTTTTAACGTCAAATTTTCTTACGAAAAATGCCCATGTTTCAGAAAAAGATGGTCTAACAACAACAACACGTGAACCGTCTTTCATTTCGTTAATTTTGTATCCATTTGTATCTGATAATTGTCCTGGATTGTTATATTTGTATATATTTTGACATACTCTTTTTAATTCACTTTCTGTTCCGAAAGATAGAAATGCAAGTCTAATAGATTTACCTTGGAAGAATATCCAAATACTATCACATGCTCTTGGCACTTTATTTTCCAATACTTGATCTAAATAATCTCCGTCAGTTTGTGCAACTTGGCTCAAGAAAGACTCTGGAAGTCCAGATACACCGCCAGATACACCATCTATATTCATATCTCTTACTTCATCAATACTACTATATCCTTTGTAATGTTGATATATCCTTTGTACTACTACATTTAGCTTGTCTGCAAAACTTAATACTAATTGCTCTTTTTCATAAATATCACTTATTTCTTCTCCTGTTATTACATAAGATGGTTTTGTTTCTCCTGATATGTATTTTAAAACAGCCAAATTATATTTCTTTATTATTTGAGTAAGTGCTTCATACCCAAATTCTTTTTTATACATGTATAATAAAATGTCGAACTTATCTTGATCTGTTAATAAAGATGGTATATCAAAAGGAATTGCTTTTGATATATTTATTTCGTCTACGCCATATTCTTTTAATAATAAATCATATATCAATTCTTTTACATATTTTTTATCATTAACATCACCATATGTACAGCCTTTCAACGCTTTTTTTAACTCATATTTTTTCTTTTTTCTTCTTTTTAATTCTTCTTCTGAAAGACCTATATCATATAAGTTTATCTTTGTAATTTCATCAAGTCTTTTCTTAACAAACTCTGTCATTTTATCTAATGTATATGTCTTATCATCTACTTCGACTTCTTGCTCTACTTTTTGTTCTTTTTTCTTCGTTATTGAACGCATAACTAACATACCTGCTCCTAGCAATACAATAACAGTTAAGATAAAATTTATTAGCATATACGTCTTCCTCCTTTTATATTACATCACATCATCATTTGTAATTCTTGTATTTTATATATTATTTTTTGTACAGAATCTTGAACAGCCTTCATAAATCCTGCATTTCTGTCTGATTCACTTACATTTCTTATTTTTAAGAATAAATCAGCAACATTTTCTTCACTTGCTGCTTCAAAAAATAGTGTATTATATGGTATAGCAGTTATATCTCTTCTTATACCTACATATCTTGAAATATTTTTTATTGTGTATTTTGAAAATGAATCAAACCTTCCTATATTAAGTATTAGATTTCTTGTTTGCTTTTTATCATTTTCATTTTTTAATTTAACAAATTCATTTATCATATTTATTTTTTGTTCTACGTTATATACAATAACATCAGATATACTTAGTACTTGCCTTATCATGTCATTTTCTAAACCTTTGTCTAAATCTACAAAAACCATATCATAAAATCTACTTGCATTTTGTACTACATCTTTATATTTATCTCTTATTTTCATGTATTCATCTTTTGTAGGTCTGTCAGTAGCTTCTCTATATCCATAAAGTATTTCTAACCTGTTTTTGTATATTACTTTTGTATAATTTTGTATTATTTCCGGTGTCATTCTTCCACTATATACCATTTTAGATAATCCTTCAATTCCACTATCTACTGTAACTGTTGGATTGCTTATTAATCTATTTATTAATTTTTTATTTTTATCAGTGCCACCAAAACATAATTCTAATGAATTGTCATTATACTTTGTAGAAATAATTAATATTTTATAATTATGTTCTATTGCCATGCTAGTAGCTATTGCTGCAAGTGACATAGTTTGCCCTGTTTGCTTTTTAGAACTACTCCAAAATGTTATAATCGCCATTTGCTACACTTCCTTTTCCAATAATTTAAATGCCTTCTTCAATTCTTGTGAAGATACATCACCTGCAATATCTTCTACTATATAGTATAAACTTTCTTTATAGTGCGAGCTCAATTTTCTTATTCCTATTTTAGACACTCTCTGATTCTCTATTATTACACTTTGGTCTCCATTATCCATTGGGAAATATACTTTATAATCCTCATTCCATATTACTTTTGTTCCTAATGATAGAAAATCTAAATATTCATTTTCTTCTTTTAAAACATCTTTTGCGAATAATATTTTAGTTAATTTTATTGGTTCCTCTATTTGGCTTAATATTTCTAAGCCTTTTTTTAAGGAATATAAATCAAATGATGTTACAAAATAATTTTTTTCACAGTTTTTTATATTGAAATTTTCAAAATTTTCTATACTATCTACATCTATTAGTGCGATATCATATTCTAATTCTTTTTCTTCTTGTATTCCTAGATATCTCTTTATTTCTTCATAATTTGAAAATCCAACACTAACATCTATTTTTTCATATTCTGTTACATATGCTTTAGTAGGATTTATAGCAGGAACTATATATCTTGCTTTTTGTATCAAAGTATTATCTATAACCAACACTTTTTTCCCTAATACTGTTAAAGCTTTGGCTACATATATTATAAAATCTGTTTTGTCATAAGCTCCTATAAAACCTATCGTCTTCATATTTCCCTCCCACTAAATTATTCTGTTAATGTACTTGCATTTAAAGAATCTATGTATTCTTGTCTTGCTTCTTTTGAATTTGTTATTTCTTGTTCAACATTTGATTCTACATTGTCTTGTGCATCATCACCATGCGCATTTAATTGTGATTGTATATCTTGTTCTCTTCTTGCTCTCAACTCTGCTGTATATCTTTGTGCTAAAGCTTGTCTTGCTTCTTCTGTTATATTTCTATCTGCATTTATTAAGTTAATAACTTCTGCGCTTGGTACATATGTAGGTGTAGCATTATTTTGATTTCCTGGTTCTACATATGTAGTAGCATAAAGTTTTGATCCGCTTATTTTATATGCTTCTACAATAGCATTACTCATTGCTACAGTTTCTTCTTCATACATATCTACCCAAATTGTATCTTCTGTTGCATTTTTAACACGTTTTTTTGATACAACTATAAAGTCTTGACCATTTGGTAGTCTTAATCTAATATCTATATAATCATCAATATCTAGGTATTGTGGTAAAATAATCATATTATATTCTTGTTCTCTTAAATCAGATGTTACTTTTTCTGTTGATTCTTGTATTACCGCTTTTGATATAACAGTTCCTTTTGTTAAATCCACTTTTGCAATTGTATTTTCTGTAATATCACCTATACTTACATAATCTGTAGGAACAACATCTTGTAAAGCTTCTTTTTGTGTTAACATAGATGCATCAATTTTTCCTCCTGATTTAACATCATTATTTAAAACATATACTGTCCTTGTCGCTTGTTCATTCTCTTGTATTTGTTGTTGTAGTCTTGTTAATTGAAAGAATAAAAATGCTATTACTATTCCTCCTATTAAAAGACCTATTACAATACCTATTAATATTGAGTTTCTTGCTTTTCTTTGCATTGGATTTGTTGCCATCTAAAATTCCTCCTTATTAAATATGACATAATATCACACATATATCATTATATATTTATAATTTTACATCAAAAGGCAATTAAAAACAACCATTTTTCCGTGTTGTAATGTAAAAATAATCACATTGTAATATTGCTGTAATAATTACATTTATTTACTATTTACGTACTTATTAATTGCTTCAGCAACTCCATCTGAATTGTTATCTTTTACAAAAACATCTCCAATTTTGTTTGCCTCCAATATACTTTGCCCCATTGCAACTCCTAGTCCTGCATTTTCAATCATTTCTTTATCATTTATATTGTCTCCAATTGCAATAACTTCCTCTTTTTTTATTCCTAGCATTTTTATTAAAAATTCTATCGCCGTCCACTTATTTGTATTTTCCTTTGTTATTTCTGTATAAAAGTATTCAATAGGAACATCTTCACTTCCAAATTTTATATTTTTTTTCGACATATGTTCTATATCTAATATATCAATTTTAGGAATCATTTTTAACTTTTTTATAATACTAGAGAATATAATTTTATCACTATCACAAATTGTCATTTTAAGAATATTGATATTAGGATTTTCCTTGATATATTTAGGTATATTCTCTACAACATTTATATTGGTTCGTTTTTCTATTGGTTTTTTACTATTTTCTTTATCATAAAATAAAACATTATAATTTAACGTTTTTGTTAAAACTTCATTTTGAGTATATACATTATAATAGATACTATTTTCTTCACAAATTTTTATAATTTCTAAAACTTTTTCTTTTTCCATAAAAGCATCGTATATTATTTTTTCTTTTTGCAAATCATATATTAAAGTACCATTTCCACAAATTATATACTTATTCGCTCCTATTTCCATCGCCAAAGTTTTTACTGATGTAGTCATTCTTCCGAGAAGCTAGAACTACATTAACGCCTTTTTTTACCGCTTCCTTTATAGCTTCTTTATTTTTTATACTAACTTCACCTGACGAATTAAGTAATGTTCCATCCAAATCAATTGCAACTAATTTATACATTTTTTCTCCTATCTTTTTACAATTTTACAGTTTATTATACATATAATTTATTTTTTTTACAATAATTTACACAAAATTTTCACATTGTAATTTTTAGTAATCTTTTTATGCTCTGTTAATTTATTAATTAATATGAAAAATCATTTTATGAAAAAATTACCAGTTTAAAAACAAAATATCTACACATTATATATATCGTAGAAGCAAAACTGTTTCTTCAAAAAATGTATTTTTTTGCAGGAGGTGAAACAACAATGGCAAATTCAAATAGCAATTATAAAGCTGTTCCAGAAGCTATGGGTGCTTTAGAAAAATTCAAATATGAAGTAGCTAGCGAAGTAGGTGTAACTTTAAAAGATGGTTATAATGGAAACATCTCAGCTAGAGATGCTGGTAAAATCGGTGGTAACATGGTAAGAAAATTAATACAACAAGCTGAAAACCAAATGATTGGTAAATAGTTTATATAACTAGATTTCCAGTAATTATTGGTAGGAATATAATTTTTGTTTTTTTATATTACATAAAAAGGCAGGAATTGTATTCCTGCCTTTTCTATATAATATATTATTCTGGTTCTACTATACCATAATTTTTTGAGTCTTTTAATTTGAAAAGAACATTTACTTTATTAGTATCTACATTCACAAAAGTATAGAACATATTTTGTGGTTTTTCTTGTAATACTAATTTAGCATCTTCTACTGACATTGGTTTTGCTTCATAATATAAAGTTTTTATAACTTCATTTTCTATTTCATGTGCATTTCCATTCATATTTGCTACTTCTATTTGTTTTATTGAGTCTTCTTTTGTTTGTTTTTCTCTTTTTGTTTTCATTTTTCTTATTTGTCCTTCTAATATGTCGATATCTTTGTCGATTGCAGCATATAAGTCTTTATGTGCTGTAACAGCTTTATATGTATCTTGATCTGTATTTACAAAAATATCTGCAATTTGTTCATTTCTTTCAATTTTGATTGTTACTGATACATCAAAATTATCACCAAAATACTTAGCAATCCTTTCCATTTTCTTTTCTACATATTCTTTAATAGCTTCTGTAGCTTTTAAATCTTTACCTGTTATTTTAATATTCATTTTAATCTCTTCCTTTCTTATTTCTTGTTTTGTAAATAGATTATAACCTACTTCTTATTTTTTTTCAAATATTTTTTTAATTTAATTGTTTTTATTTAATTTTTTAAAATAAATCTTCAAGTTTATATTCTTTTTCTAATTTCTGGTTTAAATAGATTTTAGATATAATTTCTAGTTCTTTTATTACATTTTCTTGCACATTAAAGGAAAATATTTTTTTAGGTGGAGCAAGTACAATATATTTTATTGCATCCATAGTTGCTTTTGTTATTTGGATTACACTTTTATCTTGTTTTCCACAAATTCCGCATTTAAATCCACTATCTTTAAAACTAAAATATAGAATATCTTCATTTGTCTTGCAATTTTTACATCCATTTATGCTAGGAGCAAATCCCAATATGCACATTAGTCTTAATTTAAATATTGATGTTACCAAATTCATGTCTTTATCTGTTTCAGATATGGTATATAAGGTATTTAAAAATAATTGTAGTATTTTATAACTATTTTCATTTTCATTTGTTACATCATATATTATTTTTGTGATATGTGAAGCATATTTTAACTTGTCCAAATCTATCCTTAAATTATAAAAAATTTCTATTGTCTCGCAAGAGTTCATATGATATGTATTTGTTCCTTGGTATAATAAGTATTCTCCAAAACATAAAAATTGACTGCCTGCAAGCAAAGCACTTTTGGGGCGCCTTGCTCCTTTGGCAGCACAACTAATTTTACCGTAAACCAGGTGTCAATATTGTAAGCATTTTATCATAATCTCCCATGTTATTTTCTTGTATTATTATTCCACTTGTTTTGATTGTTCCCATTACTATTTTCACCATTTATCATATTTTTTTCCATATTTTGTACTTCAACTAGTTCTAAAAAGGTATTAATATCACCTGTATTTTTAAAGGTATTCCATGCAATTTGTTTTATCATTTGCCTCTCCTCCTTTATGATTTAAAAGTATATATACCTTTAATTTTATCTTTTGTTTTTTTAATATTATTTATACATAAATTAAAAATTTTATATTTTTAATTTATATACATTTATTAAACAATATCATTTTTGGAAGTTTTTAACTATACTATCTTTTTCTTGCCAGTCTTCATTTACTTTTACCCATGTTTTTAAATTTACTTTTGTTCCAAACATTTTCTCCAAATCTTCTCTAGCGTACATTCCTATTTTCTTTAGCATTGTTCCATTTTTTCCAATTATTATTCCTTTATGAGATTTTCTTAAACAATATATTGTCGCTTCAATATCATAAATATCTTCTTTGGTTTTTGTTTTTCTTAATTTCATTTTTTCTACTACAACATATAATCCATGTGGGACTTCGTCATCTAAAAGTTTTAAAGCTTTTTCTCTAATTACCTCTTGTGCTAATTCTCTTAATGTTTGATCTGTATATTCATCTACATCATAATAAGCTGGTCCTGGTTTTAATAATTTTTCTATTTCATCTAATACAATTTCTATTTTATCTTTTTTCAAAGCTGATATTGGTATAACTGCACTAAAATCATATTCTTTTGAATATAATTCTATTAGTTTTAATAATTTTTCTTTTTTTACTAAATCTATTTTATTAATAATTAAAATTGTTTTCTTCTTTGCTTCTTTTATTTTTTCTAGGATAATTCTATCACCTTTGCCAATATCTTCACTTGTTGCTTCTATTAAAAATAATACTACATCAACATCTGTAACGCTTCCAAATGCTGTATCTATCATTGTATTTCCTAGCTTTGTTTTTGGCTTATGAATTCCTGGTGTATCAATAAATATAATTTGAGAATTTTCTCTGTTTACAATTGCACGTATAGCTGTCCTTGTTGTTTGTGGTTTGTTAGTCATAATCGCAACTTTTTCTCCAACTAATGAATTAATTAAAGTGGATTTTCCTACATTAGTTCTTCCAATAATTGATACAAACCCCGATTTAAAATCTTCCATATATTTTCTTCCTTTTTATTATATATATTCAATTTTGCTAAATTTGTAAAATTTAGTAGATAAATTTTATATATTTTTTCCTATTTTTTGCTTGACATTTTTATTGTATTACAACATCAGCATCAATAGGACATATTTGTATAAATGTATTTCCATCATTTACATCAATTTCATTTCCTAATAAATCTTTGTACTCTGTTTTATCTGTTCTTGAATTTTTGCTACATACAATTTCAATTGCTTTTCCATTTGTTATATAGTAACCTTTTTTATTTCCAATATTACGTAGTCCTTGTCTTCCTTTGTTTTCCACATCTGTTAAAGTATAGTTTTCGGCAAATGTAATTATAATATTTTTTGTGCTTACTACCTCATTTGTATCCCAATCCGTTTGTTTTGTGCCTCTTTGATATCTTTCATACCTTTTTGTTTCTTCATTATATTTATAACTTACTGTATGTAAAGTTGAATATGGAATTGTAACTTCATTTGCGACTTGTCCTTCTTCTAATTCAACTTCTGTGTTCTTATAATTTAATACACTTTTTGCATTTGATGTTGTTCTATATCCTTTACTATTAGCCATATTTAGTATTTTTTGTGTAGTAGTAACAACATTATGTGGTGATTTTTTATCTTTTACTCTCCAAAAATTAGTTTCACTCTCAGTAATTCCGTTTATATTATTTACTTTATATGTTGAAATATCCGATTGCGCTTGTGGACTCCAACCAAAATGAACATATATTGCATCATTTTCTAATGCATAATCTATAAAATAATGCCTTGAACTTCTTACTGGTCCTATTTTTTCTAGATCTTTTCCTTTATATACAGGCATTAATCTTGTTTCTCCACCTTCTACTATTATTTCATAAACAATATATGCTTCATTAAGACTTGCCTGTGGCCATGCTGCCTTGTGATTATCTATCATAACAGCAATTGGTCTATCTACACCATTATATATTTCAATTTTATTTTCTGGTTCACTTTCTTTTCCTATATCAGTTCCCAAAGATATAATTCCATTTGAAGATATTTCATTGTTTTTATTTATGTTTGTATTTGTTATTTTCATTACTATTAATGCTATTGCTACTATAATTAGTACTACTAATATTGCTATTAGGACTTTTATACCTTTTCCCTTCATTTTCTATTCTCCTTTTGTTACATACCTAAATTATTAAAGAATTGTGCTATTGTTCCAAATGATGTTACATCAAGATATAATAGTGCTAATCCATACAATAGAATAACAACCATTACACCTACACAAGCTCCAATTACAATTTCCGATTTACTCCTTTTACCATTTTCATATCTATTTATAGCTATAATTAATGCTAATACTAGTGACAATGTAAATATTACAACATTTCTTGTTGTTAACCATATGATAGTTAAACCTGCAAATGCTACTGCTGTTTGCCCACTTGGCATAAAGTTTTCTTTTATAAATTTATGATTATTTTTAGTTGCTGCAGCTTTTAAAGTAACTATTACAATTACTGTTAATAAAATAGCTACAAAAGCTAAATGTACAGGTGAATTTACTACTTCATCAATTAATTTTAAGCCTATAGTACTAATTTTTTCAAAGAATAAAAAGTATGCAACTATAATAGCATTGATTGCAGCTATTACTACCGCTCCTGCCCCTACATCTTTTGCTATTTTGGCTTTTGGATGATATAAATCGGTGTATAAGTCTACTACAGTTTCAATTGCTGTATTTATCATTTCAGCTATAATAACTAAAACTACTGTAAACATTAAACATAAAAACTCAGCCCTTGTTAAATCGAAAAACAAACTAATTAGCATAACTGCTACTGCTATTATTAATTGTTTTTTTATATTACTTTGTGTTGTTATTGCATATATAATTCCTTCTAGTGCATTTTGACATGCATCTAAGAAATTACTGTTTTTCAATTTTTGTTTTTTTTCTTTTTTCATAATACTCACCTATTTTTATATTCTTGTTATGTCTAAATCATTTAATATTTTTTCTTCCTTTGGTCTCATTTTTTGTTTATCTTCTTCTTTAATATGGTCATATCCCATTAAATGATAAAAGCCATGTACTAGCATATATGCAAATTCTCTTTCAAAGCTATGACCGTATTCCTGTGCTTGCTTTTTTACTTGTTCTATTGAAATAACTATATCTCCTAAGACATCTTCTACTATATTTTCTTTAGATGCTTTGATTGCTTCAATTTCTTCTTTCTCAAACATTGGGAATGATAAGACATCTGTTTCCTTATCAATATTTCTATATTCTTTATTAATCTTTTTTATATTTTCTGGATTTGTTAAAATAACACTTATATATAGGTTTGTTTTTTCTAATTTCTCTTCTTTAAAACATTGTTCTATTACTTTATTTATTATATTAATATATTGTAGATTTTCTTCTATATCTAGAAATTCAATTTGAGAAATTTCTTTCATTTTTATTTTCCTTATAATTTATTTAGGTTTTTATTTGGTTCTACCTATAAACCAACAATTTTAAAGGCAGGCAGGTTATAGCTACTCTCTGTCTGCCTTTAAAATTCTTTATGCTACAACTGGTTTCTTTTTTATGCATTTTTGTTTTATTGTTCTACATGAATTTTTAATGTTTTTCATTGCTCCTAATTCTACTAATTTTTGTTTATAGAATTTAATTATTTTTTCGTATTTATCTTGTTTTTTACTTAGTGCTTTTAAATCATTTTTTATAAATAATATTTCTTTTTGTTTTTGGCAAAGTTCTGGATTTTCATTTTTTAGTTTTTCTATTTTATTATATTTGTCCCAAAACTTCTTATATTCTTCCCTTGCTTTTGGTTTATCCCAATATATTTTTGTAGATAACAATTTTATATTGTAATCTTCTATTAAACTAAGTAGCATTTCATATGCGTTGTTCTTCTTTTTATTTGTTTTAGCATTTATTATTAGTTCTCTAGTATCTTTTAATAATTTAATATAACATTGTTCTGCTACAATTAGTGGTAAACTATGAGTAAATAGTTTTCTACTTATACCTAGTAATATTATTTTCTTTTCTATTATATCTATTTCATCTAATTTTCCTGCTAAAAATGTATTGAATTTATCATATTCTTCTATGATTTCTTTATATGTATTTTCATGATCAATTTCCATTTTTATTGGTAAAATATTAGATATGTATTCTTCAAGTGTATCAAATATATTTTCATATATTTTATTTTTTCTTTCCATACCTCCAGAATTATCTGCTAATTGAATTGAATAATTTTTTAATATTCCTTTATATAATTCTTCCATCTTAGTTGCATAGAACTTTTTATACCTGTTTATCATTTTTTCTTTATTTTGCGTAAGTATTGATTCATAATCTAGCTCTAATAAATATTTTTGTTTTCTATATTTATATTCTAAATATTGGCTTTCTTTTAAATGAATCACATTATAATATTGTGATAATGCATTTTTTTCAAATGCTGTTGCAGTATCATTTTTTACTTTTTTGTAAATAGAATCCATTACATATTTATCTATTGATTCCAAGTACAGACCATACATGTCTTCATATTTTTTAAGTAATATTTCTTTTTTATTCGTTTCGTCTTCATTTTCTTCATCAGTATAATTTTCAAATGCTTTTAATACATTGTTTCTTTTAGCAAGTATTAATAATCCATTAATTCCCACTTTTGTTGGAATTAATAATTTTGTAATTGTATTTGTTATTTTTCCAAAAAAAGTTTTATTTTCTTCTAATACTCGTAACCCTCTTTGTGTCATATAAATCATCCTTTCTAGTTCAAGATTTTTTCGTTTGTTCCTATATTTTCAAGCACTTCATATATAACCTCTACTGTTACTTGCCCGCTTTCCTCCTTATAGTTTATTTGTGTATTTACAATGTTCTCTATGTTTGTTAATTCATTTTTTAGTTCTTCTTCTAATTTATTTTGTAATATTTGTTTTGCTTCTTCTACAGTGTATGTTACAGTCTTTTTTTCTAATTCTTTATATGTTGTTTTGCAAAATTCTATAGGGAAATAAAAGTTTGAAAATATTTTTAATTTTTTATTCTCATTTATTGTATCATAATTTTTAAAATTTGGAAGTCTTTTAGGGAAATTTATTTTTAAATTATTTATATTTATTCCATATGTAGTTTCTTCTTTCCCTGTTTCTTCCTCAACTTCTTGAGTTAGCGCCATTGTTTCTTTTTTTGAATACCATACTCTTGCTTGTATTTCACCTTTTCCGATGAACATATCTTGTTCCTGTATATTTTCCTTCTATCCACCCGCCTATTAAAATATTACCGCTTTTTTACTATATCTCCCTCTTTTACTAGGGCAGTACCATTTTGTACATTTATTTTTGTAATTACTCCATCTTTATCTGAAACTATATTGCAATATTCATTTTCATCTACAATTTCTGGTTTTTCATCAGCCTCAACAATCTCTACTATAGCATTTGTCCCTGTAATATTTATTCCTATCCAAGCTATATCATTTCTTTGAAGACGTATATTATTTATTATTTCTTTTGAATCTACTTTTTGCTTTAGTATTCCTATTTTTAGTCCATTGTCATTAAGTTCCTGAATAATCTCTTCCTTAGGGATTGTAGTATTACCTATTATTTCTATGTTCCAAATAAAATTAGAAATTCCAAATATAAATAAAACTATTATTATAAGTGAAGCTATAAAGATTTTTCTTTTTTTATATTTATGTAATAAAAATGGTAGACCTTTTTTGCTTTCTATTTTTACTCTACATTTTGTAGTTTTAGCTATTTGTTTTATTTTTTTAAAGTCTTTCATTCCAATATTCGTATATAGAAAACTTGACTTTTTCCTTTTTAAATTCCATAGTAATATATTTTTACTAATACATATATTAATAAATCTTTCTATAAAATATCCTTCTACACTAATATTTACATATCCTAATATATAATAAATTAAAATTTTAAAAAACATTACTTGTATATACCTCCTATTTTATTCATCATCTGTTATTCCTTCAAAATCGAGACTATCAATTTTTCCCAAAACCATAATATCATCCCCAGTCATTTCTTTTAGCCTTAAATTAAATCCATTAATATTAATTGCTCCTATATATGTATTTATTTTTATATAGAATTCTTCATATTCTAATATAGATTTATAATTTTCAATTAACATCTCTTCAAAACCTACAATTGTAATTTTAGGTTTATTAGAAGTTACCTCACTTGGCAATTCCAATATGTCATTTATTCTGCTATTTTTTTTCATTCTTTTTGGTCTCATTTGTTCCTCCTTGTAAAACATTTTCTTTATCATATATATGCCATTTGAAGAAAATCATGCAAAAACAGAAGCTAAAATTTAGCTTCTGTTTCACTCTTTTATCTATTTCTTAAATTCATCTAATGTTTTAAATTCATACCCCATATTTTTTATTTCTTTAATACAATAATCTAATACATTTGTATTATCTTTAGAATTTCCATGTAGTAAAATAACTGCTCCTGGATGCACATTATCTAATATTTTCTTTTTTGCATATTCTTCTCTTCCTTGTTTATCTTCATTCCAATCATCATATGCAAAACTCCACATTACTGTTTTATATCCTAGCCCATTTGTAAGGTTTATAGTTCTTTCGCTAAATTCACCTTTAGGTGGTCTTATATATTTCATCTCATATCCGAATTTTTTGTATATAGCTGTATGTAAATCCATTACTTCTGATTTTACTTGTTCATCTGTTATGTCTGGCATACTTTTATGATTAACTGTATGATTTCCTATTATATGCCCTTCTTGTATCATTTCTTTTACTAATTCTTCTTGTGTATTTGCAAAATGTGCAGTTATAAAGAAAGCTGCTTTTACATTGTTTTCTTTTAATATTTGTAAAATTCTTGGTGTATATCCCGCTTCATATCCTTCATCAAATGTTAAATAAACATATTTATCTTGAGCATTTCCCATAGAAATCCCTTCATATTTATCCATTAATTCTTTATTTTTACTTCCTAAATCTGGTTGCATATGATTTTCTGCTCTTTTTATTCCCCAACAAATTTTTTGATTACTTAAATTTGTACTGCTCGTTTCTATTGTTTCATAATTTGGATTTAGTAATTCTACTGCAATAAAGCTAACTACTAGTATTGATAACACTATTGTTATCGTAACTATGCTTTTCTTCTTCATCTTATCACACTCCTATTCGCTTTGTTTAATTTTATGAGTTACCTTTAAAATTATTCCTCTACTATTAGGATGTGTAAAAAATATGACAAGCAGACAAGTGTTGAAAATTTTATGTGTTATGGTATAAAAAAGAGATATCATTTTGATACCTCCTATACATATTTTTACATCTAATAACAATTTGTAATTTTTATTGCTAAAATTCTTTTTTAAATAATAATCAACTGTCCCTGGGGTTAATTTTTTATTTCAGCATATACTCTTTTTATAATCTCATATCTTTGACTTATAATGTCCTTATAAAACTCTTTTCTTACATCTGACATACATTCTATATTATCAATAAATTTTTTTATTTCATCAATATTAATATTGGCAAACAACCTCTTTATGGCATTATTACATTCTTCATTTTTCTTTTGCTTTATAAATGACATATAGTTAATTTTTTTACCATCTTCTTTTATGCAAGAATAACAATTTACTACCAAATTTTTTAATTCTACTTCACTAAATCCTTCAATCTCTTGATCTTCAAGCATTGGATTTAAACATGAGCCACAATCATAAATTGGAGAAAATTCAGCCTTTCTTGTAGTTTTATTTAATAAAAATCCCCAATTTCCATTATGCCTATCAGTATTTCCTATTAAACTATCTATAACAAACATATCCCAGAATTTCTGTTTTGTCATTTTTGAATCAATCATCTTACTTTCTTCTATAACTTCCATTATATCATTTAATTCTGTCTCTATCTTTTTATCAGGATTCACACTTAAGGCTAGGTTTTCAAACTCATATAATACATTTTCGCTATCTGTAAAATCTTCACAGGCACAAACTATTTTTTCTTTTCCATTATATTCATACTTTCCTAATACAGTATTTTGTGTTTTAAAACCTACTATTTTAAATATATTGCTTCCAATATATTCAGAAAAAGCATTATTAATATATGATATGTTTTTATTTTTTTCTCTAATTGGATCTGGAAATTTCACTAAATATTTTTTATTATTATATATTAAAGTTTTTTTCTTCTCTGAACCTTTATAATTATTAAATTCTTCTATTGCATTTGTAAAATCTATCATCTTTTTCCTCCGATTTTTATTAATTATTTATTAGTATAGCATAACTTATTTTAATTTACCATATTTCAGCAAAAAACAATGATTAAAATTTTCCATTTTAATCATTGTTTTTTGTATTTATCCTCCTCTAGGAAAATCTATTGAAGTAGATTTTACTCTATCATTTTCATCAAACCATACAAAAAAATCGTAAAATTCTCTTTCACCAAAAAATAAGTAATTAGTTAATGTTCCTGCATCATATATATAGAGATTATCTGTAGAACTTTTCATTGGCTTACCAAGTAATTTAATAACTTCTTCTTTTGACAGCCCTACGAGTTTTCCACTATCATTAATTTCTTTCATTTCTGTATAAATTTCATCAGGTTTTTCACTTAAATATAGCATAGCCGAATATCCTATATTCCTAAATACTAATACACAAAATATTATAATAATTGCGTATATTAAAATTTTAATTTTTTTATTTTTTCCCACTAGCTTTTTTCTTATTAAGAATATTATTATAACAGATATTATTATGCCTATTATATATGGCATAAATAATGTTCCAAAAATCCAAATAAATAATAAAATATCTAGCATAATTTTATCTCCAATCCGAACAGTAACTTACTATTTTATAGTTTCTAAATAATTAATACTTTTTCCTTTTGCTTTTGCATATTGAATTTCATTTTTAGTACTTTCTCCAATATATCCACCTAAATTAATCACATAAATTTCATTTGACATATCTATTTTTTGTCTATGCATTTCATCTAGCATTTGCTTAGTTGTTTCGCCTATTTCTTCTTTTTTTATATTATTAAAGAAATTAGGTGTTAAAACAATATTTCCTTCTAATGTAAGCTTCTCTTGAACTTTCATAAATTCATCTTTAAATTTAATTGAACCACATAAGGTTATTATATTGTATTTGTTTTTGATACTCATTTTTCTATCTCCTAGTTTTATAATTTTTATATATGTAAAATTTCTAGTTTTTTCTTTTTTAATATATCATAAATTTTATAAAATTGCTATATTTTTATATATTGACTCTATGATTTTATTTTCCAACAATTTTTTGATCACTTAAAGAATTTTAAATAATTATAATCGTGCTTAATTTACATTTTTTTCCTGTTTATTTTGCTTAATTCTACATACAAAAAAAGCTACTATGCCTATAATACTCAGTAAAATTATTTTTTTCTTACATTTCATACAACTTTCTCCTTTTTTTTTAAGATTTCGCCAAAATTTTTCTTGACAATATCTAAATTTTGCTTTACTATTGTAAAAGATATTTGGAAATTTTAGGTAATTTTACCTACATAATTCATTAATTATACGGAGGATAAAGATATGTTAAATTTTGTTCTATGTGACGATAATTTAAGTATTTTAAATAAGCTCGATAATATGTTAGGTAGTCTTTTTCTTAAACATGATTATGATGCACAAGTAACATTTAAATCAGATAATGCAGAAGACATACTTACCTATATAAAAAATAATAAAGTTCATGTCCTAATATTAGATATACACTTAAAATCTAAAATTTCTGGTATTGAGCTAGCCGAAAGGGTACGAAAAACCGATAAATCTGTTTACATTATATTTACTACTGGTCATTTAGAATATGCTCTTCTTGCATATAAAGTAAAAACTTTTGATTATATTCCAAAACCTTTTACAATAGAAAGAATTGAAGAAACTTTAGCTAGACTTTACGCAGATATGTCTGGTAATTCTAATAAATATTTAGCAATTAATAGTAAAAATGTTATTAAGCAAGAAGACATTCAATATATAAAAAAGGAAGGCATGAAGTTAATTGTTTATACTGACACAAAACAGTATGAGGCATATACTTCTTTTAATAAGATTGAACCTTGTCTACCAGATAATTTTGTTAGGTGTCATAAATCTTATATTGCAAATATCGACAATATAAAGGATGTTGAAACTTCAAACAATATAATAAAGTTTACTAACAATGAATGTTATATTGGTCCTAAATATAAAAATAATTTTATGGAGGTATTAAATAACTATGGAAATTTTTCAAACAATTTGGACAGCGCTAACAACGCCTAATGGAGAATTAATAAATATACTTGCTATTCCATTAACTTACTTAGAAGCTTACCTGCAATTATTAATATTTTCAACCGCATTAAATATATCTGTTGATAAAAAACAAAAAATTATTTATGTAGTACTGACATCCACTCTTATGGTTGCTTGTAATTTTTTATTTCCAAAAGAATATTCGGTATTTATTAATATGATATTCTTATTTTTATCAATACTTATAATTTTAAAAACTACTATATTAAAGGCAATTATCGCATTAATTTTACCCTCAATTATATATGCATTTTTAGAATCTTTAATCGCTAAGTTTATGCTATTATTTTTTAATATTACTAGAGAACAAATTACTATAATACCTCTATATAGATTTTCTATTGCTTTATTAATTTTCATTATGCTATATATAATTTATAGGCTATTAAAACATTTTAAATTTACTATAAATATATTAGATAATATTGATAAAAAAAATAAAATTATATTAATATGTAATTCCATTGTTGGATGTGTTGCAATTGCTACTCAATTTTATTTAATTGGATATTATAATGAAATATTACCTTTTTCTATTACAATTCTAAGTTTGGTAAGCTTAATTACTTATTTCTTTATAAGTATTTATAGTATGAGTAATGCAACTCAGTTACAACTTACAGAACAAAGTTTAGAAGAAGCACAATTATATAATAAATCACTAAAAATATTACATGACAATGTACGAGCATTTAAACATGATTTTAGCAATATCGTTCAAGCTATTGGACGGATATGTTAATACAAACGATATGAAAGGATTATCAATATATTATTCTCAATTACTTGGTGACTGCCAGAAGGTTAATAATTTATATACATTAAGTCCAGAAGTAATTAATAATCCTGCTATATATAGTTTATTAGCTTCTAAATATCATAAAGCTGATGAATTAGGTATAAAAATACATTTAGAAATCTTTTTAAATTTAAATGAATTAAATATGAAAATTTATGAATTCACTAGAATATTAGGTATATTAATGGATAACGCAATAGAAGCTGCATATGAATGTGATGATAAAATTATTAATGTAGAAATAAGAAAAGATTTTAAAGTAAATAGACAATTATTAATTATTGAAAATACATATAAAGAAAAAGATGTTAATATTGATAAAATTTATGAAAAAGGCTTTTCTTCTAAACCTAATAATACTGGATTAGGATTATGGGAAGTAAGACAAATATTAAAGAAGAATAATAATCTAAATTTATATACTACTAAAAATGATATATTCTTTAGGCAACAATTAGAAATATATCCTTAATTTATACAAAACAAAAAAGATAGTTTTTTAAAGCTATCTTTTTTGTTAAGGTTTTTTGTTATAAATTTTTTGGAATTTGTCATTAGTCTTTTTTTATTAAAGAAGCTGGCATTTTTGGTTGATGAAACCATCCTAAAATAAAGCATGCTGTATTTGTAGATTTTGCATATTTTTCTGCCATTTTTGATAACATTTTTAACATAGGTCTTTCCCCCTTCTTTAGTTAAGAAATATTTATAACACAAAGTATCGCCGGCAGATATTTTGTATTAAGCTAATCCTTCTGAAGTATTATACACTTCATACCCATATTTATTTTTTGTTAGTTTATATGCTAGCCTTGTAATTGATATGCTCTGGAATAACATTCCATAAACAATTATATTTGACATAACAGTATCTTTTATAATCAAAGATGCTATTATACTTGCTGTTAATAATATGTAAGATAAAATCTTTTTCTTTTTTCTTTCTTTTTTACTAATTATAGGTACATTTTCTGTGTCTGCTGGAGCATATAGTTTAACCATTATCATTCCAAATAGCCAAATAATAAATGTAACTATGTATTTTACTGTAGTTTCTAGTATTACATATTTTGCTAATAATGCTATACCTGAAAAGAATACTACAGAACCCACTATACATCCTATATGTGTTTTTAAGTGAAATCCTCCAGATGCACCTCTATATGGTAAAACTAAAAAATAAGAAAGTATTGTTAAATCAAATACACCCAATAAATAGGCTATTCCCATTATTATGAAAAACTTTGGTATTTCACCTACTATTAAATGAATTCCATAATTAATTATTTCTGCTCTTTCATCATCTATTTCTTGGTCTTCTTTTCGTATTTTATTTGTAAGATAATCACAAATTTTATCTACCATAATTTGCCTCTTTCTTATTTCTTATCTCTGAGGCAATTTTATAATTTTTTTCGACATTATTTTATCAATCTATACATTAAACGATATTTTCTATATAAAAAGTTATTTTTATTTTTTCATATATATTTTTATAGTTTTCCTATATATAAAAAATAAGATATAATTTTTTATTAAATCTCATTTTTACTAATTTATTTAATTTCTACATTCTCTAGTATTTTCCAGCTTCCGATTTTATCTGGTATACTCCTAAATGTTAACTCTTCTTTTGTTGTTGGATGAACAATTGTTAAACTATATGCCCATAAAGCAATTTGTTTTCCTCTTCCTCGTGTTCCATATTTTTGATCTCCATAAATACTATGGTTTCTACTTGATAACTGTACACGTATTTGATGATGCCTTCCTGTATGCAAATTAATTTTCAACACAGATAAATTAATTTCCTCATTGTATGTTAATACTTCATAGTCTAATTTTGCATATTTTGCATTTTTAGTTCCTTCTTTTACAACTTTACTCATATTATTTTTCTCATTTTTTAGTAGATAATCTTCAAATGTTCCTAGTTTTTCTTCAAGCTTTCCATCTACAATTGCTAAATATTGCTTTTTAAAAACTTTATTTCTTACTTCTTCACTAAGTCTAGCTGCTGCTTTTGATGTTTTTGCAAATACCATGACTCCGCCTACTGGTCTATCTAACCTATGTACTAGTCCTAAATACACTTCACCTGGTTTATTATATTTTTCTTTTATATATTGTTTTACAATTGTAAGCATGTCTACATCATTTGTTTTATCTCCTTGTGAAGGTATATTAGGCTTTTTTTCAACTACTATTATATGATTATCTTCATATATAACTTTTAATTCTTGCATTATTACTTCTCCCAACGTCCATATATTCCACATGGTAATACCAAATTACTACCACTCATTGGTAATCCTATTTCATTTGCTTCAAATTTTCCTTTAAATTTAGTGTCTATTGTTAGTTTTAAAATATTTTCCAATACTTTAGCAGATATTCCTGTAGTATATGAATTAATTATAAAGAACAATGGGTCATCTGATAATATATTTGTACATAATTTTACTAAATCATATATATTCTCTTCAAATTTCCATACCTCTCCATTTGTTCCTCTACCATAAGAAGGTGGATCCATTATAATTGCATCATATTTATTACCACGTCTAATTTCTCTATTTACAAATTTAACAACATCATCGATAATATATCTTACAGGTCTTTTTTCTAATCCTGATGCTATTACATTTTCTTTTGCCCATGCAACCATTCCTTTAGAACTATCTACATGACATACACTTGCTCCCGCTGATAAACAAGCAACTGTCGCTCCTCCGGTATATGCAAATAAATTTAAAACTTTTATTTCTCTTTTTTCTTGTTTTATTTTATTTATCATCCAGTCCCAATTAACAGCCTGTTCTGGAAATAGTCCCGTATGTTTAAATCCCATTGGCTTTATATTAAATGTCAAATTTTTATACTGTATTTTCCATGATTCTGGAATTTTTTTATTTATTTGCCAACTTCCTCCTCCTGTTTTACTTCTATTGTATGTTGCATTTGCATTTTTCCACTTTTGTGGATAACTTTTTTTACTCCATATTATTTGAGGATCTGGTCTAACTAGAATAACATTTTTCCATCTTTCAAGTTTTTCGCCCGAAGCCATATCTAATATTTCATAATCTTTCCATTTATTTGCTATATCCATAATTTCTCCTTATACTTTAAAAAATTATTTTTTCTTTATTAATGCCTATATTTTATCATAAATTATAGAAAAATAATATATATGTATAATATTTTATAACTTATATATAGAAAACCCCCGAATGATTTCTCATCCAGGGGCAGCCCTTACTCATATTATACTATGATAAAGGGCCGGTTACTCTTCGTCAAATACTACATTAAGGAATTCCGCAGCATCGCCTATTGTATCATAACACAGTACTCCTGCCGCAGCAAGCTCTTCCTTCAAAAAGTACTTGTCTTCCGCTTCGTCTTCAATCACATCTGTATTCACAACAATTATTCTGTTTCCGCCATACATGGAAACTTCCCTGTGAAGTTTCCAGCCATCGTATGCAGTCATATTTGACACATGAACGATAAACTTAGCCATGTACTTTTGGGAGTCATCAATTGCCGGACCTTCTGTACCTTCTATATAGTATGGTACATTTTCAAGTATCCCTGCTAAATTGTGTGCTTCGCTTCCTGTGATGTAGACCAATTTCCGTGTGTTCATTAAAAACCTTTCCGCCCCTATGGGACTTGACCTTTTGAATGGCCCATTTATTTTTATTTGCCTCATGGCATCGTAAGATATTATATCACGTTTTACATAATATTGCAAGTGTGTTTGACTATTTATGTAAAATATACTATAATATCATTGTAACAGTTGTACACAAAATTTAAGGAGGTTATTATGACAACATTGGAAAGGCAAAGAAAGGCTGAATCGCACGGAATAATGGCAAACATCGGTAAAAAAGTAAAGGCTGAACATGGCCTTGCTTTTCGAAGTGGAGATACTGCCGAAATTATTGGCTGGGGTATTGAACCTGAAGAAAACTATCCATTATATTTCATCCGCTTTGAAAATGGTGAATGCGACTCTATTCCGGCAGGTAAGCTTTTTAATGAAAGCGGATTCGTTTTCGTATAATTGACCTACCTGATTTCGCACAATTAAGCGAATCGTTACACTAAAAGGGAGGAAAGTTTAAAATCTTTCCTTCCTTTTAGCATTTAATAATTCTATTATATTATCAATAAAGTATAAAAAAATTGTGAAAGGTGGATTTTACATGAATAAATATAAAAATAGAAGTAATATTTCTGGAAAAGTTATCTGCAATAGCAGAATTGAACAGAACTTGTCTCTTGAAAAATTATCTAATAAATTAGAATTAATGGGTGTAACTTTATATCTTGGTGATCTTTATTTGATAGAAAAGGAGCAACGAATTGTAAAAGATTTTGAATTAATGGCTATATGTAAAATTCTTGGAATTGATACAAAAAAGATAAAAGAAGAATTATAAATAGTATTACTTTACTTTTATAATACGATAATTTTCTTCAATAAATATAATAGAAAAACAAATAAATAAAGCTAATCTAGTGATAATTTGTAACTATTATCTATTAATTCAAATATTGTTTCTGTTTTTACACTATTATCAAGTTTTATTGTAATCCAACTATTTTTGTTCATGTGATAACCTGCGAAAATTTTTTTATTGTCAATAATTTCTTTTATTATATCTTTAGAATATCTTAAGTCAATAATATCAACAATTTTATCTGATTCAAGTTCTAATTTTCTTTCAGGAATTATAAGTAATGCAGCATACCACTTATTATTAGTTTTATTTCTCCAAACCGCATTTTCAGGAAACCTCTTCCATAAAAATTCCAAATCATCATTATATTTATCTTTTACATATTTAATTACTTCTTTTGCCTGTTCACTTTTAAATATATTTGGAGTAGTGCATTTTTCTACAATATTTTTCAATTCATTTTCGTATTCTTCTCTAACTTTTCCAACAAATTTTCCTGTACTATCTTGAATATCAACTAAAATATATTCATCTTCATTTATTAAATCAAATAACTTTGAAGTTATTTGATTATCTTTCACTGTAACATTTATTTCAAATTGTTCATCATATATTTTAGTTTTATATAAATATATTCCATTTTTCTGTATAAAGCCATACTTTAGTAATTCAGCATAATTTATTGTTTTATTTTTTAATTCATTTTCTAAAATTCTCATATAGAAATCTCCTTCAAAAATTACTATTTTTTACTATGATTATAGTACCATAGTAAAGAGTAATTATCAATATAACTACTCCTGTTCAATTTTCTATTACACTTTTATTACAGTTTTTAATATTTCTAATATTATTCTTCTTATACTAGTAACTAAACAATTGTGTATTCTTTCTAATATAAATTTTCTACTTTTGGCAATAAAAAAGCTTTGGATACTTGATTTCAATACTGTTACAACGATATTTCCCGTGCAAAATGAAAAATAGTGAATAATTTTGAAAATAGGTTAAATAAGGAAATCCTTTGAAATATAGTTATGTCACATACTTTTGAATAAAAAAAAAGCTGAAATTGGTTAGAATTTCAACTTTTTGGTGCGAACAACATAGATATCTACAACTTTTTTCACACCTTTAACGATTGATACAAATATCAATCAATTTATTGTCTTTACTTTAACACAATTTTCATAATTTTGCAAGTAATATTTAATTTTATAATCGAAAATACTAGATACTCTTGTGTAGAATACCTAGTATTTTCTTTTTTATTGGCAATTTAAATAAATTAGGTGTAGTAAATTTGAAAATTGCATAATTGAAGTTCTGTTATCTGATAGTTCATCCCGATAGATAGAGTTGAGAATCCTTTGATATAGCTCACTGTTCTTTATAATTCCATTCGGAACACTAATATTTACTTTAGGATGTTTTTCTTCTACCCAGATGCCATTGTCTTCAAAATAAGTGCTGGGTTCAGAAATAATTTCGAATACGCAACTCATTGCCACATCCATATTGATACTAAATCTAATAGATTGTAAATATTCGCTATCATCTGACTTATTTACTATAATTACAGGATGACTTATGAGGCTATACATCAAGCAACTTGCTATAATGAAACTGTCTGGTTTTCCAATAATCCTAGCGTTACATATCCAATTAACTTTGTTTGAAAAGGAAATTAGATACTGAAGACTTTTATCAATATCAACATTTAGCGATGTATCTCTGAATTTGCTTAATGTCTCCTTAACATGTCTATCTACTAAGTCAATATAATACTTATCTTGTGCTTTTAGTTCTTGAAGCCTCTTATTCTTGTCCTCTGCTCTCTGTTTTTCATCTTTGTCAGCCGCTTTGGATATTAGTCCAAATCCTGCTATTGTGTATAGTACACAAATTGCAACAAGACTTAGATTTATCCATATAGAAATATCCATCGTATCCGAAATAGTCGCCATAACAGTTGATATGGTTACAGATACTAAAAGCAGCCAAATTACAAAAGCAAACCATCCCCAATTTTCTTTAAAGAATTGTTTTAGTTTCCGTTTCTTCATGCCAATACCTCCTAAAAAAAATTTTTTTACTATGTTTGTGTATATTTAACCTGTAAAACAGGATTAAAAAGAAATTAACATAAGTATTTTATCATTTTTTATTGATATTTTCAACCTTTTGCTCAAAAATTTTTACACATATATCAATTCACTAAAAACAATTTCTTCTGCTTGAGCTTTAATAGAGTTCATAGTTCCTACCCAATAAAGCATATCTGTATTTTTAATATCTTCTGTCAAATCACTTTTAGCTTTTAATTCACTAATAATCTGTTGCACTCTATTATCTGCTGTTTCTTGTATTTCTTTGAGATGTGTATTTAACGTTCCGTTTATAAGCATTATAGTATATTCAATTTTTTTATGCTCTTTCAAATATTTTAATCTCATTCTTCCATATTTATTTAAAATGATTTTTTCTTGTTTAGGCATTGCTAGGTTTGGTATATAATAGTTTCCTTCTAAATGATATTCAATGTCTGTTTTTTCATCAATTTTTGTTTTTGGTAATTCATTATTCATAGCTTTTTTCCTCCTTTTAAAATCTGGTATCATTATTTTTCTTTTTATTCTTGGTTTGCTTGTTTTCATCTGGTATAGTTACTTTTCTTAAAATATTATTGGCGATTTCATTGTCGTTGTTATCAAATATGCCATTTTTATATAAATCATCACTCACTATTTTATAGTTTTCATCTTTATCATAGCATATTCGCTTATGGAAATCTGAAATAATCTTCAATTTTTCTATCTTCACGAGTTTGTTTGTTATTATATTCTAATTTAGATTCTTCCAATTCTCTTAAATATAGTTGTTGCACATCATTTACAATATTATCTGTACCATAAATAACTCTAAATAACTCTTTTTCATTATCATAATCTCTTAAATTATGCTTATTTACTCTTGATAAATCGTTAGCATTTTGAATTGCATTATTAGAAAGAGAAGTAGTACCTGATACATTTCCTTTGGAAACTTTCTTTGCTAATTTGCTTTTGTTTTTATCATTCCCTAAGTGAAAAGAATATGCTAATTCCTGTTCCAATGAAACCACGTCCTTGAACTTTCTTCAAAGCACAGGACTTTGACTCTGTCATAAGTCCTAACCCCCTATGAGTTATGACGTACCATCATAACTCAGGGGCTCTGCGAGGCAATAAGATTAATTTGATTTTTACACAACAAAAAAATCAACCAGATTTTATTTTCTGATTGATTTTGTATCAACTCTGTTCTATTAGTTCGAACAGAAACGTCATTGGTGCAGATGGTGGTAGTCATTTTTTTGTAATGTGCTATTTTTAAGCATTTATGAAAATATTATCGAGCATATTCCGAGCAAATAAGATAGTAATACATAATGTTATATATTGTTAAAAAATGATAAATATTTATTGGATTATTTTACAAATTGTAATTTTATAAAATAGTTAAAGACATAATTTAAGGCAAAAAATTTTTAAGCCTCAAATTATGTCTTTTGAAAAAATCAATTAAAATTTAACTTTTTAAAATTTTCATTAAGCCAATACTCTGTCGTTTCTATAAACTCACAGTCTAATATTAGCATACCCAAATCATAGCACAGTTTTACGCGAGCATTTTTAATAAGTCCATCAGGTTCATGGTCATCATCTATTATAGTATCTAAAGCAATCACCAAAGCTGTAATTTCATGAAGACTGTTATTAGCTTCATTTTGTGCTAATAAATTAATCTTTTTTATTATTTGTTTTTCTAATTCATCTAAAATCTCATTAAGATGTTTAACTTCTAAATCTTCCTCCCTAAAAAATGGGAAACAATCTTCTAAATTTTTAATTGTATATTTTTCTTCCTGTTTTTTCACACAAATCAAACGAACCAATCCATTCATCGCTTGATATGGATGACTTAAAATCCGTGCCATCATTTTCTCCACAATTGACTTTTCCATTCTAATTATCCTCCTTTGAGTTGATAAACATATTTATTATAACATATACTATCAATATATTCAAGGTTCATATTATTCTCTTTCTGTTTTTCATTTGACGTTTGATTTTTGCTTCATTTAACTACTCTCTTTTAATTTAATACTAGATACTATAAAATAAGATTCAATGTTTGCGAAGCGTCTTGTACTATTTCATTTGATATGATATTAATTTCTTCTGCACTAGGTACATAGTTAATGTAATTATAAATATTATAACCTAAGAATATAATAACACTTAGTAATATCAAAACTAATAATATTATCAAATATTTTCTTTTTATAATCGACTCTCCCTACAAATTACTCGTATAATGAACATGTAGTCCATTATACATTTTTTTATTCTTAAATCCATTGTATAATATCTACATAGACACTGTGGATTAGTGCAAAT